>NZ_CP089975.1:1200000-1800000 GCF_029581575.1 Moraxella nasibovis | reverse complement strand
TTTGCTTGCCAAGCTGCGTACTCGCTTAAAAGAAAAGGGCATCAGTCAGAACAAAAAAGGCAAATTTGGCATGAAATGTGTCTATTCGACCGAGCAGCTAAAAATGGCAACGGCGTGTGAGAGCGGGCTGAACTGCGGCGGCTACGGTTCGGCGGTGGTGGTGACGAGTGTCGTGGGTATGGTCATGGCGTCAGAATGTTTGGCGATGATTGCCAAATGATGGATGTCAAATTTAAAAAGCATAATAAAAAAAGCAGAGGTGAAATCATATCCACCTCTGCTTTTTGATGAAATCACTGCTTGCGATTAAGCTTTGTTGATTTTGGTCATCGCCTTTTCGTAAAATTCGTTGAATTTTTCTTTGGCAGTATTGACAAATTCACTGTCGGCTTGCTCATCGATCATGTCGCTGATTTTGGCAAACAGCTCTTTGGTTTTAGATTTTTGGTAAACTGGCAATTTTGCACAGATGTCAGCGACTTTGGCACGGACTTCTGCCAGCACTTTTTCATCGCCACGAGCGTCCAATACATCGCAGATCCAGTTTGCCAAATCCACACATTCTGTCTCGGTAAAGCCACGAGTGGTGACGGCAGGCGTACCGATACGAATGCCACTGGTTACAAATGGCGATTTTGGATCGTTTGGCACGGAGTTTTTGTTTACGGTGATGTGTGCATCGCCAAGCCATTTGTCCGCTTCTTTGCCGGTGATTTCTTGCTTGATTAGGCTGATGAGCATCAGGTGGTTTTCGGTACCGCCAGAGACGACATCGTAGCCACGAGTTTGAATGACTTGTGCCATTGCTTTGGCATTTTTGACGACCTGTTGTTGGTAGGTCTTAAACTCATCGCTCATCGCTTCTTTAAAGCACACGGCTTTGGCGGCGATGGCGTGCATGAGCGGACCACCTTGCGTGCCAGGGAATACGGCTGAGTTCAGTTTTTTCTCAACTTCTTCGTTGGCACGAGCCAGAATCAGACCTGAGCGAGGACCACGCAAGGTTTTGTGGGTGGTGGTGGTAACCACATCGGCAAACGGCACTGGGTTTGGATAGACGCCAGCCGCCACAAGACCTGCCACATGAGCCATATCAACAAACAGATAAGCACCGACGCTGTCTGCGATTTCACGGAATTTTTGCCAATCCATCACTTGACTATAAGCAGAAAAGCCTGCGATGATCATCTTTGGCTTATGCTCTTGGGCAAGGCGAGCCACTTCGTTATAGTCAATCATGCCATTGTCATCAATGCCATAATGCACGGCGTTGTAAGTTTTGCCAGAGAATGACACGCTGGCTCCGTGCGTCAAATGACCACCGTGAGCTAGGCTCATGCCCATGACGGTGTCGCCTGCTTCTAGTAGGGCAAGATACACGGCGGCGTTGGCGTTACTGCCTGAGTGCGGCTGAACATTGGCATAATCTGCACCGAATAGCGCTTTGGCACGGTCAATGGCGATTTGTTCGATGACATCGACATGCTCGCAGCCGCCATAGTAGCGCTTGCCTGGGTAGCCTTCGGCATATTTGTTGGTAAGGTTTGAGCCTTGGGCTGCCATCACCGCAGGTGAGCAGTAGTTTTCTGAGGCGATAAGCTCAATGTGATCTTCTTGACGGCGACCTTCGGCGTCGATGGCGGCGGCGATGTCTGGGTCGTAAGCGTGCAATGAAATGTCTTTGAACATGGGGTTACCTTAAACTAAAATGGATGGAATAAAAACCTTTGTAGTGTACCACAAACCGCCTGATCTTTGGCGGATATTTTTGCGAATTTTTTGAGATTTTTCATGACAGCACTGCTACAAATTCGTGCGAAAACTGCTCTTCAATCAAAAGTACTCTGCCTTGCCAATCATAAATGCTACGCCGACCCCATTGCCCATCTTGACAAAAAATCCGCCGAGTGCAGGGCAGGGTACGGTGTTTTTTAAACATCACATAGCCGATGGGCGTGCCGTGCAGATGGCGTAGGCGTTTGGCATTTCCTGTCAGGCTTTCGATGGGAAAAATGCTTTTGGCACGCACCCATGCGCCTTTTTTAGCCCCTTTATCATCGCCAACTTTGCCATCGCCAAACAGCTCCACTTCTCGCACCCACGCCACCAATGGGCGATGAACGGGCAAACCGAGCGATTTTTTTTGTTGAAAATCAAGTGCCTGCCAGCCTTCTTTGATGACTTTTACGCACAAAGGCTGACCTGCTTTGACTTCTAATAATGCGGTCAAAGAGCCTTGTGTGGTCAGATAGGGCAGTAGAGTGTTTGGTGGTGTTGCCATGATGATGGGGTGATTGTTGTTGGTGATTTTGTTAATGGATTTTTGCAAGTGGTTTTGTCAGGGATTTTAGCACATAAAGTGGCGATAAGGTCTTAAAAAGCAGATGATTTTTTAAAAATTTGGGATAATTTGTTACAATTTGATGGGAGGTTGAGAAAATTTTTATGGTGATTTTTGCGGTAATTTTGTATTTTATGGGGTAAATAAAGATGAGAAATTGTCTTTATTTTCATGGGGTTAATGGTGGTTTTTATGTTTAAATCATCAAGATTTTTAATGGTAATTAAGTAATCATTTATTTAAAAAATATCGAACATTATGCCTTGCTATTGGATAAATGCCAAAGTTTTGGGTATGCTGTATCTCAAATCACAGGCAGCCAGACGGTTGCAGATTTTGGGGTGCAGCAAGGTGCTACACCAGTAATGATACACCAACATGGAATCTAGGAGACTATCATGACTTATCAATCAGCACTCGAACATGTTCGTTCTGTTAAGGAAAAATTAGGCGGTACTTGGGACGCCATCCGCCCAGAAGATGCGGCTCGCATGATTGTTCAAAACCGTTTTAAAACTGGTCTGGACATCGCCAAATACACCGCTGCCATCATGCGTCGTGACATGGCTGAATACGACGCTGACAACTCAAAATACACTCAATCACTAGGCTGCTGGCACGGTTTCATCGCTCAGCAAAAAATGATCGCCAACAAAAAATACTTCGGCACCACAAACAAACGCTACATCTACCTATCAGGCTGGATGGTTGCCGCTCTTCGTTCTGAGTTTGGTCCGCTGCCTGACCAATCTATGCACGAAAAAACTTCTGTGCCAAAATTGATCGAAGAAATCTACACTTTCCTTCGTCAAGCTGACGCAAAAGAATTGAACGACCTATTCCGTGCAATGCAAAAAGCTGAAGCGGCTGGCGATACAGCAAAAGTAAAAGAAATCGAAGCTCAAATCGACAACTTCGAAACTCATGTTGTGCCAATCATTGCTGACATTGACGCAGGTTTTGGTAATGAAGAAGCAACTTACCTACTAACCAAGCAAATGATTGAGGCTGGTGCGTGTGCGATCCAAATCGAAAACCAAGTATCTGACGCTAAGCAATGTGGTCACCAAGCGGGCAAAGTTACCGTACCACACGAAGACTTCCTAGCCAAAATCAACGCTGTGCGTTATGCCTTCTTAGAGCTTGGCGTGGACGAAGGTGTCATCGTTGCTCGTACCGACTCAGAAGGTGCTGACCTAACTCAAAAAATCCCTGTATCTCGTGAACCAGGCGATCTAGCGAGCAAATACATCAGCTACCTAGAAACTACCGAGATTGACATCGCGGACGCCAAAGAAGACGAAATCCTAATCAAGCGTAACGGCAAGCTACATCGCCCAACTCGCCTAGCGTCTGGCTTGTATCAGTTCCGTGAAGGCACTCAGCATGACCGTGTGGTACTAGACTGCGTAACTTCGCTACAAAATGGTGCGGACATGATTTGGATCGAAACGCCAACGCCAGATGTGGCTGGTATCGCAAGTTTCGTCAACGACATCAAAAAACAAGTACCAAACGCAAAACTTGTTTATAACAACTCGCCATCATTCAACTGGACGATCAACTTCCGTCAGCAAGCGTATGACCGCTGGGTAGCTGAAGGTAAAGATGTTTCTGGTTACGAGCGTGACAAGTTAATGGATGCCAAATATGACGGTTCTGAGCTTGCCAATGACGCAGACGAGAAAATCCGTACATTCCAAGCGGATGCGGCTCGTGAAGCGGGTGTATTCCATCACCTAATCACCTTGCCAACTTACCATACCGCAGCGCTATCTACGCACGAGCTTGCTAAGGGCTACTTCGGTGATGAAGGTATGCTTGCTTATGTGGCTGGCGTACAGCGTAAAGAAATCCGTGGTGGCATCGCTTGCGTGAAACACCAAGCAATGGCAGGTTCGGACATCGGCGATGATCACAAAGAAATCTTCTCTGGTGAAAACGCTCTAAAAGCTGGTGATGCGACTAAGAACACCATGAACCAATTTGGCGGTTAATGTCAATTCTCCCAAAATGATAATGCGTAAGGTGCGTAGCACGCACCGCTAGGAAAAATGTGGCGTACCTTATGTAAAAATTTATCAAAACGGTGTTTTGGCTTGTCCTTGACACCGTTTTGTCTATCATTGGTGCGTGAGACACACCTGACAACCACCCCTGTTATTTAAATTTTAAGGATAAAATTATGGCTACCCAACGCATTCAAAAAGGCTCTCTTGCCATTGACAAAATCTTATTCGACTTTATTGAAAATGAAGCCCTGCCAGTTGCAGGACTTGACAGCGACACTTATTGGAAAAATTTTGAACAAGTGGTGCTTGATTTAACACCAAAGAACAAGGCACTGCTTGCTCGCCGTGATGAATTGCAAGCCCAAATTGACAACTGGCACAAAAACAACGCCTATGAGCTGGGTGCGTATAAAGCGTTTTTGACCGAAATCGGCTATCTTGAGCCAGAAGTGGCTGATTTTAGCATTGAAACCCAAAATGTCGATGATGAAATCGCCACCATCGCAGGGGCTCAATTGGTTGTGCCTGTACGAAATGCCCGCTACGCCCTAAATGCCGCTAACGCTCGTTGGGGTTCGCTCTATGACGCTTTGTATGGTTTTGATGTTATCAGCGAAGAAAACGGTGCTGAAAAAGGCAAGGGTTATAACCCTGTCCGTGGGGCGAAAGTCATTGAATTTGCAAAAAATTTCCTTGATGAAACTTTCCCGCTTGTGGGCGGCTCGCACGCTGATGTGGAAATTTATCAAATTGATAATGGCAAATTATCGGCTAAAATTGGCGACAAAGTGGTAACTTTGCAAAACGCTGAAAAACTGGCAGGCTTTAACGGCACAGCAGACAATCCAACAGAAATTATCCTAAAAAACAATGGCTTGCACGCCATCATCGAGATTGATCGTGAGCATTTGATTGGCAAAGATGACAAAGCTGGCGTCAAAGATGTGATTTTGGAAGCTGCCGTTACCACCATTCAAGACTTAGAGGACTCGGTCGCTGCCGTTGATGCCGAAGAGAAGGTAGAAGGCTATCGCAACTGGCTGGGTCTGATGAAAGGCGATTTGTCCGAAAACTTGGAAAAAAATGGCAAAACCATCACCCGTACGCTAAATGCCGACCGCACCTATACCGATTTGAATGGCAACAGCCAAACCCTACACGGTCGTTCGGTGATGCTACTTCGCAATGTGGGTCATTTGATGACCAACCCTGCGATTTTGGTGAATGGTGAAGAGATTTTTGAAGGCATTATGGATGCATTGATCACGCCAATGCTGACTGCCATCGACATTCGTGGCGAAAATTCACTTCGCAATTCTCGCACAGGCTCAATGTACATTGTTAAGCCAAAAATGCACGGCTCTGATGAAGTGGCGTTTGCGGTAGAGTTGTTTGGTCGTGCCGAAGAAGCCATCGGTCTGCCTGCCAACTCGGTCAAAATGGGCATTATGGATGAAGAAAAACGCACTTCGACAAACCTTAAAAACTGTATCGCACAGGCAAAAGACCGTACCATCTTTATCAATACAGGCTTTATGGACAGAACGGGCGATGAGATTCACACCGCCATGCAGGCAGGGGCATTTGTGCGAAAAGGTGAGATTAAGGGTCAAACTTGGTTTAACGCCTACGAAAAACGCAATGTCGGCATTGGTCTTGCGACTGGTCTTTTGGGCAAGGCTCAAATTGGTAAAGGTATGTGGCCAAAACCTGACGAATTAGCCGAAATGTACCGCACTAAAATCGAACACCCACAAGCAGGAGCAAGCTGTGCGTGGGTACCAAGCCCGAATGGTGCGACCATTCACGCCATTCACTACCATCAGTGTAATGTGGCAAACCGCCAAACCGAAATCAAGTCAGAGCAAATGCCAAGCATTGATGATCTGCTGACCATTCCGCTAGCAAGCGATACCAATTGGTCTGATGAAGACAAGCAAAAAGAGCTGGATAACAACTGCCAAGGTATTTTGGGCTATGTCGTGCGTTGGGTGGATTTGGGCGTAGGCTGTTCAAAAGTGCCTGATATTAACAATGTTGGCTTGATGGAAGACCGTGCAACCTTGCGTATCTCAAGCCAGCACATCGCCAACTGGCTGGCTCACGGCATTGTGAGTGAAGAGCAAGTGTGGGAAACGCTAAAACGCATGGCAAAAGTCGTGGACGAGCAAAACGCATCTGACCCTGCCTATCGTCCGATGAGTGCCGACTTTGACAACAACATTGCCTTCCATGCGGCGGCTGATCTTATCTTTAAGGGAGCGACCGAGCCGTCTGGCTACACCGAGCCACTACTGCATAAGGCGCGCTTGAAGCTAAAAGGCTATCAAGGCGATTGATTGGTGTTGATTGACTTTAAAAACCCCAAAGTTTTTGGCTTTGGGGTTTTTGTTTTGTGGTAGAATGGGTGGTTTTTTGATTTTAAAAAGAAGTTTATCATGTCAATCACCCTTTTAGACGGTGGCATGAGCCGTGAACTCATGCGCAAAAACGCCCCTTTTCGTCAGCCTGAGTGGTCGGCCTTATCCTTGTATGAGGCGCCGCATTTGGTGCAGGCGGTGCACGAAGATTTTATCCGTGCAGGCGCACAGGTCATCACCACCAACAGCTATGCCGTCGTACCTTTTCATATCGGTGATGAGCGATTCGCCAAAGATGGCAAGCGCTTGGCAGATCTGGCAGGACAGCTTGCCAAAAACGCTGCCATCAATACAGGCACCGCCGCCAAAGTCGCAGGATCGCTGCCACCTTTATTTGGCTCGTATCGCGCCGATCTGATTCGATCTGATGAATTTGCGATGATCGCAGGACCACTCATCGAAGGGCTGTCGCCTTATGTTGATATTTGGCTTCTTGAGACCCAAAGCAGCGTCATCGAGCCTACAAGCATCAAGCCTTTATTGCCCGTGGACGGTCGCCCTGTTTGGGTGTCGTTTACGCTCATCGATGATGAGACGGTCGATGAGCCGAGCCTGCGCTCTGGTGAGTCTGTCAAATTGGCTGTAGAGCAAATGGCAGAGCTTGGCGTGCAGGCGATTTTGTTTAATTGCAGTCAGCCTGAGGTGATGAGCGATGCCATCGCCACCACCAAAGACACGCTTGACAGGCTTGGCGCTCGCGATATCCAAATCGGCGTCTATGCCAATGCCTTCGCGCCCCAAGCCAAAGATGCCGCTGCCAACGATGAGATTGATGAAGTGCGCGAAGATCTGGGTCCTGATGCTTATTTACAATGGGCAAAAAAATGGGCAGCACAAGGCGCTGACATCGTTGGCGGCTGCTGCGGCATTGGAGTGGAGCACATTCAAAAGATGGCCGAGCATCTTAAATAATTTAAGCTTAAGTCACTCAAGCAGCTTTGGGTTCGTTGGCCTATTTTTTATTAATAAAATCGCCCATCGCATTTTGCACATTAATCAATAAGGCATCCTATGTCACACAAAAAAATCGGTTTATTATCCCTGACCGCGCTCGTATTGAGCTCAATGATCGGCTCGGGGATTTTTAGCTTACCCCAAAACATGGCAGCAGTCGCAGGCGGTCAAGCCATCATGACAGGCTGGCTCATCACAGGCATTGGCATCATCTTTTTGGGCTTGTCGTTTTTCTTTATTTCAAGACTCAGACCCGACTTGGATGGCGGTATTTATACCTATGCCCGTGAAGGCTTTGGCGATATGGCAGGCTTTATGTCGGCGTGGGGCTATTGGCTGTGCGCCACCATTGGCATTGTCGGTTATTTGACGGTTGCTTTTGAGGGTTTGGGCGTCTTTACCGATGTTGGCGGCACGGTGATTTTTGGTCAGGGCAATACTTTAGCCGCCTTTATCGGCTCATCGATCATCGTTTGGCTTGTGCACGCGCTCATCGCAGGCGGCATCAAGGAGGCGGCATTTGTCAATCTCATCGCCACTTTTGTCAAGATTGCGCCGCTCATTTTATTCATTGCCTTGGGGCTTTGGTATTTTGATTTCGGCACTTTTAAGGCGGACATGGCAGGCGCAAGTCTAAACAGCAGCATCTCCGATCAGGTCAAAAGCACCATGCTCATCACGCTGTGGGTTTTCACTGGTGTCGAAGGGGCAAGTGTGCTCTCTGCTCACGCCAAAAGACGCGCCGATGTTGGGCTTGCCACTGTGCTTGGGATTTTGATCGCGCTGGTGCTGTATGTGGCCATCACCATATTTTCATTGGGGATTTTGCCACGCGAGACCATCGCGGCGCTACCCAACCCTTCGATGGGCGCACTTTTGGATGCGATGATGGGTCCGACAGGTAAGGTCATCATCACCGCCTGTCTTATCGTCTCGGTTTTGGCATCTTATGTCAGCTGGACCATGTACTCTGCTGAGGTGCCTTATCGCGGCGCCAAAAACGGCGCCTTCCCCAAGATTTTGGACAAGCTAAACGCCAATGGCACGCCCATTCATTCGCTGTGGTTCACAGGGCTTGTCGTGCAGCTGTGCTTGGTTTTGGTGTTTATTTTTGAACAAAGCTATAATACGCTTTTGCTCATCTCCACATCGATGATTTTGATTCCTTATTTTTTGATTGGTGCGTATTTATTCAAACTATCCATCACCACAAACGCCAAATGGTACATCAAGCTCACAGGCTTTATGGCGTCGATCTACGGGCTTTGGATTGTGTATGCCGCAGGTCTTGAGTATCTGTTATTATCGGTGGTGCTGTACATTCCTGGTATGGCGATTTATTTGTATTCCAATCATCAGCATCATGGCAGACTGACATTGAGCAGCTACGAAAAAGCGGTCTTGGGCGTGCTGTTTTTGTTATTTATTTATGCTGTGGTTAAATTGCCGAGCTTGCTTGGTTTGTGATTTGGTGATTTTTTGATTTTGAGCCTTGTGGGATTTGTGTAACCTTGGGTGATTTGGGTTGTGACGACTGTCGTTGATGGTTATAATGGCAGCTCTATTGATAACTTTATTGACAATGTCAGGTGATGTTATGAAAAAACTTTTTGTTTTATCGTTATTGGCGTTGGCAGTTACAGGCTGCACCAACACGCAAACGGACAATCAGCCAGCCGCCAAGTCTGCCGCTGTGACCACCACTGCACCAGCACCACAGGCTGATTTTCGCTTTAGCCACGAAGAAAATGTGGACATCGCCAATCCAAACAAGCTGTCTTGGCGTGTGTTTTATGACAAGCCGTCCACAGGTCCTGATGCCGCTTGGTTTGATGCGGTCAAAAAAGGCGATTTGGCAACGGTCAAATATATGGTGGAGAACGGTCAAAACCTAGAAGCCAAAGATGTTGGCAGCCTTGAACAGACGGCTCTGGGCTGGGCGGCGTTCATCGGCTATGAAGACATGGTGGATTATCTGATTGAGCAGGGCGCAAGCCTGCACGCCACCGACAAAGGCGATGTGTATAATGTGATGAAATCGGCGGTTTTGGGTAAAAATACCAACATCGTCAAAAAAGTCCACACCCTACTAAACGCCGAGAAGCCTGTGGATCTCAACGATCAAACCGTAGAAGATGACCGTGAGACGCTACTCATCGTCGCCGCCAGCAACAACCGCCTAGAAACCACCCAATATCTCATCGACCAAGGGGCGAATGTCAATCTGGTCTCAACCAAAGATCACAGTGCAATGTCGTTTGCTTGTGCCAACGGACACAGCGAGATGGTTGCTTTGCTTGCCAAACATGGCGCGGTCAATCATCGCACAGGCAAGGCTAATTGTCAGTGATTGATGGTTTTTAAGCTGATTAAAACCACTTAAAATCCAATCAAACAAACCCTAAAATCGTGATGGTTTTGGGGTTTTTGTTTTAACAACATTTAACACTCACAACTTCGCCAGCCACAAATTCACCCCAAAGCCAATAAACAAACAGCCCACGCCAAGCATTGCAAGCGTCATGATCATCGGACGAGAGCTGAAAATGTCGGCAAGTTTTTTGCCACTAAAAATCAGCAAAGTCAAATATAAAAAACTGACAATTTGCAGAATGACCGCTAATACAAAAAAGGTCAAAAACGGCTTATCATAATCAGGGCGGACAAATTGCACAAAAAAAGATAAGAAAAACAAAATTGCCTTAGGATTGGTCAGGCTAAGCGAAAGTGAGCGATAAAAATAATTTTGCTTGGCGACAGCAGGTGGTGTGTAGCTTTTGCCTGCGATGGCGTGGCGGTTTTTGAAAGTTTGATACGCTCCCATCATCAGTCGCACACCGATGTACGCCAAATAACACCCACCGATAAGTTTGATGCCATCAAAAATTGCAGGATATATTTTTAGCAAGGTGCCAGCCCCCAAGACGGTGGCGAGCATTAAAAGACTGTCGCCCACCAAAATCCCAAGCATCGCCCACGCCCCTGCCTTTTTGCCTTGCCCTGCTGAGACGGATAGGCAGTACAAGCTGTTTGGACCAGGCAGCAGAATGATGATGAGTACGCCAATCAGATAAGCGGTTAAATCGGTGATGCCGAACATAGATGACCTTGATTTGTGCTGTTTTTGTGTTAAGTGGTGTTGTTTGGTGTGTGACGATAATAATTTTCAAGCGCAGGGACGATTTGGCGTTTGCGGCTGACCACGCCAGATAGTGTAAATACACCGTCATCACTGGCTTTGGCGTTAAAGGCTTGGGCGATGATGGTATTTTGAGCGTCATCGTAAGCAAGAGCATAGCCAGTTTTTGTCCCAATGTCGGCAATGGCAATCATCAGATGGTCAAGGTTTTTGTCGGATTTTAGGGTGTTTGCCATGACCGACAGTTCATCACGGCGTGCCAAAACCTGCTCACTGTTTAAGGTTTCAATCCCTGCAATGCCCCATTTGTGTCCGCAAAAATCATACTCTTTATAATCCATCAGTAGAATTTGCCGAGCGTCTAGATGGCTGATGTCGCTTTTTGCCATGAACATGGCGTGGGCAAATTTATCTTTGTCATCGTGTGATAAGCCAATGATTTTTAATAAATTTTCCACAACTTGCCTGTCGTCATTGGTGGTGGTAGGGCTGGTGAGATTGAGCGTGTCGGAGATGATGGCAGACAGCATGAGCATGGCAAGCGATGGCGGTATGGCGATGGCTTTTTGGGCGAACATTTCATACAAAATCGTGCAAGTACAGCCCACAGGCGAGATGCGAACATAGGCGGTGTGCGGCGTGGCAAGGTTGATTTTGTGGTGGTCAATGACAAAACAAATGTCAAAGTCGCCGACATTGGCGATGGATTGGCTACTTTCGTTGTGGTCGGTCAGTCCGATTTTGTCGCCATGTTGGAGCGTGGCGAGCGGATTGTTTGGGTCAAGATAGGGCAAAAGCTGACTCGGTGTGTCGGCAAAGTCCTTGGTAAAATGAGCAAACAAATGGCGAATGACGAACGCCGTTTCAAGGTTGGGTTCGCCCAGACGATAAGCGATGGCATTGATATGCTGAGCGTTTAGCCAATACGCCAGCGCAAATGCCGAAGCAAATGCGTCTGTGTCGGGGCTTGTGTGTCCAAAAATGTGGTGCATAAGTTTTGACCGATAAATGAGCTGTGATGATGGTTATGATGGGCGATAGTTGGTTGGGTCTTTGGCGCTGTCTGTTTGGGCAGGCGTGGCAAAAAATGCCGCCTGCACCTGCTCTTTGGCTGTTTGATAATAAGCAAAAGCCGACACACAAGTGCGGTGCAAATCCCCTTGCCAGCTTGGGATTTGGCTTTTCATGCGAGCAAAGCGATTTGGCACATCGGGCATGGTCTTGGCAAATTCTACCGCCAATAGAGCATCTTCACGGCTGTTGCACACCAGTGCCATGTCGCACCCAGCGTCAATGGCGGATTTGACACGCATACTAACATCGCCTGCCACATGAGCGGCTTTCATGGACAAATCGTCCGAGAACAGCACGCCATCGTAGCCCAATTGCTCACGCAAAATGTCTTGTAGCCACACTTTTGAAAAGCCAGCAGGCTTGTCGTCAATTTGACTAAAAATCACATGAGCAGGCATGAGTGCGGAGAGTCTGGCAAGATTTTGTTTGAAGCTTATCAAGTCGCACGCCATGATTTCATCAAAGCTGCGATGGTCAATGGCATCAGAAACATGAGAATCTGGGGCGATAGAGCCATGTCCAGGAAAATGCTTGCCAGTGGCTTTCATGCCAGCGTCATTCATGCCGTCAATAAAGCGTGCCGACAAGATGGTAACGATGTTTGGGTCGGCGTGAAAGGCTCGATCGCCAATCACAAGGCTACAACCATCAATGTCAAGCACAGGGGCAAAGCTAATATCCACGCCCACCGCCAGCACTTCGCACGCCATCAGATAGCCTGTATCGTAGGCAAGCTGGCAGGCTTTTTGTGGATTGTCGTCATACAGCTCGCCCAGTCGTCCCATCGCAGGCAAAGGCGAAAATCCTGTGCGAAATCTTGCCACTCGTCCGCCTTCTTGGTCGGAGGCGATGATGAGCGTAGGGCTGATTTGTCGCATTTGGTCGGTGAGCGCGCGTACTTGCTCGGGGGTTTGTACATTGCGGGCAAATAAAATCACACCACCGATGGCGTCATTTGCCAAAAATGCCTTGTCGGCGTCGCTCAGGGTTGTCCCTGCCACATCCGCCATGATGATACCAGTTGCCATATTTTTCCTGTTTTTTACTAATAAATTGAAAATATTGCTTATTATGCCATGATTTTTGGCAAATGTATCCATCCAAAGAAATTTACTCACAAAAACCATCACACAAGAAAGATGGAATGTGCTAACATAATGCGAATTTTTCTTAACTTCGACAGTAAGGATGAGCAATGAAACAGCAATTTTTGTGGTCGAGCTTGGCGACAGCGATCGTCGGGGTGGCGTTGGCGCAAAGCATCAGCACGGTGGCGGTGGCAGCTGACAAACAGGGTTTTGAGCCGAGCGTTGAACAAAAAGTCACCGCCCGTCAGGTGTCGCTGCTGCTTGACCGTGCCCACTATCTAAAACAGCCCCTAGATCGTGAGATGGGCAAAAAAATCCTAGAAACTTATTTTGACAATCTGGACGCATCACGCACGCTGCTTTTGCAGTCGGATGTCGATGAGTTTATGGCAAAATATGGCGACACTTTTGCCGAGCGTTTAAAGCGTGGTGATCTGAGTGCAGGAATTGAGATTTTTGAGCGTTATCGCACTCGTGCCAACGAATACTACGACACCGCCAAGCAAATGCTGGCTCATGAGGTCGATTTGCGTACCGATCAGAGTATCGTGCTGGATCGTGAAGAGGCGCCCCGTTTTAAAGATAAGGCAGAACAGCTACAATATTGGCAAAATCAGACCACAGACGCGCTCATCAGCATCACGCTCAATCAAGAGGGCGACAAGGCAAAAGACCAAGCATTTTTGGACAACCCTGAGCTTGCCAAAGGTCAAGATTTGGTCAAAGGTGAAAATCGCACGCCCAATGAGATTTTGACCAATCGTATCGACCGCCAGCAAAAACAGCTTGCTCGCCTAAAAGATGACGAAATCATGGAGGGTATTTTAAATGCCGCCATGATGACTTATGATCCGCACAGCAATTATTTTGCGCCTGTGCAGGCGAACGAAATGCAGATCATGTCTAATTTGCAACTAGAAGGCATCGGCGTATCCATTCGCCCTGACCGCAAAAACCCTGACTACACTCGCATCATCAGTCTGGTCGATGGCGGACCTGCCCAAAAAACAGGGCAGGTGCGTGCCAATGACCTGATCATTGGTGTGGCGCAGGAAGATGGCAAGATGGTCGATACCATCGGGTTTAGCACACGCGAGATTGTCGCCTTGATTCGTGGACCTAAGGGAACTTCTGTCACCATCAGAGTCAAGCAGCCCAATACGCCAGACAGCGCTGCTCGCAATGTCACCATCGTGCGTGATGTGGTCAAGCAGGACGAATCTGGCGTGCAGCACCGAGTGATCGAAGTGCCTTATGAAGGCAGTATCAAGCGTGTGGGCGTGATTGAGATTCCAAGTTTTTATTTGAATTTTAAAGCTCGTCGCAGTGGTGCTGATGTTGATGATTATCGCTCGGTGAGCCTTGATACCGAGAAAGCCCTAAATGCCTTAAATGCGCAAAACATCGACGGTCTGGTGGTTGATCTGCGAAACAACCCGGGCGGCTCGCTGGATGAAGTGGCGAAAATGCTAGGATTGTTCATTAAAGAAGGTCCTGTGGTGCAGATCCGTGACAACCGTGGCAATGTCCAGATTTATGCCGACAAAGATGGCGGCGAGCAGTTGTATGCAGGCGAGATGGCGGTGCTTATCAACCTAGGCTCGGCGTCTGCGTCTGAGATTTTTTCGGCGGCGATCCAAGACTATGGGCGTGGCTTGGTGGTGGGCAGTACCACGACGGGCAAGGGCTCAGCGCAGTCACAGCGAGATGATTTGGCGCTTGGTTCAGCGACCATTACTCAGCGTAAATTTTATCGTGTTAATGGCGGCAGCACCCAAAACAAGGGTGTTGTGCCTGACATTGAGCTGGTGAATATTTATGAAGGCATCGAATTTGGCGAACGAGAATACAAAAACCCTTTGGAGTGGGATACCATCGCCAGTGCGGACTTTATGGCAGAAGGCAAATACAGCCAAGATTTGCTTGCCAGATTGTCGCAGATTTCCAAAGAGCGCCAAGCCAATGACGCACAGTTTACTTACCTAAAAGAACTGAACGCCATCCGTGCGCTTGATGACGACAAAAAACCTTCGGCGGTCAATATCGATCAGCGCCGTGCTAAAAACCAAGAGATTGAAAATCGCACTTTGGCAGCCGAGAATGCTCGCCGTCAAGCGATGGGTGAGGCGCCTTATACCAGCTGGGCGACCTACCAAGCCAGCCAAGATGCACTTGCCGAGGAGCGTGGCGCAATGAAAGAAAGCTTGCGACCAAAGCTGCCAGAGAGCGAGGCTTATGTCTTGGAGGCGGCACGCTTGATGTTTGATGCCAAGCGTTAGGCAGCCCACCTAAAAAAAGCCGTCTTTGTGACGGCTTTTTTGTTGGGTGTTTGGGGCTTGATGAAGGTGTGGGGGCAGATTCAGTCCGCCGTTAAAAGAGTGGTTTTCAACGAAGGGTTAAACCCAACCTATATAACTGAGGTCAGCAGGGTAAATTGTAATTTGCCATACGGACAATCTGCATACACCAAATTGACATGTATCATCAACTGACAAAAGTAAAGCAGCGCCGTCTTTGTAATTTTTGGATTTATTACCCATCTTTTTGACTGGTCTTTGCTTTGAGTGGTAGAGCGACCAAAAAGCGAGTTTTGCCTTGATAGGTATCGGTGCGGATTTGCCCTGCGTGCGCCTCGACGATCTGCGAGACGAGCGACAGACCCAATCCTGAGCCTTTTTTCTCTTGTTTTAGACGCACAAAGGGACTAAAAATGTCCTCTCGCTTATCCTCTGGAATGCCACTGCCTTGGTCGATGACCGCAAGCACGGCAAAGGCAGGCTCTTTGGGCGTGTCATCCTTTTGTCGTGAAAAGCTCAGCAGTGGTTTTTTGGATTTTTTGGGTGTGCCATCATTGATGGTAAGTGGTGCGTCCATCAGGCTGGCTGGAATGCTGCCAATGCTTGCTGTATCCATCGCCTCATAGACATACACTTCGATGGGCGGTATGCCGTGAATCATGGCGTTATTGAGCAGATTTCGCACCAAATGCGTCAAAAGCTTTGGTTGGGCGGTCATCATGACCGATTCGGCAAATAGCGTCACCTCCGAGTAGTGCTGACACTCAGCACGCACCAAGTCGTACAGATCCACCTGCTCGGCAGACTCCAAGGCGTGCCCAGCGTCCAGACGGCTGACGAGCAAGATGCTTTCCACCAAGTCGTTTAATCCTGTCAAATCACGGTTGATGGCGGCGGCGCGCTTGTCAAATTTTGCCTTGTCGTCATCGCCCAATTTGCCTGCCAGCATGTCCATCATCTCAATCTGTAAGCGAATGCGTGTGATGGGCGTGCGAAACTCGTGACTGGCATGGGCAAGCAGAAGGTTGTTGGCATTGATGAGTTGCTCGATTTTTTGGGCGGACTGGTTAAAGCCATAGGCGAGGGCGGCGATTTCATCATTGCCTTGCTCGCTGACTCGCACGCTAAAATCACCATCGCCCAGCTTGACCATCTGCTGACTCATTTGGTTGATGCGCCAAGTGATGTTGTGGGCGATCCACCAAAGCACTGCCGACATGATAAGCACAAGCAGTAGCGTACCTGTAAATAGATTGAGCAGCGCAGAAAAAGGACGCTCTGGCGGTGGCGTGCGACTTTCGTACCACAGTCGATAGCCTGCGGCATTGGTCAGTGTGACATGGTGGTGCGCAGGCGAGAACACGCCGGGGATGACGGCATCTAGCCATGATCTGTCATCGATGATCTTAGGTGGTAAAGCACTGTCTTCGGTCTGCAAAATCAGCTCGCCATTGGGGGCGTACAGACCGATTTTGGCATTGAGGCTTTCATCAAAGATGTCAAAACTGCGCTTAACCACCGCCAAGATGAATCTGGCTCTAAGTAGCTCGTTTTGTTTGCTGAGCGTCTCGGCTTCTGTGATCAGCGGGTTGACCTGCGTCATGATCTGCTCAGCCACCGCACGAGAACGCATGCCGTCTGAGTTGTTATGCACCAGCTGAGCAAGCAGCACCATGGCGATGGCAAAAGCAATGATCGCCAAAAAGACGCTCACAAACAGCTGAGCAAATACCGAGTTGGGTCCAAGCCGAGTTTTCATAAGCTGCGCCAATCTTTACAATCAAAACCTAAAATAAAAGCCAAAAAACAAAAAGACCATCAGGACGATGGTCTTTTGCTGTCAGATCACACTTGGTCGGTGGCAAATTGGTAGCCAACGCCACGCACGGTGATGATGCGTTTTGGTTGGCGAGGATTGTCTTCAATCAATGCTCTTAGGCGTGAAATATGCACATCGATGGCACGATCAATGTTCTCAGAGCTGTCGTCATTTGGCATGGCTTGCCAGAGCTGCTCACGGTTTAGCACCTTGCCTGCGTGTGTGGCAAAGTAGTGCAGTAGTTGGAATTGGTGTGTGGTCAGACGGACAATCTTATCATCGATGGTGACTTCATGACTGTCTGGAAATACCGTCAAGCGCCCAAAGGTCAGACTGCCAGAGTGCAAATCGGCTTGGTTTGGCGTCTCGTGGCGGCGCAATACGGCACGAATGCGAGCCAACAGCTCACGAGGCTCAAAGGGCTTGGAGATGTAGTCATCTGCGCCCATTTCAAGACCCAGCACACGGTCGGTGGTGTCACCCTTGGCGGTGAGCATGACGATTGGCACTTTGTTGATTTGTGGGTTTTTGGCGCTACGGACTTTTTGACAAACTTGCATGCCGTCCATGTCAGGCAGCATCAAGTCAAGCACGATGAGGCTGATGTCTCGCTCTTTGGCGTCCAAAAGATCAAGCCCAGCCTGACCTGTGGCGGCATGATGCACTTCATAATAGTTCATCGACAGATATTCACTGACCAGCTCCGCCAAATCTGGATCGTCTTCAATAAGTAGGATTTGTTTGTTCATGGTTATTGTCCTAAAAGTTTTAAATGTCAATAAAAAATAAGTATGCTATATCTTGCCAATGTTTATAGATATTAGCAAGTGTTAAATTGTAGCCAATTTTGAATTTTTATGGATTTTGCGTAATTTTTCCAAGAATTGTGCAAAAAATCCACCGTTTTTGGCGATTGACTGTAACAATTTTGCCGTATCAGTCGATGATGACCTGCTTGCCATCGGCATTTTTGGGCAGGGTGGTCAGTACGATCAGGCTGTCGTCGGTGATGCCTGAGACCAAAAAGCGGCGTGTGGTGGGCTGATATTCGATGACATGAATGGGCGCGAGCTGTAAGTGTGCGTTTTGCTTGACAACCCAAGCGCTCGCAGTGATGGGTGCTGATGGCTTGTGTGGCGGCACATACAGTGCGCTTAGATCCAGTGGGTTTAGGTCATCCCCCATGATGGCATAGTCTGGCAGCAGCGCACCGACTTCAATTTGCCCGTATTCGATGACACCTTTGACCAGCTGACCTGTACGCAGGGCTTGTAGATTGTCCTTTTTGGGTGGAATTTGCACCTGCACATCAAGATATTCAAAGCTTGTGTGGTCGATGGTGGCATTGGTGACCTGACCGCCAAAGGTGTTGCCTTCGATGGTCAGCTCAACACTGTTGCCAATCTGGATGTGTGGTTTTAGGTAGCTTGGCAGGCGGCTGACAAATTGATATTTTGACTCATCTGACAGATAAAACAGAGGGGCATTTTCTTTGTCATCACCGTCAATCACTTCGCTGATGACGCCAGCGTGTGGGGCGGTTAGCGGTGTCGGTGTGCCTGTGTGAGTGGCAGTCATGATGGCAATGGGCTGATCTTTTTCGACCACCTCGCCTGCTTTGACGAGCATTTCTTTGACGGCGGTGCCATCAGGCGGGTAAATTGGTGTGTGCAAAATGGGCTTGATGACCCCTTCTAGCGAAAAGCTGGGCTGATAGCGTGCGGTCTTGACGGAGGTCAGCTGTGATTTATCCAGCATGACGGTGTCGCCTTCGATGATGGCAGGCGCGCGGCTGACTTCGTCTTTGAGTTTTTGGTCTCGCTTGGTGATGAACGAATCTTCTCGCTGGTCAATTTTATCACTCAAAGCATCGGTTGCAGACGAGACGGGATCGCAGCCAAGCAGAGCAAGGATTGTCGTGCTATACAGACCAATTTTTGCCATCGCTGATTTTGTAAGTAACATAAATAATAATTACCTTTTTTTGCCTTGCCTTGATGCTTGATTTTTATTGGTGTGATTTACTTGATTTAATTGCTCATTTGTCGCTTTATGATGGACAAACCTAAAATTTAAGGGTTGATCTTGGCTTGCCGAGTCGTTGCTTGGATTTGTATGTAATTTAAAAGGTGATTTCTACAAATAAATACAAAAATAAGGTGGTTGGCAGGTTTATATGGTAATTATTATCATTACTAACAAAATCACAAACAAAAACCTATGGATTTTTTGTGCCAATCCGCTACACTTGTTTTTATTTTATCATCTACTGACATCGTCGTCAAAAATCTGACTTTGGAGACTTTTATGAGTGCTGCACAGCCAATCCACAAATACACGCTTGCCGTGCGTATCTTTCACTGGGTGGGTGCGCTGCTCATCTTGGCGGCATTCATCGCCATCAATTTGGGCGACGAGTACATCGGTCTGCATAAGTCGATTGGCGCAAGTTTTTTGATTTGGACGATTTTGCGCATCATCACTCGTGTCGCCACCAAAGCGCCAGCCCCTTTGTCAGCCCCAGCTTGGCAGACGGCGATTGCGCACTTGACGCACCTAGCTTTATATGTGGCGATGCTTGCCATGCCGCTGACAGGCATGCTGATGTCGATGTATGGCGGTCGTGGCGTGAGCGTGTTTGGGCTGTTTGAGATGCCGATGCTGGTCGGGGTAGATGCAGACATGGCAAGACTCATGAATGCTTGGCACACCGACTTTGTCTGGACGGCGATGTGGCTGCTCATCGTGCTGCACATTGGCGCTGCCTTGTATCATCAGTTTGTCGTCAAGGACAATATTCTTGCCAGAATGCGTTAAGCATAGGTTTAAAACTCCGTCCATTGGGCGGAGTTTTTATTGGGCAAAGGGTTTGAAAAAATGGCAAATGCTTAAAATATTTAAAAAACTTAAAAAAGAAAAAGCACCCAAATCATTGAGTGCTTTTTTAAATATGGTGGCGTGGGGCAGGATCGAACTGCCGACACACGGATTTTCAATCCGTTGCTCTCCCGACTGAGCTACCGCGCCGTTGATTAGCTTTGCTGGCTAAGTGGTGCGTATTATATACGAATTTTTGAACTTTGCAAGTGTTTTTTGCAAAAAAATTTAAAATTTTTGAAAGTTTTTTGATTTTTTGCCAAAATTCCCCAAAAAAAGGCAGTTTTGGGGTATGATAAAGGCAATTTTACTGATTGGAATGAGCGATGTTTGACAAAAAAGCGTTGGTATTTGACAAAAAAACACTGGCAGGCGTGCAGGCTTTTGTGGCGGAGCGGTTGATGGCGGATTTTGAGGCGGTGTTTGACCAAGTGCATTTGCCAAAGCCACTAGATGAGGCGACTCGTTATGCGGTGGCAGGCGGTGGCAAACGAGTGCGACCACTGCTGGTGCTCGCGACTTTTTTGGCGGTGGGTGGCGATGATGAGCGTCTGGACGATGTTCGCCGTGCCATGCTTGCCATTGAGATGGTGCATTGTTATTCTTTGGTGCATGATGATTTGCCGTGCATGGACGATGACGAGCTGCGCCGTGGCAAGCCCACTTGTCATGTGGTCTATGGCGAGGCGGCGGCGATGTTGGTGGGCGATGTCTTGCAGTCGCTTGCCTTTGAGGTGCTGGGCGAGGATTTTTCTGGGTTTGGGGCGATTGATGATGCGGTGTTTGCCAAATTGACCAAACTGCTTGCCGTCAATGCCAGACGCATGGTGGCGGGTCAGCAGGCGGATTTAAATGGCGAACAAAAATCCCTAACGCAAGATGAGTTGGAGGGCATTCACGCCGACAAAACAGGGGCGTTGATTGAGGCGTGTGTGCTGATGGGGGCGGTGTGTGCCAAAGCTGATGGCGAGGCGCTGGCTCGTTTGGGTCGTTATGCCAAGCTCATTGGGCTTGCCTATCAGGTGCAAGATGATGTGCTGGATGTGGTGGCGGACACGGCAACGCTTGGCAAGATGGCAGGCAGTGATGAAAAATTGGACAAATCCACTTATGTCAAGCTCTTGGGCGTAGAAAAAGCCCGTGCCTATGCGGACGAGCTGTTTGGGCAGGCAAGGGAGCAGGTGGCAACTTTTGGCGAGCATAATCTGCTCTTGCAAATGGTGGATTGGCTACAAAAACGGGGGTATTAAAAACTGCCGTAAGTGGTGGGCTGAATGATAAGCTTGGCATGATTTTTGGATTTATTTGATGGTTTTGCCATTGATGATACGGTACAAGTATTGGCTTGATAAGATTTGGATGGACTGAGATTTTTTTTATGAATGGGTATGGACTTTGTAGGGATTTTGCGTTACATTACCTGTGCTTTGTTGTTGTGTAACAGAGTGTTTTTCATTCAGTGATATTTTCAAAAATAAGGATGATTTATGAAATTAACACCCACACCATTATTTGCAGGTTTGATGGCGAGTTGCCTTCTTTTGGCAGGCTGTGGCGATAAAGCTGCCACATCGGGTACAGGCGACACAAAATCAAGCACCAAGTCTAGTAATAAAATCGCTGATGTTGTCATTGTCAATGGCGCCGAGCCAGAGTCGCTTGATCCGCAAAAAGCCTCCGATATGTATTCTTTCTCCATTCATCGCCAGATGTTTTTGGGTTTGACTGCCTCCGATAAAGACGGCAAGACCGTCCCAGCGATGGCAAAACAATGGGAGAGTGCTGATGATAAGGTGTGGGTTTTTAAGCTGAGAAATGATGTCAAGTGGTCTGACGGCACACCTGTGACAGCGCACGACTTTGTGTTTGCGTTACAGCGATTGACCGACCCTGGCACCGCCTCGCCTTATGGTACTTATCTGGTGGATGCAAAAGTGGTAAATGCTCAAGCAATCAGTGAGGGTAAGGCTCAGCCAAGCACATTGGGCGTCAAGGCATTGGATGATTACACCCTTGAAATTACCACCACAGATCCTGTGCCTTATTTGGCGGATTTAATGCTTTTGCCTGCGACCTTTGCCACGCCAAAACAAGCCATTGAGCAACATGGCAATAAGTGGACAGACCCTGCCAATATCGTCGTCAATGGTGCGTACAAGCTTGATGACTGGAAAGTCAATGGGCATATCATCTTAAAACGCAACGAAAGCTATTTTGACAATGCAAATACCAAGATTGATAGTGTTGCGTTTTTGCCAGTAACTGCACAAGCAGCGATGTCTCGTTATAAGGCTGGCGAGGTGGATTTTTCTGGCGTGCCTGCCGAGATGTTTAAAGATTTGAAAGCGGAGCTGCCTGATGAAGTGGTGGTGACGCCGACACTATGCACCAGTTATCTTGAATACAACACCAAAAAAGCGCCGCTAGATGATGTGCGTGTGCGTACGGCGCTGTCGATGGCGCTGGATCGAGATTTGATCACCAAAGAGGTGCTTGGTCGTGGTGAGGAGTCAAGTTATCAGCTTACCCCGCATTACACCCAAGGCATGACGAAGGTGTTGCCAGACTGGGCAAGCCTTCCTATGGAAGAGCGTGCCAAGATGGCGAATGACCTGTTGGCGCAGGCTGGATACAGCCAGCAAAATCCTGCCAAGGTTGAGATTTTGTACAGCACCAGCGAGGGTGGTAAGCGCTTGACTTCGGCAATGTCGTCACTGTATAAGCAGTATCTGCCAAATGCGCAGATCTCAGTCATCAATCAAGAATGGAAAATGTTCCTTGATACGCGCCATCAGGGCAATTTCCAAATCTCTTTCCCTGCATGGTGCGCAGATTATAATGAGCCATCGACTTTCTTGAATCTGATGCGTACTGGCAATAGCAATAACACCAGTTTTTATAGCAATGCTGAGTACGACAGGCTGATGGACTCGACGCTGTCTGCTGGTGCGACCGATGAGAGTCGTCGTCAGGCTTATGTTGATGCTGAAAGATTGCTACAAAAAGATGCAGCCATCATGCCTGTATTTACTGCGGTCAGTCCAAGCCTGATTAAGACGCATTTAAAAGGCATCAGTCCAAATGATCCGCTTAAAAACTGGTATGTCAAAGATTGGGAAATCACCGAGTGATGCCAAGCTTTGTCCACCAAAAAACAGCCATCGCAGAGTGGCTGTTTTTATTTTAGGGCTGATATTTAGGCTGTGATGAGTGCAGTGGCGACATGACAAACCTTACAAATTTACTATGATTTTTATCTGCAAAATTGCTATAATAAGAGCAATTTTTCAATTTTAAAAAGCCAATCCTATGACAAACCAAACCATCCGTAAACCCGAACTTTTATGTCCAGCAGGTACTTTTAAAAATATGCAATACGCCTTTGCTTATGGGGCGGATGCCGTGTATGCAGGGCAGGCTCGCTATTCTTTGCGAGTGCGGAACAACGATTTTGACGAAGAAAATCTTGCCAAAGGCATTGCTTATGCACATTCTTTGGGTAAGCAATTTTATGTGGTGGTCAATATCCAAGCCCACAATGCCAAATTAAAAACCTTTATCGAAGACATTCGCCCTGTCATCGAGATGAAACCTGACGCACTGATTATGTCGGACGCAGGCATGATTATGATGGTGCGTGAGCATTTTCCAGAACAGCCGATTCATCTGTCAGTGCAAGCCAATGCGGTGAACTGGGCAACGGTGAAGTTTTGGAAACAGATGGGTGTGTCTCGTGTCATTGTCAGCCGTGAATTGTCCTTAAAAGAAATTGAACAAATCATCGCCGAAGTGCCTGAGATGGAAATCGAAGTGTTTGTCCACGGGGCGCTCTGTATGGCATATTCGGGGCGTTGCCTGTTGTCTGGCTACATCAATAAGCGAGATGCCAACCAAGGCACTTGCACCAATGCTTGCCGTTGGTCTTATAATACCTATAAGGCGACCGAGAATGAGACGGGCGATATTGTGCCAGCCACACCGCAAGTTTTCGTTCCTGACAGCAAAAACAGCGACATTGCCACCATCAACCTAAACGGCGATGTCATCATGGGTGATGATTATGTCGAAAAACCATCTGATGAAGTGGTGCTGATCGAAGAACAAGGTCGTCCAGGCGAGCTGATGGCAATGTACGAAGATGAGCATGGCACTTATATTATGAACTCAAAAGATTTGCGCGCAGTGGAGCTTGTGCCAGAATTGACACAAATGGGCGTGCATTCTTTAAAAATCGAAGGGCGTACCAAATCGCATTATTATGTCGCCAGAACTGCCCAAGTGTATCGCCGTGCCATTGATGATGCGGTGGCAGGCAAGCCATTTGACACAAGTCTTATTACCGCGCTTGATGGTCTTGCCAATCGTGGTTATACCGAAGGCTTTTTACGCCGTCATGTGCATTCAGATTATCAAAACTATGAATACGGCTCATCAAAAACCGACCATCAGCAATTTGTCGCCGAAGTATCGGACATTGTCGATGATAAATTGATTTTGCAAATCAAAAACAAACTAAGCGTCGGCGATGAAGTTGAAATCATGACTCCGCAGGGCAATTTGGTCTATCGACTTGAGCAAATGTGGGACAAAAAAGGCGAACCAATCGAGTCGGCATTGGGTTCTGGTTGGGTGTGCCAAATCAACAATCCTTTTAAAGAAATGGATAAAGAGTTATTAAAATTCGCCCTTGTGATGAAAAAAGTTGATGAGCCGATTTTTACTTGATTTTAAATCAAGAAGGAGTTGAAATGAATATCAATCCTAATATTAATGCCAATGCAGGGCGGCTGTATACCGCTTTGCAGGATAATAGTATTTTTATCAAAAATCAGCACAACGACATTGAAAAAGTGCAATTGGATTATTCTACTTTTGTGCAATTAAAAGAATTGCTGTCTGTTTTGTTACCAAAAGAACCAACCAAGTCAAAAACCTTATATGATGCGTGCATGGAGTATAAGGCAATTGGTGATATGGATTTTGACATTCCTGAATTTAAAGAGTTGCCACCAGATCTAAATAATTTGGAAACTTTATTTGACGATTAAGGAAAAAGCAATGATTTTACTTGATACCAATGTGATTTCCGAAGTCAGAAAAATAGAGCAAAATAAAGCCGACCCCAATGTAACTCATTGGGTCAAAACTTTGGACTTTTCAAAAGTTTATTTGAGTGCGATTGTGGTTGGCGAATTAAAATTTGGTGTTTTGTTAAAACGCCATAATAAGGATTTTGTGCAAGCTGATGTATTGGAAGATTGGCTAAATCATTGGGTATTTAAGAAATTTGACGGTAGAATTCTACCAGTTGATGAAAAGGTTGCTCAAATTTACGCCAGCCTAAATATCCCCAACCCAAAAAGCACCAATGACGCTTATATCGCCGCCACCGCCATCGCCCATGATTTAACGGTTGCCACTCGCAATGTAAAAGATTTTGATGGTATGCCTGTTAAATTAATCAATCCTTTTGAACATTTCATTTGAAAAACCTATTTTGAGAAACCCATGACTCCCCAAGACCGCATTAAAGAAATTCAGACCGCCTACAAAGAATGGCTAGAGCTACAAGCCAAACTTGAGCAAGCCCATCAAGACCTACAAAAAAGCACCGCTTTGATTAAGCAGATGGAAGAGTTTTATTTTGATGGCGAATGGCGAGAGATTTATGAAAAGATTGAAAATGGCTTGGAAGTGGATTTGACCACCGATGGCGAATACAGCGTGATGAGCGAGGATGCGCTGTGGAATGCCTTTCATGAACAGCAGGTTTTACTGTGGGATTTTTTGCGGACGGCAACCAAAGCTTTGGACAAAGACAAGCCTGAATTTTATAGCGAAAACGAATCATAAGACAAACCAAATGGCACTAAAAATCACCACCGACTGCATCAACTGCGACATCTGCGAGCCAGAATGCCCCAACGATGCCATCAGCTATGACCAAAAAGGGCAAAAAACCTATGTCATCAACCCCGACCTATGCACCGAGTGCGTGGGTTTTTATGATGAGCCGACTTGCGATAAGGTCTGCCCGATTGACTGTATCATCAAGGATCCTGAGCGTGTTGAGACGCCTGATGATCTGATGGCAAAATATAAGAAAATTTGGGGAAAATAAAATAGCCGCTTAAACAAGCGGTTATTTTTTTTGCGATTATTGCGTTACTTTTTATCGCATATGGGAATTATTTTATTATATAAATAATAATAATTTTTGTTTGCAAATTTATTTAGATTTGATATAATTGTTGTCAAGTTATTACTAAGTGCTAAGATTTTGATAAAAACTCTCCAAAATCTTAGCGTATTGCCAATCATAGACATTATGGAGTAATGTATGAAACACACCTTAAAACGCCTACCATTGGCAGTTGCCGTGCTGGGTGCGCTGAGCACGCAAGTGGCAATGGCGCAAGAGGAGCCTTCGGTAACTTTGGATGCTTTAAATGTTACCATTGACCGCCAAGGCACCAAAGTTAAGACCAATGTCGTAACACTACAAGAAAAGGACGAAAGCACAGCAACGGATCTGCGTGGGCTGCTAAACAGCGAGCCATCGATTGATTTTAGTGGTGGTAATGGTACTTCACAGTACTTGACCATTCGTGGTATGGGTCAAAACTCAGTGGATGTCAAAGTGGACAATGCCTACTCGGACAGCCAAATCCTATACCATCAAGGTCGCCATATGCTAGACCCATCTTTGGTGAAGATTGTTTCTGTACAAAAAGGTGCAGGTTCAGCATCAGCAGGTATTGGTGCGACCAACGGTGCGATTGTAGCGAAGACTGTTGAAGCTGCCGACCTTTTGAGAAATACTGACAAAGATTGGGGTGTAAAAGTAAATGCAGGCTACAGCTCGAATGATGAGCATAGCTATGGCGTTACTGGTTTTGGTAAAGCAGGTAATTTTGATTTCTTGGTTAGCTACAATGAAGCAAGCCAAGATAACTACAAGCCAGGTCGTAAAGAGGGTCGTAAGGATAGTAATGCAAAATCAGGTCAGTATGTCAGTCCTTATACCGCAGTTAATGAAAAACATCCAAGTGATGAAGTTGCTTTTCAGGCGATGGATAAAGAAAGCTATCTGATTAAGGCAGGCTATAACTTGGGTGATCATCGTTTCGTACTTAGCCATTTTAACACTACGAACAAAGGTGTGCGAAATGTTCGTGAGGAATTTGACTATTTTGTTGGAAATGAGGGTTTCTACCGCGAACTATCAATGGAGAACACCAATCTTGAATATACTGGCGGTGTTGGTGCTTTGGGTCGCGCACAAGCCAATGTGTATTTGATGAAAAATGAGCGTTTTTCTAACTCTGATGTGGGTAATGGCTATGCAGGTCAAGTGGCAGCTGCTAATACAACTTCTGTAAAAACAACTGGTGCTAATTTAGGTTTCGACAAACAGGTTAATGCTGACACCGTATTTAAATACGGGGTGAACTACCGCCATCAAGAAACCTCGCCAAACCGTGAAAATAATGGCAAATTGCAAACCACCGAAAAAGACGACATCGGTGTTTATGGAGAGGTGATTGGTAATGTTGGTGATTTCACCTTGACTGGTGGCTTGCGTTATGATCATTTTGATTACACCTCGGTGTATGGTAATAAAGCCTCTGATGGCGCTTTAAATCCGAGTGTTGGTGTGATTTATCAAGCGACACCGAGCCTAAGTTTTAGTGCTACTCATAACTATGCTACTCGTAGTCCACGCCTTGTTGATGCACTTTTGTCGGCAGGTGGTCGTTCAGCTGATATCGCAGAAGGTACAAAGGCGGAGCAAGCGAAAAACACCGAAGTAGGCTTTAACTACAATAATGGCAACTTATCGGTAGATGGTACTTATTTCTGGCAGAAGATTGATAATCTATTAACTTCTGGTGCTCGCCATAATCAAAATGATCCGGTGAATAAAATCTTTAATGTGGGATACGCCAAAAATAAAGGCTATGAAATCAATACGCGATATAAGTGGAATGGATTTACAGCTCGTCTAGGTGTGGCAGAGAGCGATCCACAATACTATAGCCAAAAAGCAGCTAATGGTAGCAATATTGCTTTTAGCAATCGTGAATTTGGTAGCACCATTGGTCGTACTTGGACAGCAGGTTTGGCTTATCGTTTTGCTCAGCCAAACCTAGAAGTTGGTGTTAATCATCGCAAAGTTGATGATGTCAAAGGTCAAAGTGCATGGCAAACACAAGTAAATGGCAATCGCGGCAATGACCTAAACATGACCAAATATGGTTATGATGTTACAGACATCTATGCTAACTGGAAGCCACTTAACAATGATAAACTCAATGTGAATTTTGCCGTGAATAATGTGGGCGATGAGTTCTATTATTCGCATTCAGCCATCTCTGGCTTGCCAGGCGTAGGTCGTGAATATCGTGTTGGCGTGAACTTCACTTACTAATTGTTATTTCTTAAGTTTTCTCCACCCACCCTGTCATTTGGCAGGGTGGTTTTTTTGATTAAAAGATTCTGATGAATCCACAGTCGATGAATAAAAATCACAGTACGAACAATGCTTGATAAAATAAAGGGTGTGCCGATAAAAGTACTGTTTTTCCACACAGTTATCCACAGATTTTGGGGATAAGTTTTGTTTTGATGAATGTGAATTTTACTTCTCATATTTTAGCACACGAGACACTGCTCTTGGGTGGGCTTTGTCATAGACTTTGGTTAGCGTGCTAAAATCCACTTGGGTGTAAATCTGCGTGGTGCTGATGTCGGTGTGTCCGAGCATTTCTTGTACCGCACGCAGATCGCCACTGGCAGACAGTATGTGTGAAGCAAAGCAGTGCCGAAGTAGGTGGGGGTGTAGATTTTGGGCGATGCCTGCATTGGTGGCGCAGACCTTTAAACGAAGCTGTATGGCTCTGGTGCTTAGGCGTGTGCCATGTCGCTCGCTGATGAATAGGGCGTCAGTATTTTCCTGCCATAGGTCTCGGTGGGGCAGGTAGATGCTGATGGCGTCAATGGCTTTTTTGCCCACAGGGACAAGACGCATTTTATTGCCTTTGCCCAGCACTTTGACTACCCCTGCCGTCAGGTCAATGTCATTGACATCAAGACTGGCAAGCTCCGATAAACGAAGTCCGCTACTGTACATCAGTTCAAACATCGCTCTGTCTCGTATCCATAGCCGAGCTTTGGCGGCATCATCTGGCATGGGCTGATCCAGTAGCTGAGCCATCATATCCACATCGCCGACTTTGGGCAAGGCTCTGGGCTCGGCTTTTAGGCGGTAGCCTGTGGTGGGGTTGTGTGCGGCTTTGCCGATTTTAATCAAATGAGCATAAAATTTACGAATGGCAGAGAGCGTTTGTTTGGCGCTGATTGCCTTAATGCCATCTTTTTCCAATCTTAATACCAAAAATCGGCTCAAATCCTTATGGTCAAACGCCAGATAGTCGCCTTGCAGTCGTATGTCTTGCTCAATGAAATTCATCAATCGCATCAGGGCGGTGGTGTAGGCGGTGATGGTGTGTTCGGAATAATTTTGCAAGGACAAATCATCAAGCCATGCCTGTGCGACCGCCCAATTCTTGGGTAAATCCGCCTGTGATGGGATGGGCTTTTCGGTGGGGGTAAGTTTGGCAAGTAGGCTGTTGAGTCGCATGGTGGTTGGTTTTGGGGCTGATGATGGGGTGGTTTAATGGCAAAGTTATCAGTTTTGTGGGTTGGGTTTGGTAAGATCAGTCGTGTAGGGTAGGCAAAGCCTACTATTTTTAGTGTAACTCTTTGATTTTGTTGGGTTTCGTGCCTCAACCCAACCTACATTGCTTTACCAATGATGCAGGATTTTTATGGCATTGCAGGGGCGAAAAATCTTTCGCCCCATATTCATTGTCAAGTTTTGGCTTGACGATCATTTAATGGACAAACCACTTAATCAATAATCGTCCGTCTCATTAGGGCTAAGGTTAATCCCTGCTTGGGCGGCAAGTCCATCTGGGCTGAACACCCCTTCAAAAACAAAGGCTGTCGGTCCTGTCATCATCACAGAATAGCCGTCTTGCCAGCGAATCGCCAGACTGCCACCGTATAATTGAGCTCTGATATCCACGCCCTCATCAAGCCAGCCCTCACGAATACCGGTTGCGACAGCGGCACACGCACCTGTGCCACAAGCTTGGGTTTCGCCGACACCACGCTCATAGACACGCAGGCGAATGTGGCGTTGGTTGATGACTTGCATAAAGCCGACATTGACACGCTCAGGGAAAGCAGGGTGATTTTCAATGGCTTTGCCTAATTTTTCCACATCGGCGGTCAAAACATCATCTACTTTGATGACGGCGTGCGGATTGCCCATATTGGCGATGTAGAGCTGAACAGGCGTGCCATCGACATTTAGGCGATAAGAGTTGCCAACTTTGGTGATGGCTTGTGGGGCAAATGGAATCTCGTGGGGTTCAAATTTTGGCTTGCCCATATCTACCTGCACCCAGCCGTAGCGGTCGGTGGATAGTGTGATGATACCACTGGCGGTCTCTACACGCAGGCGTTGTTTAAAGGAGAGTTTGCGAGCTTGTACAAATGACGCAAAGCATCTTGCGCCGTTGCCACATTGGGCGACTTCTGTGCCGTCAGCATTAAAAATACGATATTTAAAATCCACATCAGGGCGGCTGGGTGGCTCAACAATCAACAGCTGATCAAAGCCTACGCCCACATGACGATCAGCAAGCAGACGCACCAAATCAGTGGTTAGATTCATACGCTGAGTTACTAGGTCGATGACCATAAAGTCATTCCCTAGTCCGTGCATTTTGGTAAATTCAATAAGCATGGTCGTTCCTTTGTGTTGTTAAAACTAAGAATATTTCCTTTTCTGATGCGCGTCCTGCGTATGTTCCTATCTTACCATGATGTGCGATGATTTGCTTGATAAATTTGTTTTACTGTGTTTAAAAGATGGTTATGATTCAGATTGGCTGAGTTTAAAGTGAGCGTTGATGAAAGATGGGGTGAGGCTGCGCTTATAGGATTTTAAACATAGGACTTTAAACAAAGAATGTTAAAATTAACACAAAATTTACCATAAATGCCTAGGGAGATTGCGATTCATCCTTGCAAGACTGCATCGTATTTTTGGTTCGGTGTGGTCGTGTGATAAAAATCATGGGGCGAGAATGATTCACCCCATGATATGTATGAAATTTTAACCGAGTTTAACCGTTTTTCTTAGCTGAGCCGTTGGCTTAATTGGTGATTTTTTGACCTGATGGCACATCATCGGTGAGATTGATGATGTGCTGAGTCTCTTTCTCAGCCTTTGAGCGGTCGTTGGCGGAGACCCAGCGCACAGGCGTGCCACGCAGCTGCTCACGAGTAAAGCTCATCCAGATGGGCAGGGCTGCCACGCCACCATACTCATTGGCGCCCATCGGTGCAGGGTTGTCAAAGCCCACCCAGACGATCGTTGCGCTGGTCGGGTGCACGCCAGCAAACCATGCATCTTTGGCTTGGTTGGTGGTACCTGTCTTGCCGCCCACATCTGAGCGACCAAGCGCCAAGGCTTTTCTTGCTGTACCACTTGTAATGACTTCACGCAGCATGCCAGCCATCTCGTAGGCGGTTTTTTGGCTGATGACACGAGGGGCTTGCTGGGCGTTGGCATACACGGCAGGTGTTTTGGGTTGTAAGCGGTCGTGTAGCGTGCTGCCTTTTGTATCAAAGGCTGGCTCGGTCTGGGTGGTGTCTGTGGCTTGATTTTTGCTTTCTTCAAAAGATTTGGCGACGGATGCGTTCAGCTTGTCCAAGGCTTCATTAAAGCACACAGCGCAGGCTTGGACAGGGTTTGCCTGAAAGATGGTTTGATTATTAAAATCATAAATGCGCTCGATAAAGTAGGGCTGCACACGATGACCGCCATTGACCAAAGTGGCAAAACCAGTCGCCATCTGCAGTGGCGTAGCATCTGCCGCACCCAGTGCCAGTGCCAATGTCGCTGGCAGGCGCTCTTTTTCAAGCCCCATCATGTCAAGCGTCTGGCGAGCGTAGTCAAGTCCTGTGGCACGCAGCAGTCGGATCGATGGCGTGTTTCTTGATAGGGCGAGCGCACGGCGCACTGGCATGTCGCCAGTATATCTGCCATCGGCATTCTTAGGTTGCCAGCCGCCAATGCTGATGGCAGCGTCAGACACGAGGCTGCTTGGGGTAAATTTGCCTGTTTCCAAGGCGGCAGCATAGATGAGTGGCTTGATGATAGAGCCGGGTTGGCGATAGCCTTGGGTGGCACGGTTGAATTTACTGTGGTTAAAATTAAAACCACCAACCAATGCACGCACCGCACCGTTTTCAGGGTGGATAGAGACCAAAGCACCCTGAATGGAAGGTGGCTGTGTCAGTCGCCAAGCGGTTTTTTCTTCGTTGAGTGGTGTGACGCGCACGATGTTGCCCACCTGCACCATCTGGCTTGGAGCGCTAAAATAGCCGCCTGTCTTACCGGGTTCCAGTAAGCGGCGAGCCCAATTCATGCCGCCAGACCAAGCGACTTGAATGGTGTCGCCAGACTGGATTTTCGCCTCAAAGCCGCTGCCTGTTACTTTGGTAACCTGCGCAGGATACATGTTGTCATAATTAAGGAAATTATTTAAGTCACCAGATTCGGCTTCTGCGCCTTGCCAGCCATTACCATGACGAGTGTCATAATTTCGAAGTCCTGCGATGAGTGCTTGCTCGGCGGCGATTTGCTCATCGCTGCTGACAGTCATTTGCACACGCCAGCCGCTGTCCATGACTGATTCGCCATACTTCTCGACCAGACTATTACGGGCCATTTCCGCCAAATAAGGCATGTTCAAATCAAGCTTTTCACGATACAGATGCAGACCGATGGGTGCTTGGACCGCCTCATCATGCTCAGCTTGGCTGATGTGCCCGTCCTCCAACATACGCCCGATGATCCAATTTCGGCGAATCAAAGCTCGTTCAGGATTGACCACAGGGTTGTAAGCAGAAGGGGCTTTTGGCAAACCTGCAATCATCGCCATCTCAGCGATCGTCAGCTCATCTAAGGTCTTACTAAAATACTTTCGTGCTGCCGCAGCCACACCATAAGCACCTTCACCCAGATAAATCTTATTGACATACAAGGTTAAGATTTCATCTTTGCTCATCTCATTTTCAATTTTACGAGCGATGAAAAGCTCAGTCAGCTTTCTGTCTAGGGTGCGTTCTGCGCTCAAAAAGTAGTTTTTGGCGACCTGCATGGTGATGGTCGAGCCACCAGTTTGGGTGTCATCATTGGTGACCACTTCGGTCAAGGCACGCCCAATGCCTTTAACACTGATGCCACTGTGCTCAAAAAAGCTAGAATCCTCAGCCGCTAAGAAGGCATTGATCAGCTGTTTTGGAATTTGCTCATAAGTCACGGGCATTGAAAAGCGGTTGCCATACTGACCGATGAGCTTATTATCCGCCGTATAGATCTGCAAGGGCATTTCAAATTTGCTGGTGTCGATGTTTTTAAGATCAGGCAGATTTGGCTGCAAATACATCGCCATGCCATAAAAGCCGATGGGAAAAGCAAGCACCAAAATTAAAATCAAGGCAACGATGGCGCCAAGAATGCGCAAAAGAATGGGTAATAACGAGATGTTGTTGGCGTTTGAAGTGGTCTTTGTCATGGTGTCTTAGCTTGCCATCAAAGGCGAATTTTTATGAATAAGATGTGCCATTTTATCATGTTATGAAAAAAATGCCAGTATTGCACTCAAAAGAATAAAAAATATGTGCGTTTGGGTGTTTGATGGCGTGCCATTTGCCAAGCTGATGTGCAAGTATCTTTGGGCTTGGAATGCTCGCCAGCTTGGAAAATGCTGCTTGATGGGGTGGGGTGGTTAAAAACTATCGGCAGGCACCCATACTTGTCCGGTCATAAGCCTTCTTGCCGAACGGCTCATAGATACTTTACGAGCAACCCATTTGCCATTCACGCATTCAGATTGCCCACCAACAGTAAGCATGCCTGACGGGTGTCCAAAAGTAACTTCGTTCAACGCCTTACCACCTGCCACATCATTGACAATCGTCCCAACAATCGTCCCTGCCGTGCCAATCGCCACGCTTGCCGTCCCCATCATTGCGTGGTGCAGTTGTCCCATACTCATCGCCCGCACCAAAAGGTCAATGTCATCATCTTTGACGGTTTTGCCACTGGATGCGACATAGTCGGTAGGCGGTGCAACCCAAGCGATTTTGGGTGTGTGCTGACGGCTGACTGCTTCTTTGGCATCATCAATTAAGCCCATTTTGACCGCACCGTAAGCACGGATTTTTTCTAATTTGGCGAGAATTTCGCCATTCGTGTTAATGTCGGCTTGCCTTTCTGTGCCTGAAAGCCCAAGCTCGTGAGCGTACAAAAATATCGTGGGAATGCCTGCGTTAATCATCGTAACTTCAAATTCGCCCACATCAGGCACGGTCAAAGTATCCTTTAAATTGCCTGTGGGGAACATCTCGCCCGTGTCGTCCACAGGGTCAATAAATTCAATTTTGATTTCGCTCGCGGGGAAGGTTACGCCGTCCAGCTCAAAATCGCCCGTTTCTACCACCGCTCCGTCCTTGATGGGTACATAGGCGATGATGGTCTTAAAGATATTTTCTTGATAAATTTTGACGGTGCAAATGCCATTTTCGGGGATTTTTGCTTTATCAATCAAGCCATTAAAAATAGCGAATGAGCCGACCGCCCCTGTCAAATTGCCACAGTTGCCCGACCAATCAATCATCGCCTTATCAATCGCCACTTGTCCAAACAGATAATTGACATCGTGCGTGCCGTCCGTGCAAGGTGAGATAATCACGACTTTGGAAGTGCTTGATGAGCCGTTGCCCAGTCCGTCAATCTGCTTGCCGTAGGGGTCTGGACTGCCCACGACACGGAGTAAAATCAAGTCTCGTGCTTGCCCTGCTACTTGGCAAGGCTCGGGCAAATCCGCCAAATTAAAAAATGTGCCTTTTGATGTGCCACCACGCATATAAGTGGCTGGGATTGGGGTTTGCATTTTGATTACTCCTTACTTGTATTTTGTGAAGTAATTTTGTGTAATGTATTAATTAACAAATCCAAATGAGGGTCAAATTGACTGTTTATTTGCATCTCAAGTGATTTAATAGATTGCTTAATTAGATTTAAAAAATCTTTTTTATTTTCTTTGCTCAAGATATGAAATCTATCCTTGTATAACTCATGATACTCTTTCATTTGTCTGTACTTGTAGACATCATTTGGTGTTTGTCTCAATAAATTATGTGCCTTCTTAAAAAAATCAAAACAGATTTTTCCATCAGAATTTTGTCTAGCTTGTTTTATAAACAATCTAGCTTGTTGATTGTGTATATTATCAATAGAATACCCTATTTTTTTATCAGCCAAAGAGTATGCTTGGTCTAGGAAATTTTGAGCTTCGTCATATTTATCTGGAAATGTCATGAAAGCCATTGCATATTGAAGCCAAAAATGAGGGTCATATTTTAGCCAATCAATATCATTCTTTAATTTATCATAGTAGTATTTTAAATTATCTCTTTTTCCACTTTCGGGTAATATTCTTTCGATAAAAGAAAATCTCAAAACAGATTTAAAAATCTTATCTCTTTGATAACTATTATAAAAATCTCTTCTTCGTGTATCGAAATATTTGGCTAAAGTGTGCATTTCGTTCATTATTTCCCTGGGATTAAAGAAATTTTTAATAATCCAAGCACAAAAGATGCTTGATTTTCCAGAAATAACATTCTTTTCATTTGAAAATAATGATAAAAAGTATTTGTTGTTAATTTTTGAACTGTCGTAAATTTCCTTATTCTGAATAATCTCATCCAATAAATCTTTGTCCAAATTTATTCCTACAACTTTAAAAAAACATATATGAAATATTGTTTTTCTACTAAAAACATTAAATACTTCGCTTAGTATATTTTTGGTTTTATTTTTAACAACTTCGGAGTTTAAAATATCAGACAAAGCTAAAGATATTTGACTTTCGTAGTTATCTTTGATTCTTTGAAGCTTTTTTAAGTCTGTTAAATTGGCATTAGCACCCCACACACCCAAGCCATTAAATATAGATACAAGTTGATTGATTTCCCCAATTTTTAGGTAATCTAAATCCAAGCTATAATATCTATCTATGCCAATGTCATTGAATGATTTTATATTTTCTGATGTTCTGGCTGTTAAAAATAATTTAATATTTTTGGATTTTATTTTTATGAAATCTTTTATTTCATTTTTATACCTTATATAATCATCAATAATTACAAGAACTTTTCCAGATTGTTTATTTATGAACGATAAATCGTCATAAAAATATTCGAAATGTTCATTGGCGATATAAACATGATAATTCTGACTTGTAGCAATGATAGATAATTGCTCGCAAAAAACACTTTTTCCATTGCAAAATTCACTGGTACCAATAGCAATATCATAATCATTGTTGCTTAATGCATCAACTACATTATCAATATCTTCTCTGTAAATAGCATATTTATCAAAATTTTCATCGAGAACAGAATTCTTTATTGCCATCTTATTTAGCTTGCCATGTACCAAGAAATCCTTAATATCATCATCAGAAAAATACTTATCTTCATAGTCAGAAAAACTGCATAAATCAAAAGATGATACAATATATTTATCATTATTGGATATTATATTTCTGTTATTTTTAATAATTTGTGATATAAAATCATAATTTTTTTTAATTACTTTTCCGTATTTTGATAGTTTGTATACTTGTCTCTCATTGCAATTTTCTCCAACTATAAAATATGTTTTGTTTTGAAATACTTCATTTTTTGAAAATAAAATTTTTTCAATATCTAAATCGTATAGGGAGTAGCCAACAAATAAAATAATTGAACTATTATCCAAATCTCTTTTGAATAATCCATACCAATCAGATTCTAAAAAACCATCGGGAGAAACATAAGATGAATTTGATAATTTAAATTTTCCATCCAAATCACTTTCTTTTAGGTTATCTATAAATCCATTGATGTGAATACAAGTATTTTGTTGTTGGATATAATTAGCGGTCTTCATATCCATATCAATAGAAGTATATGGCTTTCCATTGCTTTTTAGTGCCATTTCAAAAACTTGGTCATAATTTGTGGTATAAACCCTACGCCAATCAATGGATGCAAATAGGTTTTGTTCTTCGCTACTTTCTTTGATGCTGTATTCTTTTTTCAAAAGCTCTATTAAAGCAGGTATTTTTTCTTTGTGATGAGATATTAATTTATCTGACACATAACCCAAATCTTCTTTATCTTCCTCAACAGAAATTAATTCTGCAATTTTAGCGGAAAGCCCTCTTGCCATTACAGGAGACCTACCTTCTAGATTTATTGCTCCAACAGAAAAACCAGCTCCAGTAAACAAAATTGCTCTGCCACCAATCAAGCCTTCAATAATTTCGTTTTCAAAGTTTTGTTCAGACATATTTAAATCCTCTTAAAAATTAAAACCAACAAGACGATTCTACCGCAAAATTGCCTTGCCTTTACACGATTGACAAATTTTTAGCTATCTAAAAATTTACTCGCAAACTCCCTTAACACGCCCCCCGCCTTATAAGTTCTCACATCACTATCACTATCCAAACGACATAAGACAGGCACGGTTTGGGTCTCGCCATTGTTGCGTTCAATGATTAAATCCAAAGTACAGCGAGCCGAGATTTCCCCTTGTACCGCATAAATTTCCGTACCGTCCAATTTAAGCGTATGGCGATTTTGACCGTTTATAAATTGCAATGGCAACACGCCCATTCCCACAAGGTTGGTGCGATGAATGCGTTCAAAACCTTCTGCGACAATCACTTCCACGCCTGCAAGCCGTACGCCTTTTGCCGCCCAGTCTCGGCTTGACCCTTGCCCATAATCCGCCCCTGCGATGATGATTAAAGGCTGACCCCGCTCCATATAGGTCTCAATCGCTTCCCACATTCGCACCACTTGCCCGTCTGGTTCAATGCGAGCCAGCGAGCCTTGACGGGTTGTGCCGTCAGCGTTTTTGACCATTTCATTAAAGAGTTTGGGATTTGCCAAAGTCGCCCGTTGTGCGGTCAAATGGTCGCCCCTGTGCGTGGCATAGCTGTTAAAATCTTCTTCTGGCACGCCCATTTTGGCAAGATATTCACCCGCCGCCGAATTTTTGACAATGGCATTGGACGGCGATAAATGATCGGTCGTGATGTTATCAGGCAAAATGGCAAGCGGTCGTAAGTTTTGTAATTGGCATTCTTTCGCCAAAGCCCCTTCCCAATAGGGCGGACGGCGAATATAAGTGGACTGTTCACGCCAATCATAAAGCGGACTGTTTGCCTTTTGCGATTTATCTAAATCAAACATTGGGATATAAATTTCACGAAATTGCTCGGGTTTGACGCATTTTGCCACGATGTCATCAATCTCATCATCGCTTGGATAAATGTCTTTTAGATAAATCGGATTGCCATTTTGGTCATTGCCAAGTGAGTCATTTTCAATGTCAAAACGAATCGTTCCTGCAATCGCATACGCCACAACAAGGGGCGGACTTGCCAAAAACGCTTGTTTGGCTTGTGGGTGAATGCGTCCGTCAAAATTGCGATTGCCCGACAACACGGCTGTGGCGTATAAATCTCGCTCTATGATTTCTTGTTCAATTTCTGGTCGTAACGCACCGCTCATTCCATTACAAGTGGTGCAGGCATAAGCGACAATGCCAAAGCCCAATTTTTCAAGTTCGGGTAATAATTTGGCTTCTTCTAAATAAAGGCGAGCAACCTTAGAACCAGGGGCAAAGGACGATTTGACCCAAGGTTTACGAGTTAAACCCAATTCATTGGCTTTTTTGGCTAATAATCCTGCGGCAACGGTGTTTCTTGGGTTGGAAGTGTTGGTACAGCTCGTTATCGCGGCGATAATCACCGCTCCGTCAGGCATTAAGCCGTCATCACGATTTTCTACCACCCCTGCAATGCCTTTGGCTTTAAGGTCGCTCGTGGCAACTCTGGCGTGCGGATTGCTAGGTCCTGCGATGTTACGAGTTACCTTTGATAAATCAAACTCCAAAACTCGTGGATACTGGGCATTTGTCATTTTATCCGCCCACAGCCCAACGGTTTTGGCGTATTGCTCCACCAATTTCACTTGTTCGCTTTCTCGCCCTGTCAAGGTGAGATAATCCAAAGTGTTTTGGTCAATATAAAACAGCCCTGCGGTTGCCCCATATTCAGGGGTCATATTGGCAATGGTCGCTCTGTCGCCCACCGACAGCGAGTTTGCCCCTTCGCCAAAAAATTCCAAATACGCCCCCACCACTCGCTCGGCACGCAAAAATTCGGTCAAAGCCAATACAATGTCAGTCGCACTAATGCCAGCTTGCCGTTTACCTGTCAAATGCACGCCCACAATGTCAGGCGTACGCATCATTGACGGCAAGCCCAGCATTACGCATTCGGCTTCAAGTCCGCCCACGCCCACCGAAATCACGCCCAAAGCGTCCGTGTGTGGCGTATGGCTGTCCGTCCCCACGCAGGTGTCAGGAAAGGCAATGCCGTCTTTAACCTGCACCACAGGCGACATTTTTTCAAGGTTGATTTGGTGCATAATGCCGTTACCCGCAGGGATAACATCAACATTTTCAAAGGCAGTTTTTGTCCAATTGATAAAGTCAAAACGGTCATCGTTTCGGCGGTCTTCAATGGCACGGTTTTTGGCAAAAGCGTCAGGGTCATCGCCCCCGTGTTCCACCGCAAGCGAGTGGTCAACAATCAGCTGAGTTTGTACCACAGGATTGACTTTGGAAGGGTCGCCCCCTGCATCGCTAATCGCATCACGCAGTCCCGCCAAATCCACAAGGGCGGTCTGTCCCAAAATGTCGTGGCATACCACCCGTGCAGGATACCACGCAAAGTCCAATTCTTGTTTATTGTCAATAAGCTGTGTTAAATACTCGCCTAATTTTGGGTCATCGTGTGAGTGGCGAACGAGCTGTTCGGCAAGCACTTTGGCGGTGTAGGGGAGTGTTTTGTAGCTGTCCGCCTTGACATCGTTAATCGCTTGTTCTACATCATAATAATGTAGCTCGGTGTTTGGTAGGGGTTTACGGTAGTTTTTCATTGCTAAGTTCCTTTGGCTGTGAAAAAATTTTTTATAAAAAATCTAAATAATAATCATCAAAATGCTCTAATTTTGGTTTATCAGCATAATCCAAAATTACTTCTGAGTTGGCAAAATAAGAATGTTCTTTGCACATTTCGCCAATATCATCATCAAATTTAAACACATCATAAAATGCCAATTCGCCATTTGGATAAAACCAATCGCAACGAAACAGTTCATCTTGAATAATCCAAACACCATTTTTTGAGTGCAATTTGATAAATTCGCCATTCACTTTTTTATAATCCGTCCAACCGCTCGCATTTTTATCGTCACAAAAATGATATTCACGATAAGCAATAATTTCGGTTGGGTCTGTACCAAATAACACATCGCAAATATGTTTACCTGTTTTATCGTATTCAGAAATTACATCCTGAATAATGGTATGGTTTAAATCCAAAATGGTAATCCGAATTGCCACATCATCAGAGTTACGATAATAAACGGCTTTGTGGTCTTTGTTATCACAAATTTCTATATTTAACATCAGAACTCCAATTTTAAGTTTGTTAAATTTAATATTAGAAAACCAATTCTATATAAATTCCCCTGTAAATAACAAGGTTTGCGAGCATTCTTTGGGTACTGGTTTTTTTGATAAAGTGGCTGGTTCAGAAGTTAAGCCATTTAAGCCAACTATATCGCCAAGCAATATTTTTTTATTTGATGTTGTGTTTATAATGCCAATGATTTTTTGATTTTCATCAAATAAAACTTTACTGTCATCATTTAAAACAAAAGTATATATTTTATTTTCACCATTTCTTGATTTTAATGATAAACAATTATGGTATATGATTAAATCCATACCATTTCTCATTTGTGCCAAATATTTTGGCATTTCAATAATATCTTTTTCGGTTAAATAAAATATTTCCTTATTTTCTGTTGGTAGTTCTATCTTTTTTACTTCTGCATTTTCAGTCGTTTTGGCATTTTGATTTGTTTTTATGTTGTCAATACCATTAGTTTGCTGACAAGCACCTAATAGCATTGATAAACACAATAAAAATAAAGAGATTGTATAAATTTTCATATATTTACTCCAAAACTGAATAATATTATTATATTATTCAGTTTTAATAGGTATGGAAATTAAAAAACTTCCCCTGTGAATAATAAAGTTTGCGAGCATTCTTTTGGTACTGGTTTTTTTGATGAAGTGGCATTAACTGAATTTGTGCCACTTAATCCAACCTGCTCACCAATTAAGAATTTTTTCTTTGACTTAGGGTTGGTTAAGCCAATAATTTTTTTATTTTCATCAAATAAAATTTCTTTTTCATCTGATAAAACAAAAGTGTATATTTTATCTTCATCATTTCTTGATTTTAATGACAGGCAATTATTATGGATAATTAAATCCATACTGGTTAGATGTTCTCGAAGTTCTGTTGGCATGTCAGAAATATCATCGCTTGTTAGATAAAATATTTCTTTATTTTCTATTGTTGGTTCTGCCTTTTTGATTTTTGTGTTTTCAACAATATTGGTTTTTTGTTGATTTTCTGCTTCATTTGGTTTTGTCTTATCAATACCATTTGTTTGTTGGCAAGCGCTTAACAACATTGATAGACATAATAAAGAGATTGAGATATTTTTCATAAAACACCTTATTTATCAAACAAATACAAGTAGGGTTTACGGTGGTTTTTTATTGCTAAGTTCCTTTGGCTGTGAAAAATAGAATACGCTTAATTTCAAACAATTTCCTGTGTTAATAATAAGGTTTCTGAACAATCTTTTGGCACTTCTTTCTTTGATGAAGTTGGTGTTACTGCTTTTGAGTCACTTAGTCCAATTTTTTCACTAATTAAAATTTTTCTTTTTGTGGATTTATTAAACAACCCAATAACATTTTTATTTTCATCAAACAAAACTTCATTGGTATTTGGTATTACCAATGTATAAATTTTTCCTTCATTTATCGTCTCAATAGATAAACATTTTTTATTGACTGTTAAAATAGCTGGAAATCTATGTTCTAAAAAAAGATTATCCTGTAAAACGATATCATCATTCAATAAATAAAATATATCTACTTTTTTATTTATTGAGCCATCAATGCTGTTTTCTGTATTGCTTTGAATACCATCTTTTGTCGCCAAATTATCATTTTTTTGCATATCAATATTGTTAGGTTTATGACAAGCGGTTAATAATAAAGATAAGCACAATAAAGAGATTGCGATATTTTTCATAATTAAACTCCAGAAAACCTACAATCGTAAGGTGCGTAATACGCACCAATCAAAAGACAGTTCTCTAAACGGTGCGTAATACGCACCTTACGCCCAAAAATAAATTTTGTGGTAACTTTAAAGTTCTTTTGGTATATAACTTCTAAACAATGCGTAATACGCACCTTACGGCTTATGGCTATAAATAAAACTGTGCATTTTAAAAACAAAGGCGCATTTTCCCAATTAAAAATATGCCCTTGTTTTATTTAATTACCGCTCATTCATCGGCACAAATGCCAAATTCTCAGGACCGGTATAATTGGCACTTGGGCGAATGATTTTACCGTCCGCTCGTTGCTCCAAGATATGAGCTGACCAACCTGCGGTGCGTGCAATGACAAATAATGGGGTAAACATTGCAGTAGGCACGCCCATTTTTTGATAAGACACCGCCGAGAACCAGTCTAGATTCGGGAACATTTTTTTCTCGTCCCACATGACCGTCTCTAATCGCTCGGCAATGTCAAACAGTCGCATATCGCCTGTTTCTTCGCTTAAATCTTTGGCGACTTGTTTAATCACCACATTCCTTGGATCAGCGATGGTATAAACAGGGTGTCCAAAGCCAATGATAATTTCTTTCTTGCTAATGCGTTCTTTAATATCGGCTTCGGCTTCATCAGCATTGCGATAGCGTTTTTGAATGTCGTAAGCGACTTCATTCGCACCGCCGTGTTTCGGGCCTTTTAATGCCCCAATCGAGCCTGTGATGCAAGAATACATATCCGAACCCGTTCCCGCAATGACTCGGCTTGTGAATGTGGACGCATTAAATTCATGTTCTGCGTACAAAATCAAGCTGATATGCATCGCCTTAATATGGCTCTCTGATGGGCGTTCGCCATGCAATAAATGCAAGAAATGCCCGCCAATGCTATCTTCTTCACTCTCCACGCTAATGCGTTTGCCATTGTGCGAATATTGATACCAATACAAAAGAATAGAACCAAGAGACGCCAATAATTTATCGGCAATATCACGGGCTTCACTGGTTGGCATACTTTCTCGCTCTGGAAATACACAGCCAAGCATAGAAACGCCCGTCCGCAAAACATCCATTGGGTGCGTATGAGCAGGCAAACTTTCTAATACTTCAATGACCCGAATTGGGAGTCCTCGCATTGATTTTAATTTTTGCTTATAGGCAATTAACTCATAGCGGTTTGGCAAATGTCCGTGAATTAAAAGATGAGCGATTTCTTCGTATTCGCAAGTTTTTGCCAAATCCAAAATATCATAACCACGATAATGCAAATCATTGCCCGATTTACCAACGGTACAAAGGGCGGTATTGCCTGCGATTTGTCCGCTTAGGGCGACTGATTTTTTGGGCTTAAAATTAGGGGTTTGTGGTAGGGTTTGAGCGTCTGTCATGATAAACTCCTTTTGTTTGACAGTGATTGTTAATTATGCTGGCATTGGCAAATTGGGCTAATGCTGGCGTGTGATTTTTGGGATTTTAACGATGATTATTTGCCTTTTTTAAACAATTCATCTAACTTTTGTTCAAAAGCGTGATAGTTCAAGAAATCGTACAAATCCATACGCGTTTGCATCGTATCTAATACGGCAGTTTGCACACCATCATCTTTTAGCGTCTGATACACATTGAGTGCAGCTTTATTCATCGCTCTAAATGCAGAAAGTGGATAAAGCACCATATCGACACCGACATTGAATAATTGTTCGGTGGTGTATAAGTCAGTTTGTCCAAACTCTGTCATATTTGCCAAAACAGGAATGTCTAACACATCGGTAAATTTAAGGTATTGTTCAATGTCGGTAAGTGCTTCGGCAAAAATCATATCAGCACCTGCTTCGGCAAAGGCAACCGCCCGCTCGACAGCAGCGTCTAAACCCTCTACTGCCAACGCATCAGTGCGAGCCATCACCACAAAATCAGGGTCGGTCTTGGCATCTAAAGCAGCTTTTAAACGATCTACCATTTCAGCAGTACTAACAATTTCCTTATTTGGTCTATGCCCACAACGCTTTTGAGTGACTTGATCTTCAATATGTACGGCAGCGACCCCTGCTTTTTCCATTTGTTTGATGGTTTGAGCGATGTTAAATGCGCCACCCCAACCTGTGTCAATATCTACCAAAAGTGGCGTGTCCACAGCATTGGTAATGCGTGTGGCGTCAGTCAAAACATCATTTAGACTGGTCATACCCAAATCAGGCAAACCAAAAGACGCATTGGCAACACCGCCACCAGATAAATAAATCGCTTTGTGTCCGACTTGTGTTGCCATCATGGCGGTATAGGCATTGATTGTGCCGACGATTTGAAGGGGGCGACCGTTTGCTTTTTCACTATTGATGGCATCACGAAAACGGCGACCTGCTGAAATACTCATTGCTATTATCCTTAAGTTGGCTGTGAGTGAATGAAAGTAAACTGATTGGTTAATTTTTAGTATAACGGCAATTTTAACCAAACGCCATAGCCAAATCTTTGTGTAAAATCAGCAAATCATTGCCAAAAAGATAAGTATTCAAAAAATGAATACTTATCGTCAAATTTTGGATAATTTAGCCCAGAGAGTTATGCAAAATGTAGATAATGGCAGTGATTTTTGAAATATTTAGTTACAAATTGATGATTCTTGGCTGATGTTCGATAGTTTTGGCTTGATAAATGGCATAAGTTGCATCAAGCAGGGCTAGGATATTGGGGTTTGGATTATTATTGAGCGTATTTAGATAAATGGGAAAAGTCGCATCAGGCGATTCTAGCGGCACATAGGCGATTTGTTCACGACGCACGCCTTTTAGGCTCATTGGCACAAGCGTAATGCCCTCGCCTGCCGATACCAAACCTAGGGCAATCTGAATGTCGCTGGCTTTTTGGGTGTGTGTCGGATACAGATGGCGTTCGTGAAATAGACGAAGTAGGGGGTCTAGCGTCTGTCCTTCGCCAAGAATCAAGGGTGTGCGATGATACAAAATCAGCATTTCATCAGCCAATACCGAAAAAGACAACGACCTTTTGGTCGCAAGTTTATGCTGACAAGGCAAAGCGACCATCAGCTTTTCGTGCCTTAAAAAAGTCTGGCGAATGAATGCATCAGACGACATAAGTCGCCCAAAGCCCACATCAATCTGTCCTGCTTTAAGAGCGGTGGGTTGTTCATTTGAGCCAACTTCCAAAAGTTTGATGGTAAGATTTGGCAATTTGCTTTTTAATTCGCCAATCACATCAGGCAATAAACCGTACAAAATCGACGCCACAAACCCAATCGTGAGCGTATCTGTGGGCGATTTGCCAAAGTTTTGGGTGAGCGTGATGAGTTCGTTTAATTCATTGACGCTTTTTTGGGCGTGCTGATAAAAGAAAGCCCCTGCTGGCGTGAGCGTCATTGGACGGTGTGTGCGATGAATGAGCGTCTGCCCCAATGCCTGCTCAAGCTGGGCAATGTGCCGAGATAAGGTCGGCTGCGACATATTTAGGGCTTTGGCAGATTGGCTAAAATTGCCCGTTTTGGCAATGTGCATAAAGGCGCTTAGCTGATGCAAATCCATTTAAAAACTCCATGATGAGTGTGTAGAGTAGCATAAAAGCGGTGGAGTGGAAAGGGCTTTTGGCAAGTGGTTTAAGTTTGCAATTTAGGTTGCTATATTGTTGCAAATAAGTTAAAAAAAATTCTAAAATTTTTGCAAAAGTACTTGAAAAGCTAAAAAATTATGCTATTATGCGATTCACTGGCTGATTTGTATGAGTAAATCTCTTGCGTATCGGCTGGATGTTATGGAATTTTAATAACTAGGTCTGCTTTCTTAATAAGATTTTGAGTGGTAGATTTTTAGGACATTAAGGTCTTAAAAGGATTTTATTAGGGAAGTGTATTTTAAATTGCTTTGGCAATTTACAAGGAGGTTACCATGTCACATGGTACAGATAAAGACGTCGCAGGCTACTGGAAAGCCAATGTGCGTATCATTATCGGCTGCTTGATTGTGTGGGCGATTTGCTCACTCGGTTTCGCCGTTCTACTTCGCCCAGCTTTGATGGGTATCACATTCATGGGTACAGACCTTGGACTGTGGTTCGGTCAGCAAGGTGCCATCCTTACTTTCGTTGCTTTGATCTTTTTCTACGCTTGGCGCATGAACAAGCTAGACAAAGAATTTGGCGTAGAGGAGGACTAAGCCATGAGTCAATTTGTCATTAATTTGATTTTCGTTGGTGCGTCTTTCCTGCTATACTTTGGTATCGCACTGTGGGCTCGTGCTGGCTCAACCGAAGAATTCTATGTCGCAGGCGGTGGTGTTCACCCTGTCGTAAACGGCATGGCAACTGGTGCTGACTGGATGAGTGCTGCCAGCTTCATCTCGATGGCAGGTATGCTTGCGATGGGTGGCTATGCTGCGTCTGCTTATTTGATGGGCTGGACGGGCGGCTTTGTACTGCTTGCCTTGCTACTTGCGCCATATCTTCGTAAGTTTGGTAAATTTACCGTACCTGACTTTATTGGCGATCGTTTCTACTCTAAGCCTGCTCGCTTGATTGCGGTGGTGTGCTTGATTTTGGCGTGTACCACTTATGTGATCGGTCAGATGACGGGTGCAGGCGTGGCGTTCTCTCGCTTTTTGGAAGTGGATAAGAACACAGGTCTTATCATCGCCGCCATCGTGGTACTGTTCTATGCCGTACTTGGCGGTATGAAAGGGATTACCTATACACAGGTGGCTCAATATGTGGTGTTGATGATTGCTTATATCGTTCCTGCAATTTTCATCTCACTAAACATCACTGGCAACCCAATTCCACAGCTTGGTATGTTTGGCATTGATGTCGAAAGCGGCATGACCATGCTTAACAAGCTTGATGCACTGGTTACTGATCTGGGCTTTGCGGCTTATACTGCCGATGTGCCAGACAAGCTAAATATGTTCCTATTGACCTTGTCACTCATGATTGGTACAGCAGGTTTGCCACATGTCATCATCCGTTTCTTCACTGTAAATAAGGTCTCTGATGCTCGTTCGTCAGCAGGTTGGACGCTTGTGTTCATCGCCTTACTATACACAGCAGCGCCTGCGGTAGGCTCTATGGCTCGCATGAACTTGGTTGAGACTGTGTATCCACAAGGCACGACTTCTGCGCCAATCGACTATGAAGCTCGTCCAGAGTGGATGAGAAACTGGGAAGCGACTGGTCTTTTGAAATTCGAAGACAAAAATGGTAACGGCAAGATCGACTACTATAATGACAAGTCAAAAGACGAAGCATTCTTGGCAGCTGCCGAAGCCAAAGGTCTAAAAGGCAACGAACTGGATGTAAACAACGACATCATGGTACTTGCCAACCCTGAGATTGCAAACCTACCAGGTTGGGTCATTGGCTTGATCGCCGCAGGTGGTATCGCAGCGGCACTATCGACTGCCGCAGGTCTACTCCTTGCTATCTCATCAGCAATTTCGCACGACCTGATTAAGATGGTTCTAAAACCAGATATTTCAGATAAGGGTGAATTGAATGCTGCTCGTATTGCGATGGTTGTCTCTATTGCGATTGCAACATGGCTAGGTATGAATCCACCGGGCTTTGCAGCACAAACGGTTGCGCTGGCATTCGGTATTGCAGGTTCATCACTATTCCCTGCGCTGATGATGGGTATCTTCTCAAAACGCATCAACAATAAAGGTGCGGTAGCGGGTATGCTGGCGGGTTTGATCTTCACTTGCGTGTACATCTTCTTGTTCAAAGGCTGGTTCTTCATTCCAGGTACAGCAATGCTACCAGATGATGCATCAGGCTGGATCATGGGCATCAACCCATTGGGCATCGGTCCTATCGGCGCACTCTTGAACTTCGTGGTTGCATTTGTTGTCTCTTATATGACAGCACCACCGCCACAAGAGATTCAAGACCTTGTTGAAAGCGTACGCTATCCAAAAGGTGCAGGCGCAGCGATTGATCACTAATCATTGTTCTTAAACCAAAAAAAAATGCAGGCTCTAGGGCTTGCATTTTTTATAACTGTATGAAAATCAAAGAAATTTTTATAAAAATGTCAAAAATTTTGCTATTAAAGCAAGTGTCTTTGTGATATAGTGAAAGCGATGTTTGTCTGTCGGTGTGGGCAGATGATTGTTGTATTTCTAAAAGGAAGAAAATCATGTTTTGGGAGCTGATTGCGACAGTATTGTCAGGTTTTATGGCGGCAGGCGTGGCACTGTCGTTAAGATTATTGATTAAAAAGTTGCCACACTGGATTGTGCCAGCGGCGGCAGGACTTGGCATGATGGGGTTTCAGGTGTTTAGTGAATATACTTGGTTTGAGCATACCAAAAGCCGCCTGCCAGAGGGGGTAGCGGTGGTGGCGACGCACGCTGAGCCTGCCTTTTATAAGCCGTGGTCGTATGCTAAGCCGCCGATTTTAAAATTTGTGGCGGTTGAGGGTGTAAAAGAGCCGATGGCAGGCGACATTAAAAAAGCCAATTTGTACTTTTTTGAAAGACGCATGGCAGCACAGCACACGCAGATTTTGGTGGACTGCCGAGATCGTATGCAGTCAGATTTTTCTGATGCGCCAAAATGGGGTAAAACGCCAATGACCGATGACATCACCAAAGCCGTTTGTCAGTGATTGGTGCGATATTGGCATAAAAGCTGTCTTTGGACGGCTTTTTATTTGCCTAAAATTGGCAAAATAACAAGTGGTGAATCTAATGCAAATTTGCGATATAAATCCATGATATAATAAGCCATAATGATAAAATCACAAAATAGAGCTATTCATGAAAGTACTTGGTTTAGAAACTTCCTGCGATGAAACAGGGCTTGCGATTTATGACAGTCAGATGAATGACGGCAAAGGCGGCGTGCTTGCCCAAGTGCTGTACAGTCAGATTGAGCTACACGCCACTTATGGTGGGGTCGTACCTGAGCTTGCCAGTCGTGATCATATTCGTAAATTGGTGCCGCTGCTTGACGAGCTGTTTGCACAGGCTGATATTGACAAAGGCGACATTGACGCCATCGCCTATACCAAAGGTCCTGGGCTGATTGGGGCGTTGATGACAGGGGCGTTGTTTGGGCGGACGCTTGCCTATGCGTGGGGTGTGCCTGCCATTGGTGTGCATCATATGGAAGGGCATTTGCTTGCTCCGATGATTTTGGGCGATGCGGTGCAATTTCCGTTCGTGTGCCTGCTGGTGTCTGGCGGTCATACGATGCTTGTGCAGGCGGAAGGCGTGGGACAATACACCGTGCTTGGCGAGTCCATTGACGATGCAGCAGGCGAGTGCTTTGATAAGGCGGCAAAAATGCTCGGCTTGCCTTATCCAGGCGGACCAAATGTCGCCAAACTTGCCGAAACAGGCAATCATCTGGCGTATGAATTGCCCCGTCCGATGCTTGGCAAGGGGCTGGATTTTTCGTTCAGCGGTATGAAAACGGCGGTGCATAATCTCATCAAAGACACGCCAAATGCCGACTGCGATGAGCGTGTGCGAGCGGATATTGCGGCAAGTTTTCAATATGCGGTGGTGGATACTTTGGTCAAAAAATGCACCAAAGCCTTAAAACAAACCAACCTAAAACGCCTAGTCATCGCAGGGGGCGTGTCTGCCAATCAGCGACTGCGTGCCGAGCTTGAAAAGTCACTTGCCAAAATCGGTGCCAGCGTCTATTACGCACCGCCTGAGCTATGCACGGACAATGGGGCGATGATTGCCTACGCTGGATATTGCCGCCTAAAACTGGGACAAACGGACGGTCTTTCGGTGGCGTGTGTACCAAGATGGGACATGCAGACGCTGGATGTGACATCGCAGTGACAGCGTCATGACTTGCCATCAGCAAATGCTCAATCGCCCATACTTGCCATCAACCATAAAGCATCTTATCCAATCTTGTCATCGCTTTAAATTTATCTTGCGTGCATGGGCGTATTTTGAGAAAATAGGGCAGTTTGCCAATTTTACTTTTAAAAGAAGCTCATCGTGCCTTTATCCTCCCTAAAAATCGAATCATTGCCCAGATTCTCCGCCAATTTATTTTCAAACATCAGCGCCGCCTTGCACATGCTTGTCGGCAGCATTCGTGCTTTTGCCTTAGTGCGTCCGACTTTTTCGCAGTTTGTGGTGTTGCTGCTGGCAGCGTCAGGGGCGAATATTTTATTTGGCTACTTATCAGCAAGTGAGCACGGCTTGTTTAATGAGCAAGGACTCATCAGCTATTTGATCTGGCCGGTCATCATCTTGGTGGTGGGCATCATTTTGGCAAGAAGGACGATGAATTATTCGCTGCTGTTCGTGCCTGTGGTGCTGTGGCTGACGGCTGACACGATGCTGGTGCTGCTGCAAAGTAGCATTCAGTTTTTGGACATTAAGGGTTGGTTGCCGTCCTTTTTGTATGGTGTTTTGCCGACGCTGTTTACTTTTTTGTTTGTGTGGCAGACGGCGTCTTTGCTGTGGATTTTTGCCAAAAAGCTGCATTGGTCGTGGTGGGAGCGTCTTTTGATGTTGGCAGGGGCGGTGGCGCTGCTGGTGGTGTGGCAAAAAAATGTCGCTGATCAGCCGATTTTTAAGGCAGAAAAAGCCTCGCCGACATTAAGCGAGCGTCAGTTTTATGACCAAGCGCTGCTGCTTGATCAAAATCTCTCCGCCATCGCCAAAGGTGTGCGTGGCAAGAGCGAGTGGTACTTTGTGGGTGTGGCAGGCTATGCCGAGCAAAATGTCTTTGCCAGCGAAATTGAGCAGGCAAATCAGCTGTTTGACGCGCGCTTTGGTATGAAAGATCGCTCCATTTCGCTCATCAATAATCCACACACTTGGGAGGAGTATCCGATTGCCTCTCGCACCAGCTTGGCACGGACGCTAAAAGACATTGGCATGAAGATGAACACCGAGGAAGATGTGCTGTTTTTGACTTTAAGCTCGCATGGGGCGGTGGATGAGTCTGGCAGTATTTTGGGAGATTTGGTGATGACCAATCCGCCTTTGACGCTCGATGAGATCGATCCTGTTTGGCTGCGTGGCACACTTGATGCGTCTGGCATTCGCTGGCGGGTGATTGTGGTGTCGTCTTGTTATTCAGGCGCTTTCATTCAGGCGCTGTCTAGCCCGACGACGGTGATCATCACCGCCAGCCGTGCTGACCGTGCGTCTTTTGGGTGCAGTGACGATGCGGACATGACTTACTTTGGGCGAGCGTTTTTTGCAGAGAGTATGCGTGAGCAGAACACGCTTGATGGCGCATTTAAGCAGGCGCGTCGTCGTGTGGGCGAGCGTGAGGCACTGATGGGATTTGAGCCGTCGGAGCCGCAGATGGTGGTGGGTGCGATGATGCAGACGGCGTTGCCTGAGCTAGAAAAGGCGCTGTTTTATCACGCCAGCAATCCTGTCGTAACGCTGCCAAAATTCACCCAAGCTGAAGATGCCAAATGATGCGCTCAAAGCCAGTTGCCAATAATAATTCCCCAAAAAGCTTTGCTCATAGCAAGGCTTTTTTTGTGGCTGTTTGGTGCCATCAAATGAGATTTAAAAACATAATTTGGCATGTACAATGTCAATATATTTGCAAAAACTGTTGATGTCTCTTTATATATCATAAATTTTAATATATTGATAAAATTTTGTGAATAATATTTGCAATTTACCCCAAATTTTATTATATTGTGAATACTGATATGTCTATCGGTCAAAATAATCAATCTGTATTTGCAGCCATTTTCATTAACATCAACAAGGAAACCTGCCATGACCATCAAAGCAGCCATCGAAAAAGTTGAAAAAAACTACGCTCATCAACCAGAATTTATCCAAGCGGTTAAAGAAGTCGCCATGACCATCGAGCAGGTCTATGCCGACAACCCAAAATTTGAGACCCTACAAGTATTTGAACGCCTGTGCGAGCCTGACCGCATCATCTCTTTCCGTGTGACTTGGGAAAATGACAAAGGTGAAGTGCAAGTTAACCGTGGCTGGCGTGTGCAGTTTAGCAATGCCATCGGTCCATATAAAGGCGGCATCCGTTTCCATCCAACCGTAACCGAAGGCACTTTGAAGTTCTTAGGCTTTGAGCAAATTTTCAAAAACGCCCTGACTGGTCTGCCTATGGGCGGTGCTAAGGGTGGCTCAGACTTTGACCCTAAGGGCAAAAGTGAGGCTGAAATCCGCCGTTTCTGCTATGCGTTCATGCGTGAACTTCACAAAAATGTCGGTAAAGACATGGATGTGCCAGCAGGCGACATCGGTGTGGGCGGTCGTGAAGTAAACTATATGTTTGCGATGTACAAAAACCTAACCCGTGAATTTGAAGGCGTATTGACTGGTAAAGGCGTGGGTCATGGCGGCTCGCTGATTCGTACTGAGGCGACTGGTTATGGCCTCGTGTATTTCCTTGACAATATGCTAAAAGTAAACAACGAAACCCTAGAAGGCAAAACTGTCTTAGTATCAGGTGCAGGCAATGTGGCACAATACGCTGCCGAAAAATGCCTACACTTGGGCGGTAAAGTCATCACTTTCTCTGACTCAAAAGGTACTTTGGTGGACAAAGACGGCTTCACCCAAGAGAAAATTGACTGGGTGAAAAACCACAAGGCAGAAGGTAAAGCGTTGGCTGACTATGTGTCAGAATTTGGCGGCGAATGGCTAGAAGGTCAAAAGCCTTGGCAGTTTGATGCTGATGTGGCACTGCCTTGCGCCACCCAAAACGAAGTGGATGCAGATAATGCAAAAGCATTGGTTAAGCATGGCGTAAAATATGTGAGCGAAGGTGCAAACATGCCATTGACCGCAGAAGCCATCGACATCGTGCGTGACAACGGCATCGCTTATGCACCAGGTAAAGCAGCGAACGCTGGCGGTGTGGCGGTGTCTGGTCTGGAGATGAGCCAGAACTCTGTGCGTCAGTACAAGAGCTTTGAGGAACTCGATGTTCAATTGCAAGACATCATGAAAAACATCCACGACAACTCGCTAGAAGCTGCCAAAAAATACGGCACAACCAAAGGTGCGGTGGATTATATGACAGGCGCCAATGTCGCAGGCTTTACCCAAGTGGCGAACGCACTTGTGGCGTATGGCTACCTATAATCTTTGATGGATAAATATCAAACCGAAATCCGCTCGTCATGGGCGGATTTTTGTTTTGATTGATGCTTGGCTTGCCATTGAAAGCCAAAATTTTTGTTGTTCATGTCACAACTTTTTTGCCATTTACACCACATCGCTGACAGGTTATAATGCGTCATTGCATGACATTTGTCAGTCATTCCACACATTTTAAAGATGTATAGAGAATTTTCATGACCCACACCGCTTTTTTGGACGAAGTCCGCAGCATCCTTACCGACAGCCAAATCAAAACTGACGAAGGCAGCCTAGACAACTGGGGTAAGGACTGGACGAAACATTTCGCCCCAGATGCATCAGCCATCGTTTTTCCACGCACCACCGAAGAAGTCGCCCAAATCGTCCGCCTTGCCAATGAACACAAGGTTTGCCTTGTACCGTCTGGCGGTCGCACAGGTCTGTCAGCAGGGGCAGTGGCGGCAAATGGCGAAGTGGTGGTGAGTTTTGACAAGATGAGCGCCATCGGTACTTTTTATGAAGCCGACCGCATGGTAGAAGTGGAAGCTGGTGTAATCACCAAAGCCTTGCAAGAATTTGCCGAAAGTCGTGGACTGTACTATGGCGTGGATTTTGCGTCCGCAGGCTCAAGCCAAATCGGTGGCAACATCGGTACAAACGCAGGTGGCATCAAGGTCATTCGCTATGGCATGACTCGCAATCAAATCTTGGGCTTGACGGTCGTCACAGGCAAAGGCGACATTCTGGAGTTGAACGGCGGTATGCTCAAAAACGCCACGGGCTATGATTTTCGTCATTTGTTCATCGGAGCAGAAGGTACGCTTGGCTTTGTTACTAAGGCACTCATCAAATTAGAAAAACAGCCTGTTGATTTGACCGCCATGGTGCTTGGCGTGCCTGATTTTGGCTCGGTGGTGGCACTGCTCAAACGCTTTAATACCGCTTTGACTTTGACTGCTTTTGAGTTTTTTGACCAAGTTGCCATTGAAAAAGTCATCAGTGCTGGACACGCCAAAGCCCCATTTGACAGCCAAACGCCATTTTATGTGTTGCTTGAATTTGAAGCCATCAGCGATGAAGTGCTGAACACAGCGATGGGCGTGTTTGAGCAATGTGCCGAAGACGGACTCATCGTTGATGGCGTGATGAGCCAAAGCGTGGGGCAGTTGCACGAACTTTGGAAGCTGCGTGAAAGCATCTCCGAAACCATCTCGGTATTCACCCCTTACAAAAACGATGTGTCGGTATTAATTACGCATTTGGGCGATTTTATTGCCGATATTGAAAAGATTGTTAAGGACAATTATCCTGATTTTGAGATTTGCTGGTTTGGGCATATTGGCGATGGCAATTTGCATTTGAACATCTTAAAACCTGAAAACCTCTCCAAAGATGAATTTTTTGGCAAATGCCAAGTGGTCAATCAATATGTCTTTGAAACGGTGCAAAAATACAAAGGCTCAATCTCTGCCGAACACGGTGTGGGCATGACCAAAAAGCCGTATTTGGATTATACTCGCTCGCTTGCCGAGATTGAATATATGAAAGCGGTTAAGGCGGTGTTTGACCCGAATAACATCATCAATCGTGGCAAGATTTTTGATGTTTGATTGATTGTACGGTCGGATTTACATGAATAAAGCACCTTTTTTGGGTGCTTTATTTTTGTGCTGTCTTTTTAGTGATGGCTGTGCGTGTCTGTATGATTTGTGTGCGTACTGTGGCTGTGGTCGCTATGATTGTGGTCGGGGCTGTGATGGTTGTGCTCGCTGTGCGTGGCATGGTCGCGTGTGCCGTGATGACTGGTGTGGTCGTGCGTGCTGTGATGGGCGTGCGCTGTGTGATCATGCCCATGCATGGCGTGCATGATGGCAGGCGATAGGGCGACCGAAAGCCCTGAGATGAGCATGAGTACGCCGCTGAATTGACGCAGGTTAAATTTTGCCACCATTTTTTGCAAAAAAGCGATCATGGAGTCGGTGGCGATGAGCATGGGGAGTGTACCCAGTCCAAAAAACAGCATGAATACCGCGCCAGACAAGGCATCGACTTGCGTGGCTGCTGTGCTGACCGCCATGACAAGCGCGCCATATACCAAGCCGCACGGCAAAAGCCCCCACAGCATCCCTGCGCCCATTGCTTTGGGCAGGCTGTTGATGGGCAGGACTTTTTGGCGGATGGGCGAGAGTCGATTCCAAAGTCCCAAGCCTAGTTTTTCAAGGCGATTTAGCACAGGTACGCCGAGCATCAGCAGGGCGGCAAAAATCAGCGCACCGCCCAGCAGAATTCTGGGTAGGGCATTGTCCGTCAAAAATGGTGCAATGACTTGGCTGCCAATAAGGCTTGCGATGACGCCAAGCATCATGTAGCTGATGAGTCTGCCGATGTGATAGGTGATGATGAGCGCTCGACGCTTGCTTGGGCTTAGGTCTCTCATCGAGATACCAAAAGCGGCAACAATGCCGCCGCACATGCCCAAGCAATGTGGCGACCCAAAAAATCCCATGGCGAGCGCAGCCAATAAAAGAGTCATGGTCATAAAAGTAGCCCTAAGTGCTTATTTGAGTTGTTTGTGAAGTTTGCGGCGTTCTTGACGGTCGTCTAAGATGATTTGTTCTGGGGCATTGTCCAGATCTTCAAACTGGTTTGACTTCACCGCATACCAAATCGCCCAAATCGCCACCACAAAGAGCATGAGACTTAATGGAATGAGTAGATAAATGCTTAACATGGCGTTCCTGTTGCAGTTTCGCCAGCCATGCTCGCTTGATAACGCTTGCTTGACGGCTGTCTTGTTGTGCCAAATGATGAATGATTATTATAACATACTATCCATCAAATGGCATGAGGATGTTGACTTTGGAGCATAAGGACGACGCACCAAAGAATTTAAAAGTCTAACTAAAATCTTTGACTACAAAATTACAACCAAAAGCATGGGGTTTTGTCTTGCCTTTTTTGTAAAAATGCTTGATACTCAAAAGGATAAATATTGAGTTTATTTTAGTGAGTGTATTTGAATTTGACATGCTTTATTATTATTGCGCTTTGAGATGCCATTTGAAGTGCTGAGCATAAAAATCAAAAAGACCATAAAGAAAAGATATGATTGATATAAAACAGTGGCGAGTGCCGACGGTGCTTGCGGCATCTTTGTTATTTTTGGCTGCTTGTGACAGCCCAGCGCCTACGGGTAAAGACAGTGCGACACAAACGACAGCCGCACCGATTGCGACCATGCCGACGGCAGCCGTTACCATGGGTAAGACCAAAGCAACCGAGCAATTCATGACGGGTCAATGGCGAGTGGTCAGCATGAATGGGCGAGACATTGACGGCGATTTGATGCTTGATTTACGAGAATTTGGCACTGGTAAGGGCGAGTTTTATGATGGCTGCGAGCGGATTTTGGTGACTTTTAATACGCACGATTTGTCCAATGAAAAGCTGCTCATCGACCGCTCAACCAGACAAAATGGCGAATGCACCAGCGAGCTCATCGATGAAGTGATGTGGATGCTTAGTGATGTCTATGGCTTTGAGCGGCAGGGCAGCGACCTTAAAATCATCGCCATGCAAAACGCCATTCATCTGGTGCCAGTCAGATAGGTGCATAAGCGTATTTTAAGGCGTTCGTTTGCTCATTTGCTGGCAAAGATGGGGCTGACAGGGGTGGCTTTTGGCATTACCCTTGTTAGCCCTTAGTGATTTTTGGGTGTGTTGCCAAGCCTAAGTTCAAGCCTAAGACATGCAGCTAACAGGCGTCATGTCGTGGCGGTGAGTCGGCGTGGTGTCGTCCTTGACGGCGATGCTTTGTACATCAAAAGGGCGGCTGAGCAGCTCAAAGAGCCTTGCCATCTCAGAAAAATCATCATCAAGAGCGCCTTGAATGGCGCGCTCTGCCATGGCGTTTCTTAGAATATAAACAGGGTTGGTTTGGCGTATTTTCTGCACGCTTTCTTGCGTGCTTGTGGTATGGCGCATGTGTGCCTGATGGCGTGCCAACCAGTCTTGCCATCGCTCCCATCCATGCTCTTGGTGCCTTAGCTCATCATTCAGCGTCGCCAGCAGTGCTTGCTCATGCGCACAGCCATCATCGAGTAAGGCGGCAAGCGCACGAAAGCTGTTGGTATAATCAAGCTCATAAGTTTTTAATAAGCCGACAAATTCATACGCCAAAGAAAGGCTTGTGCTGTCTTTGGGTAGCCCAATTTTCTGGCAAATGCCCTCATCATAGCTGTCGTGTAGCGTCGTCTTATAAGCATCTAGGCAGTCCGCCATCACCGAATCCTTGACAGACAGCAGCTCAAAGCAGGCAAGCCAGCGCTGCAAATTCCAATGTCCGATGGTCGGCTGATTTTGATAAGTGTAGCGACCGTGATGATCGGAGTGGTTGTTGATCCAACTGGGATTGAAACGCTCCATCATGCCAAACGGACCAAAGTCGAGCGTCGTACCTGTGATGTTCAGATTGTCCGTATTCATGACACCATGGCTAAAACCGACAAGCTGCCACTTGGCGATGAGCTTGGCGGTGTTTTTACACACCTGACGCAAAAACTCATCGATGTCGTATCTGTCAATCTTTGGATAATATGCCGCCATCATCTGATAACTAAACTCGCCAAACAGCTCGGGATGATACACCGCCAGCCACTCAAAATGCCCAAGTCTGACATGGCAGTCGCTCACTCGCAGAAGTGCCGCCGCCCGCACCATCTGCTGACGCATGATTGGCGTGTCTGAGACAACGCAGCCAAGCGCATTTGAGCTTGGCACACCAAGCATGGACAGTGCATGACTGCCAAGATACTCACGCACGGTGCTGTCTATCATCGCACGCCCATCGCCAAAGCGAGAAAAAGGGGTTTTGCCTGCGCCTTTTAGGTGTAAATCTTGTAATTTGCCTTGTTTATCAAACACTTGCGTAAGCAGCAGTCCTCGTCCGTCGCCCAGCTGTCCTGCCCACTGCCCAAACTGATGCCCAGCATAGACCATGGCTAGGGGCTGAAATTCATTGGGAAAGGCAGCATTATCAGCGCCGATGACACGCCGCCAATCCACCTTATCGACAGGTGAGTCGCTCAAAGTCTCATGCAGTGCGTGATTAAAATGCATGAGTCTTGGGTTGTCAAGCGGCATTGCGTCTTGGCGGTGGTATAAGGCGGGATTGAGCGTCAGGTAGTGGTGATGGTGTTTCATGTGCTAGGCTTAATGTTGGCTGGGTGGATTTGATGCCCTTGTAGGCAAAATTGATGATATAAAATCTTAAAATCACCAAAATTGTACCATAAAAAAGACCCTTTATCATGCAGATAAAGGGTAAGGAGAAACCAGATGTAGGGATTCTGAGCATTAGGCGGATTTGCCTTTTAGGTGCAAATAAGCGTGCTCGATGCGTTCGCTGTGCGCCAAAATTTGTGCCTCGATTTGAGCAAATTGCTCTTTGAGCTTTTCGTCGGCCTCATGCAGACGGTTGGCAAATTCGGTGCGTTTTAGCTCGACCGACTTGGCTTTTAGGGCGTGCCATTCCTCGACGGTCTGCATGAAAGCGTCATATTCTGCGCTGATGCGCTCTTTGAATACTGCCAAACGCTCGTCCAAACTCATCTCGCCGCCTTGAGCGATGCGCTCTTGGGCACGCTTAAACTGCATGGTGACTTCGGCGTGCTTGATGGTGACATCATCGACACGCTTTAAGTCTTTGGCAAGACCGACTTTTGAAAGGATACTGATGAACCATTTGGTCGGGTCGTATTGCCACCATTTGACGCCATTGCGATAGTCGTATTGGAAATAATGGTGGTAATTATGATAGCCTTCACCCCAAGTGAAAATCGCCAAAATTGGGTTGTCTCGTGCGGTGTTTTCATCTGTATAAGGGCGAGTGCCGAACATATGACACAGCGAATTGATGAAAAAAGTAAAGTGATGCGTCAGCACCATGCGCAAAAGACCTGCGATGATGAAAGTGCCAAGCATGTCGCCAGTCAAAAGACCCGCCAGACCCACCACCAAGACATTGGTCAATACCACCCATAGACCGTAGTATTTATGCTGGATTTGTAGAACCTTGTCTTTTTTTAGGTCGGGGATGTTTTTGTAGTCATATTGACCACTTGGGTATTTGCGCAGCATCCAATCCATGTGACTGAACCAAAATCCACGCTTTGATGAGTATGGGTCGTCATAGACATCATCGACATGGCGATGGTGCGTGCGATGCCCAGAGCACCAGTCAAAAGCCGAGCTTTGCACCGCCAAAGTCGCCCCAAGCAACAAAAAGTACTTCACGATCGGATGGGCATCATACGCCTTGTGCGCCCACAGACGATGGTAGCCTGCGGTGATCGACAGCCCTGTCCATGCCATAAAAAACGCAAACGCCGTCCATACGGCAGGATTGATGCCATGTGTCCACAAGTACCAAGGCACAAGCACAAGGGCAAGTATCGGAGTGGACAACAAGACGATGGCGGGCACCCAGTTAATCGGGGGGTTGTCAAAGGTTTGTGGATTTCTTTCGACGCTCATGGCAATGTCCTGTTGGTCAAAATTAATAAAAGTGATGCTACTATTTACTATTATAGCTGAAAAATTGATAAAAGTGAACATTTATTCACATCAAATGATGAATGTATGTGGTGTGTGATTTTTTATGGTGGCTACATTTGGGTTTGTTAAAATTAAAGAAGATGTGACAGGCTGATGATGCTATGAAATTTTTATACATAAATGGCTGTTTTTCGTCAGTTGAGTTTGCTATAATTTTTGGACTTTTTGAGAATTTTATCAAGGTTAAAAACTAAGCAGGTCTGAGTGTATGGCTTGCGCAAGGATACTTATGCCAAATCGCAAGGAATTATTTGAAATACGAGAGTTGAAGATTCTAGAAACTGCCGAACAACTTATTTTAGAGTCTGGCGAGGGAGATTTGACGCTTGACAGCTTGGCGCAGCATCTGGATTTGGCGAAGGGTACGCTGTATAAGCATTTTGCCAGTAAAGATGAGCTTTTGCTGCGTATTTTGATCGACTATGAGCGTAGGCTGTTGCGCATGAACATGACGCAAGATGGTGCGGGCGCTGGTGTGGCACGCATGGCGCTTTTGCAGCTCAGACTGCCACAGCGTGCGATGCTGTTTAATCACATCGAAGAGCGGCTGGCTGGCACTTCGGTGGGGTTAAACAAGGTCTTTGGCGAGCTGTATCAGGTGCGTCGAGAGCGCATGAAACGGCTGATGGAGATTGCCGAGCAGTATCTGCATGAGCAAAATAGTGCCATGGCGGTGCGTGACTATGTGGCGCTGATTTGGGCGGTGGGTCAGGGCGGCGCAGGGCTGTTAAATTCTAGCTTTTATCAGCGTTATTTGGGCAGTCGAGAGACCTTAAAATTTGCCTTTGTGCAGCAGCTGCTTGATCTGCCAAAGATGTATCCTAACAATGATGCAGCGTCTTGATGAATGCTTGATTTGCCATTTATTTGCCATTTGCCGACATCATTTGTCATCAATTCATGATCTTAGGTCATAACTGTCCACTTTTTATCCTATCGATAGGTTTTTTGTAACTTTTTGCTATAAATATCGCAAAAATCATTTAGCCTCATCAGTTTTTGTGATATATTGCTAACCTTGTGAAAGGTTTTTTGATATATGCCCATAGCCATCAGTCACTAAGTGACAGCAATAATTAAGATGAGCCAGTGCAAGCAAGCTTGATGCAGGCGCTCATCTTGTTTGAATGACATGGCAAATCAGTAAATCTTGACACATTTTGTTGTGCTATATTTAACTTTCATATTTTAATTTTTTAATTTGACATTCACCGACAACGCCTACGATAAGAGATACAGCCATGCCGATGAACCGCATTAAGTCTTTTTTTGAACTCGAAGCCGCAGGGGGGATTATCCTTGCGCTTGCTGCCATTCTTGCGATGATCGTCGCCAACTCGCCTTTGCATACATTCTATGATGCTTTCATTCATGCGCCTGTTGTTGTGCAGATTGGGGCATTTGAGATTGCCAAAGATGCTCACCACTGGATCAATGACGGTCTGATGGCGATTTTTTTCTTTTTGGTAGGGCTTGAATTAAAGCGAGAAGCGCTCATCGGCGAGCTTTCTGACATAAAGCAGATCATTTTGCCTGCTTTGTGTGCGGTCGGTGGTATGGTCGTGCCTGCTGCCATCTATGCTGCATTTAACTACAATAACAGCGAGCATCTGGCGGGCTGGGCGATTCCTGCGGCGACCGACATCGCCTTCGCTTTGGGTGTGCTGAGCCTTTTGGGCAATAAAGTGCCTAATGCGTTGAAGGTATTTTTGGTGTCGATTGCCATTTTTGATGACATCGGTGCGATTGTCATCATTGCGCTGTTTTATACTGCTGATTTGTCGTTGGCATCGTTAGGGATTGCGCTTGCGTGCCTTGTGCCGCTGTTTATTTTAAATCGTATGAATGTCGTGCGAATCACACCTTATCTTTTCATCGGACTAATCATGTGGGCGGCGCTATTAAAGTCGGGCATTCATGCGACTTTGGCGGGTGTGGCATTGGCGTTTTTTATCCCGCTAAAAAACAAAAAAGACCCAGAACATTCGCCACTTGAAGAGCTTGAACATGACTTGCATAATACGGTGGCGTTTGGGATTTTGCCACTGTTTGCCTTCGCCAATGCGGGCGTGTCGCTGGCTGGGGCAGGCATCAGCAGTCTACTACATCCTGTGCCACTGGGCATCGCCGCAGGTTTATTTATTGGTAAACAGGTGGGCGTCATGGGTGCGGTATTCCTTGCTTTAAAAACCAAAATGGCAAGCTTGCCAAAAGACACAACCATGATGCAAATTTATGGCGTCTCCATGCTTTGTGGTATCGGCTTTACCATGAGTTTGTTCATCTCAGGGCTTGCCTTTGGCGGCGTTCCAGAGGAATTTGACCCCCGAATTGGCATCATTGGCGGCTCACTCATCGCAGGCATCGTAGGCTATTTGGTGCTGCGTCGCAATATCAAAGATGCCGATAACCCAACACTTGCCGAGAGCAATGACATGTATCTGGGGACAGATGAGCTTAAAAAACATTGATTGAGCTTGACTTAAGGTAAGAGTAATAAAAACGGAAGAGGTTCAAAGTCTATTCCGTTTTTTTGCGCTAACGGTCATTGTAAAGAGTATCAAAACAAAAGGGCGCTAAGATAAAAGCACTAGCTGAGCCTTTTTATCAGCGTCTCCATGCTCTCATCACGGCAATTTGCCACACCAACGCCACACCAAAGCGACATATAATCGGTATTTTTGTTGCTTGCTCCGTGCGCCCTTAGCGACTTGGTCATGGCATTTAGGGTGGGGTAGGTGGGCAGGCTATCATTGTCTTTATCGGCAAAGCGGCGCATGTAGTCTGTCTCTATGCCCCTTGCCCATTTGCCAGAATATAGGCGAGTCAGCCGAGTATCTGATGCTTTGGCTTGTAATAATTTATCCTTCCAAAGTGGGCTGATCGGGCTTTCTTGGGTGGTTAAAAATGTCGTACCCACCGCCACAGCATCTGCGCCACCATCTAGCATACACCGTACATCTTCACGGCTGGCAATGCCACCTGTGGCGATGAGAGTGATGTCTGAGCTGGCTTTGGCAAGCTTTAATAGCGTCAAGGTGTCTGTCTTTTTGCCATCCACATCCAGCCAGCCGCCTTGATGACCGCCAGCGCCAGCACCTTGCACCACCACCGCATCCGCACCCACAGCCTGCCACGCCTGCACTTCATCTGGTGTGTTTGCCGTCCCGACCACCAGTGTGCCGACTTCATGCAAGGCTGCAACTTGCGCTTGGCTTAAAATCCCAAAAGTAAAGCTTGCCACAGGCACAGGCTCATCAAGCAGCACGGCAAATTGCTCGGCAAAGGTGTGTGCAGGCTTTGCATCCATGCTCGGTGTGACGCCAAGCTCATCATAAAGCTCTGACAGCCAAGATGGCATGGGGGCGGCATAGTGTTCGGTCAGCTGTTCGTCTAGGATCATCAGATTGACATTAAAAGCGGCAGATGTCTGCGCCTTGATGCGACCGATCTCATCTTTGATTTGGCTTGGCGACATCATGCCCGCCCCAAGCGAGCCCAATACACCAAGCTGACATGCCTTTGCCACAAAGTCGGCATTGCTTGCGCCTGCCATCGGTGCTTGAATGATGGGGGTGGTTAATGCCAGTTTTTCCATAAATGCGCTCATACCCGCTCCTTAAAGTTTATATTAAAGCTGAATTGACAATACGCCAAGATGCCATCATCATACCATCATAAAGGCGGTTCATAAAGACAGCAATGTGCAAAATAACCGCTAAAATAACCACCATTTATTTGCTTGATGCTCATATTAAGCAAGTGTCAGCAAGCCACACCATCAATTTGAGAGTTTGTATACAATTTCACCATAATTATGTGCAATTTTGTAACAATTTTAGCGAGATTTTGCGTTATACTAAAAATTGAATTTTGGAAATAAATCTCATTTTCAGGGATTTGTCCATTTTATTCGCTGTCCTGATTTTAACTCATTCAAAGGAATTTATCATGAAAAAATTATTGATTGCAACTGGTGTTGTTTCTGCATTGGTTATGACTGGCTGTGCCAGCACCACAGCACCCGTCGCTGACAAGGGCAAGGCGCACCATCACCATGTAGAAAAGCATAAGCACCACAAAGGCGAGAAAAAGGGTGAGCGTGGTCACTTCCAGGCGTTCCAGTGTGAAAACGACGCTGCCATCAAAGTGCATCATGTGCCAGAGCATGACCTGATCAAAACACGCATCAACGCACCATCTTGGAACCTAAATGAGGTGTCAGTGGACATGAAAGCTGCACCTGCGGCGTCTGGCGAGCGTTTTGTCAATGATGTCAATGCTTCTGCCAAATACGAATGGCACAGCAAGGGCAATATCGGCGTGCTGTCTGTGAAGGATGCCAAAAATGTCACGACAGAGCTTAACTGCGAAAGAGTCAAATTTGACAAAAAGCCACACAAGCACAAAGCACCTGTGGTCGCATCTTAATATTGATCTGATGATTTAATCATGCCTTTAATAAAAAACGCAAATCAGGTTGGTTTGCGTTTTTTTGATGGGTGTCATGTGGCTATAGGCTGGTAATCTAAAAACCCCGCCAAGCAAGTCTCTTGGCGAGGTTTTGGTGAGTGCGGCTTATAAAATGTTGCTTAGCAATAAGAATAGTAGTGCGCTCATGCCAGCTGCTGCGGGCAGGGTGATGATCCATGCCAGACCGATGGGTTTCATCAGTTTCCAGTTGGTGTTTTTGTTCACCACGCCGATACCAAGGACTGCACCGACCAAAATGTGTGTGCTTGATACAGGAATACCAAGGCTTGATGCGCCCATGACCACTGCCGCCGCCGCAAGCTCTGCGGCAAAGCCTGATGCTGGGTGCATTTCGGTAAGGTTGGTACCGACTGTCTGAATGACTTCTTTGCCGATGAACCACAGTCCGACAATGAGCGACACACCAAAGGTCAGCATGACAGGTGCAGGCACGGTGGCTTTGGCGGCGATGGCGTTTTCTTTGATCACATCCAAAATCGCCACAAAGGGACCGACCGCATTGGCGATGTCATTAGAACCATGACTGAACGCAAAGGCACACGCTGTAAACACCTGCATCCAGCTGAACATGATGAAGGTTGCCTTGCCCAAGTCCTCTTTGTGCTTGCCACGAATGGTCTTGGTGTAGATAAAGGCGGTAAGCCACACCATCGCACCGATCATACCCATCACAAGGCAGGCGTGCAGCGGAGACAGATTTAGACCTGTATTAGACAGACCCTTAAATACCACCATCGCCGTCATGATGACCGCACCCAGTGCAGCGATGAGCGGCACCCAAGTTTTCAAAGCTTTCAGTGTATCCATGCTGCTGCGTTCATTTTCGATGTCATGCAGCGAGCGGTAATAGTCCGTTTCTAGCTCATCTCGGTGGCATTCGCCCTCACTAAACGCCTCTTGGTCACGCAGTAGGGCGGTGGTGTACGGCAGCTTGTCGTCGTCGCTTAGGCTTTCAAAGTGTTCTTTTTGCTCACGCTTTAACAGCTTTTTCTGCGCTTTTAGCTCTTTGACACGCACCTCAACCTTTTCGTTATATGCCAAGATATTGCGCTTAATCAGGCTATATAAGATGTATGACAAGACGCCGCCAAGCAGGGGTGATGCCACCCACGAGATGGCGATTTCACCGATTTTTGACCATTTAACGGTAGAAAAAGCAAGGTCTGTGCCGCCCATGCTGATGCCAAGCACGATGCTTGAACCTACGATGCCGCCGATGATGGCGTGCGTGGTCGAGACTGGCAGACCTTTTTTGGTGGCAAATAGCAGCCAAAATGCCGCTGCCGCCAGCGCTGAGAGCATCAGATAGATAAACTGATTTGGCGTCACGCCAAGGCCGCCAATGTCCACAATGCCGCTACGAATCGTGTCTGTCACCGCAGCACCCGCCAGCACGGCACCCGACACCTCAAAAATCGCTGCCACAGCAAGGGCTTGCGTTACCGTCAGCGTGCCTGCGCCCACCGAAGTGCCGAACGAATTTGCCACATCGTTACCGCCGATGTTGAACGCCATAAAGATGCCAAAGAAACTTGCCACCATGAACAGCAAGACCTGCTGATGAGCTGTGTACGCCAGCCCCCAGAATGCAAAATAAACACAAACTGCCGCCAGCAGTAGCGCAAAAAACACATTTGCCCACATCGGCGTGGTTTGTTTTGCTGAATTTACCATAAATCCGCCAAAAGACTTAAAAAGACTTGATTAAGCACCAAAAGTGACTTTGGGTGTTTTAATCCTGAATAATGACAAAAAATAAACTGCCCAATGAACACTGCGGCATTTTATCCCACGAACATGACAGTTTTATGACAATTTTAACATATTGTCAGAAAATTAACCATTTTTTGTCATTTTTTTATCAAATTGTACAAGCTCATCACAGCAGATTTATGCGTATTGAAATTTGCCACATCAGCCCAACATTAACCCATCATCACTAAGACCATCATCAAAGACTATTATTCAAAGGATGCTTTATGTCGCAAATTCAATCTCTTGTAGATACGCTCAATGCCTATCAGGCCCTGCCACACCACAGCGATGATGAGCTTAGGGCGGTATTTTTGGCGGTGCAAGCATGGCAAAAACAGCGCATCCACCAAAGCAACCACGCCTTATTTACCAGCCCAAACACCGCACCACTGGCACACTATCTGATTGATCGCATTTATGGCGACAAAGATTTTGACATACTCGCCAAACAGCTTTTGACCGCAGGTAACAATGCCCTAAATGGCTCAGGTCGCCTTGAAAAACTCATCCCAAAAAACACGCTTGCCACAGGCATTTTGGGTGTCAAATCCGCCGTCCTAGCGATTGAGCTTGACCTACAAGTCGCCCAATTTATCCACCAAAATCCCAAGTATTATCAAGCATTTATAGAAAATGGCATCACTGATGAGCTGATGATTACCGCCTATCAAACCCTAAACACCAAAGACGCACGCATTGCCCAAATCCACGACATCACCACCGTATGCCAAGCGTCTTATCAGCAGTTCAATTCGTTTTTATTGCAAAAAGCCTTTAAACTGGCGAAAAACACCGCTTATCAGCACGGCTACCAGCCTTTGTACGACTTCATTCACGATGGGCTATTTGCCATCAAAACCATCAAAAACATTGACGATTTTACCACGCCATTTAGCCAAACCGAGCTTGCCACCATCGCACGCATTCACACGCAAGGGCGTATTTTTGGCTGATTTGGCGGATTTTTGGATTGTTTGTATTATGGTGTAGGAAAATTGGCGGATTAGTGGTATCATTACAAGGATTTTTTAAGAGAATTTTGGAAAACATCATGAGCCACGACAACAGCATTGACAACAACGCCCAAAACAGCGACACCTTCACCAACCCAAACATCTTGCCAACTGGCACACCGCAAGGTCAAGCCGCCATGCAAACCCCTGCCAGCGATGCCCCCCAAAGCGATCGCTATTCTGAGAACATCGGTGCGACCACGCATTTTGGTTATCAGACCGTCGATGCCAAAGAAAAACAGCACAAAGTCGCCGAAGTTTTTACTTCTGTCGCCACCAAATACGACATCATGAACGACTTGATGAGCTTTGGCATTCACAGACTGTGGAAGCGCTATGCCATCAGCTTAACAGGCGTGCATTCTGGTCAGTCGGTGCTAGACATTGCTGGCGGTACAGGCGATTTGGCAAAAGTATTTAGCCGTGAAGTCGGTCGCTCTGGGCGTGTGGTATTGTCCGACATTAACGAAGCCATGCTTGAAGTCGGTCGCACTCGCCTGATTAACGCAGGCTGTAATAATGTGGATTTTGTGCTTGCCAATGCCGAGACGCTTGAGCCATTTGATGATGAAAGTTTTGACTTGGTCACCATCAGCTTTGGTCTTAGAAATGTTACCGACAAGCAAAAAGCCCTAGAAGCCATGCACCGTGTGCTAAAACCTGGTGGGCGACTGCTTGTGCTAGAATTTAGCAAACCTGTCTTTGAACCGCTCTCAAAGGCTTACGATTTGTATTCATTCACCGCCCTGCCACTGATGGGCAAAATCGTGGCAGGCGACTCTGAAAGCTACCAATATCTTGCCGAAAGTATCCGTATGCACCCAGACCAAGCTACCTTAAAAGGCATGATGGAGCAAGCAGGCTTTGTTAATTGTGATTATCACAACTTAACAGGCGGTATCGTGGCGGTACATCGTGGCTTTAAGGCTCGCTGATGATTGGTGTATTAGCATTAGGACTGGCTGAGCGTGCCATCAATGGCACGCTTGGCTGTGATCCGATGAGTCAGACACAGCTGGCAACTTTGTCAGGCAAGACCTTGCGTGTCATCATAGACGAGCCAAATTTGTCTTTGGATGTGCTGTTTTGTGATGATCATCTGCGATTTGAGTCAGTCAGCCAAAGTCTATTTGAACCACAAGGCGGAGTCGTCTGTCAGCCTGACTGCACGCTCCATGTCGCCACACCACAGCAGCTACTGGCACTCATGCAAGACTCTACTGGCAATCTGCCCATCAAAGGCGACTACAAGGTACTCATGCAAATTAAGGCACTGGCAGAAAATTTTCGCCCAGAACTACTAAACCTTGAAACTCTCATCGGCAAAAACGCTGGCAGTTATGCTTATCTGGTCAGCCAAGAGCTGTCGCCTGTCATCTCGCCTGTGTTGTCATCGGTCAAATCACTCTTGATGGACGCACTGGCACTGCCCAAAACCCATCCGCTTGATGACGCCATCAGCCAAAAAAAGCAAGAACTGCTCCGCCTGACTGCCGACATTGAGCGTGAAAAAGCACGCCTAGCCGCCCTACAAAATCAACCAACCTAACCGCCATGCTCATCTCTCACAAAAACCGCCTACTATCCCTATACCGTATCGCCGCCAAATACCGCCTTGACACCCATTTTGCCGATGTGCCAGAGCTTGCACCACTGGCTCGGCTGATTCGTCTGCACCCAGCTGGCATTGGCAAATCGCACAATCCGCTAGGGATTAAGCTTGCCCTTGAAGAGATGGGAACGCTGTTTTTAAAACTTGGGCAACTGCTCTCCACTCGCTCCGACCTACTCCCCCCTGACATCATCGCCCAGATGTCGCTTTTACAGGACAAAGTCGCCCCTTTTGATGTCAGTATTGTCAAATCACAAATTGAACAGCCAAAAACAGGACTTGGCAAACCCATCAGTGAGCTGTTCGCCAGATTTGACGACAAGCCACTTGCCGCCGCCAGTATCGCTCAGGTACACACCGCCGCCTTGCATGATGGGCGTGAAGTGGTCGTCAAGGTCGTACGCCCTGACATTAAGGCGGTCATCATTGCTGATTTTGAGCTATTGCGTGAGATGGCTGCTTGGCTGTCGGCTCGCATGGAGGCGGCTCGTGCGGTGCATGTCATTGATATTGTGGAAGAATATCGGCAAATCATGCTAAACGAGCTGGATTTGACCCTAGAGTCTGCCAACGCCACCAAAATGCGGAATAATTTTACAGGCTCACGGCTGATTTATGTGCCAGAAGTGTATTTGGCAAGTCCGTCCGTGATGGTGTCTGAGCGGATTTTTGGCGTACCGATTTCTAAGACTGATCAATTTGACAAACTGGGCTATGACCGTGCCGAACTTGCCAAAAACGGCTTGACCATCTTTTTTACCCAAGTCTTTCGTGATAACTTTTTCCATGCTGACATGCACCCTGGCAACATCTTTGTGGAGACTCTGCCAGACGGTACTGCGGTGGCAAATCCACGCTATCTGGGGCTAGATTGTGCCATCATGGGCGAGATGAGCCGTGAAGATCAGCTGGTGGTGGCACGCCTGCTATTGTCTGTAATGAATGGCAACTATACCACGCTGGTGGACATCATCGCACAGGCAGGCTGGATACCGCCATCTACCGACAAGCACGCACTCATCAAAGACATGGCTCGCACGGTCAGCCCAATGGTATCCAAGCCGATGAGCGAGCTGGACTTTGCTGGGATTTTGTTTGAGATTTTAAACATCGCTCGCCGTCATCAGATGAGCATTCCGCCACAGCTCATGCTGCTATTAAAGACGCTCGTTCATGTTGAAGGCTTGGGGCGTGAGCTGTATCCACAGCTTGACATCTGGTCGCTTGCCAAGCCGATTTTGACAGCATGGGTCAAAGATCAGCTCGATCCTGTCAAAAACCTTAACGACATCAAAGCCAAAGCGCCAGAGCTACTACTTTCCACCACCGAACTGCCCAAACTCATCAGCCAAGGCGTGCAGTCTATGGCGACGCTTGGGGCAAGACAAGACAAAGAACTGCGAGAACTCCAAGCTCTACGAGCAGATTTTCTCAACCAAAAACGCCATGATTGGATTGCTTTGGGTGGGTTTATCACATTTATTGCTATTGGCCTGACCGTGCCGATTTGGTGGGTGGGTGTGATTTTTCATCTGCTTGCGGTGGGTTTTGTGGTTTGGCGAGTGTTGGTGTGAGGATGTTAAGCTTATCTTGGAGATGGGGTGGGTTTGGTTGAATGAATGTAAAACCCAATATTTAAGATGTAACTCATTGATTTTGTTGGGTTTCGCAAGCTCAACCCAACCTACGGGCTGGTTGAAAACACACGATTTGGTGAAATGACCTTTACACGCTCACAGCTTGACCGTAAGTTTAAACACGCCAGTGATTTTGGGATTGATATTAGTAAAAAGAATGCCGATACTTTGTTGGTGTACGAACAAGCGATTTTGGCACATTTGGCAGATGAAAAAACCATTGCAAAAGGCACTTATCGTGATGTAAAAAACAGTATTGTGTATTATAATAGTGATACGATGGTTGCTGTCGTATTTAAAGAGACAGGTGAGTTTATCACAGCGTTTATTCCTAAAGACGGTGAAAAGCCACAATTAACCAATTATCTTAAAAGCGGAGTATTATTTTGAGTGCTTTACTTGATTATGCATTAGAATATCAACAAGGAAAAATGTCGGCTATGGATTTTTCTTGGGGCTATCTTGCCTTAGAGTCTAAGCGTCATAAAGAAGGCGTTGCTGACAATGTTAATGAAAGAGAGGGTATTGCCCATTGGGTAATTTCTTCTGCCTGTGATAGGTTTGAACTTGAGCCAGACCGTGAAATTGCAGAAATTGACGAACAAGAATTTAATGTGTTGGTAAATCAAGCCATCAAAATCGGCTTAAGCAGTGAACAGCAATTTAACGACCCACAATTTAAAAAAGAAGTTGAGCAGGCGTTAAAGTCAGTTGGATTGATCAGACCTTAAAACCCTTAAAATACAAAGCATTGACGATAAAAAATGCCTTAAAAATGGCGTTTTTGATCACTTAAACCCAAAACCTTTCGAATTCGAAAGGTTTTTTTTATGCCTAGTAGGCAAAAACGGAGAGCATAGTAATGACGACCGAAACCCAAGAAATCACCGCCGAACAATTCGACCTGTAGGCTGGGTTAGTGACAGCGTAACCCAGCATTATGGTGTAACCCATTCAATTTTTTGGGTTTCGTGCCACAACCAACACCTTTGAACCATCTTACAGATCATGACTTACAGCCATCACAAAGCCCAATCCTCAATCCGCCAGCCCTGACGCACCGCCTCAGCCCTTAAAATCTCATCGGGATTGACGCACACCGCCTCATCGGCAAACGACAAAAGTGGCAAGTCATTTTTAGAATCTGAATAAGCAATCGTCCGCTCAAAGTTCAGCCCCTGATCTTGGCAAGACTGGATAAATTTATCCAAATGATACAGCTTGCCATCTTTAAAATTGGGTCGTCCGCCCACACGCCCTGTGTAGCGATTGTCCGCAATCTCAAGCACGGTCGCCAGTGTATGTGCATCATCCACACCGAACAGATTGGCGATCGGCTTGACCAAAAAATCATTGGTCGCACTAATGACCAGCACCGTATCGCCTGCCTCTTTATGGGCGTTGATTTGTGCCTGTGCCTTTGGACGCATATTTGGGACAATCCAAGTATTCAGATATTCTTGACGGTAGGCGTGTAGCTCATCCATCGTCTTGGTGGTCAAGAATGCCGCCACAAATTCATTATACTCCACCGCATCAAGCGTGCCTGCGATGTAGTCTTGGTAAAATTTATCATTAGCGTCCTTATATACCGCTGCATCCACCAAGCCTTTATTGACAATAAACTGCCCCCAGCTGTGATCGCTATCCACATCAAGCATGGTCATGTCTAAGTCAAATAATGCCAAATTTGCCATATTTTACCTCTGTCTATTTGCTGGGGGCTTGGAGTGGATTGCGTGGGGCAAAATTTTCACTCCAAAGCTGAGCTGTTTTGGGTTTGGTGGATATGCACAGTGCAGTCCATGCGCCATCATAACAAAAAAGCAGGCAAAGCTGAACTGTTTTTTTTGGTGGGATTTTGCTGATGAATGAACCCTACTAAAAAGCCACCGAAAAAATCGATGGCTTTATGGATAAACTGACAAGAGTTATCAATTTTTCATCAAGTCTATCTGTCAGCAAAGATTAAAATTTGCCTTTAAGCTGAGCTAGGATTTGCTCGATCTCGTCGTTGGCTTGCTGTTCGTTGTCTAGGCTGCCTTTTGGTGTTAAGTCGTTCATCACCTGTGGCAAAAGCTCGGCGATGCCTTGGCAGACTTCTTGCTCGCTGGCGCCCGTTTGTGAGCAGACTTTGGCGATGTCTTGATTGTCAAACACACGAGCGATGTCCTGCGCATCGATGCCGTCATTGTCGGTGTCGATGTTTACCCAAGATTGGGCTTTGTTGCCCAGACCATTGCCTTGAAATTTGGCAAGTACGCCTGACAGACCGCCATTTTTTTGAATGTAGCTTAGCACGATTGGCAGCAGCGCAAGCAGTAGGGTGGATTTGTTAAAACCACCTGCTTGGCGATTTGGTAGCGGTGACTGACCGCCTAACAGACCGCCTAGAAGTCCACCAAGATCGGTCGGGCTGGCTTGGCGAGTCTGGCTTTGACCGCCTAGAAGTCCACCCAAAAGACCGCCCAAGCCGCCTTGCTGCGCCTGTGGCTGACCGCCAAGTACCTGACCCAAAAGACCGCCCAGACCTGCATTGTTGGCTTGCTGTCCTGACAGACCACCCAAAAGACCACCTAGGGCATCGGCTGGGCTGCCTTGCGATGATGTACGGCTGTCTTTTAAGGCGTTTTGGGCGACTTGGGTAACGATGGATTGTAATAGGCTCATGAGTGTTCCTTATGAAGTTGGTATTGAAAATACATTGAAAATAAAATCATGTAAAGTGCGTCCATCTTATCAAAATTTGCGCCCAAAAGTGTCGGTGTTGTGTAAACTTTGATGGTGTTTGTGCGACTTTTGCCAAAGATTTTGGTGGCTTTGTGTGCGTGCTGCGGCTTTGGGTGGATGGTTAGCCAAACTTTGAGGCGTCCATGACGCAAATGCCCAAAAGCTTACGAAAATTGGCATCATCCACTTGGTGTCGATGAATGATGACATCCAGCCTTTGGCGGCGGGGCTCGACCACATGAAAACTTAAAAATACAGCTTTTAAAGGGGTGTGAAGGGTGCGTGCGTCAGTAAGGTAGCCCTGCCACAGGGCGTGTTTTTGTCCCATGTTGACGCCAATGTCCCAAAGCTCGTCAATGTGATGACAGCTTAGCTTTGTGGGCTTGACCTGAAAATGCCTGAGCAAAGATAGGGCGACCGCCAACGCAATCAAGAGCATAAGCACCCACCAAGGCAGACCTGCCAGCCACGCAAAAATGAGCGTCAGCGATGCATAAGCCAGCCACGATATTGAAAAATGACGACCAAGCGTGACATCCAGATGCAGGCGGTTTTTTGAGCGCTTGGCAGGCTTGCTGGTGGGCATGTCATCAGGTCGGCGTGTTTGATTCGGTGTGTTTTAGCTGTTTCATGCGTTCGATGAGTGCTGCCACTGCCTCATCTTCTGGACGCTCTTGACCCAAGAAAAACAGCAATAAATCAGGATCTTCATGCGCCAAAAGACGCACAAATGCCGCCTGCTCTGCCTCTGGGGCGGTCAGATAGTGTGCCTTGACATAAGGGTCGATGTAATAATCAAGCTCTTTGAGACCTCGCCTTGCTTGATAGATGATTCGTCTTTGTTCTAAGGTTGGTTCGATGTCGCTCATAAATGCTCTAAAATTGACTTAGCTTTGTTGATGAATTTTTTGTGCCAAAATCCAAAACCGACCGCTTGGCTTGGCGGCTTTGGCTTGTGCAAATTTGGCTGATGCAAGTATAACAAAACGGCATTAAAAATGATACAAAATTTGCCATCTGTCTTGGCTTAAGTCTTGGCTTAAAAATCTTACCATCGATTTGCAAAGCTTGGTGTGGCGATGGTTTGGTCATTCAAACAGATCAAGCTGACGGGTGCTGTCTATGGGCTCAAAATTTGAAAAAGTCACGCCCACAAGCCTGATGGGCAGGTGTTTTGGGCTGTTTTGATAGAGTTTGATGAGCCATGACAGGGTATTTTGTGGGTCTTTGAAGGTGATTTTTGCGGTGTGGCTGCGAGTGATTTGGCTAAAATCGCTGTATTTGAGTTTGAGCGTGACGGTGTGGGCTTGTAGCTGTCTTTGGGTCAAATCTTGCCATGCTTCTAGGTTTTGTTCGCTGATTTTTTGCTGAATGAACGCATCATCACGGGAGTTTTCTTTAAAAGTGGTTTCGGTGCCGATGGATTTGCGCACACGGGTGGGTTTGACTTCTCGTTCGTCTCGTCCGTGGGCGATGTCGTGATAAAATTGCCCTCGTTTATTACCAAAGATTTCCACAAGCTGTACCAGTGGCACATTTTTTAAGGCTTTGCCTGTAAATACGCCCAGCTCGTGCAGGCGTTTGGTGCTGGCCTTGCCGATGCCGTGGAATTTTTCGATGGCAAGCTCGTCGATGAATGCGTCCGCCATTTGTGGCGTGATGACGGCGATGCCATTGGGTTTGTTGATGTCGGATGCGATTTTGGCAAGCATTTTATTAAAAGACACGCCTGCTGATGAAGTGAGTCCTGTTTGGGCGTAAATCTCGGCTCGCAGCCAGTTTGCCATGAGTGTCGCTGAGCCGCCGCAATGCGTCTGACCCGTCACATCCAGATACGCTTCATCAAGCGATAAAGGCTCAACCAAATCAGTCAGGCTTAGCATGATGGTCTTGATTTGGCTGCTGACGGCACGGTACACCTCAAAGCGTGGACGCACAAAAATCGCTTGCGGACAGCGTTTTTTTGCCTCATAGCAGCTCATCGCCGAACGCACACCAAAGGCACGCACCTCATAGCTTGCTGCCGCCACCACGCCACGCCCATTGGGGTCGCCGCCGACGATGAGCGGTCTGCCACGATAGTCAGGATTGTCCCTTTGCTCGACGCTGGCAAAGAAAGCATCCATGTCTAGGTGTATGATTTTTCTCATTATTTATGATAAATGTCCCAGATCGTGTGCAGTGCCGTGAGTGCCACCACAGGGGCGGTCTCTGTTCTTAGCACTCGCTCGCCAATCGTCCAAGGCAAAAAGCCGTGCGATCTGGCAAGCTCAATCTCATTAGGCGACAGACCGCCTTCACCGCCGATGAGCAGGCTGATGGTTTTGGGGAAATTATCTTGGTATGCACCAAAATCCACTTGCCCATCGCTGAGCGCCAGCACCAGTTTTAGCTCATCTTGACAATGCTCTACAAACTCGGTCAAAGCGATGGGTGGTAGAATTTCTGGGATAAGATTCATACCGCACTGCTCGCACGCCGCTATCGCCACGCCTTGCCAATGGGTGATTTTTTTCTTATCTCGTTCGTATTTGAGATGCTCTTGACAGCGCTCGCTGGTCAAAAGCTGAATGCGTGATACGCCCATTTCGCACGCTTTTTGAATGGCATAATCCATACGATCGCCACGGCTCATCACAAGTCCAATATTGGCAATAAAGGGCGGGGTGCGATTAATGGGGTTAAAGTCTTTAATAAAAACTTTGGCTTGTTTTTTGTCAATCTCGGTCAAATAAACTGCATATTCCCCACTATTGCCATCAAATAAAATGCCAGTATCGCCATTTTTGGCACGCAAAACTTTGCACCAATGATGATAAATGGTGTCAGTCAGGGTGATTTCTTGTCCAATTTGATTGGGGAATAGGGGGGTGTCAATATAAAATCTGGGCATAATTAAAACGAATTTTTAATGGGCTGAAAAAATATCAAAATTAAGCTCTCTTATAATTTCAATATGATGATAATAATCCATACGACCAAACCAAGATTGATATAGCTCATCGTATGATGGATAGTGTATTGTATAACGACAATGATACAGCATATGGGGTTCGGCGGTATATTCTTTTTGATAAGAACCATCACTTAAAAGTTCTATGGTGCTTTCACGATTTTCTATTTCTTTTTCATCTAAATCCATTTTTGTTGGATATATTTTATATTCTTTTAAAATATTTTTAAACACTTCATATAAATCCTTTTCTTTCATTGCACAGTTTTTGCAATTATACTTATCAAAATTTTCACTTAATAATAATTCTTGAATTTCTTGTTTGGTTAATATGTATTTTTCAGGTTTGGGGGTTTTTATGATTTTTATATCGTTATTTTCTTGATGATTTTTAAATTTTTGTATCATAAGATAAATAAGATAGGCAAATAAAAAACCAAAAGAAATTATGATAAAAATATAAAATCCAGAAAAAAGAAATGCTATTAGAAATGTTTCCATTGCTTTTCCCTTAATTTCTAAATTCACAATCCACCAAATGGTCATTTACCATTCCGCACGCTTGCATAAATGCATAACAAGTCGTTGCTCCCAAAAATTTAAAACCATCTTTTTTCAGTTGTTTTGCCATTTTGATGGAATGTTCGGTAGAGCTTGGAATGTCGGATAAGGATTTTGGCTTATTGTCTTTTGGGATTTTGGTTAAGCCACTCGGAGACATTGCCCAAAGATAATCACAAAAAGATTGGGTTTGGGTAATTTTTAAATACAATTTGGCATTGTCAATAATGGCTTTAATTTTTCCCCGATGACGAATAATGCCAGCATTTTGCATTAGCTCATCTATTTTTTTATCATCAAAAGTGGCAATAATAGCGGGGTCAAAATCAGCAAAGGCGTGATAATAATTCTCTCGTTTTCTAAGAATCGTAATCCAGCTTAATCCTGCTTGCATACTTTCTAAGCAAAGTAGGGCGAATAATGCTCTATCATCAAAAATGGGCTTACCCCACTCATTATCGTGATAGGCAACATATAAAGGGTCATCGCCACACCAAGTGCAACGGTTGATGGTAATTTTATTCATAAATTAAATATTTGGATAAATGCGATAAATCAAAGTATTAAATAAAGTGTTTGCGATTTATTGTACCGTAGTATAGCAATCTGTATTCAAGTTTTGTACTTTTATGATTAAGTAATTTATGAGCAAAACTACCATCAAACCAACCACCAAGAATATCTGCTAATAATAGTTGGTTTTCAGGAATGCGATATCTTCCTTTTATGGCACAATCTTTATCCACATAATACATCATAAAACTAGTAATACTGGCGACAAAGTAAAGTGAAACAATGAGTTTTGGGAATTTACCTAAAGCAACCAAAATTATCAAGGTTAGCATATAAAAAATAGCAAAACCACAAATAAAATTAAGGGTTGAATTATTTTTGCTCATTGTTTTTATTCTTTCATCAATGGATTGAAAACCATTTCCAATCCATTGAGAATTACCAATTAAAAATCAATACTTATACTCATCAGACTTAAACGGACCATCGACTGCCACGCCCAAATAATCAGCCTGCTCTTGGGTGAGCTTAGTCATCACACCGCCAAAGCCTGCCACCATTGCGGCGGCGACTTCTTCATCAAGTTTTTTGGGCAAAACTTTAACATACAAGTTTTCTGCCTTTTTGTCGGCTGGCAAGTCGGCAAATTTTTCGGCAAATAGGTGTATTTGAGCTAGCACTTGGTTGGCAAATGAGCCGTCCATAATGCGTGATGGGTGTCCTGTGGCGTTGCCTAAGTTTACCAAGCGACCTTCCGACAACAAAATCAAATAATCGCTTTCGTCATTTGAGCGATAAACCTGATGAACTTGTGGTTTGACCTCCACCCATTTCCAGTTGTCACGCATGAATTGGGTGTCGATTTCGGTGTCAAAGTGTCCGATGTTGCACACCACAGCCGTTGATTTTAGGGCTTTTAGCATTTCACGGTCGCACACATGATAGTTGCCCGTGGTGGTCACGACAAGGTCGGTGTCTTGTAGTAGGGCGGTGTTCACGCCTTTTGATGCATCGCCTGCCACATAAGGCGACACCAGCTCATAGCCGTCCATACAGGCTTGCATGGCACAAATCGGGTCAATTTCTGACACTCGTACAATCATACCTTCTTGGCGTAGGCTCTGAGCCGACCCCTTACCCACATCGCCATAGCCGATGACGAGCGCACGGCGACCAGATAGCAACATGTCCGTACCACGCTTAATCGCATCGTTTAGCGAGTGGCGACAGCCGTATTTGTTGTCGTTTTTGGATTTGGTAACGGCGTCATTGACATTGATGGCAGGGACTTTGAGTGTACCGTTGTTCAGCATCTCAATCAGGCGATGAACACCTGTTGTGGTTTCTTCTGAAATACCATGAATGCGGTCAAGCATTTGTGGGTATTTGTTGTGGATTAGGGCGGTCAAATCGCCACCGTCATCAAGAATCATATTGGCGTCCCAAAGCTTGCCGTCTTTGTGGATTTGCTGTTCAAGGCACCATTCGTATTCTTCTTCGGTTTCGCCTTTCCACGCAAATACAGGAATACCTGCCGCTGCAATCGCTGCCGCTGCGTGGTCTTGGGTACTAAAAATATTGCAAGAAGTCCAACGCACTTCTGCACCCAGCGCCACCAAAGTCTCAATCAAAACCGCCGTTTGAATGGTCATATGGATACAACCAACAATCTTAGCACCTTTTAGGGGCTGGGCATCTTTGTAGCGTTTGCGAAGTCCCATCAAGGCGGGCATTTCGGTTTCGGCAAGGCGGATTTCTTTGCGACCAAACTCGGCAAGGCTAATATCGGCGACTTTGTAGTCAGTAAAAGTAGACATCTGTCTATTCCTTATAAAAAGTTAAAAAAAGATAAACAGATGTCGTTGATTTATAATTATAAAATACCGCATTCATTTTAGGGGCGAATCACATTCGCCCAAAACATTGAAATGATAAAAAATAACTAAACCAAGCCTGACTTTTTTAATTTTTTTAAATTTTAAAAAAGTTGCAACATCTCTTGGTGGGTTTCTATTATAGCAAATTTTATGGTCAATTTGCCAAATGATTGTGCTGTGGGGGGCGGTATTGATTCATTTGGTATGAAACTGACTTTACTCTTACTGTTTTAAGAAAAAAATGGAATAAGCAAATTGTTTGGAAAAAATATTACACAATTTTTGCTCTCGGTAATGATTATGTATTGACAGGATTATTTTTAGTCGCTATTATTATGGCTATGGCTATGGCTATGGCTATGGCTATGGCTAAAGACGGTATTTTTAATTAAAAAAGTTACCCAGTGGTTTTATTTAATCTATAATCTGTCAAGGAGATGCCATGAATAAGGTTTTTAAAGTAAAGCGTAACGCACAAGGTCAGTCTGTGGTCTGTGCAGAAACGGCAAAATCTCGCTCGAAAGGTCGAGTGATTGTGGCGGCGGCTTTGTCTGTCGTTTGCGCAGGGGGGGGGGATTGCTCATGCTGTTGAGATCTCTGAAGTCAATGGACTTGACACTCGCTTAAATGGCTTGCAAACACAGCTAAACACCAAAGCCAATCAGTCCGATTTGGCTATACTTGCCAATAATATCCTACCAAACCTTCAAACTCAAATCACAAAAGCACAAACAACAGCCGATGCCAAGGCTGACCAATCAGCCCTTGACGCCACCAATGCTACTGTTGCTACTAAGGCTGACAAAACCGCCGTTGATGCTTTAACCACAAAAGTAGATGGCAAAGCAGACCAATCAGCCCTTGACGCCAAAGCCGATAAAACAGAATTGGCAGGTAAAGCAGACGCTTCTACTGTCACCGCTCTACAATCTGCCCAAACAGCAACTAACCGTGAGCTACAAACCCTAGCCAACAACATTCTGCCTAACCTACAAACTCAAATCAATGGCAAAGCAGACCAATCAGCCCTTGACGCCACCAATGCTACTGTTGCTACTAAGGCTGACAAAACTGCCGTTGATGCTCTAACCACAAAAGTAGATGCTAACACAGCAGCAATTGCAACCAAAGCAAGTACTCAAGAAGTGACAGATGCACTTGCTCAAGTTTATAAAAACTCTGTCGATTCAGCAAAAACTTACACCAACCAAGAAGTTGCAAAAGTTAATGATGAATTGACTAAAAAAGCAGACAAAACTGCCGTTGATGCTCTAACCACAAAAGTAGATGGCAACACAGCAGCGATTGCAACCAAAGCCGATCAATCTGCCCTTGACGCCACCAATGCTACTGTTGCTACTAAAGCTGACAAAACTGCCGTTGATGCTTTAACTACAAGAGTTGATGGCAAAGCCGATGCATCTGCCCTTGATGCCACCAATGCTACTGTCGCTACTAAAGCAGACAAAACTGCCGTTGATGCTTTAACCACAAAAGTTGATGCCAAAGCCGATCAATCAGCCCTTGACGCCACTAATGCTACTGTTGCTACTAAGGCTGACAAAACCGCCGTTGATGCTTTAACCACAAAAGTAGATGGCAAAGCCGATGCATCTGCCCTTGATGCCAAAGCTGACAAAGCTGACCTAGCTTCAAAGGCTGACCAATCTGCCCTTGATGCAACTAATGCTACTGTTGCTACTAAAGCTGACAAAACTGCCGTTGATGCTTTAACTACAAAAGTTGATGGCAAAGCTGACACCACTTATGTTGATGCACAAAACCAAGCACAAGATCAAGTCATTGCAACCAAGGCGAATCAATCAGCCCTTGACGCCACCAATGCTACTGTTGCTACTAAGGCTGACAAAACTGCCGTTGATGCTTTAACTACAAGAGTTGATGGCAAAGCCGATGCATCTGCCCTTGATGCCACCAATGCTACTGTCGCTACTAAAGCAGACAAAACTGCCGTTGATGCTTTAACTACAAGAGTTGATGGCAAAGCCGATGCATCTGCCCTTGATGCCAAAGCTGACAAAGCTGACCTAGCTTCAAAGGCTGACCAATCTGCCCTTGATGCAACTAATGCTACTGTTGCTACTAAAGCTGACAAAACTGCCGTTGATGCTTTAACTACAAAAGTTGATGGCAAAGCTGACACCACTTATGTTGATGCACAAAACCAAGCACAAGATCAAGTCATTGCAACCAAGGCGAATCAATCAGCCCTTGACGCCACCAATGCTACTGTTGCTACTAAGGCTGACAAAACTGCCGTTGATGCTTTAACTACAAGAGTTGATGGCAAAGCCGATGCATCTGCCCTTGATGCCACCAATGCTACTGTCGCTACTAAAGCAGACAAAACTGCCGTTGATGCTTTAACTACAAGAGTTGATGGCAAAGCCGATGCATCTGCCCTTGATGCCAAAGCTGACAAAGCTGACCTAGCTTCAAAGGCTGACCAATCTGCCCTTGATGCAACTAATGCTACTGTTGCTACTAAAGCTGACAAAACTGCCGTTGATGCTTTAACTACAAAAGTTGATGGCAAAGCTGACACCACTTATGTTGATGCACAAAACCAAGCACAAGATCAAGTCATTGCAACCAAGGCGAATCAATCAGCCCTTGACGCCACCAATGCTACTGTTGCTACTAAGGCTGACAAAACTGCCGTTGATGCTTTAACTACAAGAGTTGATGGCAAAGCCGATGCATCTGCCCTTGATGCCACCAATGCTACTGTCGCTACTAAAGCAGACAAAACTGCCGTTGATGCTTTAACTACAAGAGTTGATGGCAAAGCCGATGCATCTGCCCTTGATGCCAAAGCTGACAAAGCTGACCTAGCTTCAAAGGCTGACCAATCTGCCCTTGATGCAACTAATGCTACTGTTGCTACTAAAGCTGACAAAACTGCCGTTGATGCTTTAACTACAAAAGTTGATGGCAAAGCTGACACCACTTATGTTGATGCACAAAACCAAGCACAAGATCAAGTCATTGCAACCAAGGCGAATCAATCAGCCCTTGACGCCACCAATGCTACTGTTGCTACTAAGGCTGACAAAACTGCCGTTGATGCTTTAACTACAAGAGTTGATGGCAAAGCCGATGCATCTGCCCTTGATGCCACCAATGCTACTGTCGCTACTAAAGCAGACAAAACTGCCGTTGATGCTTTAACTACAAGAGTTGATGGCAAAGCCGATGCATCTGCCCTTGATGCCAAAGCTGACAAAGCTGACCTAGCTTCAAAGGCTGACCAATCTGCCCTTGATGCAACTAATGCTACTGTTGCTACTAAAGCTGACAAAACTGCCGTTGATGCTTTAACTACAAAAGTTGATGGCAAAGCTGACACCACTTATGTTGATGCACAAAACCAAGCACAAGATCAAGTCATTGCAACCAAGGCGAATCAATCAGCCCTTGACGCCACCAATGCTACTGTTGCTACTAAGGCTGACAAAACTGCCGTTGATGCTTTAACTACAAGAGTTGATGGCAAAGCCGATGCATCTGCCCTTGATGCCACCAATGCTACTGTCGCTACTAAAGCAGACAAAACTGCCGTTGATGCTTTAACTACAAGAGTTGATGGCAAAGCCGATGCATCTGCCCTTGATGCCAAAGCTGACAAAGCTGACCTAGCTTCAAAGGCTGACCAATCTGCCCTTGATGCAACTAATGCTACTGTTGCTACTAAAGCTGACAAAACTGCCGTTGATGCTTTAACTACAAAAGTTGATGGCAAAGCTGACACCACTTATGTTGATGCACAAAACCAAGCACAAGATCAAGTCATTGCAACCAAGGCGAATCAATCAGCCCTTGACGCCACCAATGCTACTGTTGCTACTAAGGCTGACAAAACTGCCGTTGATGCTTTAACTACAAGAGTTGATGGCAAAGCCGATGCATCTGCCCTTGATGCCACCAATGCTACTGTCGCTACTAAAGCAGACAAAACTGCCGTTGATGCTTTAACTACAAGAGTTGATGGCAAAGCCGATGCATCTGCCCTTGATGCCAAAGCTGACAAAGCTGACCTAGCTTCAAAGGCTGACCAATCTGCCCTTGACGCCACCAATGCTACTGTTGCTACTAAAGCTGACAAAACTGCCGTTGATGCTTTAACCACAAAAGTAGATGGCAAAGCCGATCAATCTACCGTTGATCAATTAAAAGCTGATGCCATTGAAAGTTTTAAACAACAACACACTCAATTAACCGCCTTGGGCAATCGAGTGAATGATGTCAATGACAAAGTAGATGCCAACACAACAGCGATTGCAACCAAAGCCGATCAATCAGCCCTTGACGCCACCAATGCTACTGTTGCTACTAAAGCTGACAAAACTGCCGTTGATGCTTTAACCACAAAAGTAGATGGCAAAGCTGACACCACTTATGTTGATGCACAAAACCAAGCACAAGATCAAGTCATTGCAAACAAAGCAGACCAATCTGCCCTTGACGCCACCAATGCTACTGTTGCTACTAAGGCTGATCAAAGCTCGGTGGATGCGTTAAATCGTACCGTGCTGGGTTTTGATGGCCGCATTCAGTCGGCGCAGGATGCAGCGATGACGGCGGTCAATCAGGTGGCAGGTTACGATGCTCGCATTGACGCTGCTGAACAGCAGGTCGGTGCAATGGCAACGCAAATGACTGCGTTTACAGGTCGTCTGGAGGTGCTAGAAGGGCAGTATCAAGTCATGGATCAAAGAGTAACCGAGCTTGACAAAGAGTTGAGTGCGGGTATTGCTGGTGCGGTGGCACTCGCCATGATGCCCGCCCCGAGTGCAGGTGGTCATTACATCACGGGCGGCACAGGCGTATACAATGGCGAACAGGCCGTTGCCATTGGCATGACGGGCGCATCTCCTTCTGGGAAATTCAGCTATAAGTTTGGCGGCTCGGCGACTTCATCAGGTGCTGGCACTTTTGGTGCTGGTGTGGGTTATCGTTGGAGATGATCGATTGTTGTGAAAAACACAGCTTAAACTTAAAAAATCCACTTGCCTACATCAAGTGGATTTTTTTGTGGAGGGTTGCCATGCTAGACAAGGCATCCATCTTGTCTTTGCTGTGAAAAATTGATAGCATGGCGTCTTATGGTTGAATGAATGATGTGAGGCGTGATGAATGTGATGCAAAAGATGGTGCTGTCGATGCTGATGGCGGTGGTGTGGCTACTGGCGCCCATCAGTCATGCCAGCTCCGCCAAAGGGGTGCTAAATCCTGTCGCCACACAGGCGGAGTCTAAGCCTAGGGATACTTTTGGGCGAGAGACACCAAGAGGGGCGGTGCAAGGATTCATGAAGGCAATCGCCGCTGATGACGCAGCCCTTGCGGCAAACTATTTGGACGGGCGTTATCTGTCGGGCACCAAGACTTCCGATGAGGAAATCGTCCGCCGTTTTAAAAAAGCGCTGGATGCAGGTGGTAGGCTCGCTCCTGATTTGCAAATCAGTGCTGATGTCATGGGTGATTTGTCAGATCACTTGCCTGTGGATGTCGATAAGGTGGGCGAGATTCAGCTGATGAATGAGCATATTGACATTTTGATGGTACGCCGTGAAAGCGACGATGGGGCGGTGTATTGGCAGTTTTCCAAAGAGACGCTTGCTAAGCTGCCGCAGACCACCAAATCTACCCCCACGCTTGCTCAGCGTCTAGATCTTGATGAAGTCAGTCGCCATCAAGTGTTTGGGGCGAATGTTGGTGACATCTTAGCGCTCATCATCTTGGTGGTGGGGGCGTATCTGGTCGTCTATGCGCTCGTGTGGCTGCTGTACTGGCTGACTAAGCTTGTATATCAGACGGCAAGCGGTAAGGTCTATCGCATCACACCGACCGTCATCATGCCACTGGCGCTCATCATCGTGGCAATGCTTTTGCCTGAAATCATGTTGCGAGCAGGCGTACCAGTAACTTTACGCGCGTCTTTTGGTCGTTTTAAAGATGTCATTGCATGGGGTGCGACAGCGTGGCTGATGCTGCGTCTCATCGATGCGCTGTTTGGGCGGGCTGAGGCAATGAGCTTAAAGCGCAATCGCCCAGAGCAGCTGTCTATTTTAAGTCTGATGCGTAAAGTTGCCAAGGCGCTGATGCTCATTTTGGCGCTCATCATCATCTTGGGTAATTTGGGCTTTGATCTGACGACAGGGATTGCAGCGCTTGGGGTGGGCGGTCTGGCGCTTGCCTTTGGTGCGCAAAAAACCATCGAAAATCTCATCGGTTCTGTCGTGGTGGTCGCCGACCGTCCTGTGCGAGTGGGAGATTATTGCCGTTTTGGCAATCTTGAAGGCACGGTGATTGACATTGGCATTCGTTCTAGTCGCATTCGCACGCTCAATCGTACGGTGGTGACCGTCCCAAATGGCGAGTTTTCTTCCATGCAAATCGAAAACTATGCCACTCGTGATATGTTTCATTTTCTGCATAATTTATACATCGCTCGAGATGCCGACCCTGACGAGCTTGCCAGAATGATTCGTGGCATACAGATGTTCATCAGCGGACATGACCATGTAAATGATGAATGGACGCAGGTACACATCACCGAGATGCGTCAAGACTGCTTTGTGGTGCAGATGCGCTGCTACATCAATGCTGGTGGGGTGATTGAGTTTTATGGTAAGCAAAGCGAGCTGATCGTGGACATCTTGGCTCAGCTTGAACAATATGCCGTCAAGCACGCTCTGCCCAGCCAAAGCGTGCATTTGCAGCAGGATGATGTGAGAGACTTTGAAAAATGATATGGTCAATCAGCTCCAAAACATAACACAATTTAGTCATTTTGTCTGAGCTGAGCTTGGAGAGCCTGGCAGAAAACCGCTATCGGCAGGCAGGTTTATGGCGAACGGATTTGGCAGACTTTGAAGTAAAATTGCCACATAAGCCATCACATGAACCAAATCTAAATTTTGCTGTGGTCAGGTAGGGGCTAATTGCAATTAGCCCCTACTAATTGCAATTAACCCCTACGGACAGTGGTTTAACTTGTGGTAATTTAAAATTCGCTTTAAAATTTCTCAGTGCATATAAATTCTCATGCGATCACCGCCTATTTTTAAGACCCCAAGAAATGCTTGGGGTTTTTTTTATTGGCAAATTTATCAGATTTTTATTGAAAGATTGCTTTATTTATCATTTTTTATGATACCTATATAAATTTATTTTAAAAATAACTATAATACCGCCATTCATAAACATAACAAATGCTAGCATAATAAAAACTGATGAATAAGCGATGATTGATGCATTGCGTTCAGTTTGGCGAGCAAATTTTTTTTGGTGGAGATTGTATGACCAACGCACTTTATAACCGCCACGAGCCAAAAGAAAACTGCGGCTTTGGTTTGATTGCTAATATTGACGGCGTGCCAAGTCACAAAGTGGTGCGAAATGCCATTTTGGGGCTTGCCAGAATGCAACACCGTGGGGCGATTTTATCAGATGGTAAGACGGGCGATGGCTGTGGTCTGTCCTTGCAGTTGCCAGTCAGCTTTTTTCGCACCATTGCCAGTGAGTCAGGCTTTGTGCTGGCGGGCAATTTTGCGGTGGGACAGATTTTTTTGCCCAATGACGAGGCGCTTGCCAAAGCGTGCATTGATGTCATCAATGAAGAGCTGACCGCTGAGACTTTGTCGGTGGCTCATTGGCGTGATGTGCCTGTCAATCCAAGCGTGCTTGGTGAGATTGCCTTGGCAGAAATGCCAAAAATCTGCCAAGTGTTCATCAATGCCCCAAACGGCTGGAGCGTCAGAGACCTACAAAGACGCCTGTTTGTGACTCGCCGCCGCATCGAAAAACGCCTTGAAACCCCCGAAAATAAAGATTTTTATATTTGTAGTTTTTCCAATCAGACCATCATCTATAAGGGTCTGTGCATGCCAAAGGACTTGACGAAGTTTTATCCTGATTTGGGCGACCTTCGTATGCAGTCGGCGATTGCGCTGTTTCATCAGCGGTTTAGTACCAACACCCAGCCACGCTGGCGATTGGCTCAGCCGTTTCGCTATCTTGCCCATAACGGCGAGATCAACACCATCTCAGGCAACCGTGCATGGGCTAGGGCTCGAGCTTATAAATATCGCACGCCGCTCATCGCCGATTTGCAGACTGCTGCGCCCTTTGTCAATGAGACCGATTCGGATTCTAGCTCGCTGGATAACATGCTAGAAGTGTTCGTGTGTGGCGGCATGGACTTGTTCCGTGCGATGCGACTGCTTGTGCCACCTGCATGGCAAAAAAACCCTGTGATGGACGATGATTTGCGAGCGTTTTATGATTTTAACTCCATGCACATGGAGCCGTGGGACGGACCTGCGGGCATCGTGCTGTCGGACGGTCGCTATGCGGCGTGTAACCTTGATAGAAATGGACTGCGCCCTGCACGCTTTGTCATCACCCAAGACCGCCTGATCACCATCGCATCTGAGGTGGGCATTTGGGATTATGCCCCTGACGAAGTGGTGGAAAAAGGGCGTGTCGGACCAGGTCAGCTTTTGGTGATTGACACCAAGCTGGGTAAAATCTTGCATTCTCATGAAATTGACAGCGAGCTTAAAGACCGCCACCCATACCGTGCATGGCTTGACAAAAATGTGAAAAAACTCACGCCATTTAGTGAGGTGGCTGATGAGGAAATTGGCAAGGCGCAGATGGATAGCGATACTCTGGCAAGCTACCAAAAGCAGTTTTTGTACGACCAAGAAGAGCTTGAAAGCATCATTCGTGTGATGGGCGAGGATGGTCAAGAGGCGATCGGCTCTATGGGTGATGACACGCCTTTTGCGGTGCTGTCCCATCGTCCGCGTGTGTTGTTTGATTATTTCCGTCAGTATTTCGCCCAAGTCACCAACCCACCCATCGACCCTTTGCGTGAGGCGCATGTCATGAGCCTAACCACGAGCATTGGTCGTGAGATGAGTGTGTTCTTTGAGGCAGAAGGTATGTCTAGCCGTGTCAATTTTGACTCGCCGATTTTGGTGCATTCGGACATGATGCAAATTCTAAATCTGCCTGCTGAGCATTATCAGCACGCACGACTGGACGCCACTTTTGACCCAAGTAACGAAAGCCTACAAAGTGCCTTGGCACGCCTAGCCGATGACGCACAAAAGGCGATCAAAGATGGGGCGGTGCTACTCATCGTCTCGGACAGAAATCTGGCAAAATCTCGCCTGCCTATCCCATCAGCGATGGCGGTGGGTATGCTACAAAATTATTTGGTTGCCAATAATCTACGCTGTGATGCCAACATCATCGTAGAGTCTGGCGAGCCACGCAACCCGCACCATTTTGCCGTACTGATCGGACTTGGTGCGACCGCTGTTTATCCGTATTTGGCGTATGAATCACTTGCTCACATGGTAAATATCGGGGCGATTGACAAAGACATTCGCACGGTACATGCCAATTTTAGATACAGCATCAACAAAGGTCTGTACAAAATCATGTCAAAAATGGGCATCTCTTGTGTGTCGTCTTATCGCTGTGCCAGACTGTTTGAAATCGTGGGTTTGGGCGATGAGATTGGCAAAGTATGCTTTGATGGCATGGTCAGTCGCATTGGTGGGGCGGACTTTGCCGACATTGAAGACCAGCTTGTCAAGGTGGGTAAGGAGGCATGGCGAGCCAGTGTGCCTGTGCCTGCTGGCGGACTGTTGAAATTCAAGCCAAATGCTGAGTATCACGCCTACAACCCAGAAGTCGTCAATACTCTACAACAAGCGGTCAATAGTGGCGACTATGCCGACTATGAACGCTACAAAAAAGCGGTCAATGAGCGAGATGCCATGACCTTGCGAGATTTGTTAAAGCTCAAAGAGCAAACACCCATCTCAGTCGATGAAGTGGAATCTGCGGACAATCTTTACAAACGCTTTGACTCAGCCGCCATCTCCATCGGTGCATTAAGCCCAGAGGCGCACGAGTCGCTGGCACAGGCGATGAATGGCTTGGGCGGATTTTCAAACTCAGGCGAGGGCGGTGAAGACCCTGCTCGCTATGGCACGGATAAGGTTTCACGCATTAAGCAGGTGGCGTCAGGGCGTTTTGGGGTGACGGCGGCTTATTTGATGAGCGCTGATGTCATTCAGATTAAAGTCGCCCAAGGGGCAAAACCTGGCGAGGGCGGACAGCTGCCAGGCGACAAGGTAACGCCTTACATCGCCCAGCTTCGCTATGCCGTGCCAGGCTCAACACTCATCTCGCCGCCACCGCATCATGACATTTATTCTATCGAGGATTTGGCTCAGTTAATTTTTGATTTAAAACAAATCAATCCAAAAGCCTTGATTTCAGTCAAACTGGTGTCTTTGGCAGGCGTTGGTACGATCGCCACAGGCGTGGCAAAAGCCTATGCCGATCTCATTACCATCGCAGGCTATGATGGTGGCACAGGGGCAAGTCCGATTTCTAGCGTCAAATACGCAGGCAGTCCGTGGGAGCTTGGTCTGGCTGAGGCACATCAAGCCTTGCTTGAAAACAACTTACGCCACAAGGTTCGTTTGCAAGTCGATGGCGGTCTAAAAACAGGGCTGGATGTCGTCAAGGCGGCACTTTTGGGAGCGGAGAGCTTTGGTTTTGGCACAGGTCCAATGGTGGCGCTCGGCTGTCGTTATCTGCGTATTTGCCATCTGAACAACTGCGCCACAGGTGTGGCAACCCAAGATAAGACCTTGCGAGACAATCACTATCACGGCGATAAAGAAAAAGCGATGAACTACTTTAAATTCATCGCCCAAGATGTGCGACAAATCATGGCAAGTCTTGGTGTGTCAGAGTTTAATGATTTGGTTGGTCGCACCGATTTGCTTGAAATTTTACAAGGCAATACCGCCAAACAGCAAAAGCTGACCTTGCAAGCCTTGCTATACGCTCCAGCTGTACCAGCAGGCAGTAGCCGCTACTGCACGCAGGCGAACCCGCCGTTTGATAAAGGCGAGCTGAACGCACAGATTCTGTCTAGCTCACGCATTGAGCATGAAAGCGACAATGGCGATAAGACGGTGTCGATGAGCTTTGATGTCAAAAACACCGACCGCAGTATCGGTGCAAGCCTTGCAGGTCAAATCGCCAAAACGCACGGCAACCGTGGCTCTAAGACGACTTATGACATCGCCCTAAACGGCACGGCAGGACAAAGCCTTGGCGTGTGGCTGACAGGGGGTATCAACCTTACCCTAACAGGCGATGCCAACGACTATGTCGGTAAGGGCATGGCGGGCGGTCGCATTGTCATCAAGCCGCATCAGGGCGTAAGCTTCTTGCCACATGAAGCGACCATCGCAGGCAATACCTGTCTGTACGGTGCGACTGGCGGCGAGCTGTTCTTGTCAGGGCGTGCAGGTGAGCGCTTTGCCGTGCGTAACTCTGGGGCGACTGCCATCGTTGAAGGCATCGGCGATAACGGCTGTGAATACATGACAGGCGGTGCGGTCGTGGTGCTGGGCAAGACAGGTATTAACTTTGGGGCAGGCATGACAGGTGGCTATGCCTATGTGCTTGATGAAGATGACAACTTCACCAAATGCGTCAATACCGAGATGGTGGAAGTGCTGTCATTGGCAGATTTGCCGACGCATCAAGAGCATCTGCGTGGACTCATCGCTCGCCACATCAGTCTTACGATGAGTGTGATTGGGCAGGCGCTATTGTCCGACTGGGAGAATGCCAGCACTCGCTTTAAGCTGGTCAAGCCAAAGACTGTTGATGTTCACGCCTTGCTTGGGCATAAGCAAAGAAAAGTGGTCGAACTTCGTCAAATCACGGCTTAACCACCGCTTGTCCGCTGAACATACAGGCAGATTTGTCAAAGATTGGGCTTTGGCAAATCCACCCAAAGCAAAAATTTATAGGAAATATCCATGTCATACGAAGAAAATATTTATCAATTCATCGATTTGCCACGCATCGATCCACCAAAAATCGCCCTAGAAACCCGCAAAATCAAGTTTGTGGAGATTTATCAGCCATTCACCGAACAGCAGGCAGCGCATCAGGCCGACCGCTGTTTGGCGTGTGGCAACCCCTATTGCCAAAACAAATGCCCACTGCATAACAACATCCCCAACTGGCTAAAACTTGCCAAAGAAGGGCGCATCATCGAGGCGGCAGAGCTTGCTCACAGTACCAACACCTTGCCTGAGGTGTGCGGACGCGTCTGCCCACAAGACCGCCTGTGTGAGGGCGACTGCACCTTGAACGCAGAGTTTGGAGCGGTGACCATCGGTAGCGTCGAGCGATACATCACTGAGAAAGCCTTTGACTTAGGCTGGAAACCCACCGTCAAAGCCGCCCCCACAGGCAAAAAAGTCGCCATCATCGGCGCAGGGCCTGCTGGTCTTGGCTGTGCTGATGTGCTGGTGCGTCAGGGCGTGTCGGTAACGGTCTATGAACGCCAAAACGAAATCGGCGGACTTTTGACCTTTGGCATTCCTGCCTTTAAGCTTGAAAAATCGGTCATGACTCGCCGCCGTGCTATTTTTGAGGAGATGGGTGTGCAGTTTGTGCTTGGCTGCGAGATTGGCAAAGATGTGTCGCTTGCTGAGCTTGAAAAAGAGTACGATGCGGTGTTTTTGGGCGTGGGTACTTATCAGGGGGTCAAGGCGGGCATCGAAGGCGAGACGGCACAAGGCGTGCATTCAGCGCTACCTTATTTGATTGGCAATACCCAGCACCTAATGGGATTGCCTTGCGACTATGTGGACATGGCAGGCAAAAATGTCGTGGTTCTAGGTGGCGGCGACACAGCGATGGACTGCGTGCGAACCGCCGTGCGTCAAGGGGCAAGCCGTGTCACCTGCGTGTATCGCCGTGATGAGCAGAATATGCCAGGCAGTAAAAAAGAATATCAAAATGCAGGCGAGGAGGGCGTAAACTTTGCCTTTAATACGCAGCCTGTATCGATCGAGGCAGAGCCTCTGGCGGTGGATACTGACAGCCAAGGCAAAGTCGTGGGATTAAAAATCGCCAAGACTGAGCTGGTTGCGCCTGCTGGCGGTGGTCGTAAAGTCGCCCAAATCATCGAAGGCAGTGAAGAAGTCATCGCTTGTGATGCCGTCATCGTGGCGTTTGGCTTTGTGCCACATCAGATGAGCTGGCTCGATGCGGTGGGCGTGGGCGTGGATGACAGAGGTCGTATCGCCAAGGCAGGCACGCTGTTTGGTCAGACTGCCAACCCAAAAATCTTTGCTGGTGGCGATGTGACTCGTGGCTCGGATTTGGTGGTGACCGCCATCGCCGAGGGTCGAGACGCCGCCAAAGGAATCTTGGAATTTTTAGAGGTTTAAGGAGTGGGCTAAGCGGTTTGATGTGATTGGTCAATTTTATTTAAAACCAAGCAAGCATATTAAGCTCAAATGACCGTGAAGCCGTCTGATTTGAACCATTATTCATTGATAGCACAGCCAAAAGTTTTTGTAAAACCTAGCTTTAATTTTACTGCGATCAGGCAGGGGTGAAAAATATTTCGCCTCTACGGAAAGTCGCCAGATTTGTGGGAATTTTAAAGTTTACTCGGTATAACCTTTACCATTTCACCAACCGCCAATTTTGGCACATTTAGGAGTTCTTATGAGCATTCAAAAAGCAGTTCAGCTGATGAAAGACAGCGAAGCGGTGTTTGTCGATCTTAGATTTACCGACACCAAAGGCAAGCAGGCGCATGTGACCATTCCTGCTCACATCGTTCTTGATGATCCAGAGGAGTGGTTCACCGATGGTCAGGCGTTCGATGGCTCATCAATCGGTGGCTGGAAGGGCATTCAGGCGTCTGACATGCAGCTCATCGCCGATCCTAGCACCGCTTATCTTGACCCATTTTATGACGATGCGACTGTGGTCATGACCTGCGATGTCATCGATCCGACCAGCGGTCAAGGCTATGACAGAGACCCACGCTCGATTGCTAAGCGTGCTGAAGAATACCTAAAAGCCACTGGCATTGGCGATACAGCATTCTTTGGACCTGAGCCTGAGTTTTTTGTGTTTGATGGCGTAGAATTTGAGACCGACATGAGCGGTACTCGCTTTAAGATTCACTCGGACCGTGCCGCATGGAGCAGTGGTCAAGCCCAAGATTCACAAGCATTGGGTCTAAACTTAGGACACCGTCCATTTGTCAAGGGCAATTATTTTAGCCTAGCGCCGATTGACAAAGGTCAGGATTTGCGTTCGATGATGACTCGCCTCTTAGAACAAATCGGCATCCCTGTTGAGGTGCATCATGGCGAGGTCGCCACCGCAGGTCAGATGGAGATTGGCACGAAGTTTAGCACTTTGGTGCAGCGTGCCGACTGGACGCAGGACATGAAATACATCATTCACAATGTGGCGGCAAGCTTTGGGCAGACAGCCACCTTCATGCCAAAGCCTTTGATGGGCGATAATGGTAGCGGTATGCATGTGCATCAGTCTATCTGGAAGGATGGTGAAAACCTATTTGCAGGCGACGGCTATGCAGGACTTTCTGAGACCGCTTTGTACTATATCGGTGGTATCATCAAGCACGCCAAAGCCCTTAATGCCATCTGCAACCCATCAACCAACTCATACAAGCGTCTGGTGCCACACTTTGAAGCGCCTGTCAAGCTTGCCTATTCTGCCAAAAACCGCTCGGCATCGATCCGTATCCCTGCCGTCAACAGCGCCAAGGCTCGCCGCATTGAGGCTCGTTTCCCCGACCCGATGGCAAACCCATATTTGGCATTCTCAGCACTGCTCATGGCAGGTCTTGATGGCATCCAAAATAAAATTGACCCAGGCGAACCTGCCACCAAAAACCTATACGACCTACCACCAGAAGAAGATGCACTCATTCCGACCGTCTGTGCGTCATTGGATGAGGCACTAGAAGCATTGCGTGCTGACTGCGAATTTTTGACTCGTGGCGGTGTGTTTAGCCAAGATTGGATTGACAGCTACATCGACTTTAAATACGAAGAAGTCCGCCGTCTGCAAATGGCGCCGCACCCACTGGAATTTGAGATGTATTATTCTTTGTGATGTTTGTGATCGCCAAAAAAACCCAAACAAGCCGTTTGGGTTTTTTTATGCCCCCTGATCGCTACAAAAATTTATTTTGGGCGTGGAGAGGGTAAATGACTGTGATAAGTCAATGTTTGTAAGGGCCTATGCAACACGCTACAAATGGCATGACATTTTGAGGTAACTATATCAGCACCCAAGCTGCCCTTGACATAAAAAATCTCTGTAAAAACAGAGATTTGAGATTGACTGATGATCTTGGGGTGATCTTATTCTGACATGGCGTCTTCGTGTAAGCGCACATTCAATTCATCAATCGGCACAACCCACACGGCATTTAACTCAAAGCCTTCTTTTAAAAAGGCGCGTTGTTGCTCGCTCCAAAAGGGCGCATCAACCAGCTTGGTTTCTTGAGGTAGCTGATTTTCACGGATGAATGCTTCGATTGCCTCATCTGAGCTTTCCAAGCCCAGTTGAGCAAATAATTGATTGATGTTGTATTCGATTTCACCAAGCATGACTTTCTCCTTTTTTGGTTTTTGTGATGTCGGTGGCGAGGGGCGTAAACCCCCTAAATGACTTGCGACCGATGCCATGATTGTAACACAGTCAAAAAAATGAGCAAGGCGTAAACCTTGCTCAAATGTAGGTGTTTTGTAGAAATACAGTTTTAAAGTTGTTTTATAAAATGGCAGCTGCCATCACCACATCAGCCCAGCACTTCTACAAGCTCGCCTTCCACCAGATGCATACTGATCGCCTGATCGATACGCACATTGACGAATTTGCCAAGTAGCTCGTCGCCACCCTTAAAAATCACCGAACGAGTGTTGTCCGCCGTGCCGTGTAGATAGCCATTTCGGCGGTTGGCTCGCTCTTCGACCAGCACACGCACCACTTGACCGACCATCGCACGAGTCTTGGCAAAGGTGGATTCTTTGATGACTTCTTGAAATTCAGCAAGGCGTGCTTTTTTGGTTTCAAGGCTCACATCATCAGGCAAATCTGACGCAGGCGTGCCAGGGCGTTTTGAATAAATAAAGCTATAAGAATGGTCAAAGTCCAAATCTTTGGCAAGTTGTAGCGTGTCATTAAAATCGCTGTCCGTCTCGCCTGGAAAGCCGATGATAAAGTCGCTAGATAAGTGCAAATCAGGACGCACCGCTTTTAACTTATTGATTTGATTGATATAAACATCAATGGTGTGATTGCGTTTCATTGCCGCCAGGACATTGTTTGAGCCAGATTGGACAGGCAGGTGCAAATGCGACACCAGTTTTGGCAGCACTTTATAGGCATCAATAATATCATCGGTAAACTCAAGCGGGTGGCTTGTCGTGTAGCGAATGCGTTCAATGCCATCAATGTGCGACACATAATGAAGCAGCTCGCTAAAACGGCAAATCGTGCCATCGTCTTTTTCGCCACGATAGCCATTGACATTTTGTCCAAGCAGGTTGATCTCACGCACACCTTGTGCAGCCAGACTATCAATCTCAGCAAGCACATCGTCAAGCGGACGAGACAGCTCTTCGCCACGCGTATAAGGCACGACACAAAACGAACAGTATTTTGAACAGCCTTCCATGATGGAGACGAACGCCTTGTATCCTTCGACCTTTGGCTCTGGCAAAAAGTCAAACTTTTCAATGCTTGGGAAGGACACATCAACCACACCAATGCGATTTTTTGGGATTTCGGCAGACTGTTTGGTCGATTGTTCATACAGCTCGGGCAAGCGGTGCAAAGTCTGCGGTCCAAACACCATATCCACATAAGGGGCGCGTTTTTGGATATTATCGCCTTCTTGGCTTGCCACACAGCCGCCCACGCCGATGATGAGATTGGGATTTTTTTCTTTTAATTTACGCCAGCGACCCAGCTCACTAAACACCTTTTCTTGGGCTTTTTCACGGATAGAGCAGGTGTTCATGATCAGCACATCCGCTTCGTTGATGTCACGGGTGATGATCATGCCGTGCGACTGACCCAACACATCGCCCATTTTTTCAGAGTCGTACTCGTTCATCTGACAGCCTTGGGTGACGATATAGACTTTTTTGGCACTGCTGTCTTGCGAAGTGTTGTCTTGTGGGGCGGTCATTGCCACAGGGGTGTTTTGGGTGGTGATTTGGTGTGCTTTTGGGTCAAACGTAGCGACTTTCATGACGGGGTTTTCCAAAATGACAAAATGGGTTATTTTAGCATATTTGGCATCGATTAGGTAATGGTTTTTCCCAGATGGGCACGCTTGATGTTGGTATTTGCCAAATATTTGCCACAAAATAAAAAATCATTAAAGAAAATGTGGTTTTTGTTGCGGTTTTGTTTTAGTATATGGCAGTTTTTAGCATCTTTTGACATCGTTCTGACATTGATAGCATCGGCGGCGTTGTCATGGTGTGAATGAGTAGCATTTTTACGACATTTGATATGGAGAATTTTGTGACCAAGCCATCACAAATCGGCACTGACCGAAAACTCACTTGGCGATCTTTTGGACCGGGCATTTTGATGGCGTCGGCTGCCATCGGTGCGTCGCATTTGGTTTCATCGACGCAGGCAGGCGCGCTGTACGGCTGGCAGCTTGCTATTATCATCATTTTGGCAAACTTTTTTAAGTATCCTTTTTATCGCTTTGCCACTGAATACGCCTACAACACAGGCGAGAGTCTCGTGGTCGGCTACGCCCGCAAATCTCGGCTGTATTTGTGGACTTTCTTTGTGATGAGCATCATCTCAAGTGTCATCACCACAGGTGCAGTGGCTTTGCTGTGTGCGGTGATTTTGGGGCATATATTGCCCTTTGAGCTCGATACTTTAGTGCTGTCAGCGATCGTGATGGTGTCATCGTGGTTGCTATTGATTGGCGGTCGCTACAAGATGCTTGATAGCCTGACCAAATGGATCATCGCCGCTTTAACCATCGCAACGGTGGCAGCGGTGGCGATCGCAGCGGGCAAGCCACCTGTGATGACGCCTGATTTTATTGAGCCGTCGCCTTGGAATTTGGCGGCGCTGGGCTTTGTGGTGGCGCTGATGGGCTTTATGCCTGCACCGCTTGAATTTTCGGTCATCACATCCGTCTGGACTGCCGAAAAAATCCGCACCGACCACACCAGTCGTTACCAAGGCATGGTGGATTTTAATGTGGGTTATATGGTCTCGACCGTGCTGGCGCTGTTTTTCTTGGCGCTTGGCGTCTTTGTGCAATACGGCTCAGGGCAAGAGATCGCCATGCAAGGCGGTGCTTATGTTGGTCAGCTGATTGATATGTATGCCACCACCATCGGCGACTGGACCAAGCCTTTGGTGACTTTCATTGCGTTTTTGTGCATGTTTGGCACGGTCATCACATCGGCGGACGGCTATGGGCGCATCACCGCTGAGAGTCTGTCGCTCATCGTCAAAGACAGTAGTGAGCTGACCGAAAAATATCTCAAACTTTGGACGACTTTTGCCCTAGCGTCAGGCTATGCCATCATTGCGTTTTTCTTGGGGCAGATGGCGGCGTTGTTAAAATTTGCGATGATTTCTGCCTTTGTCGCTGCACCGATTTATGCGTATCTGAACTATTCACTGATCAAAAATGAGCCGACCACTTCATCTGGCATGCGATGGTTTGCCATCAGTGGCATTGTCTTTTTGACAGGATTTAGTGCGTTGTTTTTGTTGCAGTTTTTTGGGGTGATTGGTTAAATTTCCCAAAAATAACAAAATCAATCAGTGTTGTCATGCAGCTTTTGTAGGTTGGGTTGAGCGATAGCGAAACCCAACATTTTTTTTGTAAGTCTTTGAATTTGTTAGCCATGTAGGGCGGGCTTAGCCCACCATTTAAAATGACAATACAAAAAAGGTAGGCTGAGCATCGCCCTACATCTTAATAAGCGGTATCAATACTCCGCCTGATTCAGCTCTTTATATTTATCACAGCCTTTTTGATGTCCCAAATCACAGGCTTTACCAAACCATTCTTTGGCGGTGCTTTTGTTTTGACGGATGCTTCATCGTTATGATGGCTTACAGCGATGTTGTAGGCGGCTGATGCATTTGCATGCTTGGCAAGCGCTTGAGGGATAGAAAAGAGTTGGTCGTCAATATTATCATCCGCCATCGCAGGGACGGTGCTTAGGCTTATTGCCAATAAAGCGGTGGCAAGCGTGCGTTTGAAAGTCATGAAGGTCATTGCTTGATGGGTTTAAAGCTTTATCATATAAAATCTGATGAATGTTGGCAAAGGGCAGGCTTTAAGCGTGGTTAAAATTTTCGCTACCCATGTTTTATTGCCCATGTTTCGCTACCCATGTTTTGCTGTGATGTGTGTATTGTCATTTTGTCTTATCGCCAAAATTTGTGGGTAAAATTACAACTTTTATACAACCAAGCAACTTTGATTTGATACCCTAGATGTCATTTATCATCTCTATTTTATCATTTCACTTTGTCGTTTAAGCGAGTTTTCATGAAAATCCACCCAACCAAACTGCGTCTAGCCACCGCTTTATGTGCGCTTGGTGCCATCGCTCAGGTTGCCTGCGCTCAGGGCAATGCCAATGATGGCAGTATTTATCAGTTCATCGATGCCGAACGCCAAAAATCCAGCCCAAACGCCATGTATCAATATGAGCAGAGCATGCAAGGCACGCTGTTTGCGGTGTATCCTGAGTACTGGCGGTTGAATTATAATCTGGCGTCGCAGGACCCACAGACGGTGAACAGCTTTGTCGCCAAGTATCCAAGTCAGGTGATGAGTGAGAAACTCGCCGCCGACTACGCCGAAGTCAAGGCTCGCCAGAGCGACTATGCGTCGGTGCGAGCTGTGGCGCATTCGATCGAAAATGCCGATGATTCTGAAGCGTGCGCCATCGCTTTGGGCTACAATCAAAGCTCAGAATCTTACCGCACCTTAGAGCAAAAACACAATGTCTGGCTGAACACGCAGATCAGACAGTCTTTGTGTGACAAGCTTGCTACCGAAATGGTGGACAACCCACGCATCAGCCGCACCGACCAGCACGAACAGCTGATCCGCATGATGCGCATTGACCGCCGTCAGCTGTCTAGCCGTCAAGCACCACTGGATAAGGCAAGCGACATCATCAATCTGTCATCTCGTCTGGGGCTGCCCATCTCTTATGAGACGCTGCGTGGCATCGCCAATAATCCAAATGGCTTTTTTAGCCAGTTTGCCATGAGTGGTTATAGCGAGGTGAATCAATACCTGTATGTCTATGCCATCAGCCAGCTGGCTCATCGCTCTTATACCGAGGCGCTGTTGCAGCTAGAATTTGACATCAATCAAGACAAAGCCCGCTCGCAGAAACTCTTATCTGACATGGCTCGCCGCTACGCCTATCGCTCCATTGCGGTCAAGCGCATGAACATGAATACCGATGATGGGTTTAGCGCTGATGCGGTGACTTGGTTTAGGCAGTCTGTGGGCGAGCCGTTTAATTTTGAAGAGGCGGAGGATTATGCTCAGGCGGCGATTTATTTTGGTCAGTGGCAAGATGTCGTCTCTGCCATCTCATCGATGACGGTGGCAAAGCAGGGCGAGCGAATCTGGCAGTATTGGCTGGCTCGTGGGTATGAGCAGACGGGCAAGCAAGCCGAGGCAAAACGCATCTATCAGACGCTGGCAACTGGCGTGGATTATTATGGGCTGCTCGCCAAAGACCGACTGGGGCAAAGACTAAGTCTGTCTGAGCTGGGCGGCAGCGCTTTGCCAAATATCAGCAATAAAGACGCCCAAAGAGTCATGCAAAACCCACACTTCGCCCGTGCGTTTTTGATGATGGAAAATGGCGTCGCCAATGAGCATGTCAGCCGTGAGTGGAACTGGGCGGTCAGATCGGCTCGCAACAGCAATGACAACACCCTAGCGCTTGCCGCCGCCAAGCGTGCGCACGACTTAGGGCTGTACCATCGCAGCATCTCCGCCATCGATAATATGCCAAATCTCAGAGCGGTGGCGCTGTCGCATCCGATGCCATATCAAAGCAGTGTTACTGCATACAGTCGACAAGTTGGCATCGATCCTGCTTGGGCGTATGGCATCATGCGTCAAGAAAGCCGCTTTCAGCCAAATGCACGCTCAGGCGTGGGAGCGGGTGGCTTGATGCAAATCATGCCAGGCACCGCCAGCCAGATCGCACGCGGCATGGGCGAGTCGGCGGGCAATATGAACCACCCTGAGACGAACATTCGCTACGGCACTTGGTTCTTAAATGACCTTGCCAATCGAGCAGGCGGGCAGATCGCTGTTGCCACCGCAGGCTATAATGCAGGACCGGGGGCGGCTCGCAAGTGGCTACCGACACACGGCAGTATCAGCGCTGACCAATATGTTGAGGCGATTCCTTATGCTGAGACCCGTGAGTATGTCAAGCATGTCATGGAAAATGCCACCATCTACGGCGCTCTCATGGGCAATGGCATGACCATCACTCAGCGCATGGGGACGGTGTCGCCACGCTACTGATGGGTGTGGCTTGATATGTGTTTTAAAAATACATGAAATTTATTTAAAAAATAAAGCGCTTTTGGCTTTGCGATTTATGCTCAAAAGTGCTACACTAAGGAAGTTTTGTAGTTCTTGGCAGACTTTATGCGGTCTGAATGATTACAAAATCATCCCAATGATTTCACTTTTAAAAAAGGAATACCATCATGAGTAAAGCTCCCGTTCGTGTTGCGGTAACTGGTGCCGCAGGTCAAATCGGCTACAGCCTACTATTCCGCATCGCATCTGGCGAAATGCTTGGCAAGGATCAGCCAGTCATTCTACAACTTCTAGAAATCCCTAACGAAAAAGCTCAGCAAGCGCTACAAGGCGTGATCATGGAGCTGGACGACTGTGCATTCCCACTACTGCACGATGTCATCGGCACAGACGATCCAAATGTGGCGTTCAAAGACGCTGATTATGCGCTATTGGTAGGCGCTCGTCCCCGTGGTCCTGGTATGGAGCGTGCCGACCTACTACAAGAAAACGCCAAGATTTTCACCGTACAAGGCAAGGCGCTGAACGACCACGCCAGCCGTGATGTGAAAGTACTTGTGGTGGGTAACCCAGCCAACACCAACGCTTACATCGCCATGAAGTCTGCCCCAGACCTACCAGCGAAAAACTTCACCGCCATGCTACGCCTAGACCACAACCGTGCTCTAACCCAAGTGGCGAAGAAAACTGGCAAAGCCGTTAAAGACATCAAGAAACTTACTGTTTGGGGTAACCACAGCCCAACCATGTACGCTGACTATCGCTTTGCCACCATCAATGGCGAGTCTGTAAAAGACATGATCAACGACCAAGAGTGGAACGCCAACACTTTCCTACCGACCGTTGGTAAGCGTGGCGCCGCCATCATCGAGGCTCGTGGCTTGTCATCAGCAGCATCTGCTGCCAACGCTGCCATCGACCACATGCGTGACTGGGCGCTTGGCACCAATGGCGAGTGGGTGACGATGGGCATTCCATCTGACGGCTCTTATGGCATCCCAGAGGGTGTGATGTTCGGTTTCCCTGTGACCACCGAAAACGGCGAATACAAAATCGTCCAAGGTCTAGAAATCGACGAATTCAGCCAAAAATACATCGACATCACCCTAAACGAGCTTGAAGAAGAGCGTGCGGCGATCGATCATTTGTTTAACTAATTTTTAGTTAAATTCAACAGCACTCCAAGAGCATGGCTTTTGGGGTGTTTTTTTGTGCGTTTTTGATGATAAGTTTGATGGTAAATGCAAATATGGCTAAAATGATGGCATTTTTGCCCAAATTTCGGTATGATAGTGTGTTTTATTGATCAAAATTATGATGTGAGTATGTTGCCATGAGTATGTTTGCCAATCATCAAAACAGCCTAAAAATGTATAACACCATGACTGCCGATAAGCAGGTTTTTGTGCCGATTGAGGCGGGCAAGGTGGGTATGTATGTCTGTGGCATGACGGTGTATGATTATTGCCATATCGGTCATGCTCGTGTGATGGTGGCGTTTGATGTGATTTATCGTCATCTGTTGTCGCTGGGTTTTGAAGTCAAATATGTGCGAAATATTACCGACATTGACGATAAAATCATCAACCGTGCCAACGAAAATGGCGAGAGTATTGGCGAGCTGACCGCACGATTCATCACAGCCATGCACGAAGATGCGGATAATTTGGGCTGTCTGCGTCCTACGCTTGAGCCAAAGGCGACTGAGCATATCGGTGAGATGCAAGCCATCATCAGCACACTGATGGATAAAAAACACGCCTACACCAAAGGCGGCGATGTGTATTATGCGGTGGATAGTTTTGAGCAATATGGCAAGTTATCCAAGCGAAATCTTGATGAAATGCAGGCAGGCAGCCGTGTGGATGTGGCAGATGATAAGCTTAATCCCTTTGACTTTGTGCTGTGGAAGCGTGCCAAGGCGGGCGAGCCTGCGTGGGCAAGTCCATGGGGTGATGGTCGCCCAGGTTGGCACATTGAATGCTCGGCGATGAGCGGCTGCTGTCTGGGTGAGACTTTTGACATTCATGGCGGTGGTCATGATTTGCAATTTCCGCACCACGAAAACGAAATCGCTCAATCAGAAGCCTGCACTGGCAAAACCTACGCCAACAACTGGCTACATGTTGGCTTTATCAATGTTGATGGCGAAAAGATGAGTAAATCTTTGGGGAATTTTTCCACCATCAAAGATGTGCTTGCCAAGTTTCATGGCGAGACGGTGCGGTTTTTTATCTTATCAAGCCATTATCGCAGTCAGGTCAATTTCTCTGATGTCGCCCTAAACGAAAGCCACACCGCCATCAGCCGTCTGTATCACGCCCTAAAATCTGCCGAAGGCGTGGGTGAGATTGCACCAGATCATGCCATCGTGCAGGCAGAATTTGCCAAAGGTTTTGCTGATGAATTTGCACAGGCGATGAATGATGATTTTAATACACCAAAGGCGGTGAGCGTGCTGTTCTCGGTGGCAGGCGAGGTGAATCGTGCCATCAAGGCAGGCGATCATGAGATGGCGGTGCAATATGGCGTGCTGTTAAAGACTTTGGCGAGTAATCTGGGTCTGTTGTCGGTATCTGCCAGTGAGTTTTTGCAGGCGAGTTTGAGCGATGAAGGATTGTCTGCAGAGGCGATTGAGGCACTCATCGCCGAGCGACAAGATGCCAAGGCGAATAAAGATTTTGCCCGTGCTGACCAAATCCGTGCCGAGCTAAAAGAGCAAGGCGTGGAGCTTGAAGACAGCCGTGCAGGAACGACTTGGCGCAGAGTGTGAGATGCGTCCGTTTTGGCTGTGTGCTTTATTTTGCGTGGCAAATGCAGTCATGTAGGGCGGGCTTAGCCCACCGTTTTTTGGTAGTCGTAGGTTGAGCCTATTTAAAAAAAACTAACAAATTCAAAGATTTAAATCAAAAAATGGCAGATTTTGCTCACCCTGCATAATTGCCTTTAAAAACTATTTCATTAAAAGCCAAAGCTTAAAAGTGGCGGAAAATATGGCGGGCAAAAAAGTTGATTTGCCGCTTTTATGTTGGTGTTTGCCATAAAAAAGACCCTGAGAAAGGGTCTTTTTCTTGTGCCAAAGTGATTATTTGGCGTTTTGTGCGTCTTGTACATCGCTTACGGTGAGCGCCGTCATATTGACAATGCGGCGTGCGGTCGCAGATGGTGTCAAGATATGCACAGGCTTGTCCGCACCCAGTAGGATAGGACCAAGCGCTGCCGAGCCTGTGGCAGTCTTTAATAGATTAAAGGCGATGTTGGCAGCGTCTAGGGTCGGTAGAATCAGCAGGTTTGCTGAGCCTGATAGCGTGCTGAATGGGTAGTTTTGCTGACGCAGACGCTCATCAAGCGCCGCATCGCCGTGCATTTCGCCATCAAATTCAAAGTCCACTTTCATGTCGGTCAGAATTTGATGAACTTTACGCATCTTGATGGCAGATTCACGGTCTGAGGTGCCAAAGTTAGAATGCGACAGTAGGGCAACTCGTGGCGTGATGCCAAAACGACGCACCGCAGCTGCTGCCATGACGGTCATCTCGGCAAGCTCTTCGGCGGTTGGGTCTTCGTTGATGTAGGTGTCGGCGATGAATAGGTTGCGGTTTTGCATAAGAACGCCGCTCATGGCGTAGAAGTTGTTTACGCCATCACGCTTGCCGATGACTTGGTTGAGATAACGCAAGTGTAAGTGGTAGAAACCAAATGTACCACAAATCAAGCCGTCCGCATCACCAAGCTCAACCATCAGCGAGGCGTGCAGCGTGGTTTTGCGGCGTACATCACGGCGAGCCAGCTCAGGGCTGACACCGTTGCGCTGATTTTCTTTATAGTAATGCTCGCAATAAGCATCGTAGCGTGGGTTGTTGCTTGGGTCGATGATGGTGATGTTTTGACCATCCACCAAACGCAAGCCCAACGCAGCGATTTCTTGATTGATGACTTCTGGACGACCAATCAAAATCGGCTTAGCGATCTTTTCGTCCACCACTACTTGTACCGCACGCAGGACATTGATGTCTTCACCTTCGGCATATACGATGCGTTTTGGATCGGTCTTGGCCTTGTTAAAGACAGGTTTCATCGCAAGGGCGGTGTTATAGACGAACTCAGACAGCTTTTGGCGATAAGCGTCAAAATCTTCAATCGGCAAAGTCGCAACGCCTGTATCCATCGCAGCTTTGGCAACGGCTGGGGCGATTTCTAGGATAAGATTTGGTTCAAGTGGACCAGGGATCAGATATTCACGACCGAATGATTTGGCGGTTTTGCCATCAGCGTCTAGGTCGGCAGATTCGGTGTGCGCCATGGCAGCGATGGCATGCACGCAGGCAAGTTTCATCTCTTCATTGACGACTGTTGCACCCACATCAAGCGCACCACGGAAAATGTATGGGAAGCATAGGGCGTTATTGACTTGGTTTGGATAGTCAGAACGACCTGTCGCCATGATGACATCAGAACGCACCGCATGGGCAAGCTCTGGCATGATTTCTGGCGTTGGGTTGGCTAGGGCAAAGATGATTGGGTCTTTTGCCATTGAGCGTACCATGTCTTGGGTAACCACGCCCGGACCTGACAAGCCTAGGAACACATCAGCACCGACCATCACTTCAGCAAGGGTGGTCTTGTCGGTATCACGAGCAAAGCGGGCTTTGGATTCGTCTAGGTTTTCACGAGCAGTGGTAATCACGCCTTTAGAGTCAAGCACATAGATGTTTTCTTTTTTGACACCCAAGGCAACTGCCAAATCAAGGCAGGAGATGGCGGCAGCACCAGCACCAGAGCACACTAGGGTAATCTCGCCAATGTTTTTGCCGTTTAATTGTAAGGCGTTCAAAAGTGCGGCGGCCGAGATGATGGCGGTGCCGTGTTGGTCGTCATGGAACACAGGAATGTTCATGCGACTACGCAATTCACGCTCAATCTTAAAGCACTCTGGGGCTTTGATGTCTTCTAAGTTGATACCGCCAAAGGTCGGCTCAAGGCTTGCCACCGTCTCGATGAATTTGTCAGGGTCGGTTTCGTTGATTTCAATGTCAAAAACATCAATGCCAGCAAACTTTTTGAACAAAACGCCTTTACCTTCCATCACAGGCTTAGATGCTAGCGCACCGATATTACCCAAGCCAAGTACCGCCGTACCGTTGGTAATCACGCCAACTAGGTTTGAGCGTGCGGTGTAACGGGCTGCAAGTTTTGGGTCTTTTTCAATTTCAAGACAAGGCACGGCAACACCGGGGGAGTAGGCAAGCGCCAAATCACGCTGGTTGGCGATTTGCTTGGTGGGGGTAACAGAGATTTTACCAGGGCGTGGGTGCTCGTGGTAGTGTAGGGCAGCTTGTTCAAACTGAATGCGCTGTGCATCTACTTCGGAGGCGAAAGCGGTGTCTTTGGTTTTGTCCTGCGCAGGGACATTTTGGTGTGCCATGAGATGTTCCTATGTGATTATGATGAAGTTATGATAAATAAAATTGTGTTATTTTAGCATGATTTTGGGGGCGGTGCTAGGGTTGATTGATGAGTGTTTTTTGTGAATGAGTGAGAAAAAAGTTGGGGGTTTGGCTGGGCATTATGACAAAAACCTTTTAAAAATTCTGCTCTAAAACCACCCCAAAAAATTCGCCCCAAAGATTGGGTGGTCTTTGGGGCGTGTTTTGGGTTTTGTAAATTTTTACTCGCCCAGCATTCTGGCTGCCTTCAATGCAAAATAAGTCAAAATACCATCGCAGCCTGCTCGTCTAAAACCAAGCAAGCTTTCTAAAATCACGCTTTCGGTCAGCCAGCCGTTTTGAATCGCTGCCATGTGCATGGCGTATTCGCCTGAGACTTGATAAGCAAAGGTCGGCACGCCAAAGCCGTCTTTGACTTCACGGACGATGTCAAGATAGGGCTGACCAGGTTTTACCATCACCATGTCTGCCCCCTCGGCAATGTCCAATGCCACTTCATGCAACGCCTCGGCGCGGTTGGCGGGGTTCATCTGATAGCCTTTTTTGTGTCCTTTTAGGTTGCCTGCACTGCCCACCGCATCACGGAAAGGGCCATAATAGGCGGATGCATATTTGGCAGAATACGCCATGATGGCGGTGTTGTGAAAATTCTCGCCCTCCAACGCCTCACGCATGGCACGAATGCGACCGTCCATCATGTCACTTGGCGAAATCACATCTGCCCCAGCACGAGCATGAGCAAGGGTTTGCTTGACCAGCACTTCGGTGGTGATGTCGTTTAGCACATAGCCATTGTCATCAATAATGCCGTCTTGTCCGTGCGTGGTGTAAGGGTCTAAGGCGACATCGGTCATGACAATCATGTCAGGGCAAGCGTCCTTAATCGCCTTGATGGCACGCACTGCAAGGGTATCGGGGTGGTAAGCGTCATCGCCATTTGGGGTTTTTAAGGTGGGGTCAATCACAGGGAAAATATCCACCATACGCACGCCTGCACCATACAGCTCTTTGACATAGTCGGTGGTCAAATCGATGGATAAGCGTTCCACTTCTGGCATGGATTTAATCGCTTGACGCTCGCCTTTGCCTTCAATGACAAATAAGGGGGCAATCAAATGGCAAGGCAGTAGGTGCGACTCTTGCACCATCTCACGAATGCCGTCAGAGACACGCATACGGCGAAGGCGAGTGTGGGGAAATTGGCGATTAAAGGTATAGGACATAGGTTTGCTCTGTAATTAAAAGATGAGTTGTTTGGAAAATTGGCTTATCTTATCAAATTATGCGCATTTCAACAAATAAAAAAGCCGACAGTTGCCGACTTTTTAGATATTAATTTTTGGATATTAAAATGCGTAATGGTTAGAAAAGGTTTGCCACCCAATCCACCAAGCTTTGCCACACTCGGCTGACAAAGCCTGCTTCTGCCACATCGTTGGCGGCGACGATTGGTGTGCTGGCGACTTCTTTGCCATTGACCATCGCCAGCATTTGTCCTAGCTCTTGACCTTGTGTGATGGGGGCGGTGATGTTGTCATTTAGGCGGATGACGGTACTTGGTGTGACTTTTTCGCCTTTGTCGGTGAGTACTTTTAGGTCGTGCAGGGCGACGGCATCGACCTCGCCGACTTGCCCAAATTTGACGGGTGCACGGGTGATGATTTGACCCTTTGGTGCCAGTACGGTGTTGGTGAAATTGTTGTAGCCATAGCCTAGCAGCTCACGCATCTGGTCGGCTCGCTCGTTGGTGCTTTTTGCGCCCATGACGATGGCGATCAGGCGCATGTTGTCACGGTTGGCAGATGCAGCCAGCAGGTAGCCTGCCTCTGAGGTATGCCCTGTTTTGAGTCCATCGACAGTGCTGTCGGTGTAGAGTAGGGCGTTGCGGTTTTGTTGTTTGATGTTATTGTAGGTGAATTCTTTTTCGGCGTAGATGGCGTAGTATTGTTCGCTGTTTTTGATGATGGCACGAGCCAAAGTTGCCAAGTCTTTGGCGCTCGACAGATGTCCGTCGGCAGGCATGCCTGTGGCGTTTTTGAAGGTGGTCTTGGTCATGCCAAGCTTTGCCGCCTCGTCATTCATGATGCTGGCAAAGGCGGACTCTGAGCCTGAGATGTGCTCAGCAAAAGCGATGGATGCGTCATTACCAGACTGCACGATGATGCCACGCAAAATATCAATGGCACGAGCGCTCTCGCCCAAAGGCACATACATGCACGACTCTGTGCTTGAGCCACGGCACCATGCGTTTTCGCTCACTTTGATGGGCGTGTCCTCAGACAGCTCGCCTGACAGCAGGTGCTGCTCTAAGATGTAGCTGGTCATCATCTTGGTTAATGATGCAGGCGGCAGGGGCGTGTCGGCATTTTTTTGTGCCAAAATCGTCCCTGTGTCATAATCCATCAGCACATAAGCGGTGTTATCAAGCGTGGGGGCGGCAGGAGCAGCATGAGCGGCGATGTTGGCGCCAAATAGGGCAAGGGCGAAAGCCATCGGCGAAAAAAATGGCAAAAGGGTGCGTGGTTTCATCATGATTCACAAAGGCAACAGGTTAAAAAGCGTGCAATTATAGCAAAATTCACCATGAGTTGAAATTGTTTTGATGAAATGTTACAAATTTAAAATCGTATTTTGTAATCATTAGTGGGTTGGTGCGATCGCCAATTTCCCAATTTTTTAATTTTTATTAACTTAAATATAATAAAATCTAATCATTAAAATTCCACTTCGGTGAATTGTAGGCAGATTTTGCGGTTTTGGGCGGGGGGATAGGTCGCTGTCCATGCTCGAATGTTTTGAAGGGCAGAGCGATAGCCAAGCTGAGTGCGTAGCTGGCGCAAGGTGTTGTTTGGGTTGGTGGAGGTGGGCATGAATGAGCGCAGCTGCTGCTGATAGGCGTGGGCAAACTGGATGCGCTGCTGATTGCTGAGCATTGGCGGGCAGATTTCAGACAGCACTTGCACCAAGGCAAGCTCATACTGCGAGACGGTCAGCTCAGCGCTGGAAGTTTTGTGGAATTTGCCTTGCATATTGACAAAGCGAGGGTTGGCGTGGCTGATGTTTGTCAGGCAAGCCAGTACCAATAGTGCCGCCAGCAGCGTCCTGTGCGAGCTTAAAAAGGCGGTCAGATTGGGGTGTTTTTGACTGTTTGATGATCTTTTCGGTGATCTTTTTATGGTAACGATCATAGTAACGACACGCAAAATCAAAACTGCGTATATAATAAATCTTTGCCATCAAAAAGTCATACTAAAAGCTAGGAAAATGTGTTGTTTTATTGTTCATTTTTACCAAAATCAGCAACATGAGCGTAAATCATGCAAGGTTGTGTTTTTGTCAATTATTTTATAAATTATTGATAAATATCATAAAATTTTAAAAATGACGGTTGGTTGTATCATCTTTCATGTCAGCTAAGTTTGCAGGCATTTAAACAATAGTAACAATCAAAAGCTTATGCTAGTGCGACATTTTGATGTCTTATCTGATGCCTTAAATGTAGCTTATCTGATGCCTTAAATGTAGAAATAGGCGACAAATGAGCAAAAGTTGATTATAATAATGGTATTTTTGTGCTGCTGTTTTATCGTTTGCTTGGTTGAATTTTGCTTACCAAACCTACAAATTGATTGCCAAATCCATCAACAACGACGAGCAGGCCCACATTTCACCACCCATGAGCCACCCATGAGCCAAAACCGCCTGATTGACCCTACCTTAAAAAAAGATGATGCATTAGACCGTGCCATTCGCCCTGCAACCTTGTCCGACTATATCGGTCAGCCAAAGGTGCGTGAGCAGATGGAGGTGTTCATCACGGCAGCTCGTCAGCGTGGTGAGGCACTTGACCACACGCTGATTTTTGGTCCGCCTGGTTTGGGCAAGACCACTTTGGCGAACATCATCGCCGGAGAAATGGGTGGAAATTTGCGTTCAACGAGCGGACCTGTGCTCGAGCGAGCGGGCGATTTGGCGGCAATGCTGACCAACTTAGAAGAAGGCGATGTGCTGTTTATTGATGAAATTCACAGGCTTAGCCCAGTGATTGAAGAGATTTTGTATCCTGCGATGGAGGATTATCAGCTCGACATCATGATTGGCGAAGGTCCTGCGGCTCGCTCCATTAAGCTCGATTTACCCCCTTTTACGCTTGTGGCAGCGACGACCAGAGCGGGGCTTTTGACCGCACCTTTGCGTGATCGTTTTGGTATTGTTCAGCGGTTGGAGTTTTATCATGTGGCGGATTTGACGACCATCGTTGAGCGTGCGGCACGGCTGATGGGCATTGTCATGGATAAAGGCGGAGCGATGGAGGTGGCTCGCCGTAGTCGTGGCACGCCCCGTATCGCCAACCGCCTGCTCCGCCGTGTGCGAGATTATGCCGAAGTCAAAGGCGATGGCGTGGTAACACAGCAGATGGCAAGCTTAGCACTGGATATGCTGTCGGTGGATAAGCAGGGGCTTGACCATCTGGACAGACGATATTTGCTCATGCTTGCCGAGCGGTTTGACGGCAGACCTGCTGGTGTGGAGGCGATTGCGGCGGCGATGGCAGAGGACAGAGGCACGCTTGAAGATGTCATTGAGCCGTATTTGATTCAGCAAGGCTACATTCAGCGGACACCGAAGGGGCGAATGCTTTTGGATAAGGCATACGAGCTGGATGCGCAGGACTGAGCGTAACTGGCGTGATAGACATGATTGGTATGATTGGCATGATTTAAGATGAACGCACATACTTTTTTAACATTCCCCAAAAAATCTGGCAAAATGCTGTCTTTGATGTTGGTAGGCTTGCTGTCTTTGTCTGTGCTTGGCTGTCTTGATGATGCCAAGTCTAAGACGAACGCTGGGTCGAGTGCCGAGGTGTTGGCGGAGGATGCCGCTCATCTGGGTGCGCCGTCTGATTTTTGTCATAATCAGCGCATCATCGATGCCTTTGCCAAGCAGCGCTCGGATGTGCAGGTTTTGGGCTGTGGGCAGGTGGTGGCGGTTTTGCCTGATGACAATAAAGGCTCACGCCATCAGAAGTTCATCGTCCGCTTGCAAGACAGCAAGCACACGGTATTGATTGCGCATAACATTGACCTTGCGCCACGCTTACCACGACTCAAAAAAGGCGACTTTGTGACTTTTTATGGCGAGTATGAATACACTGACAAAGGCGGCGTGGTGCACTGGACACATCACGACCCAGCATCTCGCCATCAAGATGGCTACATCTTGTATGATGGGCGAAAATACGGCTGATGGGCGGTGTTTTGACCAAATTTTCAAAATCAAAAACACAAACCAAAAACGCAGCAACTGCGAATTTGAAGTACTTAAAAGTAGGTGAAATGATGATTCAAAAAATCTTTCAACAAAGTGCATTGGCGGCGACAGTCGTCATTGCCATGAATGCGATCGCGCAAAGCGATGAGTCGGTGCAAATTCAGGCGCTGACAAATGAATTGACAAATGAGCTGACGAATGAGCCATCAGACAGTGAGGTGTTATCAGGCACAACCACCACAACTGCTGAGACGGTGAATGCGGCGCAGGTAGAGGATTTGCCCATCAAAACGCCGCTTGAAGGTGAGGCGATATTTCGTGACTGTGCGCTGATTGCCAGTGATTCGGCTCGCTTGGCGTGTTTTGATGACATTGCCCAAGGCAAGGTGCCTGCCATCTTACATCAAAAGCAGCCGATCGCTTTGGGGGAGACTATCAAAAGCATCACAGGCAGCCGTCAAGTGGTCTTTGTGGACAATAAGTCGGCAGACGCTGATGGCGACACCATCAAGCGCAACATCGAACGCTACACACCGCTGTCCATCGGCTATGACCTTGACCGCAACAGCGAGCAGGGTCTGTGGCGTGTGCGTCCGCACAATCCTGTCTATATCTTGCCGATGTATTTGCATGGCAAGCCAAATCGTAAGCCCAGCACCCCAACCCAAGAGGCTCGGTACTATACAGCAAATCAGCAGCGTGCCCCTGAGCTGAAATTCCAAGTGTCATTAAAATCAAAAATGATGGACGATGTGTTTGGCACCAATGCCGACCTTTGGTTTGGCTATACGCACATGGCGCATTGGCAGATTTATAATGAGGATAATTCCAGACCGTTTCGTGCGCACGACTATGAGCCTGAGATGTTCTTGACGCAGCCTGTTTCGGCGGATTTGCCGTTTGGTGGGCGTTTGCGTATGCTGGGCGCTGGCGTGGTGCATCATTCTAATGGTGAGGACAATCCGTTGTCTCGCTCGTGGAATCGTGCTTATGCGATGGCGGGCATGGAGTGGGGAAATTTGACCGTCATGCCAAGATTGTGGGCACGAATTTTAAAAGAGGGTAATGGCGCTCAACCTGATGACAATCCTGATGTGCTTGATTATTATGGTCATGGCGATGTTAAGTTTTTGTATCAATTACAAAACAACAAAAACATCTCAGGGCTTGTGCGCTACAACCCAAAAACAGGTAAAGGCGCATTGCAGCTTGACTATGTGCATCCGCTCGGTAAGGGCATCAGCGGCTATGTGCAGCTGTTTCAAGGCTATGGACAGTCGTTCATTGATTACAATCACGAGGCGACATCGATCGGCGTGGGTGTCATGCTTAACGACTGGATGGGGCTATAAAGCGCATCTTTAATGCTCTTGGGCGCACCAGACGAGTGCGCTTAGCCCCTTATGCGCCATCACGGTGGCTACAACGATGGCACGGACTGTGCGTGCTGTGCCATGAGCCGATGGCTAAGACGGGCGGGATACTGTGCGCTGATTGTCATGCGCTCATGGCGTGGCAACTACCACCCATCAAGCTGTCAGCGCAAGTAGTAGGCTTGCCTGATCGCACTTTTCCTTTATATTTTGCCACTTTTTATCAATACCCCATCAATCAGGCGATGACGCATTTTAAGGACAGCGAGCATTTGCCATCCTTGATGCTGCTGTTTCACGCCATTCATCAGATGCCCAGACCCGTCGGTGCGCATGCCGATCACACCGTCATCATCCCCATACCCACCACCAAAAAGCGCTTGGTCAAGCGAGGCTTTGACCCTGTGATGGTGCTTGCCAAATGTTTGGCACATCATTGGCAGCTGCCTTTGTGGCAGGGGCTTAGTCGCATTGACGATGCTGAGCATCAGCGCACGCTTGACCGCAGACAGCGACTGGATAACATGAGCGATGCCTTTGCCATCTGTGGCGAGGTGTCAGCCAGACGGGTGATTTTGTTTGATGATGTGGCGACAACAGGGGCGACCTTACAGGCAGCGGCGAGCGTCATCATTCGCCATGCACCCAAGACATCACTGCTGGCGGTGTGTGTGGCGCATGGGTCGCAAGATTTTTCATAGTCAGTGCTTTGGCTGAATGTAGAGACATAAGATTCAAACCTGTGTTAGAATCTTTGTTAAATGGCTTGTTTAAAGTGGTTTGTTTAAAAGTGCCTTGGCTGTGATGGTTTTTTGATATTAACAGGGTTTGGTGTTTTGGTTTGGTGTGTCATATGAAAAGGCATCAGCAGGGATTTGGCTTGATTGAAGTGATGGTGGCGCTTTTGTTGGTGACGATGGCGTTTTTGGGGTTTTTGATGGTACAGGCTCGAGCGACCCATGCCACCAAAGATGCCGCCATGCGCACATCGGCGGTGGCGTACATGACGACACATGCTGAGATATTAAGTGGGGCAGATGATGAGAGTCGCCGTGATCATGCTCGGCTGTTTGGGCGCATGAATCAGGCAGATGGCACAAGTATGCAGATGATGGAGGGGTATCGCCAAGCGCTGCAAGCGGTATCGACAGACTGTCATCAAAGCCAATGCACCACACAAAGACTCATCACACATCGAGCCATCAATAATGCCAGACTTGCCGCCAAAGAGGGCATTCGCCTAAATGCTGTGGTTCATAATGGCGAGCATCGTCTCATCGCAGCGTGGGGTGAGACCGCTGCGACTTGGGGCGAGGGTGGCTGCCTGTACTTTAATGGCTCAATTAACCAAGGCGCTCGCTGCATGACGATGGCGTATTAGATGGGGCGCAGGGAGGGCAGATGAAACAGCTGAGTGGATTTGGCTTGATGGAGATGATGGTAGCGCTACTCATCGGTGCGCTCATCGTACTGATGGCAGGTCAGGTGTATGTGGCGAGCATGAAAGGGGTGCTTAGTCAAGAACGCACAGCCGATGACATCAACCGACAGATTTTTGCCACCGATGGGCTGGCGGCAAATCTGCGCTTGGCAGGGCTTGGCATTGATGAGTCGGTGCTGTCTTATCCTTTGCCTTCGGGCATTTTGATTCATCAAAATCAGCTGAGCAGACAAAACAACAATGGCGCAAACATCGCACGCTATCTGACTGGGCGTATGCATCTGCCAAATGACGGCACCAATTTGCCATCCGATCAGCTGACGATCATCTACCGTGCACCACAGGACATGTGGAACTGCGAAGGTGAGATGGTGCTGGGCCCCCGCCGTGCCAGACTCAAAAGTGGCGAGATGGCTTGGGTTGATGGGCAGGTGGTGATTGAGCGTTATTTTATCCAAAATGACGATGGCGTGATGAATCTGCGCTGTGATGCGGCAAAATTTATCACCGAAAACATCGTCCGAGATGCCACCAGAGATCGCCGTTTTGCTCAAAGCTCGACCGCTTTCATCAACGCCATCATCGATGAGAGTGCCAAAGACACCAAAAACGCCAATGTCATCTACGGCTTTGGTGAGCAAAGTCAAGGTCAGATCATGGCGCATCATGTCGAGGGCATGTGGGTGAGATTGGGTGTGCAAGAAGGCGATGGCGTGCGCCTTGTTCGACCCAGCGACTATGACAGCGCATCTTTGTCGCCCATCGTATCTTTGGATGTGGCGTGGCTGAGTCATTCACCACTGACTTTGCCCAGCGATGAGGTGGGTGAGCGGCAGTTTGAAGTATTTGGCGAGGCGGTGGCGGTGCGTGATGGAGCAGGCAGTCATGACAGGCGCTTGCATCAGCTGACCGTACAGCTAAGAAACATCAAGGCGCAAGGAGATGTGCAATGAGGGCGGAGCGAGGTTATGTGCTTTTGATGGTGCTGATTGTGATTTTGATCGTTACCAGCTTGTCGGCGCTCGCCATTCGCCAAAGTCTAAACGACACAAGGCTTGCCTTTGCCACGGGCAAGGTGAATGCGCTGTTTGTGGCGGCAGATGCGCCTTTTGCCATGCTGGGTCAGCCTGCCGCTCAAAAAACCATCTTGGCTGATGATGGCATCTTATCAAAGCTCATCACGCATCACCAACAAAAATACAGCGCCCACCACTTCATCACGCAAGACCAAGCCGACCAAAATGCCGCACCAGAACAGACCAAGCAAAGCATTGGTTTTATGTGCTTTGAGATGGCGGCTGGGCTGGCAAATTTTCATCCAAGCAAGCTGTCATTGGACACACCAAGCCTGCGCTGTCTTGATGGGCAGGTAAAGCTGTGGTGGGTGCTGAGCGCCACCCCTGATGCTGATGATTTGTCTTATGCGCCATCTGGGGTGAGCTTGGCTGACATTGCAGATTTGGGTGTAGATGAGAGCGTTTCTTATCGTGTGACGCTGTATTCATTGGCAAAAAGCGGTACAAATGAGTCTTGTGCGATTCATCCTTTGCAGGTGAAATCGTGCTTGGAGGAGGCGGGCATTTCTCATCAAATGCTGGTACAGGAGTATGATTATGGCTATTAGACTGCGCCGTCAGGGTTTGATGATATTGGCTGGTCTGTTTACTCTGCTTATACTGTTTGCTTTGTCGCCCGCTTTTGCCATGCAGCATGGGTCTGCCATGTTGGCGGCGAACGCTGCATCTTGTTCGCCAGATGCTCCCATCATCACCAGTATCAGAACCAATGCATCGCACGCCTACATGGGCATGGCGTATCAGAAATTCGATGGCTGGCGTGGTGCGCTGTTAAAATATCCCATCAGACAAGGGGTGGCGGTGGGTGCAGATGGTGAGCCGCTTTATGCCAATCATCAAGCGACCGTGCATCCTGATGTGTGGGCAAGCGGTCATGAAGTCCAAGATTTTGGCACAGAAGGCAGGCTGATGTATTCAAGCAAAGCGTTGTGGATAAGTGAGAATAAAGAAAGTGGTCCTTTTGGCACCATGATGAAAATTGGGTCTGCTTTGGAGGTGCATCAGCTGGTAAATCACAGTCCTGATGAGCGTGCTGCCATCGCTCAGTTATTGGAAAATTGGCACATCGGTGCTGTCATGTATCCGTCCGATAGCGATGACAAGTCTGGCATGATGCTTTATACGGACACGCAGGGTGTGCTGCGTCTGGTCGATGATGAGGGGCGTGAGCGACTGGCGTATTTGCCAATGTCGGCGCTGGGCAAGCCCTACGGCATCGATGCGGCATGGCAGCTACACCGTGTGCGTGAGTACCACGATCAAGGATTTACCGAGCGCCTGATCGCTGTGGGTGGCTTTGGACGCAGTGCTGAGGGTTTGGTGGCACTTGATGTGACCGATGACAATGCTCCACGACTTTTATATCACCTGACCTCGAATGTGCTGCCTAAGCTGTCACACATCTATGCGCCTGTCAGCTTGGGCTATGTGCGCCAAAATGGCAGGCGGCAGGCGGTGTTTGTGTTTGGTGGCGGTATGGATCCATGCTATCAAGATGGGGTCGCTTGCCATAAGACAAGCGCAGACGGTGCCGCTGTCTATGCCATCAATGCCTTGACAGGAGAGCCTGTATTTATATGGCAGGACGAGTTAGGTGGGTATATGAAACACAGCTTTGTGGCAAAGACGACGCTTGTCGATCGCTACGGCGATGGCACTTTTGAGTATGTGTATGCTGCCGACTTGGGTGGACAGATTTTTCGTATGGATGTGAATCGTGCCGCCATCGTGCGTGTGTTTGCCGCCAATGCAGACGATGATTATGATGGCTTGTTTGACAAAGGGCGACAGCGGTTTTATCAGCAGCCCATCATAAGCCTTTATGACACTCGCCAATACCCTGCCTACCCTAAGGGCAACAGACGCTTTGCGCTCATCAGCATCGCCTCATCAGATCAGCTGCCTTTGGTGCGTGACAAAACAAGCCATGTGTATGGTATTTTTGATGATGGGTTGATTGACCTTAAATCTCGTCTGACCATTCGTGCTAATGATTTGATAAAAATTGACGATGACACCCAGTCACAAGCCTACTGGCTTGGCATGGCGGCGCGTGCCAAAGGCTGGGTGCGAGTGCTTAGCATCGATGGCGACACCCATGTGACGGCACTTCACGAAGGCGTTCTTGTGCCAAGTGGTCGAAATTTTGCTCGGGTGGGGGTGCGTGCGCTGTATCATCTTAGCGTCGCCAAAGTGCCAGACTGCCTGCACCAGATGACGGTGCAGCCGCAGGTGTTTTGCTTGCCCTTTGGGGTGTGCGCCCATCACCGCACAGGTCAGCTTTTAACCCGTAACACCAGTGGTATGCTGACTGCCCAAAGCATTCAGGGCAACTGGCAGCCTACCGCCGCCAAGTCCATCAATGGCAAATCTTTGGCTTGGCAGGTGCTGATGCCTTATGCTGGCGCACTTGATCTTACCCTTGCTGATGTGCCTGTCGATGGCACTTTTGATGGCGCTGACAAGATGGAAGGTGCTGATGGCAAAACGGATATTGCTTTGGTGCGGATATTACGCTTTTTGCGCTGGTATGATGTGCGTAGCAGCACGGACTGATTTGACTGATAAGTGCAAAGAAAGATTTTATAAATGAATAAAGTGTGGTACAATGCGTGCCTTGTATTGAATTGTGTGAGTTAATACCCATATAACTCATGCAGTCGTGCAAGGTTTGTATTTTTTGTGTAAAGTTTTTAACTTATGTTGCTAAGATTGTTGACCTTGTGATGATAACTCACACAAAGGCATACAAAACATACAAAAACCTAGCTAGACAAAACGACAAAAATCGTTTTAAATACACCCAACGAGCAAACATATCATCAAGACTTAATCGGTATGTGCTTGTGGGTAAAATTAGTTTAATTTGGAGAAACTTATGAAAGCTATTAAGCTATCTGTGATTGCTGGTGCTGTGTTGCTATCTACTGGCGCAATGGCAAATGTTGTTACTGACGCTGGCACAGTAGTTGTTACTGGCGCAAAAAACACCACTGTTGCTGTGGTTGACGGCACCAAAACTCTATTCAAAACTGCGGTAAACCCAGCAGCCATCAGCGCAGAAGTTGGTACGCTAGGTTATGGTGCGAACATCGCATGGGCAGTAAACGACACTACAGAACTACAAGCTGGTTGGGCTGGTGGTGATCCAGCTGGTCTATTCAAAGACGACATCTCTGTAGATGGTACCGACTTCGAACTAGACACTGACTTCTCTAACCCATACCTAGGCGTTCAAATGCGCCCTGCGGCAAACTGGTTCACTGTTGGTGCTGGTGTGATCGTTCCTGACAACGACATCAAAGTAAGAGCGCCTGCTCGCCAAAACGAGACCTTCTCAATCCAAGGTACTGATTATATTGTAAACGGTCCAATCGAAGGTACTGTTGAGCACCGCAACAAGCTTGCGCCATACCTAACTGTTGGCTTCCGTCCAAACATCAACAACCACTGGGGTGTATTTGGTGAGCTTGGCGCAGCATACCTAGGTAAAGCTGATGTAACCATCAAATCAAGCAATACTGCTTTCAATGAGCACGCTGCTCAGCGTATCCAAGACAAAGAATATGCGACTTGGTACCCAATCGCTAAAGTTGGTGCTACTTACCGCTTCTAATCAATCTTTTGATTGATAAAATAACCTCAGTTTTTGCTGGGGTTATTTTTTTGCTAATTTTTGAAGGTGGTAAATTTACCGCCTTGATGACACAAAACAAAAAGCCTCAAACATATTTGAGGCTTTTTTTGAGGGCGGGTGATTAAGAATGATTAGTAAGACAGCTCAGCACGGCGGTTTTGAGACCAGTTTGCCTCGCCAGTACCTGCTACGGCAGGGCGTTCCTCGCCAAAGCTTGTGATTTCGATGTTGGCGGTATTGACGCCTTTGTCTGACAGATAAGCACGCACGGCAGCGGCGCGGCGCTCGCCTAATGAGATGTTGTACTCACGAGAGCCACGCTCATCGGTGTGACCTGCGACCAGCACACGAGCGGTTGGGTTGGCTTTTAGGAAGTCTGCTTGTGCGTCTAGCACTCGGGCGGCATCGGCTTTGATGGCGTCTGAATCAAAGTCAAAATACACCACGCCTTGAATCTGTGTCGCTGCGGCTTTGATGGCATCGCTGTTATTAACCAGTTTGCCGCCTTGATAGGCAGGACCTGTGTAGCCTGACACACCGATCGGAGCGACCAGCACTTCTTGGCTTTTGTTTTTGCTGGCGCAGCCTGTCACGGCAAGGGTAGCACCAATGGTGACAAGGGCAAATTTAGTACGGATTGACATAATGACTCCAAATAAAAAATGAAAGGTTTGGTAAAAATAGTGATAAAACTTTGGGTGTATAATGACAAAGTTGCCCGATTTTTACAAGTGGTTTTTGCATATTGTTGCAAGATGATGGCGGTTTTGTGCGTTTTGCATGGTTGAAATTGACATTTTACTGCTGGGATGGGGCGGGTTTTTAAAGATTGGGGTTTTATTTGTGAGTAAATTTTGATAGTATGATGGCGATTTTAAGACATTTGCTATGAATGACAGATTTGATGGAGTATGACAATGACTACGGCTAAAACACCGACAAAAGTTTATTTAAAAGACTACACACCCCCTGTATTTACTGTTGAAAAAATTGATTTGGACATTCGGCTGTATGAGGATCATGCCACCGTTGGCAGTACGCTTAAAATGAAGCGTGCCTACGAGGGCGAGCTTGTATTGCTGGGACGAGATTTGCAATTACGATCCATTAGCGTCAATGGCGTGGCATTGTCATCGGCAGATTATACACTCGATGAGGAACAGCTGATCATTCATCATGCCCCAGACGAGGCGTTGGTGGAGACGCAGGTAAAAATATCGCCACAAACCAACACCGCACTAGAAGGCTTGTATCAGGCTGGCACTGGGGCGGATGCGATGTTTGTCACGCAGTGCGAGGCAGAGGGCTTTCGTAAAATTACCTTTTATCCAGACCGCCCTGATGTGCTGGCAGAGTTTACCACCAGAGTGGAGGCGGACAAAAAATACCCAACCTTGCTTGCCAATGGTAATTTGATTGAGCAGGGTGATTTGGGCGAGCGTCATTTTACCGTTTGGCATGATCCCACCTTAAAGCCAAGCTATCTGTTCGCCTGCGTGATTGCCGATTTGGATGTCATGCAAGATCATTTTACCACTTGTGAGGGGCGAGAGGTTTTGCTTGAAATTTATGCCACCAAGCAGGATTTGGACAAATGCCATGTTGCCATGCAAGCCTTAAAAGACTCCATGAAATGGGATGAGGACAATTATGGCTGTGCGTATGACCTAGATCGCTACATGATTGTGGCGACTGGTCAGTTTAACATGGGGGCGATGGAGAATAAGGGGCTAAATATCTTTAATACTTCGTGCGTCTTGGCAAGCCCAGAGACGGCGACTGATGAACGAAGTTTTCGGGTAAAAGCGGTGGTGGCTCATGAGTATTTTCATAACTGGACGGGCAACCGCATTACCTGCCGTGATTGGTTTCAGCTTTGTTTAAAAGAGGGTTTGACGGTCTTTCGTGATCAGAGTTTTTCTGGCGATTTTCGATCCAAGGCGGTGCAACGCATTGAGGATGTGGCACTCTTGCAAGCTCATCAATTCGCCGAAGATGCAGGCGTGCTGGCTCACCCTGTGCGTCCAGAGAGCTTTGTGGAAATCAATAATTTTTATACCATGACCATCTATGAAAAGGGGGCGGAGATTGTCCGTATGATTGCCAATTTATTGGGCAAGGACAAATACCGTCAAGGCACGGATGAATATTTTCGCCGTCATGATGGGCAGGCGGTAACGATTGAGGATTTTTTATCGGCGTTGTCGGTGGGCGATGAGCGTGTGTTGGACTTTTTGGCGTGGTATCGTCAGCCTGGTACGCCTGAGGTGTCTGGCGGTTTTGAAGTCAATGACAATCAAGTCGTCATCAATCTTAGTCAAAAAACTCGCCATGTGGCAGGGTTTGATGCGCCTGTGGCTTTGCCAATTCCTGTGGACACAGCGATTTTTGATGGGCAAACTGGCAAACTGCTTGCCCAAAAAATGCTACTTTTGACCAAAGATACCGACCGCTTTGTGTTTGATGACTTGCCACTAAATGGCGTGCGTCCTGTGGTGTCGGTATTGCGTAATTTTTCTGCCCCTGTGAAATTGGATTTTGAATACAGCGATGAAGATTTGATGAAGTTGGTCGCTTTTGAGAGTGAAGGTTTTAACCGTTGGCAGGCGGTGCAGACTTTGGCAAATCGTCTGCTCCTTGGGCAGTCGGACAATGTGTCGCTACTGACCGATACGCTAAATGCTGTCGTACCAACGCTGATGAATGAAGATCCGATGCTGACCGCTCGTTTGTTTGATTTGCCAAGCGAGCAAGAGTTGGCGATGGCGTATGAGAGCGATTATCAGCCAGCACAAGTCAAACGCCAGCGAGATGAGCTGAAACAAAAAATCGCCAATGCCCTGCAAAATTCGGTGCGTGATTGGTATTTGGCGTTGCCAATTGTGCCTTATGAAGACACGCCTGATGCTCGTGGTCGCCGTCTACTTAGAAATGTGCTACTTAATATCGCCTTGACCGCAGGCGTGGCAGATGGCGAGCGTTGGGCGTATGAGCAGTACGACCGTGCCAGCTGTATGAGTGAGCGTCTGGGGGCGTTGTCGGCGATGATTGAGTTTGATTTGCCAAAAACGGACGCTTATCTGGTGGACTTTTATGACAGATTCAGCGATGAAGAGCTGGTGATTGATTCATGGTTTTCGGTGCAGGCACGAGCGGGCAGTCGTGATGTGGCGTTCATTGAGTCGCTGATGATGCGTGATGATTATGATTGGCATGTGCCAAACCGTGTGCGTACCACGCTTGGGGCATTGGTGGCAAAACCTGCTCAGCTTTGGAGCAAAGACGGCTTGGCGTTATATTTAGGTGCGATTGTAAAACTTGATGCGACCAACCCACAGCTTGCCGCCAGAATGCTCTCACAGCTTGGGCGTTGGGCGACTTTGAATGCGTCAGATAAGGCGTGGGTGCGCGCGTGCCTAGCCGACCTACAAAGCAAAGCAACCTCCAAAAATGTCTTAGAATTTATCAACAACATGCTTGATGCGGCGTGATTTTGGTAAATTTTGCGATACGGCAGGTTCATCTTGCCGTATTTTTTTTGGTTTTTGTTGGGTGGTTTTTTGCTTTTTTGTGGAATAAACCGTACAATAAAGCGTTTTTGACCAAATTCATACCATCATGAAACCGCCTTTTTATTATCCCATCGCCATTCGCCTAGCCATGCCGATTTATCGCTATATGGTGCATAAAAAATCGCACCATTTGCCAAGCTATGAGCGAGAAATCAACGAGCGATTTGGCAAGCAATATCTGCCCATACCTGCCGCCCAAAACCCGACAGCAAACCCTGTGCAAAACCCTGTGGATAACTTGGAAATTTCTGAGCAAGATTTGGCGTGTCATCGGGGGCTTATTTGGTGTCATGCGGTGAGTCTTGGCGAGCTTAATACGGCTTATCCACTATTAAAAATCCTTTTAAATAAAGGGTTTGACTTGTGGATTACCAGCACAACGCAGACAGGCTTTAACCGAGTGCCAGCCTTATTTGAAAAAGAGCTTGGCAGTCGGGTAAATCATAGTTTTGTCCCTGTGGATAACTTGCCAATCATTCAGGCATTTTTGACACACATTCGCCCTGTGATGGCGATTTTTATTGAAACTGAGCTTTGGGCGAGCTGTTTGTACGAACTGCATCGTCAGCATATCCCATCGGTGATGGTCAATGCCAGACTGACCCAAAAATCCTACGATGGCTATGCCAAATTTGGCAAATTAAGCCAAAGCATGATGGCAAATTTATCCGCCATCATCGCCCAAGATCGGCGGTCGGCAGAGCGGTTTATATCCCTTGGGGCGGATGAGTCCAAGCTGTGTGTGGTGGATTCTTTGAAATGGGCGAGCGTCAGTCAGTCATCGCCAAAAACCCAAGCGCTACTGGCTCAAATCCATACATGGCAGTTGGGCGATAGGGCTGTTTGGCTGGCTGCCAGTACACATGAAGGCGAAGAGCGTTTGATGCTTGATGCTCACAGACAGCTTTTGCAAAGTGGGAAAAATCCACTCTTAATTTTGGTGCCACGCCACCCAGAGCGTTTTGAGCGTGTGGCAGAGCTTTGTCAGCAGATGGGATTTGTCATGCACAGACGCTCTGATGGCGAGCAGATTTGCCCTGATACGCAGGTGTATTTGGCGGACAGCATGGGCGAGCTGTTGGCGTGGTATGCGGTGTGTGATGTGGCGGTGGTGGCAGGGTCTTTTGTGGATGTGGGCGGTCATAATCCCATTGAGCCTGCCATGCTAGCAAAGCCTGTCGTTATGGGAAGATTTGTCAAAAATTGCGAATTGCTCGTAGATGAGCTTTCGGCGGTGGGGGCGTTGGTGCAGGCAGATGGCGTGGCAAATGATGTGGCTTGTGCGGTGGGGAATTGGCTGTTTGATGGCATGCTTGCCAGGCAAGCAGGCGAGCGTGGGGCAGGTTTGGTCGCTCAAAAACAGCACGCCGCCCAAGCGCAGGCAGATGTGCTGATGGAGTGTTTGAATGTTAATTCAACATGCCTTGCGTGAGTGCGTAGGCTTGCGGGGCGAAAATTTTTTGCCTTTCTAGGCTAAGATTTTAGCAGGTCAAATTCTAATTTTTATAAAAAACCCATGAATATTTTGTTATTAAGCCCAAACTGTTTTGATGGCAATCAAGCCACCATCAGTGACCCCAATCAGCTGGCGCACATCAAAAGCGTACTCAAAGCAGACATTGGCGATGTGCTAAAAATCGGTTGTCTGGGCGGAAAAATAGGGCGTGGTGTGCTGATGGAGATGAGCGAACGGCAGGCGGTATTGATGGATGTCGTGCTAGACACACCACCCCCAAAAAAACTGGGCGTAACGCTCATGCTTGCCTTGCCACGCCCAAAGGTGCTAAGACGGCTAGTCATGGACATGACGGCAATCGGTGTGGATCACATCATCTTGGTAAATAGCGTTCGCACGGACAAAAGCTATTGGAGTTCGCCACTTTTGGCTCGCCTTGATGAATTTGTCATAGAAGGGCTGCAACAGGGCGTAGATACCGTGCCACCTGTCATCACACTTGCCAAGCGGTTTAAGCCTTTTGTGCAAGATGAGTTGCCATCTGTAATCAGACCAGCTCTGCCAAGCATGAAAGATGGCAAGCCTGATGACAAAATGGGGCGGGCAAAAGTGGGGCAGGCGGTGGTTTTTCATCCTTATGACAGCATGCCTTTTGGGGAATTTTGTCGCACAGAGGGTTTGCCGACATTCATTGCCATCGGCGCAGAAGGCGGTTTTGTGCCTTATGAAATTGAGCTGTTAAAGTCGGTGGGTGTCGTACCTGTGGGTTTGGGCAGTCGTATTTTACGCACCGAAAGTGTGGTCAATGCAGTGCTTGGGCGGTATTTGTTATAAAATTGGTGTGTGGTTTTGGTGTCAATTTTTTAAAATGGCCGCAGAATGGCATTCATCATGTGGGTTTTGCTGTGCATCGCAGGAGTAAAAAATCTTTTGCCCATAGCGCACGCCAATCATTGACCGAGTGTTTTACAACCGAATGGCGGGTTTGTTTGCCAAAATGTGCAAATAACGACCCATCAGGCGAAATGGCATTTGCTGTGAGTAGCGAAGTTCCATGTCAATCACGGCATCAAGGTTGGTTAGCCCGCCACGCTTTAAAGGGGTGTAATCTGAAAACACCCGAATGCCCGAGCGAGCCTGTACGACATAGCCACGAGACGACAGCCAGCTTTCCACTTCGTCATTTTGTACAGGATTGTTGGGTGTTAGGCTTTTGTTGTCGGCAGGTTTTGGCTTGTCTAATTGATAAAAATTGCCCATAATCAGATTGCGATAAATCAGGCTGGCAGGGTTATAAAAGCACAGCGACAGCACGCCATCGTCTGCCAAAAATTCATCAAAAAAATCCATGATTTGCCAAGGCTTGCCCAGCCATTCTAGCACCGCATGACAAAGAATCAGATCAAATTTTTCGCCTTTGATGGCACGCCCAAGCTCTTGATAAGGGCAAGTGATGAAGCGAATGTCGTGCAGATTTTGCTCGCAGGCGACTTGTTTTGCCTTGTCTATCATATTGGCAGAGATGTCATTGATGGTGCAGTGATGGTCTTTGGCGAGGACAAGACTGATTTGGGCAAGTCCTGCACCGACATCAAGCACTTTTAAGGGTCGTCCAAGCCTTGCGCTTAGTGTGCGGACGGCATGGCTGATGTCTCGTTCTAGTACCGCCAGACGGATTTGTCCTTTAAGACCGCCATAGACTTTTTTGGCAAAATGGTCGGCAATGGGGTCAAAATTGCGGTCGGTGGCGGTGTGGTCGGTGCTAACATTCATGGTCTTTTTTGGGTAATGGAAGATAAAAATGGCTATGGATACGAAGATTTTGTGTCTATCTGTGCTTAAAAAGTGCCGTTGGCTGTGTTATAATGCCGAGTATTTGTCGGATGGTCTGTATTTTAGCACAACTGGGCGCATCCGTGATTGAATTTTAGAGCAAATGAGTGTCCTATGAAAAAAATCAGTGCATTAAAGTACGCCGTGGGCGCATCCGTGGTGGTTTTGGCGGCAGCGTGCAGTAAGAAAGAAGAAGCGCCTGAGACGCAGGTGGCGGTCAGCGAGCCTGTCGTGCAGGAAATCGTGGCTGTCTGCGATGAGCCAAGTCTGCGTAATCGTTTGGTGGATGCGCTGCAAGCGGGTCTTTTGGATCAGGCACTGGCGGCGACTCAAAATTATGACGATGCATCACGCCTAGGCTTGGAGCAGCAAGTGCGTCAAAAGCTGACCGAAGTGAACATCGACCTGCAAAATGTCGTGGCATCAGGCGCCACTTGTCAGGCAGATGTGCAGTTTACATTGCCAAGCCAAGATGTCGCTTATGCCAATCAGGTCTTTGAGACATCGGGTCTTGCGCCACTAGATGAGCAGGCTGCCGAGGCAGGTGCTGCGCTGGTGGGCGGTCATCGCTTGATGGCAAAGGGCTTTACTTATACCATCGAGGATAATAAAGCAATCATCGGTACGGACAATGCCATCTTGACTTTGGTGGCAGATACTTTGGTGGCGGCGACGCACGGCATGGCGGATGATTCGCACACCCATGCGCAAAATGCCCCAACCGTTCGTTTGGAGCCTGTGACGCCGATTGCCACCCCGCGCATTCAGCAGTCTGAGGTGCGTGAGCGTGAGTCTCGCCCAGCAGAGGTGCAGCGCCCTGAGGTTAAGACCAGAACCGAGGTGAGAACAGAAACGACGACGCAGCCAAGACCTAAGCGTGAGCCTGTCAATACCAACAATGTTGAAAACACAAGCACTCGCCCAGCTCGAGAAAAAGCAGCGTCTGACACACCATCGGTGAAATCTGTACGCACTGAGCAAACTAAAACCGTGGTGAGAACAGAGCAAAGCTCGAACGCTCAACCATCGGTAAAAACGAGCGTGAAAGCAGCAGAGCCAAAGGCGACCCCAGCCGCCGAGCCGAGAAGTGACAGCACATCTGCCGCTCAGCCTGCTGCTAATTCTGGTGAGATCACCATCGTTGAGACCAATGACACCTATTGATGGTTGTTTTGATAAAATCCCAAAAGTTATTTTTGGGATTTTTTTTTGTTGTGAAAAATGGGATTTTGCGATTATTGAATTTTTAATGAATATTAAATTTTAATGAATATTGATATATTATGAAAAATTGTAATGAATGTGTTACAATGGCCTGTTATCACGGATAACGACAGTATTAGCACAACGGAAAATTTCATAGTGTCGAGTTTGCCTGCTGGCAGATTCCTTTTGGAGAAAAAGATGCAACATTTTCACACATTAAAGCTGTCTGCGATTGCGCTTTCGGTGGCTGGCTTGGTTGGCTGTGGTCAAGACAAAACCCAAAACCAAGCCCAAGAGCCAAAGGCGGACACTGCCGAAACAGCGACTAAAGAAGCCAAAACGATCGCCATCAGTGCCATCGTTGAACACCCATCGCTTGACGACATTCGCCGTGGTGTCATCGCAGGTCTTGCTGATTTGGGCTATAAAGACGGTCAAAATTTGACGGTCAATTTCCAATCCGCCCAAGGCAACATGGCGACCGCCGCTCAGATCGCCAAGCAATTTGCTGCCGACAATCCTGATGCGATTGTCGCCATTTCCACCCCAACCGCCCAAAGCCTTGCGGCAGCCACCCAGACTGTCCCGCTTGTTTATACGGCTGTCTCCGACCCTGTTGCCGCCAAATTGATTGATAATAATAATGTGGCAACTCAGGCGAACATCACAGGTCTGTCTAGCCAGCTACCACTTGAACCGCAGATTGAGCTATTTACCAAAGTCAAGCCAGATGCCAAGCGTATCGGCTATGTGTATAGCCCAGGCGAAGCAAATTCTCTTGCCCTAAAAGACCGCTTACAAGAGATTTTGCCAAAATATGGCATGACTTTGGTGGACATTCCTGCCAACCGCTCGGCTGATGTGGCGGCGGCGACTCGTGCCTTGGACGGTCGTGCTGATTTGATTTATACTTCGCTTGATAATAATGTCGCCTCAGCGATGGAGGCGATGGTCCAAGTGGCGAACGAGCTTGACTTGCCAATCATCGCCTCTGATGAATTTAGCGTGCGTCGTGGTGCGGCGGCGGCATTGGGCGTGAATGATTTTGATTTTGGTGTGGTGACTGCCAAGATGGTGGCAGGCGTGCTGGATGGCAAAAAACCAAGCGAAATCCAGCCACAAATCATGAACACGCTGACCCTGTATGTCAGCCCAAAACACGCTGCCGAGCAAGGCGTGTCTTTGACTGATGAAGTCAAAAAAGACGCCATCGATGTCGATACCACGCCAAGAGCACAGTGATTGGCATTCAGTGATTTTAAACACCCAAGCTGCCGCCATAAGAATGCTCATCAAGGCTGCCAAAGCCTTTTAAGCTTTTTTATTGTATTTGGACACTTTTGGCCGATGCTTGGGTTGGTATAAAAAATCGTGATGAAAGATTGAAATTTACCAATATTTTGTTTATGATAAATCATCTTTTGTCACATCGCCCTTGGGCGCTTTTATGAGCTTGAAAATGGAGAATGTCATGTACAACCCAAATCGTGTTAATGGATTTGCAAAACTGCTGGGCGTCACTTTATTAAGTGCTGCTTTATTTGGCTGTGGCAATAACAACCAAGCGGCCAACACTTCAACCGATGCTGGCGTCGATGCCAAAACTGTCGCCATCACCGCCATCGTAGAACACCCAGCCTTGGATGCGGTGCGTCAAGGTGCGATCGAAGAGCTTGCGGCTGCTGGCTTTAAAGAAGGTGACAACTTAACGGTCAATTTCCAATCTGCCCAAGGCAACATGGCAACGGCAGGTCAGATCGCCAAGCAATTTGCCGCTGACAATCCAGACGCCATCATCGCCATCGCCACGCCATCAGCGCAAGCCGTCGTCTCTGCGACCAACACCATTCCTGTGGTATTCTCGGCTGTCACCGAGCCTGTGGAAGCCAAATTGGTCGGCAAACTAGACGGCTCTGGCACGAATGTCACAGGTGCGTCTGATGTGCTGCCGCTAGAGCCACAAGTGGCGCTCATCAAAGAGCTGCTGCCTGCGGTGAAAAACATCGGCTTTGTGTATAGCCCAGGTGAAGTAAACTCAACAGTCACCTTAAAAAACCTTAAACAAATCGCCGAAGCACAAGGCATCACCATCGTCGAAGCACCAGCGCAGAAGTCCAGCGACATCGCCATGGCAGCGCAAAGCTTGGTCGGCAAGGTGGATGTGATCTACACCTCAACCGACAACAATGTCATCAATGCTTATGAAGCCTTGACCCAAGTTGCCAAAGAAGCAAAAATCCCATTGGTATCGTCAGACCCAAGCGTCATCGAGCGTGGTGCGTCTGTGGCGTTGGGTGTGAATTATAAAGATTTGGGTCGTGAGACTGGTAAAATCACCGCTCGTATCCTAAAAGGTGAAAAAGCAGGCGACATCCCTGTCTATGCAGCGCAGACGCTTGATTTGTTGGTGAGTAAAAAATATGCCGCCGAGCAGGGCATCACTGTACCGCAGTCGATCGTTGATCGCGCCAGCAAGGTCATCGAATAAGACTTTGGGCAATTTAACTCATAACCATGCGTTAATTTTATTGGATTTTACGAAAAAAATGGCGTATTGATTGGTTTTTACGATAATTGCCCATACACAAACGACGCATAAAGTGTTAAAATAAGACAATGACACACACCGTGATGATTTTTGGTGTGTGTTTTTTGCTTAATTTTAGGAATACTTATGTCAATGATTGCCTTTTTTGGGGCGTTGGAGAGCGGTCTGATTTATGCGCTGATGGCGCTGGGCGTGCTCATTTCGTTCCGCATTTTAGATTTTCCTGATTTGACGGCTGATGGTAGTTTCCCATTGGGCGGTGCGGTAGCGGCACTGGCTATCGTGTCAGGTGTCAATCCGTGGATCGCTTGTATGCTTGGCATGGCAGCAGGCATGGCAGCAGGCGTGGTGACGGCATTTTTGAATGTCAAACTTGGCATTTTGCACCTGCTTGCTGGCATCTTGGTAATGACTGCCTTGTATTCCATCAATCTACGCATCATGGGCGCGCCAAACTTATCACTGCTTGGCGAGCCGACAGTTTTTAGTGCATTTATTGACGGTAATAATGGCACTTGGGTGCGTGTGCTGGTCGCTCTTGCGGTGGTGGTGCTTGCCAAGCTATTTTTGGATTGGTTTTTTAGCACGCAAACAGGGCTTGCGATGCGTGCCACAGGCTCAAACCCAAAAATGGCACAGGCGCAAGGCATTAACACGCCAATGATGATCGTGCTGGGTATGGCGATTAGCAACGGCTTGATTGCGTTGTCTGGGGCGTTGTTCGTGCAGACGCAGGGTGGTGCTGATGTGTCCATCGGTATCGGTACGATCGTCATCGGTCTTGCTGCTGTGATCATCGGCGAGACAGTGCTGACTGCCAAGCGAATTTTTTGGATCACGCTGTCGGTGGTCATCGGTGCGGTGCTGTATAAGCTATTTATCCAAATTGCTCTATCTAGCCAAACCTTGCGTAGTATTGGCTTTGGACCGCAAGATCTAAACCTAGTAACGGCACTGCTTGTGGTTATCGTGCTGATGCTACCAAAATACCGTGCTAAAGTGCTGTCTGCTTTGGGCGTTGGTAAAACTGCTCAAAAAACAGTAAGTAAATAGTTGGGAGAAGTTCTTATGATGATTGCAAACGACTTACGCCTAACTTTCAACAAAGGCACACCTATTGAAAACCCCGCCTTGCAAGGCATTAGCCTACACATCGAAGAAGGCGAATTTGTGACCGTCATCGGTACGAATGGGGCGGGCAAATCCACTTTTTTGAACACCATCAGCGGTGCGATTCGCCCTGATTCTGGCTCTATCGTCATCAATGGCACCGATGTGACCAAACTGCCTACGCACAAACGCAGTCATCTGGTCGCCCGTGTGTTCCAAGATCCGATGGCAGGCACTTGCGAGGCTTTGACCATTGAAGAAAATATGGCGTTGGCGTTCAAGCGTGGCGGTACTCGCAGTCTGTCGGCGGCATTGAACGGCAATAACCGTGAGATTTTCCGTGAAAAACTGTCGGTGCTAAAACTTGGTCTGGAAAACCGCCTGACTGACCGCATGGGGCTACTGTCTGGCGGACAACGCCAAGCGGTGAGCCTATTGATGGCAAGTTTACAGCCGTCCAAGATTTTGCTACTGGACGAGCATACTGCCGCACTGGACCCAAAAACTGCCGCTTTTGTGTTGGCACTCACCGATCAAATCGTCCAAGAAGGGCAGCTTACCACGATGATGGTAACGCATTCTATGCAGCAGGCACTCACGCACGGCACTCGCACTGTAATGCTTCATCAGGGCAAGGTGGTGCTTGATGTCTCTGGCAGTGATCGCCATGGCATGACGGTGCAGGATCTACTAGATATGTTTGAAAAAACTCGTGGCGAAAAAGTCGCTGATGACGCATTGCTACTAGGCTGATAAAGGGATTTTTATGAATAAGCGGTTTGCCAATATTTTATCATTGACGCTGTTTTTTGTGGGGGTGATGTCGGTGGCGATCAGCATCACTCAGAATAATGGCTATGCTTATCATGCCTTTGCGCTGTGTGCGGTGCTGTCCGTGTTGGCTGATTTTATCAGCATCAAGGCAGGTAATAAAATGCCGACTGCCACCGCAGGACAAAAACGCTTCGTACTGCTGTTTCAGGCGGTGGTTTGGGCGGTGGGCTTGGCGCTGATTTATCACTTCAAGCTGTTTCATCCGCACTGATGCGCAAGTATTAAAACCTGCTTTTTAGCAGGTTTTTTGTTATTTGCCTGTCAGCTGACCTGTGATCCAGCGCTTTACGGGCGGTAGGTTGTTACTGATGCGTAAGGCAGCGTCTCGGACGATGCGCATGGGGCGGGCGTCATTGGTAAATAGTGATACCAGCGTGTTGGTGCCATGATACAGTGGGCGAGTGTGCGCTTGGTGGTTTAGATTGTATTTATGTAGCAGGGTAGGGCTTGCGATGTCTTTGTCATCAAGGTGCGCATCAATGATGAGCCTACCCAGTGTATCGACGCTAGATAGCCCCAGATTGTAGCCGTGTGCTGTCACAGGGTGCATACCCACCGCCGCATCGCCGATGAGCGCCGCACGCTTGGCGATGAAAGTATTGGCATGGACACCCGTCAGCGGATAATGATGCACCGTGCCTGCGATCGAGCAAGCACCCAGCTTGTCGCCCATCATACGCTGAGCTTCATTGGCAAGTGCGTCTGGTGATAGGGCGAGCAGTTTGGCGGCTTGGGTGTTATCTAGGGTGATGACGCAGTTGGTCAGATGGTCGTGCAGTGGCAAAAGCGCAAGCGTGCGCCCATAGAAAAAGCACTCTTGGGCGGTTGCCTCGTTGGATAAAGGGTGGCGAACTCGAAAGACGATCACCGTGCGCCCAAAGTCATTCATCTGCGCACCGATGCCAAGTGCTTTTCGCACAAAAGACATCCGAGAGTCAGCACCGATGATGAGCTTGGCGTGCAGAGTCTCGCCGTCGGTAAGATGAACTTTGGCTGACTGATCATCGGTGTCAATGTGCTTGATGCCGACATCGGTCATAAGCTCTACATTGGGCAGGGTTTTGACTTCATCATACAGGGCTTGTCTGATGTTGTGATTGGAGATAAGGTTGCCCAGACGGTCGGTGGAGCTCATGATTTTTAGGTCTTTGGGGACTTTAAAATGCAGACCGTAGTCAAAGCCGCCATTGAACACCTTGGCGTCTTTTAGGGGGTAGATGTCGGATTCATCAATGCGCTGCCATGCCCCTAAGTTTTGTAGGATTTCTTTGGAGTGGTGCGTCAAAGCGATCTCTCGACCGTCATAAGCAGGGCTTTCAATGCTGCTTAGGGGTGCTTTATCCAGCACAGTGATTTGTAAATCTGTGCCTTTAAAATATCTGGCAAAAGCAAGTCCGACGGGACCTGCGCCGATGACGATGATGTCGCTTTGACGGCTCATGATGTTCTCGTTAGTCAGTGGTAGGTCTTGGGTGTGCTGTGGCTAATCATGCGTTGTGCGTGTCGTTTTTTTGGTGACCGCTCAGCTCGTTTTTTACTGCGGTTGCCACCCAAGTTTTTAGGTCGGCGGACAGCTGTGTTAGATGTTCATTCAAAAAATCATCCAGCTGTGCTGACAGCTTGGCACTGATGCGTGCCTCAACTTCGGCAAGGTCTGTTTTGCTAAACTCGCCCGTGCTTTTTGTGCCAAGTGGCGTGCTGTCAAAGCTGTGCACCAGCTTGGTAGGTTCGCTGTTATTGCCATAAGTGGTGAGCAATTCTTCAACGGCACCGCCAAAGTCTTGATGGGTGAATTGATAATGTGCAGCAGGCACATCGCTGCCTAACATGTGAATGATGTCATCAAGCTCTTGATGAAAGGCTTGCTTGACGACACTGGGTGCGGCAAGCCAGCGCTTAGAAAACTGGGGGCTTGGAGAGAAGGTCGCCATAAAAAATCCCAATAATAATGAATGATATGAGCATTGTAAAGCATGGGGCGCATAAAGTCAAAGTGCGGTTTGGTTTGTGATGTCACTTTGGCTAAGCGCTTGTGTTTTGACCATCTTAAAGCCTGTATTATCTGGGTTTTCGATGATGAACAGTGCTTTGATTTGGTGTTGATTGGCGGTGGTGAGTGCCTTTTCATAAGGCATGGCGCTCAGCGCAGTCGCCCAGCCGTCCGCAAGCGCCACACTGTCATGAATGACGGTGACGCTCGGTGCGGCATGAGCGACAGGTTTGCCCGTGGTGGGGCTGATGGTGTGGCTGTATCGCACGCCATTGTATTCCACAGAGTTGCGATAGCCGCCCGATGTGGCGATGTGCAGCGTCTTAGCGTCGGGCTGTCTGAGTGTGGTAAAGACTTTGCGGTCTTGGGTGGTGCTGTCTTTGATGGGCGCATCGATGGCGAGCATCCATGCTTTGCCTTTGTCGTTTTTGCCTTTGGTGGCGACTTCTCCACCGATCTCGACCATGTAGTCTTCGATGCCATACTGCGTCGATAGCACGCTTGCGATGACATCCACGCCATAGCCTTTGGCGATCGCCGAAAAATCAAGCCCAACGCCATCGTGCGTCTTGTGTATCTTGTCGCCAGTCAGTACGATTTTATCCAGTCCGATGGTGTCTTTTAGGGCGTGAATTTCTTCCTCGCTTGGCGGAGATTGTAGGCGCTCGACACTCATGTGAGAGCCAAAACCCCAAAGCTCCACCAAAGGATACACGGTGGGGTCAAAGCTGCCGCCACTTGCCAAAAATATCGTACGGCTGTCGTTTAAAACCTGCTTAAAGTCGGCATCGATCGTCAGTGGCTGATTGCTCGGCAGGCGGTTAAATTTAGAAATCGTGCTGTCCTCGACATAGGTGGACATACTTTGATTGACTTCATTTAGGCGTGCGTCTATCGCCGATTTGATGGCATTGGCATCTTGCGCTGTTGTACGAAAAGTGATGTGATAGCTCGTCCCCATCGTCTCGCCTTCGATGCGCTGATAGTCGCTTTTGGGTGCGCAGGCGCTCACAAAGATGGCGGTAGAAGTTAAGATGATCGGCAAATAACGCATGGCAATTCTCAGTTAAACCCAGTCTTTTAAAATTTCTGATGCCAAGCCAACATCAAGCCGTGGGGCAACTGGTCATTCACCCATGAATCGTATCGGGGCTTGGGGTTGGTTGGCGCAATTTTGTCATTTTAGCATTTTTTCATACATTTGGCATAAATGGATTTGACACAAAACTTAAATTTGACCTAAAAATCAGCCGCCCAAAAAAGGCGGCTTTTTTAAGCTTGGGCAGCGTGTCTTGTCTTGGCATGAGTCTCAAACACAAAATTTATGCCATCTTCACTGACATTCGGCTTACTTTTAACCAGTGTAAACTCGCTCGGTATGGCAGGATAAAAAGCATCACCACCAATGTCCAAATCCACCCGAGTGATTTCCAAAATATCTGCAATATCAATGCTTTGGCGATAAATCTCACCCCCACCGATGATAAAAAGCTTGCCATCTGTGCAGTCATCGCTGGCAAGCGTTAATGCCTGCTCCAAGCTGTGAGCGACTTTCACGCCGTCCGCACGCCACGCCTTATCACGAGTGATGACCCAGTTTATGCGGTTTGGCAAAGGCTTGCCAATGCTTTCAAAAGTCTTTCGCCCCATAATCACCACGCCATTTGCAGTAATGGCTTTAAAATGCTTTAAATCCTCTGGAATGTGCCATGCAAGCTGATTGTCTTTGCCGATACAATGCTTGCGGTCAATGGCGACCACATGGACGATTTGGGTATTTTTCATGGTGTTTACTCGCTAAATTTGGGGTATTTTATGCGATTTTGGCGGTTTTTCAAAGTGTTATTTGATGTTGAAGGTGTTATAATGATGATATGCCCATTTAGGATTTTATCATGTTCAAACAATTCACCAAAACTGCTCGCACCTTTGTCAAAAGTCATTTTAACCTAAATAATCCTGCCGCCACCAAAGCCTTTTTAAATCTGTATTCGCCTTATGTCGGAGCAGGGGTCAAAGTTTTGGAAGTTAATTATGATGAGGGCTTTATTAAAGTGGCGATGCCTTTAACTTGGCGAAATAAAAACATCGTTGGTACGCAATTTGGCGGAAGTTTATATAGCATGACCGACCCATTTTTTATGACATTGCTTATGCAAAAATTAGGCTCTGATTATGTGGTGTGGGACAAGTCGGCTCATATTGATTTTATCAAAGCGGGCACTTCGGATGTATTTGCAACTTTTTATATTGACAACCAAGAAATAGAAACGGTAAAAGAACTTGCCAAAGAAGGAAAAGCGGTATTTAGAGAATATGAAGTGGATATTGTGGATAAAGATGGTGAAGTGATTGCCAAAGTTAAAAAGACTTTATACATTCGGTTAAGAGCATTTAGTAAATCGGCTGGGTTTACAAGTCGGTTTTGACACCAAAAACAACGCACTTAACATCAAAAATAACGCTTGCCCAATTAAAAATATTGCCAAAAAATAATTTTGGCAATACATAATAGAAGTTTTGACAATAGAATGAAATGTTGAACTTTCAAGCCATTGAAATGGTAAAAATACCAAATAACAATATGCTATCACCAAAATTCCATAACCGATTTTGTTTTTTGCCAAAATTAAAACAGGTAAATAAAATAGTGTTAATATAGCAAACAAAATAAATATCACATTATCATCATTACCAGAACTTTGGATCTCTGTTTATTTGAGAATATCATTGGAATTATCAATACATAAATTATCAGCATTGACAAAAAATAAGGGAATAATAGAACAAAATAGAAAAATCATCGCAATTTTTCTGATAATTGTCATCATATTCCCTATTTAAAAAAAATATCATACCGCAACAGGAGCGGTTATTCTCTCGTGCGATTGATAATTCACAATCTTTATGTCATCAAATTTAAAGTCAAATAAATCTTTAACATCAGGATTTAATTCTAACTGACAAAGTGGCAAAGGCTCACGGGTTAATTGCAATTTTGCTTGTTCAAAATGGTTGTGATACAAATGCGTATCACCCCCCGTCCAAATAAATTCGCCCACCTCTAAATCACACACTTGGGCAATCATATGCGTTAAAAGGGCGTAGCTTGCAATATTAAACGGCACACCCAAAAATACATCTGCCGAGCGTTGATACAGTTGACAAGACAGTTTATTATTCACCACAAAAAATTGAAATAAAGTATGACAAGGCGGCAGAGCCACTTGCCCCGCTTCAATCGGATTCCAGCCAGAGACGATTAGGCGGCGAGAATTGGGGTTGGTTTTGATTTCGTTGATAAGCCAAGAAAGCTGGTCAAAGCCGTCTTGATTATACTCGCCACGCTCATCTTTGCTTGCGCCAAAATTACGCCATTGATGACCGTACACCGCCCCCAAATCGCCCGCTTGTCGTCCAAAACGGGCGGTTTGCTCTGCCGTTGCCCATTCGTCCCAAATGGTTACGCCATTGTCTTGCAGATATTTGACATTGGTATCGCCTTTGATGAACCACAAAAGCTCATAAATAATGGATTTCATATGGACTTTTTTGGTGGTAAGCAAAGGAAAACCATCTGCCAAATTAAACCGCATTTGATAGCCAAACACACTGCGAGTGCCTGTGCCTGTACGGTCGCCTTTGTCATCGCCATTGTTTAGAATATGGGATAGGAGTTCTAGGTATTGTTTCATGTCGTCTCTTGTTTGTCTTTTAGGCTTTTTGCCAATCGTAGATTTTGTGTTTGTAGGCGAGCGTCAGTAAAATGACGCCCACGACAATCATCGGCAGGCTGTATAGCTGACCCTTGCTCATCCAGCCAAAAATCAGCGCATAGCCGACATCAGGCTGGCGGAAAAATTCGGTGATAAAGCGGCTGATGCCATAGCCAAGCAAGAATAAGGCAGACACCGCATAGCGTGGGCGAGGCTTGGCGCTAAACCACCAAAGCAAAACAAACAGCAGCACGCCTTCGGTGAGTGCTTGATACAGCTGGCTTGGGTGGCGTGGCAAGAGGTAGTATTCGCCAAGCTGAGTGGCGATATTGGTGAGGCTTGGGTCTTTATTGATAAGCTCATGGTCGGCGGCGACAGCTTGTGGAAAATACATCAGGTGCGCATAGTCGCCATGCGAAACACGCCCCCACAGCTCGCCATTGATGAAGTTGCCAATCCGCCCAAAAAGCAGCCCCAATGGCACGCACGGTGCGATGAAATCCAGCACGGCGAAAGGGTGTTTGTTGTATTTTTTGGCAAACCACAGCATCGCCACCACCACGCCCAAAAAGCCGCCATGAAAGCTCATGCCGCCTTCCCACACACGCAAAAGATAGGCGGGGTTTGAAATGAATTCGCTAAAATTATACAAAATCACATAGCCAATGCGACCGCCCAAAATCACGCCCAACGCCCCAAAAAACACCAAGTCGGATACCATCTCCGTGCTAAAATCGGTGCGTTTTTTGGTACGCCAAGTCGCCAAAAGATAGGCTGATAAAAAGGCGAGCAGGTACATCAGTCCATACCAATGTAGCTGTATAAAACCCAAATCTAGGGCGACAGGGTCAAATTGCGGGTGAAAAATTGCCATACATGTCTTGCCAAAATCAAATAAAATGCTGTCATTATAGCAAAATTAATGACAAAGTTAGCCAAAATTTTCTTAAAATTTCTATCGTTTGGCTAAAATGAGATTTAAGGCGTTGAATTTGAAAGATCTGTGGTGTGGGCGATGCTGGCTGAGCCTTCTGTCGACTGGAGGTTTGATTAAAAACTCGCCAAAAAGCTTGCCAAAAACAAAAAAGACCGAATCGAAATCCGGTCTTTTTTGGCAGATGAGATCTTGGTAAATCAAGTGGCGGACAATAATAGCTCCTTGTTTAAGGGAAGTTCTTTGATCAGCTCTTGCAAGGCTCGCTGATACACGCCTCGTTTAAAAGCGACCACTTGATTTAAAGGGTACCAATAACTCACCCATTGCCACTCGTCAAACTCAGGCTTTGAGGCATCAAAGCGGATGTGTTTGGTGTTGTCTTCATCTAAGCGTAGCAAAAACCATTTTTGTTTTTGCCCAATGCACAAAGGCTCTTGATTGGTTCGAATGTAGCGTTTTGGTAGGCGATAGCGAAGCCAATCCTTCGTCACCGCCAAAAGCTCCACATGATGTGGTAGCAGCCCAACTTCTTCGTACAGCTCACGATACATCGCATCAAGCGGGGTCTCACCGTGGTCGATACCCCCTTGTGGAAATTGCCAACTGTCGTGTCCGATGCGTTTTGCCCAAAGCACTTGCCCTTGTGTATTCGCCAAGATGATGCCGACATTGGCTCGAAAGCCGTCCGAATCAATCATGACTAAACTCTATCTTTAAAAATTTTAAAAATTCTGCCAAAATTCTTGGCAGATGAACTTAACTACTATTAAAACAAATTTTTAACAAAAAGTGTAATATTTTTTTGCATTAAAATGTTTCTTAGATGTTTTTGCGGTGCTTTTTTTGGGCTTTGACTCAGATTTTTTGCTGATTTCTAATCTTTGTTTGAAATTGGGCTAAAATTGCCTTGAAAAATGACACAAAAACCGTCATAGTAGGGCTGATTTTTATTTTTTATTTGAATGAGTGGGAGTGATTATGACAGATATGACGACCAGCGTGGCGTGGCTAAAAAATGAAGTGATTAATTTTAAAGCGACTGGCGGCTCTGGACACGAAGTGGTGATGGATTCGGCACAGCAGTTGGGTTCAAGACCGATGGAGCTGATTTTGATGGGGCTTGGTGGCTGTGCCAGCTATGATGTGGTGAGCATTTTACAAAAATCTCGTCAAGCGATCTCAGATGTTCGCTGCGAAGTATCTGCCAAGCGTGCCGATGCGGTGCCTGCGGTATTTACCGACATTCATTTGCATTTTGTGGTGGCAGGGACAAACATCAAAGAAAGTCAAGTCGCCAAGGCCATTGAGCTGTCTGCGACCAAATACTGCTCGGCATCAAAAATGCTTGCTGATGGCGGTGTTAATATCACGCATGATTATGAAATTGTTGAAGTTTAAATGGTTTGAGTGGTCGCAGAGATGAGTAGCGTGGTGGCATTTGTGGCGAATTTTTCGCCAAAAATTGGTGTGGCGGTGCAAGCGATGATGGTGGCGTGTCTGCTGCCTTTTATGCTTGCCATGCTTGCTAAGATTGCTGGCGGATTTAGGCTTGGTGATAATGCCAATCCACGAGCTTTTTTGGCAAAAACCACTGGCATGGCAGCAAGGCTTAATGCCGCCCAAGCCAATAGCTTTGAAGGTTTGCCGATATTTTTGGCGGCGGTCTTGGTGGCGATGTATTGTTTTGTGCCGCAGAATGTCATCAATGTGCTGGCGTGGCTGTATGTACTGCTGCGTATCGGTTATGGCATGGCGTATGCACTGGATTTGTCTGTACTGCGTTCGGCGCTTTGGTTTTTGGGGCTACTTTGCTGTTTGGCGTTGTTTTATTTTGCCATTTTGATGGTGTAGTTTGGTTTTGGTGAAAAATATAACAAAATCAATAACTTATAATAAATTATTGTAGGTCGGGCTATGCTCACCATTGCAAGAATGCAAACCAAAACGGTGGGCTAAGCCTACCCTACGCCCAATAAACTCAATGACTTGCAAAAAAATGTTGGGTTACGCTAAGCTCCCCCAACCTACAAAAGCTGTAATGCTTTATTGGTCGTAGACTGGGCTGAGTGCAACGAAAACCCAACAATTTCAAAGATTTACGATAAAAATGTTAGGTCTTCGCCTTACCCAACCCTACGCCTACGACCATTTCATCAATTTTTCCCTTAACAACAAAAATACCGTTTCAATCCCTTTAACAAAAGCTCAGGCTCAACAAACAGCTCATTGCCAAATTGTTGATTGAGCATATTTGCCCCACCGCCAGTCAGCGTGATGACAAAGTCAGGATAATCCGCCTGTATCGCGCGCACCGCACTCACCACGCCAAACAGCACGCCATGATTGACCGCATCAAAGGTGGTCTGCCCCAAAGCGGTGCTGTCAAACCGTCCTGCCTTGACCGAAATCTGCTGAGTGCCAGCATACAGGGCGTGGCGCTGCATATAGACATTGGGCAGGATATAACCGCCCAAATGTACGCCATGCTCAATCAAATCAATGGTTAGGGCCGTGCCACAGCCAACCACGCATTGTTTTTGGTTTTTATTGACCACACCAAGCATTTGTAGCCAGCGATCTACGCCAAGCTGATTGGGGTCGTAATGACTGCTTAACAGCTCGTGGTGGGCATTGACTCTGGCAAATTCAAACGGTACGCCAAGCGTTTGCAATGTCTGGGTCAAGGCCAAATTGATTTTATCGCCCAGCACGCTAGAAATGCCGACAAATTCTGGCTGAAAACTTGCCAAAGTCCCCAAAAGTCCAAGCAAAAGCTCATTGGGGGCTTTTAGGTGTTCTTTGGCATCGTGGGTAATGATGGTATCACCATCGACAATCCAATATTTTAGGCGAGTATTGCCCAAATCCAGCCATAATTTTTTCATTGTACTTTTCCTTGAATTTTTGCCATGCCTGCATAAATGGGCGTGATTTGGTGGTTGTTTTCTAATAACAATTCACCATCACCGCCAATCCCTACACAAAGACCACTGGCGTGAATATCGGTCATGTTGTTTTGGATAAAAATGTCAATCCATTTGCCTTGTAAAAGATGAGATTTATTAAAATCTGTAATAAATTTTTTGATGGTCATTTCATTATTTAGCCCATTGCAAATTTGCACCGCCTTAAAAATGGCATTTGCCATAGGCATGTATAAGGCTTGGGCGGATAAATGAGAAAAATCCGTTCGTGGTGAGCTTGTCGAACCATGAATGGTTTTTTTGTCTTTGGTGGGCTCAGGACGAACGAAAAGGCTCAAATCGTCATTGGGAATTAATTCCTTTAAACAAGTCGCCTGATACAAGCCATCTTGAATGATGGGTGAATTATTGACATTCAGACCGATGCCTATGACCACGCCCACCAGCGTGTTTTTTGGTAATTTTTTAAAAACAGGCTCAATTAAAATGCCAGACAATTTTTGAAACACGCCCAATCTTTCATCATAAAACCCCACATCATTCGCCCATTTTACGCCGATTAAGGGTAATTGGTTTTGAGTGCGGATTTGATTGATGGCTTGAATGATTTTTAATTGGGCAAGTTCAAACCCCACCGCCAACGACAATAAACCTGACAGTCGGTGCAACTGACGCTCGTCTTGACCGATGGGAATGTACAATGACAAAAACACATTATCCATACCGCTCACCCAACTTCGCCCATGCTGACCACGCCCTGCCGTCTGATGGTTTGCGGTATAAAGGTGAGGTGTGGCGTGGGGGAGTGTGCCTGTGCTGATGGCGTTGATGAGCTGGGTGTTGGTGCTGTCGGTCTCATCAAAATGTGTGTGGGCGAGCAAATCGTGCATGGTTTTGGTTTTTAAAATGTTAAAAATGGGCTATAATACCACAATTTTAAATGGAGATTTTAAAAATGATGTATTTATGGTTTGTCATCGCAGGGGCGTTCGCTGGCGTGTGTGCAGGGCTGTTTGGTGTGGGTGGTGGCTTGATCATCGTGCCTGCCTTGGTGTGGATTTTGGGGGCGTATGCCTTTCCTGCTGAAATCATTCCCCATGTCTCGGTGGGTACGGCATTGGCGACCATCATCATCACGAGTATCAGCTCATTCACCGCTCATAATAAAGCAGGGAATGTACGCTGGGAAGTCTTTAAAAATCTCACTTATGGCTTGGTGATTGGCTCTTTGTTCGGGGCGTGGGTGGCAACACTCATTCATGGGCAATATCTACAAGGACTGATTGGTGTGTTTGCCATCGCTATGTCCATACAGATGTTCATGAAAAAAGCCGAAGAAAACATCAAGCCTTTGCCAAGTCCTGTGAGTCAAAGCGTGGCAGGCGGTGTGATTGGTATGGCATCGGCGATTTTTGGTATCGGTGGGGGCAGTTTGAATGTGCCATATCTGACGCACGCAGGCTTGCCAATTAAGCAGGCGGTGGGAACGAGTGCGGCGTGCGGTTTGCCGATTGCCATCGCTGGGGCGCTCGGGTTTATCATTTTTGGACAAAGTCATGTGGCAGGCATGAGCGAGCCTGTAAAGGGGCTGATTGGCTTTGTGCATTTGCCTGCATTTGTGGCAATCAGTGCGGCAAGTTTTATCACTGCCAAGCTGGGCGCAAAAATCGCCCACAAAATGCCAGCCGCCACACTCAAAAAAGCCTTTGCCTGTCTTTTAATTGTGGTAGGTTGTCAGTTGTTGTATAGTAGTATGGTTTAATGGTATAAATTGAATTGCTGGCAATGCGTAACTGTAGCAAAAAGGTGTGATGTCATATCACATCTTTTTTGCTACATGGTTGGTTAGATAATTCCTTGTTTTTCTTTAATAGATTGTAGTGTTTGCAGTGCTTCTTTGGAAATGCTATTAAGGTAATGGCTATGAGAAGGTTGTTTACTGTGACATTCTTTGCATAGAGCTTTTAAATTGCTATAATGATTATGGTGTTTGACGCCATCAATATGATGAACATCAAGTAGTTGTCGATGATTGGTTAAATCAACATCGCATTCTTCACAAGTCCAGTCTTTGTGTTGACGGTATTGTTGAGAAATTTGACTCCAGTTGCCAGCATAGCCTGGCTGATCTTGACCAATATTTGGCGGTTCTTTACTAAATCCGCCACCAGTTTTGTAGGCTGAGAAAAACTCATTTAAATCAAATGTGCGATAAATTTCTTTTTGTTCTTTTCGAGATACATTGTTGTATCTTTTATAATTAAGATGTTTTAGGCAGCTAATGCAGACATGAAGTCGTGTTTCACCAGATTTTGGTTTTCTATCATACTTGCCAACCCCATGAATTTTAAAAACTCCTTCAGTGCTGTTTGTTGCTTGGTAGCGAGCAAAACGGTTTTCTTGCTTCATATGTTCAATTGTTGAGCAATCGGAGAGATGGAATTTACGACCTTCTTTCTCCCCGCTCATTACATCGTCAAAGCTAAAGCCTTGATCGGGGATGAACAGTAGAACATTTCGACCTTTATAAGTCCAAACCTTTGTTCTTGGATCAATTTCCACCTCGTCCAGACTAACCGAAATGCCCTCGGGGGTGCTGATTGGAATATCAATATTAATAATATCAGGTGGAGCTAGGTTTATCTCAATTTTTCCATCTCGCTTGGGATTGATTTTTAGAGATAGATGTTTCAATGCCTCTAACATATCAGTTAAGTTCATTGCCACTCTCCAGCAATTTGGTTGATTTGTTCGCCTGCATTAGTGATGATTCGGAAAGTTACTCGTTTGGACTGGGATTTATTTTCATGACCTTGTTCATCTTTGATGGTTTTGGCAGATGATAATCCTACCGCTGCAAGATTTTCTTTGATCCAAGGGCGATACTGGCTTACCTGTGGAATGTTATACACATAATTTAGCACTGCTCGTGTTCTTTCTTGCGACAATCGCATGTTCTCAAAATAAGCAGTGTCTGAATTTACTCCAATTTTCCAATCACTACTAGTATGCCCTTCAATGCGAATTTCTTCAATATGGTCTTTGTACTGATTAACGACCTTGATATAGCGTGGGAAGAAGTCGTTTAAGGTCTTTGCGTAGCTAGGTTTGATGGTGGATTGACCTGCTTCAAATAAAATGTCAGGCGAATTGAAGACAAAAGTTAGGGTCTTCTGATCAACATCCGCCCCCATTTGTTTTAGGTCTTTTTCAAATTCTTGCATGAGTGCCTTATAGATTGCCTGCTGAGTATCTTTATACTTTTCGGCGGTTTGCCTAACTTGCATGATAAGACTGATGGCGATAAATAAAAATAAAACCATCAGACCGGACATTAAATCGGAGATAGGTAGCCATTCTGAATCGTCATTATTAGAATTTTGTATGCCATCTAGAACTTTATTGATTGACATTATCTAAACCCTCCATTTTGGCGGATAACTCGCTCCATTTGTTCGGTTAGTTTAGCATAGTCGTCGGCAAATTGTTTTGTAATGGATACGAGTGATTTAGCCATATCTTCAATGGCTTTTTCGTGAGTTTTGCTCATATTCTCCTGGGTTTCTTTAAGGACTTTATTAATGTCAGTTTGAGTGTTTTTGTAGGTCTGCTGAATGTTTTCTGTTAGGTTATTCATCTGAGAGCGAACAAGCTCTCTAGTTTGATTGATGCTATCGCTTATGGCTTGGCTACTGTGATGAATGCTGTCGCTGCCAGTTTGTAGGTCGTTTAGCATAGACTCAATGTGATTTTGGATGTCAGGTAATGTTGCCACAGCTTTATTTCTGATGTCTTCAAAGGCTTTTAAGTGCTTGGTTAATTCGTTAAGTTGTGCTTGATTGTCATTAAGAATGGTGCCTAGGTCTTCCATGTAATCCGGAATGACTTTTGTAGAATCCTCAATTTTGATGACGGCTTCTTTGGTGTTATTAATTGCTTGAACGCCAAGAGCGTATTGCTCTGTCATGGCGTTGATTTGTTGTCGATAGTTTTCTTGCCATGTAACAAGTTCATGTACGGCATGGTTGAGCTCTTTAAAGTTTTCACCAAATTGCTCGGTTAGATTTGCATTGAAATCATGAATGACATCTTTAAGAGCTTCAATGATGGTTTCGGTGGCGGATTTGGCAAGCGTTTCGGTTACTTTATCCATTTCTTGCCATAGTTTGGTTTCAAACTCTTTATTATGTCTTTGATAATCATTGAAGTCGCTACGCATCAGGCGAATTTGACCAATTAGGCTGTTGTCGCCATCTTGACCAATTGCATTGAGCAATTGAGTGAGTTTTTCGGTTGCTTGTGAGCTATTTTCAGTCTGCTTCATAAAAGCTTGAATGAGTTGTTCGCCAGTTGCGTCATCTTGTTGATTGGTATTATCTTTTTTGAAGATGATGAGTATTTTTAGAATGATAGAAAGTAGCAAGCCTTCAACACTAGTAATGAAAGCGGTTTGCATACCACTGATAATAACATCAATTTGTTCTTTGATGTTGTCTACGCCATCAAAGCCTAATAGGGCAATAACAATGCCAGAAAATGTACCAAAAATACCAAGTGATGTTAAAAGAGTGGGGGCTTGTTTAACAAATTTGATCTGTTGATTTTTCCATAGCCAGCGTATACTTAAGCAAAAAACACCAACAATAATGATGGTAAAAATTAAGTTTAGACCGCTAAACATACCGATGAATAAAGACATATTGCACCTTGAACTTATTATTGAGTAAATTTGAAAATATTTTACCCCCCCCCCGCATATTTTGTCAATTTGCTTTGTACTAAATAAATTAATTCCTTGAGAGATTGTTGCAAAGAGCAAAAAATATTGAAAATTTTGATATAATGGGTGGCTTTTATTTTTTGATTTTTTTAAACTACTACAATGCGTCTAAAATCCCTAAAACTTGCTGGCTTTAAATCTTTTGCCAATCCGACCACTTTTACCTTTAAGCACGACATCACTGCCATCGTAGGACCTAATGGCTGTGGCAAGTCCAATGTCATTGATGCGATTCGCTGGGTGTTGGGTGAGACTTCTGCCAAGCAGCTGCGTGGCGGGGCAATGAGCGATGTGATTTTTGCAGGCGTAGAAGGGCGTGCTGCCAAGAGCTTGGCAAGTGTGGAGCTGACCTTTGAGCATACCCAAGATGAGTCTAGCGGCATTCGTCATGCCCTAAATCTCTATCAAGAGCTGACCCTTCGCCGTCAAGTGACCAAAGAGGGTAAGTCTGATTATTTCATCAATGGTCAAAGGGTTCGCCGCCGTGATGTGGTCGATGTCTTTTTGGGAACAGGGCTTGGGGCAAGAAGCTATGCGGTGATTGAGCAGGGCATGATTGGGCGTATCGTGGAGTCCAGTCCCATGGAGCTGCGTGCGTTCATCGAAGAGGGGGCAGGTGTGTCTCGTTATCAGGCTCGCCGTGATGAGACACAAAAAAAGCTCGATGAAGCTCGTGATAATCTGGATAGGCTTTCTGATTTGCAAGGCGAATTAAAAAAACAACAACGCACGCTACTTCGCCAAGCAGAATCCGCTAAAAAATACCAAGCCTTAAATGATGAGCTTGAAAAAATCAATAAAGAGGATTTGTTAAAACGCATTTTTGAGGCGTGGCAATATCACGAACAAAAACAACAAGAGCAAAAGACAAGCAATGATGGCTTGTCGGCACTAGAAAATACTGTCAATAAGGCAAAAATAGAACTGGATCGCCTGTCTGCCAAAGTTGCCGAGGGGCAATGGCTTAAAGACGATGCTCGTGATAAATATCATAACGCCCAGATGGCAGAGCAGACCGCCCAGCATAATTTTTATACAGTCAATCAAGAGCTTAGCCAAATTGATGAAAAAATTGCCCGCCTAAATGCCATCAAGACAGAAGCTGTCGCCAACATCAAACACGCCACCGATGAGCTGGCAGAGTTTGACAGACAGCTGGTGGAGATGACGCCAAATCTGGCAACGCTTGGCGAACAATTAACCGCCAAAAAAGCCGAACTTGCCACCATGCAGGGTAATTGGCAGGGTGTGCGTGAAGAATTAAATGCTCTACAAACCCAAAAAAATGCCCTAGAAAACGCCCAAAAACTTGCCGAATCACAAAAAGTGCGTGTGCTGAACAACCGTGAAAAATGGATTAAAAAGCACAACGACTTGGTGCTAAGCGGTCAGTCGCTTGGCGAGGCGAATGCAGAAGACGAACAAGAATTAAAACGCCTGTCTGATGAAATTGCCACGCTCACACTTCGCCAAGAATCGCTTGATGAGCAGGGCGACAAGGACAAACTGGACGAGCTTGGCAAGTTGGTGCAAACTGCCCAAAAAGAACACAGTGTGCTTGAAAAACGCCACACGGTACTCTCCAGCGAGTACGATATTTTGCATAAAATGCTCCACGCCAAGCCTGCCACCACCGAGCAGTCAGACAGTCAGCAGGCGAGCTTTTCGCATTTGCCACGCCTAAAAGATGTCGTCAAATTAAGTCGTCAAGGCGAGCGATTTGCAGGCGTGTTGGACGGTTTTTTGGGCTTTTGGTTGAATGCTCAGATTTCTGAAAATTTAGAAATCAAAGCTGCTTTATCAACGCCAAATGCCAATGATAAGCAGGCGACTTATTCCATTTTAAAGACTGGCGGCGGTTATGGCGTGAATAATGGTAAGCTGCTTGCGTTTGGTGGGCTGTTTGACGCACCTCGTTTGGCGTTTTTTGATCATTGCTATTTGTTTGATGGCGAGCTAAATGATGATAATGTGCAATCATTGCAGGATTTGGCGATTGATGGGCGGCTGATTTTGACGACAACAGGTTGGCTGGTTGGTGCGTTTGGCGTGCTACACACCAGCAGTTTTGGGGCGAAATCATCACTGCTAAGTCAAAAAGCTGAACACGCTCAAAGATTGACGGAGCTTGAAGATGAGCTAAACAGCGTTGAAGATGAGCTTGATGTCAGCCAAAAAACGCTCAAAGCTCACACCGCTCAGCTTGAAAACTTAAAAATCGCCCATGATGAAAGGATGGCTCAAAAAAATGCCCTGCTGGCAAGTCTGCATAGGACGCAGCAGGCTCATACGACATTACAAGCGAAAATTCAAACAGAGGCGATTAAAAGGGAGAATTTTGCCAAAAATAAAGCGATTTTGGACGAAGAAAAGGCGGAAATCAGCAGTGAATTAAAATCGCTAGAGGCGGAGCTTGAGAGCGTTAGCAAAGAGCTTGCCGAGCATTTGCCACGCTTTGAGATGGCTCAAAATGCTGTGGTTGCCATGACCAAAAACATCGATGAGATGAATGCGGCGGTCAAGACGCTGGGTGATGAATATCAAGGCTTGCAGCTCAAAAACAGCACGCTGCTACAAGCCAAAACGCACAGTCAAAGACTGCTTGAGCTTGCCAAGAAAAATGCTGAGCAGGCGGACATTGACATTCAGGCGACCCAAGATTTGACCGAGAAACTGACCGCCAAAGTGCCTGTGCTTGAAACAGCCTTTAAAGAGGCGAAAGCGCACAGCGCCATGTTAAAAATCACCAGCGAAGAGCATGAGGCGGCAGCCAAAGCCTTGCAGCTCATGCAGGTCAAATTGCAAGAAAATCTCACCGAGGCTCATGCTAATTTTGCCAAAGCCCAAGCAGAGGCTGCCCAGCTGACGGCAGACACGGCGGTGGGCGAGAGTCGATTGAGTGATTTGGGCGATGAGATGATGCGTCTTGATGAGGGATTTAATTTGCCTGCGACTTTGGCAGATTTTCATGTCAAACCATCAAAATTTAAGGACAATAGCAAGCGTATTGACGAGATTAAGGCGGACATCGCCAAACTGGGTGCGGTCAATTTGGCAGCAGCAGCCGAGCTTGCCGAGCTTGAAGGGCGTGTGTCGCCGATGGACAGTCAGATTGCCGACATTACCGAGAGTATGGCAAAATTAGAAGATGCGATTCGTACGATTGATGAGAAGACCAAATCGCTGTTTTTGGGTGCGCTGTCTGCGGTCAATGAAGAGCTCAATGCCTTATTTTCCAAGGTGTTTGGCGGTGGGCAGGCGAGCTTGACTTTGCTGGATGATGAAAATCTGACAAAGGCGGATAAATGGCGAGCAGGCTTGGTGCTGATGGCTCAGCCAAAGGGCAAGAAAAATTCACGGCTTGCGGTGCTGTCAGGTGGTGAGAAGACTTTGACGGCATTAAGTCTGATTTTTGCGATTTTTAAACAGCATCCAGCTCCGTTTTGTGTGCTTGATGAGGTTGATGCGCCGCTTGATGATGCGAATGTGGCACGCTTTACCAGCCTGATTCATGAGCTGGCGGACAGTGTGCAGTTTATTTTTATCAGTCATAACAAACTTGCCATGCAAATCGCTGACGAATTAAAAGGCATTACCATGCCAACGGCGGGCATTTCAAGTTTGGTAACGGTCAATTTAGAAGAAGCGGCAAGCTATGTCGAGGCTTAGCCGCTTGTCATGCTTAGGATGCTTTGAAAAACTGGGCAAAATTTGACCGTAGTTTTGCCAATTTTGGTGGAATGGCAAAGTTACAATAGCCCTGCGTGGGGTTGTTGGCGTAGAAATTTTGATGATAACTTTCGGCAGGGTAAAAGGTCGGTGCAGAGTACACTTCGGTAACGACTGCGATGCCTTGTTGTTTTAACTCATTGATTTTATGATGGATAATATCCACTTGCTCATCATGGGTATAAAAAATCACGGACGCATATTGTCGCCCAATGTCGTTGCCCTGACGGTCTTGGGTGGTGGGGTCGTGCGTGGCAAAGAAGATGTCTAAAATGCCAGACAAATCAATCACGGTGTCATCAAAATCCACCTTGATGACTTCGATATGACCTGTATCGCCGCCGCACACCGCTTCATAATTTGCCGTATCCGCTTGACCACCTGCGTAGCCTGACACCACAGATGACACGCCTTTGATGTGTAAAAACACGCTTTCGGTGCACCAAAAACAGCCGCCGCCCAAGATGATTGTTTGCATAAATTCTCCAAAAACTCTGCGATAAAATATGTTCGATGTAGTATAATAATCAAAAGCCATCATGGCGACTTGATTTTAAACTTAATATGTTAAGACTCATCTTTAAAATGGTCGCCATCTATCATAACAAAAATTTTCCCAAAACAAAACCTAAGTAAAAGTAAATAAGCAAAATAGCCAAATGCACGATACCATATTTACCACACCGCTTGATAAGTCTGCCCGTTTCAGTTTTGATGAAGAAGTGGTCGCCTGCTTTCCTGACATGATTCGCCGCAGCGTGCCGGGCTATGGGCAGATGCTTGCCATGCTGCCGATTTTGGCTCGCCGTCATTGTGCCTATCGCCAAAACGATGATGGGCAAAAATTCAGCCGAGTTTATGATTTGGGCTGTTCGTTGGGGGCGGTGAGCTTTGCGCTTGCCGAGCAGTTTTCGCCTGATGAATTGCAGATTTTGGCGGTGGATATTTCCGCTCCGATGATTGATAAGGCAAGGGCGGTGCTGGGCGAGCATTATCCTGCCCATCGCATTCATTTTATTTTGGACGATGTCTGTGAAATACAATTGCAAGAATGCGACATGATCGTCATCAATCTGACTTTGCAATTTTTATCGCCTGACAAACGCCTAGATTTATTAAAAAAATGCCACGATGCGTTGGCGGAAGGCGGCATTTTAATCCTTACCGAAAAAACGCACACGCTGGATGAGCAGGACGATGCGTGGCTGGTGGAGCGTTATTATGATTTTAAGCGCGCCAATGGTTATAGCGAGCTTGAAATCAGTGGCAAAAGAAATGCTTTGGAAAATGTGCTGATCACCGATACCGAAGAATTTCACCACGAGCGCCTGAGTCAAGCGGGCTTTGAGCGAAGTTTGACTTGGTTTAAATTTTTGAATTTTTTAAGCATTGTGGCGTTTAAATGAGCGGTCTAGACAGTATGACGCACCGACATTTTAACGCCTTGATTGGAGATGAATGTGGCAAATCCCCCAAGTGAATCCATAGAAAGCAGCAGCGCCATTGGCATTGAGCGCAGGCAGACGATTTTTGCTAAGATTATTTTTGCCAGTCGTTGGTTGCAACTGCCTATTTATCTGGGCTTGATTGTTGTGCAGGCGATTTATGCGTATAAATTCATGAAGTCGCTGTGGAATTTGATTGTTAATCTTGGGCAGATGGATGAAAACACCATCATGCTTGCGGTGCTAGGCTTGATAGATGTGGTAATGATTGCCAATCTGTTGGTGATGGTGATTGTGGGTGGTTATGAGACCTTCGTGTCAAGGCTGAATGTGGACAATCACCCTGACCAACCTGAGTGGCTCAATCATGTCAATGCCTCGGTTCTAAAAGTCAAGCTGTCCATGGCGATCATCAGCATTTCAAGCATTCACATGCTTCAAACATTCATCAATGCCGCCAACATGACAGAGGCGACGATGAAGTGGCAGTTATTGCTGCATCTGGGATTTTTGGCGTCGGCGATTGCAATCGCCTATACGGATAAACTGTTGCACAATCATCATTAACAAAGACCGATAAGTTGTCTTAGGTTCAACCTACCACTAAAAACAATGAACAACACCATTTTTCAAGCAGAACAGCAGTTGTATCTGCATTTATTACAGCTGAGCAAATATCACCCAAAAGCAGGCGAGTGGCTGGCTTGTTTGCCTGCGTGGCTATCGGCAGTTAAAGACAAGCGCCGTTATGCTCATGCACCATTTTATGCGTCTGCCATTGATCGCCTGCCAGCTGTGGCTACCACACAGATTGAGCTTGGCGACAAAGTGGCGGCGACTTTGGACTGGCAGATGGCAGATTTTAAAAAAACCCAAAGCCTTTTGACCAATCTTAAACCTTGGCGTAAAGGACCGTTTTATCTCTTGGGCGATGCTGACACGAGCATTCATATTGACACAGAATGGCGAAGTGATTTTAAATGGGAGCGAGTGCGTCCGCATTTGGATTTGAATAAAAAACGCATTTTGGATGTAGGTGGCGGCTCTGGCTATCATGGCTTTAGAATGCTGGGCGATGGGGCAAAGTCGGTGGTGGTCATTGATCCGTCTTGTCTGTTTTATCATCAGTTTATGGCGATTAAGCACTTTATGGGTGTGGATTTGCCAGTGCATTACATTCCTGTGCCATTGGAGAGCTTGCCGTGCCGCAGCGAGCTGTTTGATGTGGTGTTTAGTATGGGTGTGCTGTATCATCGTGTATCGCCATTTGAGCATTTGGAGCAGTTAAAAGGACAGCTCAATCAGGGCGGGGTGCTTGTGCTTGAGACTTTGGTGGTGGATGGCGATGAAAATACCGTGCTTGTGCCAGAAGATCGCTATGCACAGATGAACAATGTGTATTTTTTGCCAAGCGTGCCTGCTTTGACCAAATGGCTGACAAAGGCAGGATTTAGCGATGTTCGCTGTGTGGATATTGATGTAACAAGCACTGATGAGCAGCGTGCGACAGCATGGATGGATTATCATTCATTGGCGGATTTTTTGGATCCGAATGATGACGGTAAGACAGTGGAAGGCTATCCACGCCCAAAAAGAGCCGTGATGATTGCTAAGAAATGATTTTGAAAAAATAAAAATAAGGCGTAGGGCGGGGCTCTGCCCACCATTCATGTAGGTTATAGGTTGTTGAATTTTTTGGGTTTTGGCTTGCCTAACCCTGTTGATGGGGGTTTGTTGTTAGGGGTTAATTGCAATTAACCCCTATATTTACAATCAGCCCTTACTAAGGTTTAAATAAACCACTTACCCAGTACCCATTCAATGACCAATTTGGCAAGAAAACCAAAAAAGCCCATGCCCAGTGCCACAAAAATCCAAAAAGTGCCTTGCTTGCCCGCTTTGGATTTTTTGGCGATGTCCCACATGATAAAAAACAAAAAACCAATAAAAATCGGCAACAAAATGTACAGACCTGCGGCGGTGATGGTCTCTTCGGAGATGGCGAAAATCATGACAGCTCTCTTTTTGATAAGAATGCGATGATTATACCACAAATTTCGCCACGCTTGATAACACACCGACAAACTTGCGCTGTAAAACTTGAAAAATCGCTCTTTTGGTTGGATAATTTTTCCACAGCACGCCAAAAAATTGATACAATAAGCATTTATCTTTGATTTTTATTTTTAATCCTTGAACCATCAATTTGCCAAATTGAGCAAGATGAACAGATTAATATGACAAACAAACAAAAACCATCCGCCGTCTATAAATCCACCCAAAGCAAGCAGCACTCTGGACTGCTGAGTTTGCTGTGGATGGTGCTTGCGGTGGTGATTGCAGCGGCGCTGCTTGTGGTGCTGTATTTTTCGCCATTGGCACAAAGTTATCGTAACAGCACCAAAATTGTGGTGGTGGAAGAAGAGCCTGTCAGACCGATTGCTCAGACGCAGACCATTCCTGCGCCTGATTTTGAGTTTTATGATGTGCTGCCCAAGCAGGATTTTCGCAGTGTGCCAGAGGGCGTGAGCGTCCAAGAGACTGTCAGTGATGAGGCACGGACTTTGGCGGCGGATGCAGTGGTGCAGTCGAGCGAGGCGGCCGAGGCGACCATCGAAGTGGTGGAAGAAGATGCCACTTATGATGGCGATGATGGCGACGCCCCCCAAAGTGCTGCCGTCACTTATATTTTACAAATCCGCAGCTATCCTGATGCCAAAGAGGCTGATGACAAGCGAGCGGAGGTGATGCTTGCTGGTGTGGACGCCTTAGTCGTGCGCCGTGTGGACAAGGCGACAGGCGCCAGTTTTTATCAAGTGGTGTCCATGCCGATGACGAGCCGAGCTGAGGCAAGTCAAGCGTTATTGAAACTTAGGAATAACGGCATTGATGCGATGATGGTCGAGCAGCGCCATCAGTAGCGGCACTTGTCGGCTGTGGGCTTGGCATGATATGTCAGGCGGTTTTTACTCATGAAAAATCCCCAATCGTCAGATCGGGGATTTTTGATTGGTCAGAATTGATGCCTGCAATCTTAAACACGAGACAGATATTCGCCAGTACGAGTATCGACCTTGACGATTTCTTCTTGCTGTACGAACAGTGGCACACGCACGACAGCGCCAGTCTCTAAGCGGGCAGGTTTGCCGCCACCGCCAGAAGTATCGCCACGCAAGCCCGGATCGGTTTCAACGATTTGTAGCTCGACGAAGTTTGGTGGGGTGACGCTAAGCGGTGCGCCATTGAACAAAGTGATGGTGCAAAGTGCGTTTGAGTTTTCTTTTAGCCACTGAGTGGCATCGCCCATGGCGTTTTTGTCGGCTTGCATCTGTTCGAAAGTCTCTGGGTGCATGAAATGCCAAAACTCGCCATCGTTGTATAGATAGTTCATTTCGGTGTCCACAACATCCGCACCTTCTAGGCTGTCGCCTGATTTGAAGGTTTGTTCTAGGACTTTGCCCGTTCTTAGGTTGCGAAGTTTGACACGGTTAAAGGCTTGACCTTTGCCGGGTTTGACATATTCGTTTTCTAAGATGGCGCATGGGTTGCCGTCAAGCATGACTTTTAAGCCAGCTTTAAAATCATTGGTAGAAAAACTTGCCATGATGATTACCTTTTTGGATGTAAAAGAAAAAATAAATTTGGGCGAAATTGCGTTATAATAGCACAGATCATAACGACCATTTCAAAATGTCGCTAAACAGCACATTATATATAGTTTTAGCAAATATTGTCAAAAAAATAATGCAACAACTTTCAAAAATTTCTACCCATACCCTAGCGCAAGCAGGACAAAGATCATCTTGGCAGGCAGAATTGGCAGATGGCGTGTCCGATGTGGGCGAGCTGTGCCGAATGTTGGCACTTGATTTACCTGATGGGCAATATGCCCCCAAGCAATTTGGTCTGCGTGTGCCGAAGTCTTTTGTTGCCAAGATGAAAAAAGGCGACATAAATGACCCCTTGCTGCGGCAGATTTTACCAGATGTCAAAGAGACTGTGGCGGCGGCAGGCTACACGCACGACCCTTTGGCAGAAAACACCCAAAATCCCATCAAAGGCTTATTGCACAAATACAAAAACCGAGTGCTGATCACCACCACTGGGGCGTGTGCGGTGCATTGTCGCTACTGTTTTCGTCAGCATTTTGACTATCAGGCGAATATGCCAAACACCCAACAAATCGCCCAGATCGCAAACTATGTGGCAAATAAACCTGAGGTGAATGAGGTGATATTTAGTGGTGGTGATCCTTTGAATCTTAGCCATCGCAGACTGAATGACTGGTTTGATGCCATCAATGCGCTGCCAAACATCAAGACGATGCGTATTCACACCAGAATGCCGGTGGTCTTGCCCAGTCGTGTTGATGGGGATTTGCTGGATTTGTTGAAAAACTCGCCAAAAAACATCGTCATGGTGCTGCACATCAATCACGCCAACGAAATTGACGAAACGCTACAACAAAAATGCCAATTATTAAAGCAAGCGGGCGTTACTTTGCTAAACCAAACTGTGCTATTAAAAGGTGTGAATGATGATGCGACCACGCTGTGTCAGCTGAGCCATGCGCTGTTTGGGGCGGGTATTTTGCCGTATTATTTGCACATTTTGGATAAGGTGCAGGGGGCGGCGCATTTTGATGTGCCTTTGACTCGTGCGGTGGAGATTTATTGGCAGATGCTTGAAAATCTGTCAGGCTATTTGGTGCCAAAGCTTGTCCAAGAGCTGCCAAATAAGCCTTATAAGACGCCTGTGAATCTCTATCCTTGAAAATGTGCATAAAAATTTAAAAAAATACTTGCAAAATCTTAAAACTTTGCTACAATAGCAGCACTTTTTAGGCGTATAGCTCAGTTGGTTAGAGCACCACCTTGACATGGTGGGGGTCGATGGTTCGAGTCCGTTTACGCCTACCATATTCAAACCCCTTGAAATCACTGGTTTCAAGGGGTTTTTTGTTTTTTGTCGTTGCCTGCCACTTCCATCAATCAGATAAATCAAAGATGGGGTTTGATGGAAATCATGCGTCCGATGGATGACAAAATTTCGTCAAAATGATACACTATTTGCTACATATTTTGTAACATTTGGAATCATCATGGTTTATGAGCGCACCCTTGCCCAAGAAATCACCGCCACAGGCATCGGACTTCACAGTGGTAAAAAAGTCACGCTAACGCTTGCGCCTGCTCAGGTGGGTGAGGGCATCGTCTTTGAGCGTACTGACATGGACAATGCACGCATTCCCATGAGTGCAAATCTGGTGCAAGACACCATGATGTCGTCCAATCTGGTGCAGGGCGAGGCTCGTGTCGGCACGGTCGAGCATCTGCTGTCGGCGGTGGCGGCGTGCGGCCTGGACAATCTCATCATCAAAGTTGATGCGCCTGAAATCCCCATCATGGACGGCTCGGCAGCGCAGTTTTTGCACCTGATTCATGAGGCGGGCATCGAAGAACAAAACGCACCCAAGCGCTTTTTAAAAATCATCAAGCCTGTGCGTGTCACAGACGGCGACAAGTGGGCTTGTTTTGAGCCGTATGAGGAGGGGTTTTTGATGGATTTTGAGATTGATTTTGATCACAAGGCGATTCGGGCGACCGAACAAAAAACCACATTGGATTTTAATACCGCCAATTTTGCCCGTGAAGTAGGGCAGGCTCGCACTTTTGGCTTTTTAAAGGATTTGGAGTATTTGCGTGAGCGCAATCTGGCACTTGGCGGCAGTCTTGATAATGCGGTCGTGCTTGATGATGATGCCATCTTAAATGAAGGTGGTCTGCGCTACCCAAATGAGTTTGTCCGTCATAAGATGCTCGATGCGGTGGGCGATTTGTTTGTCATCGGACATCCGATTTTGGCACACTTTTCGGCGTACAAATCGGGTCATGCGCTCAATAATATGCTCATTCGCGCGGTGCTTGCGGACGAAAGTTGCTATAAAATTGTAACTTTTTGTAACCAAAATGACGCACCGATTGACTATCTGCCACCGAAAATTTCTCTTGAAAATTCCCCTAAAAAATGAGCAGGTTTTTTGCCTGTGCAAGATGATGGCAAATCATGTGTAACCTTTAAATGGTACTTGCGATTGTTGGTAACATTTGCCAAAAAATAATAAAACCCATTTGCATTAACTGGCAAGTGGGTTTTGTTATTTTGGTTCAAAGCTTGATTTTTTGGGGGTTTTTGGTGGGTGATGAGCGGTTGGCTGATTCTGGGTGCTTGCCTGCTTGACTGTCAGTGGCGGTATTGATCTTTATCTATTTTCACCAAAAATCCACCATTTCGTTTACAAAACTTTACAATACTTACCAAAAGCTCATAAACGCACCATCAAAACACATACGATGAACAATTGTACTCTTAATTATCCTTTGTCAAGCGTAGCAATGCTTGTTTTAGCCCGTCATGGGTGATGACAGTGCTGGCAGTTTGGGTTATAATACGCTTTGTGTTTTCGCTTAAGGTTTTTTTAGAACTGGTTTGGCGAATGTCTGATTGGGCGGATTTTGTTGTGATGATCACATTCAATGTCTCCAAGCGACAAAATTTCTCATCGTGTTTGCGCAGCAGTTCAAGGCAGTTTGCCGACAGATAGCGCAAATGGTTGGCGGCAGTGGCTGATGACAGCGATACTGTCAGGCGATGCTGGTCGGCGTAAGCGACTTGACAGTCTTGTAGTATCTCGCTAGGCAGCAGCGGTCTTAGTGCTTGTTGTAGCAGTGTGGTGCAAGATTGTAGATGCTTGATGCGCTGTGTTAGGTAATCAGGAAGTTTTGCACCTGCTGCGGCTTGCTTTTCAAGCGTGCTTGCCAGATGATTGGGTGTGTGACTTTTTAGATATAAGTCGTCCACGAATTGAATTTTTGTTGAATCAGACATGTCTTACCTTGTGTTTTAAAAGAACCATGGACATGGTGTCCAATAGAGCAAGTGTATCATGCCTTATGAGCAGATTGCCAACAAAATCACACAATTTTTAAGCGAATGAACAGCAAGTAAATAGATGGCTTGGTGTTTGTGTGATTGCCTTTTGGTTGTTGGCGGTTTCTGGTGTGCTTGGATGTGCGCCGCTGATTACAAGCTTTTAATCAAAACCCAATTTTAGAACATCAAGACGAAGGGCGAAGTAGTGAAGTCTTGACGGTTCGAGGACAATCTATGAAAAGAGTATTTTGGCTGATGTCGGTTGTTGGACTGACTCTTGGACAATCTAGTGTTGCGCAAGCAAACTATCAGTTTGGTCAAGCAAGCTACGCCACCACCAGCAACGCAGCAAATAATGCTTCTATCAACATCGATGATGCCATCAATCAACTGATCGCCAAATCACAAACAACAAATACGACGACCATCACTTCTCGCATCGCTCAATCAGCGGACACGGTATCGTCGATCACCAGTTCAAATCTGCCAACCATCAACCGTTCGGCGAATTTTAGCAGTGATTATCAATCACCTTCTGTCGTCGCTCAGCTGACCACAAACAGTGCGCCTAGTATGGCTGCCGCTCACGCTTCTCGTGCCGCTCGTGGTAGCAGTATCGGTCGCTGTGCATTGTATGTGCGCCGTGCACTGCAATCAGCAGGATACAGCTTCACACCGCAAGCATCTGCTTATCAGTACGCTCACGGCACGCTTGCCAGCGCAGGCTTTACCAAGATCAGCAATGACAACTATGTCCCACAAGTTGGCGATGTCGTGGTATTTAACCGTACTTCAAGAAACCCGCACGGTCACATTCAAATCTATGATGGCAACCAATGGGTATCAGACTTCCGCCAACCAAAGTTCAGCCCATACAGCCAACACAATGGCTATACCGTATGGCGTGATCACCGTTATAACGACGCTTCAGCGAACACTGGCACAATGCTTGCGATGAACGATCGTTAATTCTGTCATGGCGATGCCAAGCTCTACATTGTTAGGCTTTGTCATGCAAAAAGTAGATTAAAATACAACCGACCTTTTTTTGGGTCGGTTTTTTTATGTTAAAGACAAAAAAGCCATCAGTAAAGCAGTAGGTCAGCGTAATGCTGAGCTGAACATCGCTCATGCTGTGTATGAATCTGATGTGATGTATCTCATCAATACTTTTTATGAAGATGATAATGGCGTAGTCAGACAAAACAGTATTGGTAGAAGTATCCTATATAAAGCAACTGCAAAAGGTAAGACAGTGTATGCTACAGATGTATATGGTCACTGGGGTGTCTATAACCCTGTGGATAAAACATGGGTAAGTGTACCTACACCACACATCTCTGCTAAGCCTTTGGTTTATAGTAGTGGTGTTAAAACCAATGAATCACTAAATGAACTACTGAGTACCAATACCAACTATGTACCTATGGATGTAAATACAATTCAGGAAGGTGCTATTATGATTGATGATTATGCAACAATCCGTTATTCTGTACAAGGTCAGATGGGTGAAATCCTATCTAAATTCAATAATGATAACCAAGCGTCTGTCAATTTATTCAATAAACTGGTTTCTTTGAATCCAGAGCAAAAATTATTCATACTGAATAATAGTAATGCTAAAGACAGTGGATTGGCTGATGTAGGGATGTTTTTTGAAGCTACTAACGAAGTCAAGGTTAATGTTGAAGACAGTCGTTGGTATGCAACACCCTTAGAATTGATAAATCATGAGTTAATCCATACCGTTACTCGTGATGTCATTAACACAGGCAAATATGATGAGCAGATTTCTGCATTGGCTGATAAGCTATTAAATACATTACCAAGTATTTATTCTCAAATAAATGATGACTTGGCTGACAGAATTATGTATGCTTACGGCAATCAGCATGAGTTATTAACCGTAACACTTGCAGAAAACCAAGTTAAAGATGCGCTGCCATCAGAACTTGTTAAAGAATTAAACGAACTATTTGGTCAAATTGTAGGAGAATTTCATGTTAGACTCAACCATACCCAACGAACAAACGCTACTCAAATCAGTTCAGCAGGGGTATCTCAAACTGCTTCAAAACAGCAAGCTACCCAACGCACAAACATTGATGAGTCAAATCAATCAAGCAAGCTCAACCAAGCAAATCCATCAGCTGATGAAACCAGTGATGGGTCAGTTGGGGCAATCAGACAAAGAACCAAAGGATTTAAAGATTTAGAAGTTGAGCAACAAGAACAATCTAATACCAACAAAACATTTACCATCAACGACATTAAAAAAGCTGTCGCTGCTCGTGAAAAGACACAAGCGGTGGGTGCATTATTTGATGCTTATATGGGAGTGGTAGAAAAGCGTTACCCTGACTTGTCTTTAACATTTGCTACTGGTGTTGATTACATGGCTAAATACCATAACAATCAAATCACCATCAATAAAGATGTGTGGGACAATCCAGACATCACACCCAACAAATTCAATGGGTTGTGCCATAGTCATAACTGTTGGGTTTTGTTGCCTTAGCCCAACCTGCCATACCACCACCAATGACAATAGTGATGACAGTATTCCTGATGCCACCAAAACCGCCTTAGACCTGAGCCCAGTAGTGCTTATTATGAAAATCAGGCGGGTTGGCGTGGCGAATGGCATAAAAAATCGGCTTGCCATTTTGGTATAAGATGGCGGCTGGATTGATTTTGCTGATGGTTTGCACATCACGATCAAGCACGACTGTCAAATGGTAGGCGTGCATGCCGAGCGATGGATTTGTTTGGCGAGTGATGATTTGCCCTGTCAGCTGTCTGGGCGGCATGACATTTGGTGTGCGATGGCTGTCAAAATGATATAGATTATAAAGATTGCACCCGTCACTGGCAGGATTGGGTGAAAAATTCATCTCGGCGTAGCCATCTTGCCCCCCAAATTCAAAAAAGCATTCTAGGCAATTTCGTTCCCATAGGTAGTCTTGGCGTGCGTTTTGACTGCCGATGGTGGGCAGGTGCAACCAATCGGCAGGCTCAATAAAATAGCTTAAATGAATGGCGTTCTGCCCAAAGCTTACGGCAACGCTTACGGCAGGTGCGTCACTTTGGGTGGCGACAAGCTCATAAAGATGAATTTGGGGCGGTGATTTACTTTTTTTGCCCCAAAGCTCACCCCAAAAAACCGCTTGATGTGTCTGTTTCAAAGCTTAATAACCAAAACGGCTTAGGTTGGACAGCTTGGCGTTTGGCTCAGGGTTTTTGCGAAGTAGCAGCACCATGCGTCCGATGTGATGAATGACCTCAGATTCGGTGGCATCAGCGATGGCATCAGCACATTCTTTGCGCTCCTCGCTTGAGCCTGCTGGGATTTTGATTTTGATCAATTCGTGGTCATGCAAAGCTCGACCTACTTCCTCGATCAAGGTGGGTGTCAGACCGCTGCCGCCAACGATGACCACAGGATTTAACCGATGACCAATGCCACGCAGCTCTTTTAGGTCTTGAGTTTTTGATTTTTTGTTGCTCATAAATTTTTCCAAAGTAAGAAATTTGCTAAATTTTGCACATTATAGCAGAAATTATCCCAAATAATGCGATAAAAATGGTAAACTAGTCCGTTATTGATTTTATGGTTGAATTTAAACAAGCGGTAGTTAATTTCTGATGGCAACTCGCATTACCAATAAAAAGTTTTCAAAATCTAGCCGTGCTTGGATGAAAGAGCACATCGATGATTTTTATGTGCAAAAAGCGCAAAAAGACGGCTATCGAGCCCGTGCAGCTTATAAGCTCTTGGAAATCAACGAAAAGACAGGTCTGATCAAAAAAGGCATGACGGTCGTGGACTTAGGCTCAGCACCAGGCAGCTGGTCGCAGGTGGCAGGGCAGCTGGTCGGTGATGACGGCGTGCTCATCGCCTCTGACATCTTGCCGATGGATACTTTGGAAAATGTTACTTTTATTCAAGGTGATTTTCGTGAAGAAGAAGTGTTTAATCGTATCATGGACGAAGTGGGCGGTCGCAGGGTCGATGTCGTGCTGTCGGACATGGCGCCGAACACCTCAGGCATGTCGGCGGTCGATCAGCCACGCATGATGTATCTGTGCGAATTGGCGGTGGATTTTGCCCTAAAAGTGCTGCCAGAAGGCGGTGCTTTAATCATGAAGGTGTTCCAAGGCGAAGGCTCGCAAGAGCTCAGAGCGCAAATGCAAAAACAGTTTAGCAAAATCAAAAGCATCAAGCCTGCCGCCTCACGCCCACGCTCCAAAGAGATGTTTTGGGTGGCGATTAAATAGCCAAGAGTGATAGGATGGTGGCGTATCCTTGATTTTTTTGACAATCGTCCTTATATTGAACCAGATTGCACAAACGGTGTAAGTCATACCAAGCAAAAGCTTAAAAAATAGGAAAAGTTAGTGAACAACATGGTAAAAAATACCTTATTGTGGTTGGTGATTATTGGCGTGGTGGTTGCGATTTTTAGCAATCTTGACCGCACCAACAGTGACGCCGACCAGCTCAATTATTCGTCATTTGTGACCGCTGTGTCGCAAGGCGAGATTAAGGAAGTGAAAATTGATGGCGAAGAGATTTCAGGCACCAAAGTCAATGGCTCAACCTTTGAAACCGTGCGTCCTGCCATCAGTGATGATGGGCTGATGCCACTTTTGCGTGAGCATAATGTCGAGATTCAAGGCACAATGCCTGAGCGTCAAGGCATCGGCTCGCAGCTACTGATCGCAGCTTTCCCTATTTTGCTCATCATCGGTCTATTTTGGCTATTCATGCGTGGCATGTCTGGCGGCGGTGCTGGCGGCGGCATGGGCGGTCGCAATCCGATGAGCTTTGGTAAATCTAAAGCGAAGATGCTTTCTGAAGATCAAATCAAAGTCACTTTTGCCGATGTGGCAGGCTGTGAAGAGTCTAAGCAAGAAGTCGTTGAGATTGTCGATTTTCTAAGAGATCCTGCCAAATTCACCAAGCTGGGTGCGACCATTCCCCGTGGTGTGCTGATGGTGGGTCCACCGGGTACGGGTAAGACTTTGCTTGCCAAGGCCATCGCAGGCGAGGCGAAAGTGCCGTTTTTCTCTATTTCTGGTTCGGACTTTGTGGAGATGTTTGTCGGTGTCGGTGCCAGCCGTGTCCGTGACATGTTTGAACAAGCCAAAAAGAACGCTCCGTGCATCATTTTCATCGATGAGATTGATGCGGTGGGTCGTCATCGTGGCTCTGGCATGGGCGGTGGTCATGATGAGCGAGAGCAGACGCTAAACCAGCTTTTGGTAGAGATGGACGGCTTTGAAGGTAATGATGGCGTGATCGTCATCGCCGCTACCAACCGTGTCGATGTGCTGGATAAGGCGCTACTGCGTCCAGGTCGTTTTGACCGTCAAGTGCCGGTCGGCTTGCCAGACATTAAGGGTCGTGAGCAGATTTTGAATGTGCATCTTAAAAAGCTGCCACAGACCATCGGTGTCGATGTCAATGCTTTGGCTCGTGGTACACCGGGGTTCAGTGGTGCTCAGCTTGCAAACCTTGTCAATGAAGCTGCCCTGTTCGCCGCTCGCCGTAATAAGTCTCATGTGGACATGAATGACTTTGAAGATGCCAAAGACAAGCTGTACATGGGTCCTGAGCGCAAGTCTATGGTACTAAAAGAAGACGAGCGCCGTGCGACTGCTTATCATGAAGCAGGTCATGCTTTGGTGGCGCATCTATTGCCTAAGACTGACCCTGTGCATAAAGTCACCATCATGCCACGAGGCTGGGCGCTTGGCGTGACTTGGCAGCTGCCAGAACAAGATGCTGTGAGCAACTATAAAGACAAGATGCTAAACGAGCTGTCTATCTTGTTTGGCGGTCGCATTGCCGAAGAGATTTTTGTGAATCGTCAGTCGACAGGCGCAAGCAACGACTTTGAGCGAGCAACTAAGATGGCTCGTGCGATGGTTGCCAAATACGGCATGAGTGACAATCTGGGCATCATGGTATATGAGGCTGAAGAGCATGGCGGCTACATCGGCGGCTCAACTCGCACCATTTCGGAGGCGACGCAGCAGAAAGTCGATGATGAGATTCGCCGCATTTTAGAAGAGCAGTATGATGTGGCGTACAAGCTCATCGATGACAATCACGACAAAATGCACGCCATGGTAGAGGCTTTGATGAAGTGGGAAACCATCGATCGCGAGCAGTTTTTGCAGATCATGAATGGTGAGTCGCCACGAGAGCCGAAGGATTATCAGCATGAATTGCCAAGCATTCAGCCAGCTGCGCCTTTTGACGAGCTGCCACCACCTTTGCCAAGTGCTTGATGTGTAATTTTAAAAAAACGCCATTTTGTGAAGTGGCGTTTTTTATTAAATATGTAATTTTGTGAATATTTGTTTACTAAAATACTTGCAATTTCGTGTGTTTTTTTATAGCATTGTCATCAGATTTTATGTAATCAATAAGAGTGGTATATGACAGGTTTTATCAAAAAACAATTTGGTCGTGGTAAGTCGATCGTCGGCATGGGTTCAACTTTGGTCGGAGGTTATCGCACCGCACACCGTATCGGTGCGTTTGATGCGCCGCCCAGAGAGATTTTGCCTAAATACATTCAGACATTTTGCCGTAAGATGCTAGACTCTTTTGGGGTGAAGGTTGTGCAGGTTGAGCCTGTGCCACAGACGCACGGCTTGTGGGCGTCAAATCATGTCAGCTGGCTGGACATTCCTGTGGTGGGTTCGGTCGCGCCTGTGTTTTTCTTGTCAAAAGCGGAGATTGGCGAGTGGGCTGTTTTTGGCAGGTTGGCGAAAGCGGCTGGTACGCTGTTTATTAAGCGAGGCTCTGGCGATTCGGGCGGTGTTTCTGAGCAAATCGCTGATTTTTTACGAGGCGGCTCATCGGTGGTGTTTTTTCCAGAAGCGACCACCACAGATGGCAAGCACATTAAGAAAATCTACGGTAAGCTGCTACAAGCCAGCATGGATACGGGCTTGCCCATCTGCCCGATGGTCGTCGCCTATGTCGATCGAGATGGCAAGCTGTCCGATGATGCCGCTTATTATGGTGAGCGTACGATGGCGGACAGCCTAAAACGAGTAATGGACAGTCGTGGCATCACCGCGCATGTGCTGCCGCTTGAGCCGATTTATCCGCAGGATAAAAGCCAAAAAGAGCTTACCGCTGAGCTACAACTGGCGATGGAGCAGGGCTTGGCTCGTTTGCACCGACAGGTTTTAAAAGCCTAAAACCAAATAAAAAACGGTGTTTGATTAAAGCACCGTTTTTTATAGATAATTAAATGATTTTTATCAATTTTTTTTGGATTTAGCGGATTTCAAAAGCAGTCTGACCTGCTGGCGTTACCTTAAAAATCTGCACCTTAAATAACACTTCTTGCCCAGCCAATGGGTGATTAAAATCCACTTTGACTTCATTGTCATTCACTTCGCTAATCACGCCCACGAGTGAATTTTTGCCTTTGTCATTAAATTCCATCATCATGCCGACCACAGGGTTTGGCTCGGAGAGTGAGAATTTGGTGCGGGGAAAGGTTTGTACATTTTCGCTGTTCCATTCGCCAAAGGCTTGCTCAGGCGGTAGGTGGGCGGTGCGGGTGTCGCCTGCTTTTAGGTTGGTTAGGACCTGTTCAAAGCCTGTCAACAAGCTCTCATCGCCGATGGTTAGGCTGACAGGTTTATCTCGCCCAAAGGTTGAGTCAATCACTGTGCCATTTGGTAGGCTGACTTCAAAATGCAATTCCACACGACTGCCGTCTGTGATGCGGATTTCTTCGTTGGGTAAAATCGGCTGTGTCATAATCATATCAAATCATAAAAAATTGGTTATAGTTTAGCATAAAGTCGCCAGACATTCATTTAAAAAAGCAGAAATTTGCCAAATTGCTCGGTTTTTAAATCAAGCTGTTTTGACGACAATCATTATTTGATTAACTAAATTGCGGTTTTATGGATTAAGGCTGGAGAAAGGGCAGGTTTTGGATTGGACATTATAAGAAAAAAAGTGGGAATGACCGACTTTTTTATGTTTACTGGCAAAGCGACTTATTTAATATGATAAATAACCATACCGTATATAATCCCAAAATTGACAATATGATCGGGTGCTAAAATTTACGATCAACCGACATAAAAACTTGCGTGCTTTTTGTATCATGGGAAAAGTGATTGCTGTCAATGCGTTCAAATCGCAAATGCAAGCTCGGATAATATCCTTTGTAATGTACATTCTGATGCCAAATGCGATGTTCGGTTTGGTAACGCAAATCATCTCTTTTAATGCCAAAAAAGTCCAAATCTTGATAACTGCGTTTGCCAACGCTGACCTGATGACCTGTATGGACATTGCCCCACGATTTGTTTAGACCAGTAAACAGCGTGCCTTGTTGATAGCTTTCGCTAAGATCATTAACATCGTCTTTGATAAAATTGATGCCAAAATAGTAACTGGGATTGGCGTGCCGATTTAGGCTTAGTGTGGCTGAATGACTTGTGCCATCTAAAAATTTCCGTGTTCTGTGTGTCTTTTTGGCGATGTCAATTTCGATACCGCCTTGATGATCGCGACCGATAAACTGATAGCTGGTCAGTCTCAGTCCTTGTGTTGATGAATAAGGGTCTTTGCCAAAATGTCGCCATTGCTGATAAATGCCCAGCTCAAATTGTCCGTCAAAATTTTGGTATGACAGACTGGGGGAGATTTCAGCAATAATGTCATTATAGGTTTGATTATCCCAATAATATTTACCATAAAGAGATGCTTTTGTTTCTAGGGATAAATGGTTTTTTAGATGATGGCTTTTTGAGAGCTTGGCGGTGTAGCCTAGTCCGTGAGCGGATTCGGCTTCAGGCAGTTGCCAATCTTGGTATTGACTGTTTTTTGGTGCATTATTAATATTGTCATCATCTAAATAACGCATTGAAAAGTGCTTTTTGACTTGATTAAGCTCTTTAAACCGCTGATTTAGGCTGGCTAATATCTCATAGGGCATAGTGCCATCTTGCTTGGCGATGGCAAATTCATCTTGAGCAAGGCGAATCTGATGATTGGCAAGATATGCTAAAATGAGCCGTACTCGTATGGGTGTCAGTTCTGGTTTTTGATGCAATATTTGTTGATAATAATCAATTGCATGCTTGATGTTTTGCTGTTCTTGTATGACGGCTTGAGCATATAGATATAAAATCTCGTCTCGATGATCGGCTTGGGCATATACAGGCAATAAAATCTTTAAGCCGTGCGCGTCGTTTCTGTCGATGGCTTGGCTGATGACTTCATTAAACAGCGTCATATCCGCCAAAAGCTCTTTTTCGGTCAGTTGCGGTGCGGTAGTAGGTGCAGGCGTGGGATTGCCATTCATCAAGGGCAGATGAGTAAACGGCAACTCGTCTTTTGGTGTGCCAGCAAACACAAAGCTTGGCAATAGACATACTGCCAAGCTTGTGATGAAAAATGGATAGTTCATATCCCAAAAGACTTATTTTTTAGCACCATAGGCACCTGCAACACTGCCATCGGCATTGCGATAAGTACCACCAAGCTCTGCTGCATTCGCTCCATAGAATCGACCTGTGGTGCTAATGCCATTTTTTGTACCTGAGAAGGTAGAGCCGTTAATTGTACCAGCCAAAGCGGTATTGCCTACTGTGCCAGTTAGTTGTTTGTTGCCATAATCAACGCTAAACTCAGCACTGACAAGCGTGTTGCTGCCGTTGGCAAAATGAACGCCATCGCCTTTATAGGTGGCAGTGCCTGTGGTTGGCATATTGGTGGTTGGCGTACCTTGTGCAAATAGATAGCTCTCGCCATTGGCATTGCTACGCACATAGCCGTAGCGAGTATAGGCAAGATTTGAGCTACCACCAATACGAGCCATGTTGTTCGCAGTTAGGTTTAATCTGCCTACTTGAAAACCGCTAGGAATAAAATCAACCGTTTGACCATTGACCACCACCTGATTTAGGCTTGGGCTATTGGTGATGTTAGCACTTGCACCCGCCTTGTTATTGGCGATGTTCATTTTTGTGCCTTGAATGCCAGAATTGGCTGGCTGTGCAGGTCTGGCTGGCTGTGTAGGTCTGGCTGGTGCGCTAGGTTGGGCATTTGGAATGGCGCTTGGTGTACCAGATGCTGACGAACCACCACTACTGCAAGCAGTCAAACTAAGGGCAGTCAATCCTACCAGAGATAAAACAGAGATCTTGTTCATATAATCTTCCTTTTAAATGTTAAATGAAAAAACCAATTCGGTAAAAGCAAGACAATCTTTTTTTTAAAACATACCGCCAATGGTGTCGGCGGTATTATTAAGATAATCTGACTTTATTTTTTTAGCCTCTGATTAGGATTATAGACCAAGCAGTTGCGACAGGCAATTTTTTTTTTTGGCAGTATCGTTAATTAGTTGGTTAAGTTAATGATTTTGTTCTCGTTTTTTTTCCAAAAACAACATATCATAAACAACCAACGCCATACCAACACAAATGCCAATATCAGCGGTATTAAAGATGGGATAATGCCAAATGTCGTACCAATGAACATGAATAAAATCAATGACATAGCCGTACAAAATACGATCAATGACATTGCCAACCGCCCCGCCTAGCACAAGAGCCAGCCCAAGCGATAAGACTTTGGCACTTTTGGGAATCTGGCGCAAATAACGAATGATAAACACCGCTACTGCCAATCCTAAGATGACAAAAAACCACTTTTGCCAGCCTGCTTGATCGGCAAGAAAACTAAAGGCTGCCCCACGATTGTATGCCAAAGTCCAATTTAGTACAGGCGAGATGACATCCACCGTCTCATACAGCTCAAAGCGGGTGTTAAAATAGACTTTGGTAATCTGGTCAAAAATCAGTACGACAAGAGCGATGAGATAGTAGCCCATCGCTTTGTTGCCATTGGGTAGAGTGGTATTAGGCATAATGACGCACCTCCCCATCGCCTTCGATGTTGGTTACGCAGCGACCGCACAGCTCAGGGTGTGCTGAGTGTGTGCCGACATCGGTGCGAATGTGCCAGCAGCGAGTGCATTTTTGACCTGTTGCAGGCGTGATATTCACACCAAAGCCTGTGCTTTGGCTTACCGTAGCATCGCTTGTGATGAATACAAAGCGTGCTTCGTCGCCTAATTTGGCAAGTGCTTGGAAGGTGTCTGCATCAGCGGTGATGTCGGCTTTTGCGGTAAGGTTTGAGCTGACTTTTTTGTCCGTACGAGCGTCTTCAATGGCTTTATTGACTAGATCTTTGGCATTTAAAATGGCTTGCCAGTCATCAGCGGTGATGTCGTTCATGGCAGGCGTTGGTAGCTCGTACCAAAGCTGAGTAAAGACATATTTTGCATCATCGTCATTGGCACGCACCAGCTCCCACGCTTCTTGGGCGGTGAATGGTAAAATAGGGGCAATCCAGCGAATGAGTGCTTGTGCGATGTGATGTAGAGCTGTCTGGGCTGAGCGTCTTGGCTTGCCGTCTGCACGGGTGGTGTAGGTGCGGTCTTTGATGATGTCTAGATAAAAGCCACCCAAACTTTGTGAGCAGAACATAGATACCGCTTGTACCACCTGATGAAAGTCCATGTCGTGATAAGATTGGACGATGGTTTTTTGGGTTTCGTTGGCAAGATGTAGGATGAACTTATCCACGCTGACCAACTCATCCATCGCTACCGCATCGGTGTGAATGTTAAAATCACTGGTGTTGGCAAGTAAGAATCGCATGGTATTGCGGATACGGCGATAATTATCCACCGCCCCTGCAAAGACTTTTTGACCAGCACTCATCTCATAGCGATAATCGGCAGACGCAATCCACAGACGCAGCATATCTGCACCGGTCTTATCAATCTCTTTTTGTGGCTCGATGATATTGCCCAAAGACTTACTCATCTTATGACCTTTTTCATCCACCACAAAGCCGTGTGTCAAAACTTGCTTAAATGGCGCTCGACCGTAGATGGCTTCGGAAGTCAAAAGCGAAGTTTGGAACCAGCCACGATGTTGGTCTGAGCCTTCTAGGTACATATCGGCAGGGTTGGTTAGGTTGTCATCTTGATCAAGCACGGCAAAATGTGTCGTCCCAGAGTCAAACCACACATCAAGCGTGTCCGTTACTTTTTGATAAGTGTCGGCATCATCGCCCAAAAATTCACGAGCATCGGTATCAAACCACGCTTCAATGCCACCTTGCTCAATTTTTTGAGCGACTTTTTCAATCAGCTCGCTGGTGTTTGGGTGCAGATCGCCTGTATCTTTGTGAATAAAGAAAGCAATCGGTACACCCCAAGTGCGCTGACGAGAGATGCACCAGTCAGGGCGACCTTCCACCATCGCTTCAATGCGGTTTTGACCCCATGATGGTGTCCAAGTTACTTTTTTGATGTCGTCTAGGGCTTTTTGACGCAGTCCGCCTTGTTCCATGCTGATAAACCACTGTGGCGTGGCACGGAAAATGATCGGGGTCTTGTGTCGCCAGCAATGCGGATAGCTGTGCTTGATTTTTTTGTGATTAAGCAGGTGTCCGCTTGTCTTTAAAGTCTCGATGATTTGTGGCTGGGCTTTGTAAATATGCTCACCGACAAATACTTTGGCTTCTGGCAGATATACGCCGTTACCGCCCACAGGATTTTCGGTGGGCAAATTGTTGGCACGACCGACATTGTAGTCGTCCACACCGTGAGCAGGGGCGGTATGCACAAGCCCTGTACCACTGTCAGCAGTAACATGATCGCCTGTGATGATCGGCACGACACGCTCGGCGATGATTGGGTGCTGAGCTTTTAATTGGGTTAAATCCGCCCCTTTCACCGTTGCGATAACTTCCACGCTTTCTAAATTGACATTTTTGGCAAAGTCTTCGGTTAAGTCTTTGGCGACAATAAAATGCCCTTCTCGGTTAATTGGGTTTTGATTTTTCAATAAATAAGTCAATCTTTCATCAGCATTAACACCTTGATAAACCGCCCCCAATTTTTCTACCGCTTTTTTGGAGCGTTCATTGTCTTTAAAAATATAAAAATAAACTTTATTTCTTTGTTTAAAGGCAACTTTTAATAAGGCTTGTTTGATTTCATTATTGGCAGAAGTTCCCCAATAATCAGGCGTAATAAATGAATAGCCAATCGCAATGCTGTCATCGTCTGTCTTGTCATCATAAAAGCGTGTCGTGCCAATGATTTGACCTGTTTTTTTATCAATAATGGCATAAGCCTTTTCTTTGACCGCTTTGTCAAAATACGGTTTAAAAACATCAGGTTCATTTCTTTTTTCTGGCATTAGCTCCCAAAGGCTTGGGTCTTTGGCTTTTTCAAATAAAGCGTCCTTATCATCTTTATTAAGAAGTCTTAATAAAAAATTGTCGCTGTTAATTTCATTAGGAATAACAAAGGCATTGACTTTTTTGCCTTTGATAATCGCATAATCAAATTCCGCATTGGCACTAATGGCTTGGTTGGCAGGCAGTGTCCAAGGGGTGGTCGTCCAGATGACAGCTTGCAATGAGCCATTGATATTGCTGGTTAATGACAATGCTTCACGATTGGTGATGTCAAAGCCGACATAAATCGCATCAGATTCTTTGTCTTGATATTCTACTTCGGCTTCTGCAAGGGCACTGCCACAGTCCAAGCACCAGTTTACAGGTTTTAGACCACGCACGATATGACCGTTGTCATAAATTTTGCCCAAAGCGCGCACAATGCCTGCTTCGGTCTTAAAATTCATGGTCAAATAAGGATTGTCCCAGTCGCCAAGCACGCCCAAGCGTTTAAAATCCGCCATTTGTAGTTTGATTTGGCTGGTGGCGTATTCACGGCACAGCTTACGAAACTCGGTGGCATCGACTTTTTGACCGACTTTGCCGACTTGGGCCTCTACTTTTTGTTCAATCGGCAAGCCGTGGCAATCCCAGCCTGGCACATAGACCGCATCAAAGCCTGATAGGTTTTTTGATTTGGTGATGATGTCTTTTAATACTTTATTGACCGCATGACCTAGGTGGATTTGACCATTGGCATAAGGAGGGCCGTCATGCAAGATATACTTTGGCAGACCTTTTTTGGCGGCACGAACTTTTTTATAAAGCTCATCCGACTCCCAATCAGCAAGCCATTTTGGTTCTCGCTTGGCAAGGTCGGCACGCATGGGAAATGGGGTATCGGCAAGGTTTAGGGTGTTTTTGTAATCGATGCTCATGACGCTCTCGTCTTTGGTTGGCAAATTTTTAAAAATAACAGGGTATTATAAATGAAAAGGGTCCAATCTGCAAAAGTTCAGGACAAATATTGCAAATTAAATTTGGTAAATTGTTTGAATTAACGATATAATACACAAAATTACAATTTAAACACAATTTTAAGGCTTTTTTATGAGTTGGTTTCCAAAATGGCAGCCGTATACGGGCAATCTTGGCACACGACCTGTCGCTACTAATGAATACCTCCCCCCTGTGCAAACTGCGATGCTGGGCATTCAGCATGTGTTGGCGATGTTTGGGGCGACCGTGCTTGCGCCGATTTTGATGGGTTTTGATGCCAATCTTGCCATCATGATGTCGGGCATTTGCACAATTTTATTCTTTTTGATGACGGGTGGGCGAGTGCCAAGCTATCTGGGTTCGTCTTTTGCGTTCATTGGCGTGGTGGCGGCAGCGACTGCTCATGCCACAGGCTCTGGGGCGAACCCAAATCTTGGCGTGGCACTAGGTGGTATCATCGCTTGTGGTATTTTGTACGCTTTGATTGGCTTTTTGGTGATGGCGACTGGCACTCGTTGGATTGAAAAGCTCATGCCACCTCTGGTGACGGGTGCGGTGGTGATGATTATTGGTCTAAACCTTGCGCCTGTGACGGTGTCGGCGGTGGCAGGCAAGCCGTTTGAGCTGTGGATGTCGCTGGTTACTGTGCTGTGTATGGGTATGATTGCGGTGTTTGCTCGTGGTTTTATGCAGCGTTTGCTATTGTTATTAGGCTTGGTGCTGGCGTATGTGATTTATGCGATCGTGGCAAATGGCTTTGGGCTGGGTACGCCGATTGACTTTGCCAAGATTAGCGATGCGGCGTGGTTTGGTATGCCAAATTTTAGCTCGCCTGTGTTTGATGCTAACGCCATGCTCATCATTGCGCCTGTGGCGTTCATTTTGGTGGCGGAAAACTTAGGTCATATCAAGGCGGTCGGTGCGATGACTGGCGAAAATCTCACGCCATATCTTGGCAAAGCGTTTGTTGCTGATGGTGTGGCGACAGCGCTGTCGGCAGGCGTGGGCGGTACTGGCATGACCACTTATGGCGAAAACATTGGCGTGATGGCAGTGACTCGTGTGTATTCTACCATCATCTTTGTGGTGGCGGGCGTGTTTGCGATTTTCTTAGGGTTGTCGCCAAAATTCGGTGCGTTGATTCAAACCATTCCAAGTCCTGTTTTGACAGGTGCGTCTATCGTGGTGTTTGGTTTGATTACTGTTGCTGGGGCGAAAATCTGGATTGATAACAAAGTCAATTTTGCCAACAACAAAAACCTAATGGTCGCTGCCATCACCATCATTCTAGGCACGGGTAACTTTGGCTTGATGATTGGTAGCTTTGATTTGGGCGGTATCGGCACGGCGACTTTTGCGGCGATTTTATTAAATTGGTTTTTGAGCCTAAAAGAAGATCGCCAAGATGATTTGGCGCATTGATGATGGGCTTGGTTTTAGGATTGGGTAAGGTTCCCTTAACAAACTGTCAAAATGGTAAAATTAAGTTTGCATAGCCATGATAAAAAGTTTATAATAATCACAAACCCCTTGCCGATGAATCAAGAGAATTGATGGCGACAGGCGACCTTCCTTTTTGGTAGGTCGCTTTTTTGATGCCTATTGCTGGGCTGGGTATTTTTATGGTTATTTTTGGAATGGTTATGTACGATAATCCGTTTTCTTGTGTGTCGCAGCCCACTTTTACTGATGGTTTGCACTGTATGGTCAATGCGTTTAGCGCACCGCTTTGGGATGTGCTGCTTTGGCTGTTGATTTTGGTTGGCGTGTTTTTCACGCTGTTTACTGGTTTTGCGCAGTTTCGTCTGTTTGGGCGCAGTGTCAAGACGATGCTGTCAAGCCGCAAAGGACATGATGAAAGCGAAGGTATTTCTGCGTTTCAGGCGTTCGTTACTGGACTTGCCAGCCGTGTCGGTGTGGGTAATGTCGCAGGCGTGGCGATTGCCATCAGCCTTGGCGGGGCAGGCGCTGTGTTTTGGATGTGGCTCATTGCCTTGATTGGTATGTGTTCGGCATTGGCGGAGTCGAGCCTTGCGCAGCTGTTTAAGATTAAAGACGAGACAACAGGGCGTTTTCGTGGTGGTCCTGCCTACTACATCGAGCAAGGGCTTGGTCAAAAATGGCTAGGCTTGGTGTTTGCTTTGGCTTTGATTGTGTGCTTTGGTTTTGTGTATCAATCGATTCAGTCAAACACCATCACGCTGTCCATTCAATCAGCGATGGGCTGTGTGGGCGAGAGCGATGCTTGTCAGGCGGATTGGCTGATTTATAAGCACATCGTCGGAGCAGGCTTAGTGATTTTGGCAGCACCGATCATTTTTGGTGGTATCGCTCGTGTCTCAAAAATCGCTGAGGTCATCGTGCCGATCATGGCGGCGGTGTATCTTTTGGTGGCTTTATTTATTATTGTCATGAACATTGGCGAGATTCCAAGCGTCATTTCGCTGATTTTTACCGATGCCTTTACTTTTGAAGCGGCAGGCGGCGGTCTGTTCGGCTCGATGGTGTCGGTGGCGATGATGCAGGGCATTAAGCGTGGTTTGTACTCGAACGAGGCAGGTCAAGGCTCTGCGCCAAATGCGGCAGCGGCTGCCAGCGTCAAGCACCCTGTGGAGCAAGGCACGATTCAGATGCTTGGCGTGTTTGTGGATACTTTGATCGTGTGTTCTTGCACGGCGTTTGTGATTTTGCTTGCGACCATGCCAGAAAATGCCGCCGACTTATCAGGCGTGCAGCTCACACAAGCGGCGCTTGAAAGCCATGTGGGTGCTTGGGGTCAGTATTTCTTGGCGTTCATTTTGTTCATGTTTGCATTCTCAACCATCATCGGCAACTACGCTTATGCTGAGTCGAACATGCAGTTTTTGAAAAACAACGCTGCCGTCTTGACGATTTTTAGAATTTTGGTGCTGTGCTTTGTGTATTTTGGTGCGGTCACGAAAGTTGCGGTCGTGTGGGACATGGGTGATCTGACGATGGGCATCATGGCATTCATTAACTTGATTGCGATTGTGCTGTTGTCAAAATATGTGTTTGCTTTGGTCAAAGACTATAATGCACAAATCAAAGCAGGCGTGGCTGAGCCAGAATTTAAACTGGACAATCACCCAGAACTAAAAGCCAAAATCAAATCCGACATTTGGTAATTTACCGTTCATCCACAAAAAAAACCTGCATCAAGCAGGTTTTTTTGGGCTTAATTTGTGGCATACTCAGAATTAACATTGATATAAAATCTGCCATGAATCGATATAAAATCTGCCATGAATCGGCAGGTGTGTTTAATCAGCACAAAAAGAAAAAGCCCACAAATGATGGGCTTTTTGCTTGATGAGTGATTAGCGTTCTAGGTATTGAATCTTGCCAGACACGCCGTCCCATTTTTCATGCTCAGGCATCGGGTCTTTTTTCTCAGTGATGTTTGTCCAGATGGCAGACAGCTCTTCGTTCAAGGCGATGTATTCTTCTTGACCTGCTGGCACTTCATCTTCACTAAAAATCGCATTGGCAGGGCATTCTGGCTCGCACAAGGCGCAGTCGATGCATTCGTCAGGGTTGATGACTAGGAAGTTTGGACCTTCATAAAAGCAGTCCACAGGGCAGACTTCCACACAGTCGGTATATTTACACAAAACACAGTTATCAGTTACAACAAAAGTCATGAGAATACCTTGGCTAAAAATTGGCTAAGTAAAGTGGGCTTAACAGAACTTGCATGACAACGCCACCAAGCAAGCTTAATCTGACAGTTTAAAGGTCTATTTTAGCTTGTTTGGCAAATTTTCTCAAACAAAACCGTAAAATTTATTATGCCAAAATAGAAAAATCATTCAAAAAAAAGGAAAAAGACCACTGGTGCGGTCTTTTTCGTCATTTAAATCAAGCGCTTAGAGAATCAGCGGGCTTTTAGCTGAGCTTCTTTGGCGACACGATAGCACTCTTCGATGTGGTCGAAGGCGATTTTTTTGAAAATCATGTAGCCGATGCTGGCTGCGACCATCTGACCACCAAGTGGGACATATTTGGCGATTTGCTTGCCGATGATACGACCGCCAAAGCCTTGAATGGTCTTATTAACCACGCCACGAGTCGCCACCAAGCCACCGATGGCGATGATGCGCTCTTGGATGCTTTGTTTGCGAGCTGCTTCGCTGGCACCGCTGTTTGGGTCGGTTGGTTCTTGTAGACCAAATTTTTTGGTGATTTCTGGCAAAAGCTTAGACAGCATGCCGACATCGATCGCCACATCCAAGAAAGGTACAGGAATGATCGCCACGCCTGCTGAGATCTTAGCACGAGATTTGGCCAGCTCTTGGCATTCTAGACGGATTTTTTCTAAATTAGTGTTTGGGTCGAAGTCTTTGGCAATGGGCTGGCTGATTGGCTTTAACATGATGTTTTCCTTGTTGATTGTTAATGTGATTGTTTATTTGCAGTGCATTGTCATGTCATGCACCGCAAACTTGTGCATTGATTATAGCAAGTTATTCGCTCTTGTGTGTAGTGATTTGTAAATGATTTGTGTGATTTGTACAATCAATTATAATCAGCTGCTATCAGCCGTGTTTGAGCTGACGGGGGCGAAAGCCTGTGGCGAGCAAAACAATGCCATACACCGCTGCACCGAGCAGGCAGATGCCAAGTAGCGATGCGATGCGTAGCCACTGTGCGCCATCGGTGGGGTAAAACGGCAGCACCAAGTACAATGACAGCACCATCAAAAGACTGGACAGACCAAACTGCGCACCCATTTTTCTCCAATGACTGCCAAAGCGGAACACTTGTTTTTTGTGTAAAAAGTAGTATAAAAGCCCAGCGTTTACAAAGCTTGCAGCAGTCGTCGCCAGTGCCAAACCGCCATGCAAGGGCAGTTTTATGAGATAAAAAATACCGATGAATAAGACGCTAAAAATCATGTTGGCAAAGACGGCGATGATGCCGATTTTTACTGGGGTTTTGGTGTCTTGGTCGGCAAAGAAGGCGGGAGCAAAAATCTTAATCAGCATAAACCCTAAAATGCCACCTGAGAGGGCTTTTAGGGCGACACCGCTCATCAATGCGTCATGCTGGGTAAATTCGCCACGCACGAATAAAGCATTCATCAGTATATCAGAAAGCACGAACATCGCCAAAGACGCAGGCAGACCCACCAAGATGATGAGCTTTGCCGCCCAGTCTAGGGTTTTTTTGAAAGTTTCATCATCGGCTTTGGCACGGCTTGATGACAGGCTTGGTAGAATGACTGTACCGATCGCCACCCCAATCAAACCAAGCGGCAGCTCGCTTAGGCGCTCGGCAGCATACAGCCATGACACTGAGCCGCCGATCATGAGCGAGGCAAAGACGGTGTTGAGTAGTAGATTGATTTGCGTCACTGACACACCAAAGATGGCGGGCAGCATGAGCTTTAAGATGCGCCGTACGCCCTCGTGTTGGGTGTCAAATTTAGGGGCGATGAGCAGTTTTTGTTGCCATAGCTGTGGCAGCTGAATCATAAGTTGCAAGATGCCTGAGATGGCGACTGCATAGCCCAGCACCATGATCGGTGTGTCAAACATCGGCGCAAACAACAAAGCACCTAAAATCATGCAGGCGTTTAGCAGAACGGGCGCAAAAGCAGGGGCAGCAAATCGCCCATAGCTTTGCAAAATACTACCAAAAAACGCCGTCATAGAGATGAACAGCAGATAAGGGAAGGTCAGGCGCAAAAGCTCGGTAGCGGCGGCAAATTTGGCTTCATCACCACGAAAGCCGGGAGCAAACAGCGCCACCACCCAAGGGGCTAGGGCGATGACCACCACCGTCAAGACGAGCAGCACAAGGCTTAGCACGCCTGAGACTCGGCTGATGAGTAGCTGTACCTCATTGAGCGTGCGCTTTTCTTTATATTCGGACAAAACAGGCACGAACGCTTGGCTAAATGCGCCTTCGGCAAACAGACGGCGTAGAAAATTGGGAATTTTAAACGCCACCAAAAAGGCGTCCATCAGACCGCCTGCACCAAACACGCCCATCAAGACCATGTCTCGCACCAGACCTAAAATGCGAGAGAGCATGGTCATGGCGCTGACGACCATCGTGGAGCGAAAAAGACGAGATTTTGCCATAGTTTATTCTGATGCTAAAATAAAGGTGTTTATTATAATGGATTTTTTGATTTGATACTGATGAAAATTTTAGGTTTATTATGGTGTGTTGTCATCAAGATTGGCGGGTAGTTATACTTGGGTTAAATTCTCCATCATTACATGAAATAAAAAAAGATGCCGCACCTAAGTGCAGCATCTTTGTTGGAGACAAGAAAAATCAACCAATCACCGTCTGGATATACTCACGATCCCACACGGTGCCATCGTCGAAGTAGATGTGATCAACACCATACTTTGCAAAATCATAGAACTGCCCAGAAATCGAAATTTTATGGCTATTAAACTGCAATTCAACATCTGCTTTTGTGCCAATGGCTCTGACAGTTATGTCTTCAGGCAGAACATTATGCAAGAATAGTTCGTTCGATCCAGAATTATCTAAGATGTGTGTGTAAGTCTGATTGCTTCTACCAAAGTCAATGATATAAGTATCATCACCAGCACCACCGATTAAGCCAGTATAATCTCTCTTTTCACCTGTATTGATTAAAATATCATTACCATTGCCTGCCCATAAGCTAGCATTGCCTGATGTGATGAGTAGATCATGTCCTTCATAGCTATCGACACTATTGCCACTACCATTATTGATAAGTGCAATATCAATAACGCTTTCAGACCGATTTACTGAATGATTGGATGATGGCGAAATCATATTAATCGCCTGCACCACACTATTACCAGCCACATCTGTCAATACTGCTTCATAGCTACCGACTTCAAATGGTATGGCATCAAGATTGGCAATCTCACTGCGAACACCATCAGTAACTTTGTACAATGCCAAATCATCATCAGTCGTTGTGCTGATTGAGATTAAAGATGTATTGAGGTCGTAACCTGCTTTAACGGCATTGATTAGGTCGGGTGCTTGATTGTCAATGGCAACATTGATGATGTTGGTATGGCTAATGTTGCGTGATTTATCTGACACTACGCCACGGAATTGATAATCGCCATCCGCTAAGTTGCTGACGGATGCACCTTCGATGGCAGTCCAAGTATTGCCTTGATCGATAGAATACTCGTATGTCACAGATGAGTCAGTCTCATTGTCTTGGACTTTAAAGCCAAAGCTGTTGTCTTGAGTGATGCGGTCGCTATCTGACGCACCAGTATCCTCAAAGTCCACCAACGACAGTACACCTGCCTCTGGCGGTGTGGTGTCTTTCGTTACGGTAGCCTGATGTGTCGCCAATGTCTTGCCATTCATATCTAGAATTTGGATAGAAAGCTTATCAGTGGCATCATCGGATAGCTGCGTCGCTGCAGAGGTGTAGCTATAAGTACCATCGGATTTGATGGTTAGTACTCCTTGATTCACCTCAACTTCACTTGTGGTAACTGGCTGACCTGCCTTATGCTCGATGATGGTATCGCCGACTTTGATTTGATAGTTTTCAGGTTTTTGGTCAGTGTCAGCAAAAATCGATCCAGTTACTTCATCATAATTTGTAAAGACTTCTTGGGTGATAGGTGCTTTCTCGGTGGCTTTTAAAGTCAAAGCAGAGCCTTGTGAAGATGCAGTAATTTTGACGGTATAAGTACCAGCGGACAGCGGTGAGCGTTCATTTAAAATGATGTCGTTCGATGATTTACCAACACTATTAAAGCTTTGCGATCCACTTGACGATAGCCCTGGTCCTGTAATTTCGTAACGAACTGAGCCTTGCAAGATGTTTGATGGATTGCTGATATTTAGAGTGATTAGAGCCTCTCGACCAGTAACAGTGAATGACATCGTCTCAGTAAGATAGCTATAGTTACTTCTTTCTGAAATGGTCTTGGGTACATAGGAGGTTTGGTTGCTAAATTCTGGGATTAAGTCTAGTTCAACTGAGGTATTGCTCAGGTTTGCAGAAGCGTAGACAGTCTTCACCACACTCACATTATTTGCCGCATCTTTGGCAGTTACGCTGAGTGCTTCACCATTGGCATACGCTTTATCTAAATTAACAGAATAATTACCATCAGCGTCAGCTTTGACAGTACCAATCACTTTATCTTGGTATTTTACCTCAACGGTTGCGCCACCTTCTGTTTTCCCATTGATAACACTACCATCAGTAGTAATGGCTGCCGTGGTTAAAGCAGGGGCTGTGGTGTCTGCTGCTGTAACTGTCTTAGCAGCACTTTGATTATTCGCCGCATCTTTGGCAGTTACGCTGAGTGCTTCACCATTGGTGTAGGCTTTATCTAAAGTCACAGAATAATCACCTGCTGCATTAGCTTTGGCAGTACCAATCACTTTATCTTGATACTTCACTTCAACCGTTGCATTGCTTTCGGTTTTGCCACTAACCACCTTACCATCAGTTGCAAGGGTTGCTGTGGTTAAAACAGGGGCTGTGGTGTCTGCTGCTGTAACAGTCTTCACCACACTCACATTATTTGCCGCATCTTTGGCAGTTACGCTGAGTGCTTCGCCGTTGGTGTAGGCTTTATCTAAAGTCACAGAATAATCACCTGCTGCATTAGCTTTGGCAGTACCAATTACTTTATCTTGGTATTTTACTTCAACAGTGGCATTGCTTTCGGTTTTGCCACTAACCACTTTGCCATCAGTTGCAAGGGTTGCTGTGGTTAAAACGGGGGCTGTGGTGTCTGGCTCAGGCTCAGGCTGTGGCTCAGGCTGTGGCTCTGGTTGTGGCTCTGGTTGTGGCTCAGGCTCAGGCTCTGGTTGTGGCTGAGGCTTGGGCGTAGGTGTAGGTTCGGTAGGTTTTGTGATGGGTGTGACAGGCTTACTGGTTTGTTTTACAGTCTCCCCCCCCCCATTGTTGCTGCCGCCAGATGCTGCGGCGACGATGGCACCTACACCAAGCAAACCAGCAGCAGCTTGAATGTATCCTGCATACTCATTGGATTCAACAAAAATCGCCTCAAAGCTCTCAATGTGCGCATCGGTGGCATCATGAGTCATGATGGTTTCGCTGATGTTTTCTGTTTGATCTGCCTGCTCTTGAGCTACAAGTTGATCTTGTTCTTCGAGAATTAGCGTTTGACCGTTCTTTAATTTCACGGTGATTTTGCCATTTTTGCGAGTGATGGACTGAACCATATCAGCATTGATGGCGAAGCGTGAGCCGTCCTCACGAATAAGAAATAACTGTTTCATGAATAAAAGTCCTTATTGAAAAATACGCAGTAGTTAGCGAAGTTCATATTGACGGATGATGATATATTTAACAAACATACCGCCGATACAAAATTACCATAATATTGCCAAAAAGAAAACATATCGTATAAAAAATATGTTCAATTTTTATATTAAGGTCTATCGGTCATACTGTCATGATGACTATTATAAATTATTTTGATTGCTGCAAATTTATTATGCTGTGGTTTGTGCCTAGTCTTGATGAAATTGGCGAACGTAAAGCCGAGTTAAACTGCCTAACCGCCCAAGTTGAGAAAGCCCAAAACCTGCAACGCCTACAAACCAGTAATTGCGATAAGCGGTTCTGCGTGAAAGTCATTGAAAGTAAATGCAATTACGGCAGTAAGGGCGATAGGTATTGTGTGGCGGAGTTGAAGCGATTAAAAAACCCATTATTGATTTCAACAATAATGGGTTTAATTCTTTAAGAAAAGTTTTCTTGTAAGGCATTGGCAACAAAATCAATACAACTTTGTGCGTCATCAAATATCTTTTCGTCCAAATCTATAGAATGTGAGTGAGTATCTAATACATAAAAACTTTCGTCTGGTTTACTATCAACAAAAGAACACTGTAAGGAAAATGTATCCAATCTAAATAATTCGCCCCTAAAACCATTACTGGATTTAAGAACTTCAAGTCTATAAACCAAGCCATCATCAGCAGTATCAATTACATCAAATACAACAGTTTTAACTACTTCTTCATATCTAATAGGCATTTGAAAGCTCCTTAAATTTTCTTACCACAATCACAATGCTTGGCTTGTGCGTCTCTTGGAATTTTGCTTGTAGCGTCTTTTTTAGCTGCCGCACAAGCTTTCGCTTGGGTTTTGCCTGTGCCACTACCTGTTACCCATTGTGGAAGAGAGGCTGGGTTTGGATGTGTTTTCTTGGCTATAACCCCACATTTTGCTGTATCTTTATAAGTTTTAGCTTGGGCTACTGTTGGAAATGATATTATAGTAAGCACAGCTATTGAAGCAATCAATGTTTTGTTAAGCATAACCCTATATTTTAAAAATCAATAGAAATGAGACTTACTTTCAAAACCCAAACAGTTCATAAAACTTACCAATGAATTTGGGGTCTTTGTGGGCTACTCCTTATAAGCCGTCTAAAGCCTCATCCACCATCGCCCGCAGTCTCACCCAATCAAAAAATGCCCCCGGGTCGGTCTTTCTGTGTGGTGCGATGTCGCTGTGCCCCATCAGATGGCGGTGTGTGGCAGGGTAGGCATGGTAAATGGCGACAATGATGTGCGCCAGCGTCTCATACTGAGCGTCAGTAAATGCCGAAAAATCATCGCCTTCAAGCTCAATGCCGATGGTAAAGTCATTGCAATTGCTGCGCCCAAGATAGCCGGATTTGCCCGCATGCCATGCTCGGTCATCAAAATTGACAAACTGCGTCACCGCCCCGTCTCGCTCGATGAACAAATGCGCCGACACTTGCATGTCGTGAATGGTGGCAAAGTAGGGGTGGTCGTCTGCGTTTAGCTGATTTTGAAAAAACGCCTTGACAAAGTGTGTGCCGTTTTTGTCTTTTTTGCCAAATTCGGACGGTGGTAGGCTGATGTTGTGAATGACGATGCCGCTGATTTGTCCGCTGTCGTCAGTGGGGCGTGCGTTGAAATTGGGCGAGGCGATGAAATCTGCACCGAGCAGCACACCATTTTTTATGGAGAAATGTGTCATGATGAGATATACTAAAAACAATCGTTCTTATTTTAGCAAAATTATCATGAATTCCAAACGCTTTTCTTATGGGCTGCTCATGGCGGCGGCAATGGCAAATAACGCCAATGCAGACACGCACGCACATGGCATCACTGATGGTGCAAATCTGCCTGCCACAGCAGACTACGGCTATTTAAAACAAAGCGCCACGCCTTTTATGCTAAGCGATGAGCAGATAGAGCAGCTAAGCGAGCAGGTGCTTTGGCAACGACTTTTGTTGTTGCCTGATGACTTTGCAATGAGCAGACGCCAAAAGCTTGTGGGTGAGAGTGATTTTTTCTTATCAGATTCTAACGGCAAGCCCATCAACGCCAAAGATGAGCTTGTCGCCATGCTGTCTGCCATCGAGCAAGGCGATCAGGTGGTGCTGTGTCGTTTTCCTGCTCGTGCACATTTTTTGGCAAATGAATTGGCAAAGCTTGGGGTGTCTTTGGCGGTGTCTGATGATGGCTGTGCAGATTTTCATGCGTGGGTGGATGACATCGCAGCGACGAGGCTGTCTTTGGTGTTTGCTGAGGAGCATGGTAATAATCTGGCGTCGGCATTTGCGCACACTTTCATGCGCATCGACAGCCGTGAGGACGATGCGACGGGGCAGTTTGCCACCGCCATGAATTATACCGTCAAGGCGGAGCCAAGCGATGGGGTGCTGTCTGGGGCGATTAAGCCTTTGATTGGCGGCTATGCTGGGGTGATGGAGATTTTGCCTTATTCAGTCAAGGCAAATGATTATCTGGTGAAGGATGAGCGAGATTTGTGGGAGTATCGGCTGGATTTGAGTGATGCAGAGGTCGATCAGATCATGCGCCATATTTGGGAGGTGCGCAATCTGGCTCGCCCTTATTATCTGACGCATGACAACTGCGCCACCGAGATCGTGCGTCTGGTGGATGTGGTGCGTGCTGATAAGTCGATATTTGCCAAACTGGGTGCGGTGACGACACCTGCCAAAATCGCTCAGCTGTTACAAAAAGAAGGCATGATTACGCACACGCACTATCATCCTTCCAAATCCACTCAGCGTCAAGCACTCATCAATAATGGCGCAGACTTTGATCTCATGGCAATCAAGCCTAACGACAATAACCCAACCAAAGCCAGCCCAATTCATCGGCTTGGCTTGGGGGTTTTGTATGATGAACGACATGGCGCAGCCTACCATCTGAGTGTCCGAAGTGCTTATCAAGACTGGCTGGATCGTCCTTCTGGGGTGCGAAAATTTCATGAAGTCGTGCTGCCGTCAATTGATATTAAGCACCAAGATGGCAAGATGAGGCTTGATGAGCTGACCATCTTTAAGACCACTTCATTAAACCCGACCAATACCGCCAAGGCATACGCCGACGGACAAAGTGATAAGAAAGCTTTGGCAACGCAAGTGTATCTTGGTGTGCGTCAGACCATCGATGCGTCAGATTGGCATAATGATACGCATACTGTGCTTGATGCCCGCCTACAAAAAGGCAAATCGTGGGCTGTCGGTCAGGGTGCGAAAGCTACGGGCGACTTGCCAGATGCTGTGTGCTATGTGCTGGGTGGTGGCGGTGTTCAGCTTGGTAGGGTTAATCAAGGTTATCGTGTGGGCGTGCAGACCAGTGTCGGCTGTATCCATCATCATACAGACAGGCTGCGGACGGTGGGTGAGATTGCTGTGCCGTACTGGTATCATCACGACAGCATCGGGCGCTCAGGCTATGTGCAGCCATCTGTGGCTTTGGGTATGCAGTATGATTTGGACCGCCATCATGCCCTTAGGATCAATGGCTTAGCCCAAAAAAACCACCACAAACATGACCACAGCTTGCGCATTGAATGGCTTGCTTATTTTTAATGAATTGTCAAATAAATGATGATTGTCGAAATAAGTCATTTTCAAAAATTGGCAATCAAAAATACAAAACCAAAGGGTGTAAATAATGAGTAAATATCTCATCATCGGGCAGGGTAGTATTGGCAAGCAAGTGGCAGTGGGGCTGGCTGCACTGCATCCTGTGGTGGGTGTCAGCCGCAGCGATGTGAAATATGATGCCGATGAGGGCGAACGCCTTACGCATTGGCAGCAAAATGCCTTGTCACTGACCGCTGATAAACTACAAGACTTCACGCACATCGCCATCATCGTCGCACCGTCTGGCTCGGCACAAGATCGGGTGCAGGCGTATCAGGACAGCTATCTTGCGATCTGTCGGCATGTGGCAGATATGGCAAACAGCTTGCCCAATCTGCGCCAAGTGCTGTTCGTGTCATCCACTTCGGTGTATGGCGATGATGATGGCGCACGCATCGACGAAAAGACGCCCGCTGTGCCATCATCGCCCACCGCCCAAGTCCTGCTGACTGCTGAAAACACCATCAGACAGGCGTTCGGCATAAAGTCGGTCATCATCCGTGCCAGTGGCATCTATGGCAAAAATCGACAGCGTATGCTGCGTCTGGCCGCCTGCGCTCACATGGATGGCGTGGCAAAGACGCATTACACCAATCGCATCATGGATGTGGATTTGGTGGCGGTGCTGGTGCGGATTTTGCTAGATGACGACCCCAAGTCTTTATATTTGGCGAGCGATTTTTGTCCTGTGCCAAGCAGTCAGGTGCTGGCTTATCTTTGCAAGCACTTAGGCTTTGAGCCGCCTAAGATTATCCAAGCTCCAGTCACAGGCAAGCAAATCGTCTCAAATCTGCCCCAAGACTGGCTTAGGTTTGCTGATTATCAGCAAGGATATGCGTGGATTTTACAAAATCTAGACACAGCACAAGAGTATTGATGGCGAAAAATCGCATTTTGTTTTGATTTTCTGACTTTAAAAATATTAAAAACTGGCTTTGGATGAATGTTGGAAAAAGCAAGCATAATAAAACCCTGCACAAAAGGCAGGGCTTGGGGTGTTCGTTTGGGTGTATCAGTGGGCGCCTTTGGCTTTTTTAAATGCCACATAAAACGCCAAAATGATGAGTCCTGCGATGAGACCGACCACGCCATTATACAGGCTGCCCGTCAGACCGCCAAACACGCCAGACAGCGCTGCCAAATCCTCAGCCTGATGATGTAAAATATCGATGCCATGCACCAAGATGCCACCACCGACCAAGAACATCGCCAATGTGCCTGCAATGGATAGGAATTTCATTAGCTTTGGTGCAAAAGCCAGTAGGGCATGACCAAGTTTTTTACTGGCTTGATCAGGCTTTTGCAGTAGCTTTAAGCCAGCATCGTCGATTTTGACGATCAATGCCACAAGACCATAGACGCCCACCGTCATCAAGATGGCGATCGTCGCCAAAGACAGCGCCTTAGTCTGCAAAGTAGTGGCGCTCATCACCCCAAGTGAAATCACCACAATCTCAGCTGACAAGATGAAATCGGTGCGAATCGCCCCTTTGATTTTTTCTTTTTCAAAAGCGACCAAATCCACCGAATCATCAGCATTCGCCGCCAAGCGCTCTTGGTGCGCTGTCTCGCTGTCTGTATCAGGCGGTAAAAGTTGTGGGGCAAATTTATGCACCACTTTTTCAGCGCCTTCAAAGCACAAAAACAGACCGCCAAGCATGAGTAGGGGTGTGATGAGCCATGCTGCCACTGCGCTGATGATGAGCGCTGCGGGCACCAAAATGAGCTTATTGATGAAAGAGCCTTTCGCCACTGCCCACACCACCGCCAGCTCTCGGTCGGCACTGACGCCAGTGACCTGCTGTGCGTTTAGCGCCAAGTCATCACCCAAGACACCTGCTGTCTTTTTGGCGGCAAGCTTAGTCATCGCCGCCACATCATCTAAAATCGTACCGATGTCATCAAGAAGCATCAGTAAACTACCACCAGCCATAAAGCTCCAAACCTAAGGTTGTAAAAAGTTTGCTTATTATACTCACTTTTGCCAAAAAGATTGTAAAGTTTGGTAGCTATTTACAAAAAATCATTCAGTTGGACTTGTATGAAAAAATTCCATGAAAATTGTGGGAATTTATGGCATAATAACCAAAATGACACCAATCATGACGGCAGCAACCGTGATGGCTTGCCTGCTTTGAACATTGACGATTTAAATTTGGAGAGATTATGAAAGCTCAATTGATCGCAGCGACCATCGCCGCAGCCGCAGTATTATCAGCGTGCAGCAAGCATGAGGGCGTGCACGCAGTGGACAAGCTAAAAGAGGCAGAGGCTGCTGCATTGGCAAAAGCACCAAAGGCTGAGGAAGTCAAATTTGACGATCATGGTCAGCCGACTTTTGCTGAGACTTCGGGTGCCGCTGACGCAGCTGCCAATGCAACGCCTGCCGCAGACGCAGCCACCGCACAGCCTGTCACTGATGCAGCTGCTGCCACACAGACCACCACCGAAGCGCAGGCAACCACGACAAATCCATAATCAAAAGCACATAAAAATTCTTTTATCCAACATTTTGGCGTTTTTTGTGCCAAAATGTTGGATATTTTGGTTGAAATTTGCCTTTTTATCCTCTATAATACGGTGCTTGTCTTAGGTCGGTCTGATGATTTAAGACAAACGCCGCAACTGCGGATTTTGTTTCCGATTTGAGCTGATGCCCACGCCCAAGACCGTGACGCTATATAATATAACACAGCCTGATCGATGCCACTTGTCTTGTATTTAGGAGTTACTATGCCTTCTGTTAAGGTGAAAGAAAACGAACCAGTTGATATTGCGATTCGTCGTTTCAAGCGTGCTTGTGAGAAAGCGGGTGTTTTGGCTGATGTTCGCAAAAAAGAATTTTTTGAAAAGCCAACGCAAGAGCGTAAGCGCAAAAAAGCCGCTGCCGTGAAGCGTTACAAGAAAAAAGTATGGCGTGAGCAAGTTCGCACCGTGCGCAAATACTAATCCATCATCATGGATCAAAACCCCAAGTCATCGATTTGGGGTTTTTGTTTTAAGAATTGTCAAAAAGTTCGCAAATATGAGCGAGGTGGCGTGTATTCATCAGCTTAAATCTGTCGCCTTAAAACTGATGGATGAAAGCTTTATAAATTTACTCTTTTGTAAACAAAAAACTACAAACAAAAAAACCTGCGTTAAAGCAGGTCTTTTGTGAGCAATAGCACGAAAGATGGATTATTGTGCGTCTGCTACTTCCGTCTCGATGGCTGCTTCTGCTTGTTCTGCGATCTCGTCATGCTTAACGAATGATTGGGCAGTCGGGCGCTGTGCACCTGTTTCTTGGGTCTTTTGTACATCGGCAAGCGCAGCATCAGCCTTGGTCTGTGCGTCGTACTCTGGACCTTCACCCACTGGGTATTCGGTGGTCTCTACCAAAGAAAAGTTACTTTCTTTGTAGAAAATTTTGTCAGACGCTTTGGTCATGGCGTTGCAGCCAGTCAATGCCACAGCGGCAACAGCGATTAAAGCGATGGCTTTCATAGAAGTATCCTAAGAAAAATAAAAGAAAAAATATAGATGGGATTTATGGTTAAATTGATTTATGGTTAAATTATAGCAAATCAACAAGATGTAGGAAATCAGCAGATACATATTTGATACAAAAAGTTCAAAAATTGAACCATGAGCTGACGACTTTTTAGAAAATTTTTATGAAATATTGTAACCTGAAAAAACACCAAATGCCATTTTTTTAAAAATTTAACTGTAAATCCTTATAAAAATTAGGTATATTAGTCTTAATGTTTCATCAGATTGACTCAGATTTTTTGATTTTTTATTTCCTACTTTATATGGCGAGGCACTCATGCAACACCCAGCTAAAAAATTTTCCATCCTAATGACGACAGTACTCACTGCGACGCTTTGTGCTTGCGGTGCTGATAAGGCAGAAGTGCAGCAAAGCCAACCTGCCAGTAGTCAGCCTACCAATAATGTTGCAGCGCCTGCCACGCAAGAGGCACCTGCTGATAACAAAGCGGCGGTGGTGCAAGAGCCGACCGTACCGAAAGATGCAGCCGATGCTGTCAGTCCTGTTGGCGTGCCTGATGTCAAGACGTTGTCGTCAAAGCTGTCCATCGAGGAGGGTAAAAAACGCTATGAACAAACTTGCAAGGTCTGCCATGATCAGGGTCTGCTTGACGCACCAAAGTTGAGTGATAAGGCGGAGTGGGCAAAGCGTCTGGAAAAGGGCGTGGATACTTTGTATGAGCATTCTGCCAAGGGCTTCAATAAAATGCCTGCTCAGGCGGTCAGCACGGTGACGGAGGCTGAGGTGTATGCGGCGGTTGATTATATGCTTGAGCAGGCAAAATGATGCTGCACTGATGATAAAAACACGGGACGATCATTGGTCGCCCCGTGTTTTTTTGATTGTTTTGATTGTTTTGATTGTAAAATCTACACAAAATCAATTTTAACAATCACATATTTGGATAGTTCGGACCGCCGCCGCCTTCTGGCGTGACCCATGTGATGTTTTGGGCAGGGTCTTTGATGTCGCAGGTTTTGCAGTGCACGCAGTTTTGGCTGTTGATGACAAATCGTGCGCCTTCTGGGGCATTTTCATCTGGCACGACTTCATACACACCAGCAGGGCAGTAGCGCTGGGCAGGCTCGGCGTACATCGGCAAGTTGCGGCTGATTGGCACGGTAGGGTCGGTCAGTTTAAGGTGGCATGGCTGATCTTCGGCGTGGTTGGTGTTTGAGATGAACACGCTTGACAGCTTATCAAAGGTGAGCTTGCCATCTGGCTTTGGATAATCAGGCTTATAGGCGTGGTCGGCTTTGTCTAGTTGCTTGTAGTCTGGCGTGTTGTCGCTGATGGTTAGTGGCAGCTTGCCATTGAACAAATTTTGCTCAATATAAGTAAACGCACCGCCCATGAGCGTGCCCATGCGGTGAATGGCAGGGGCGAAATTGCGCGCGGTGTGCGCATCTTCATAAAGCCAGGAGTTTTCAAAGTTGCTTTGATACTCAGTCACTTCATCATGCGCACGACCAGCTTTAATGGCGGCAAAGACGCTCTCGGCGGCGATCATGCCTGATTTCATCGAAGTGTGCGTGCCTTTGAGCTTGGCAGGGTTCAAAAATCCTGCATCATCGCCAACCAGCACGCCACCAGCAAAGCTAAGCTTAGGCAAGCTGTTTAAGCCGCCTTTTGTCAAAGCCCTTGCGCCGTAGGACAAGCGTTTGCCGCCTTCTAAGATGGGGCGAATGGTTGGGTGGAGTTTTAGGCGTTGTAATTCATCAAACGGTGAAAAGTAAGGATTTTTGTAAGATAAGTCGCAAATCAGACCAAAGCTCACCTGATTGTCTTCGGCAAAGTACAAGAACCAGCCACCGCTTGCGCCTGTTTCAGATAATGGCCAGCCTGTGCCGTGCATGATGACGCCTTCTTCGTGTTTGTCGGCGTCGATTTCCCACAGCTCTTTTAGACCGATGCCGTAGTGCTGTGGGTCTTTGTCTTTGTCAAGGTTGAAACGGCTGATCAGGCGTTTGCCAAGATGTCCACGGCAGCCTTCGGCAAAGATGGTGTATTTGGCAAGTAGGTCGTAGCCTGGCTCAAATGAGGGTTTGGCTTCGCCTTCGGCATTGACACCCATGTCACCTGTGCGAATGCCTTTGACCGAGCCGTCGTCGTTATATAAGATCTCGCTGGCAGCAAAGCCAGGGAATAGCATGATTTCCATCTCTTCGGCACGAGCGGCAAGCCAGCGCACGACATTGCCCAAAGAGACGATGTAGTTGCCTTCGTTGTGCAAAGGCTTTGGCACGACCCAGTCGGGCGTTTGAATGGCTTTGGTGTCGTTTAGCATCATATAGACACGGTCTTCTTTGGCGGCGACAGTGATGGGCGCATCCATATTTTTCCAGTCGGGCAAAAGCTCGTCAAGCGCACGAGTTTCCATGATTGCCCCCGACAAGATGTGCGCACCAAATTCTGAGCCTTTTTCCACCACACAGACCATAAATTCGTCCATGCCAGCTTCATTGGCAAGCTGTTTTAGGCGAATCGCCGCCGACAGACCAGAAGGTCCGCCACCGACAATCACCACATCAAATTCCATCGATTCTCGTTCTATGTGTTGCATATGCTGTCCTATTGGCTTGGTGACTTTTGACCGCAAAACCGATTTTAACGGCGAAAAATCATGCGGATTTGGCTGATAGAAAGTAATGACCATCAAAAGCAAAAGCTTGATGTGTCAAAGCGTGGCTATATTTTACCAATCTTGGTGAATTAGGCAAGTTAATAATCATCACAAATTGTATTTTTGCGTAACAATCGTCAATTTTGCCCTGAAAAACGGCTTAAATATTGCTTTTGTGGACAAAACTGGGCTACAATTATCGCTAAAAATGCGCAGGATTGGGGTTTTTATCCAAGCAAATATCCAAGCAAATGGCTTTAAAAAACAACCAAAACGAGGATGGAATAATGAGTCAAGCCACACAAAGCACCCACGAGAAAGAATTAAAAAATACCAATAAAAACAGCAGCTTAAATGACATCATGTCCGCCATTTCTGACGGTGAGCCGTCACGCAAAATTCCGCCACTTGACGCTTGGCAACCGACTGCGGTGCATGATTTTGACATCATTATCAAAGATAATGGCGAGTGGTATCATGAGGGCGTAAAAATGACTCGCCAGTCACTTGTAGATCTGTTTGCCAGCGTGCTTTGGGGGCGGGATGAGGACGGTAAGCAGGCATATTTTCTAAAAACACCGCATGATTTGTACCGCATTCAAGTGGCGGATGTGCCGCTTTTTGTCAATACGGTGGATGAGGTCGAGCAAGATGGCAAGACTTGGATTGTCTTTGGCACGACCAATGGCGACCGCATCGTACTTGATGATAAGCCTTTGTATTTTAAAGAATTCATCAAAGATGGTCGTGCTGAGCAGCGCCTGTACATCGACACCAGATTTGGTCTGAGCGCTCGCATTGGTGCCAATGTGCTGTATCATCTGATCGAGATGGGGGAGCTTGATGAGATGGGTGATAAGACGGTGCTGACTTTGATGAGTGGTGGCAGGGTGCATCAAGTGGAGACGCAGCATGATTAACCAGCATCCTGATTTTATCGATGCTTTTGAGGAGGCGCCGATTGGTGTGTTTGACTCAGGGGTCGGTGGGTTGTCAGTGTATCGGCATTTGCAGGCGTCTTTGCCCAATGAGCGCTTTATTTATTATGCTGATACTGCCAATGTGCCTTATGGCAATAAGTCTGGCGATGAGATTTTGTTATTGACATTGCAAGCGGTGGCTCGTCTATGCAAAAGGGGCTGTAAGCTCATCGTCATCGCTTGCAACAGTGCGTCTGCTCATGCGCTCACGGCGATGCGACAGCGGTGTAGCGTGCCCATTGTAGGGCTTGTGCCTGCGGTAAAGCCCGCTTGTTCCATGACGCAGACCAAAAAAATCGCCGTGCTTGCCACGCAGGCAACCTTAAATGGTCGCCTACTGGCAGAAGTGATTGATGAGGTCGCCAGACCTGCCGGCATCGAGGTGTATAAGCATTTTGAGCCACGCTTGGTGCCGTGGGTGGAATCTGGCATGCCGATCGTCTCTGAGGTCGCAAGGCTGCTCATTGAGCAGGTCAAAATCTGGGCGGCTGATGGCGTGGATGTGATCGTGCTTGGCTGTACGCATTACCCGTTTTTTAAGCAATTTTTGCAAGCATACATTGACGAACAAAAGCTGAACATTCATCTGGTGGATTCTGGTGTGGCGATCGCTGAGCGGGTGAAATCCTTGCTGGGTGTTTATCAGATCGCCGCCAACAACCCAAAGGCGCACCCTTTGACTTTCTATGCCAGTCGTTTTGATGAAAATTTGGTGGCGACGGTGACAGGTCTCATCGATGATGCTGTTTGTTTTGTGGGGCATGACTTTGCGCCGCTGGCAGGTCATGAGTATGTGAAAATCGCCAAAGGCTCATAAAGGGACTTGATGGCTGGCATGAAAATATGAAATTAAAATGTAGAAAAAATGTAAATTTTGCCGTCATTGGCATTGTGTTTTTGGGTAAAGTTTGGTCTAATGAGAGTTATGATTTTTCAGGCAAATGGATCAAAGTTAGACCGATAGATTGAGCCATCTGACTGAAACTGACTGAAAGTTTAAACCAACCCAAATCAATCCAAGGAGTAAAATATGTCGGACAGCAAACTTACCCAAGAAATTAAAAAATTTGACCAACTAGAAGACAGCATGCGTGATGCCGAAAAATCTCGCACCCTAGAAGAGCAGGTGGCATACCTAAAATCGCAAGGCATCGACCCTGCCAAAACTTATGCCAAATGGGATGATGACAAAGTAGAAGAATAGTCTTTTTGCTTTAAGGCTCATATTTGCCGATTTGAAAATTTGTACAAAAGCAAGGGTGGTGAATCTACCCTTGCTTTTTGTGTGGCTTTTATTGTGCGAATTTTATTTTAAAATCATTAAATTAACACAATAACCCCAGTGGGAATTGAGGTTTATTTAACTTATAAAACTTAAAAATGATACAAGCCTGCCTATGATACAAGCTCGCTTAGTGTTGGGTTAAGCGATGGCAAAACCCAACAAATTCAATGACTTATGACAAAATGATGGGCTGTGCGGCTGCCAGCCAAACTCATATCGCCGTATCATTTTGTCAGTGTCATCATGGGCTTGGAACGAGTGAGACGGTGCCATCTGCATTGACCACACGCTGATAGGTCTTGGGCGTGATGGTCTTGACAGGCGTTGAGACCTGCTGATTGCTCGGCACACGGCTGACTGGCACCTGATACGGCATGGTGCTACTTGTATGCACGATGGGTGCAGGATTTGGGCTGACACGGCTTGTGATCAAGCGGTGGAATTTTTGACCTGCTCGACCGTCTGGTGTCACGCCGACTTTGCGTTGATAATCCATGATGGCACGGCGAGTGTTGTCACCGATGATGCCATCGACATTGCCGATGTCGTAGCCTGCGTTGATGAGCGCTTGTTGGATTTCTTTGGCTTCACGGCGGCTGATGCCGGGGTCATCGGTCGGCCAAGGGGTGGCAAAGTTGGTGTTGGTGCTGGCAGTTTCGATCAAAGTGGACAGATGAGCGATGGCGAGCGCATAGCTTTCTGAGGCGTTGTAGCTATAGAAAGTATCAAAGTTTTTGCCGACCAAGAAGGCAGGACCACTGCGACCTGCTGGCAATAGTAAGCCAGCTGATGCCATGTTGTTTGGCAATGGGCGACCGTCTGGCAGGGTGATGCCTTGATTTTGCCAGTGGCTGATGCTGCGCTTGGTGGTGCGACCGCTGGCGCCTGTGTAGCCGTTTAATTTGACTTCATAGCCCCAAGGCTCGCCTGCTCGATAGCCACGCTTGGCCAAGAAGTTGGCGGTACTGGCAAGGGCGTCTGCTTTGCTATTGACCAAGTCTTTGCGTCCGTCGCCATCAAAATCCACTGCCAGCTCCAAGAAGGTGCTTGGCATGAACTGCGTCTGACCGAACGCCCCTGCCCATGAGCCGTTCATGTCTTGGGCACGCACATCGCCGTTTTGGACGATGCGAAGGGCATTGGCAAATTCTTTACGGAAGTAGCTTTGGCGGCGGTCAAAGCAAGACAGCGTCGCAAGGCTGCTAAATAGGTTTTTGCCACCCAAAGTCTGCCCAAAATTACTCTCCACCCCCCACACGCCAAGCACATGCTCAGGTTTTACGCCATAGCGAGCTTCGATGCGGCGCAGTACATCCGCCTGCTCAGCTTTGGCTTTTAAGCCGTCTGCCACACGCTCAGCATCGACCAAAGAGGCGTGATAATCCCAGACATCTTTTTTAAATTCTGGCTGATAATTGAGCGAACGAATGACGCTGGGGTCAGGTTCGCTTGGGCGATAGGTCTCAAAAGTCGAGGACGAAATGCTTTGAAAATTTGATGAGTTTTTCAAAGTATTCAAGCATTGCTGAAATTCGCTGTTTGATAAATTGGGCAGATCATTTGCCAAGGCTTGCGAGGTGGTGCCTAGTGCAGCTAGGGCTAGGGCGAGTTTGAGGGGTTTGTTCATACAAAATCCTAAGTTAATTAAAACATGAAATGATAAGGTGGCTGTTAAAGTGGCTATGCGCCAACCAAACTTAAAAACCAAAGGTAAAACCAAAGATGGTCTTGGGTGCAAATGGCAATTTGTCCTAACAATGCCGATTGGGAAGGGTGTCTTGCAACCGCCTGCAAAAATAAATTTCTATGCCAATTTGCGATGAGTGGGCATAGAGTACAAAACTTTTGTCATTTTACAAAGCAAAATTGATAAAATCTACCATTGGGCAAGGTTTTGGTAAGATTTATGGCTAAAATGTGGGGTTATCGGCTTTGTTTTGACCCGTGCGATTGAGCTGTTTTTGTTGTCTGATGGCTTTTTTGCTGTGGACTTCAAGATACCAAGTTAAGAAAATAGCCGCCACCAACAACGAGACGACGAGCGCCATCCAAAACCCATAAATGCCAAAGCCATAATGAAACGCCAATATGTAACCTGGCAAAAGACCACAACCCCAAAAGGCGAGCAGATGAATCATCATTGGTACATTGGTGATTTTGTAGCCACGCAGGGCGCTACTTGCCACACATTGCACCGCATCGCCCAGCTGAAAGGCGGCAGCATACATAAGTACCGTCGCAGCGATGCCAATCACTGCCAAATCATCGGTGTATATCGTGGCGAGCGGATGGCGCATGGTGATTAAAATCGCTGCTGTCACAAAGGACATGATGATGGCGCTGATGATCGCCACGCCAGAGACATAGCGTGCCCGATGAGCTCGGTGCTGCCCCAGATAAAAGCCTGTACGCACCGTCGCAGCGATACCAAGACTCTGCGGCAGCATATACAGCAGGCTGCTTAAACTGATGGCAATCTGCTGGGCTGCGACATAATCTTCGGTCGTGCCAGAAGCATCCCCTTTAAGGCGTGCCACAAAGAACATGATGCAGGTGAATAAGCTGACTTCAATAAAAAAAGACAAGCCAATGGGCAGTCCTAGACGGGTGATCTCGACGAGGGTTTTGAGATTGGGCGGGCTGAATTTATCCATCAAACCAAAGGGCTTAAAGTAGCGGTCTTTGGCGATGTAAATGCCCAAAATGAGGGTATTTAGCCAAAAGACGATGGCGGTCGCCACGCCGCAGCCTGCACCACCCAAGGCAGGCATGCCAAATTTGCCATAGACGAAAATCCAGTTTAATGGAATGTTTGCCAAAAAGCACAGCCAGCTGACGATCATGATGGCTTTTGGGCGGTTGAGACTGGATGCGTAGGCGTGTAGTCCTCGATGGATCATGGCGGCAGGCATGGCAAATCCGATGAACCAAAGGTAGTCTTCGGTGATGGCAAGCGTCTGGGCGCTCAGATCAAAAAACGCCTTAAAAGGCGTGATCGCCGCCCACATGATGAACATGCCAAGTACGCCTGTGATGAGTCCATACCACAGACCCTGCCGCCCCATCTCGCCGATTTGTTCGGTCTGCCCAGCGCCATGCTTTTGGGCGATCATCGGGCTTAGCGCCACCATCACACCAAGCAAGGTTACATACACGGTCGTAAATAGACTGCTGCCCAGCGCCACCGCCGCCAGATCGCCTTTGCCCGCACCACCTGCCATGATTGTATCAACAAAGCTTGTTCCTACTTGTGCTATCTGCGCAAGCAGCATGGGCATTGCCAAAGAGACTAAGGCGCTCAGCTCTTTTTTGTAGGTAGCGATGGGGTATTTGGCGATGTCTAGCATGGTGGTGTGGGCAGATTAAAACGATGAATGATAATAGCAAATGACTAGAAGCTAAAAACGCATGATTATAACATATTTCTTAGCTTTATTGGCAGGGCTGACAAGTCTGATTGATAAAAATTGGTTGATAAAAATGGATTGTCAAAAATATGGTTTTGCTTATTTTGAAATCGTACTTTACTAGATTTGTTTATTTTGTGATGATTGTAAGTTTGATGGGCTGTCCGCTTGTCTTTGCCTTGCTATAACGCCACACCCCATCAATCCAGCCGCCAATACACTTTCACTACCATATCCTCTCTATCAAGCTGTAAGTTGTCCTTAAAAGACGCACGCAGCTTTTTAATCAGCTTGCTTTCCATTGCTGTCCAGACGCTGTCAATTTTTACAGATTGCTTGGTGATGAGCTGTTCAATTGGTGGGAGTAGCTCTATCGGCGTGTTATAGCTTAACAGATGATAAGAGCAAGGACATTCTTGCAGATAGGCTGTATCCTGTGTGTCGTGCAGGCAGGCGATGACGATGGGATTGTCAAGCTGCTGCAACTCTAATATCCGAAATACCGTAGGCAAGGAAGTTTCATCGCCGATGAGCAGCACCTGCCCGTGCAGATGGGCGGTTTTTTCAGGGTAGCGGCGATTACTGATGAGATGGTCGCCTGCTTTTAGGCTGTTTGCCCACACTGAGCCTGCCGTGTCGCCGTGCGTAAAGATATCAATCTCGCCCACCACCTCATCGTTACCATCGCCATCTTTGCTATGCCACGCACGGCGTAGGGTGTAGTATCGCATTTCGGTGTCCGATACTTTAAATAAATAAGCAAAGCCTGCTTGGTCGGTGGGTGTGTCGTCTGGCAAGAGAGCGGTGATGCGGACAAAATTACCAATGTGGCTGATTTGTCTGACAAGCAGATGGTCTTGGGTCTCAATGACATAGGGTCTGCCTGTGGCTTTGCCTGCGATTTTTAAGAGAGTCAGATAGGATTTTTGTAAATGATCAATGTCGGTTAGGGGTTTTTTAAATTCAAAGAAAAAAGTATGCTCGCCTGCTTGATTTTGAATGAGAAACTCCAAGCCTTGCTCGTAGATTTGCGTGAGTTTGGCGGAAAGAGGTGTGTCTTGATGCCGTAATTGTGCGTCATACAGAGCAAAGGTCATCACTTCATCGGCGTGGTCGCCATTGATGTGGGCGATGATTTCAAGGACGGCTTCGTGGTGAAAGGGGGTTGGAGTATCCATAGTGTTTTGTGATTCAAATGGCTGTGAATGTTGGTGTTAAAATGAAGGGCGAAGCGGTGCTTGTCCTGACTGTCGCCCCTGATTTTGAGTTTTAATGCGTGTGGTTAAAATTGGTAGCTGATTTTACCCACGATACTAAGCGGTTCTTGGTACATAATTTGGTCAAATGGCACATTGATGTCAAAGTATTTTTTGTTAAAGACATTATTGACATTGACCTGCGCATTCCAATGGTCGTTCAACTGATATTTTGCCATCACATTTGCCAAGACCACAGGCTTTTGCGTGAGTTTTTCGGTGCTGCCTGACACAGGATTGACGATTAGATGATAGCGAGATGAATTATAAGTCATGCCAGCACCCAAAGTCAGCTTAGGTAGGCTTGTGGGCGTATAAGTGCCAAAAGCATTGACCTTAGTGGCAGGGTGTTCGGTGCGAATCGGCGTGCCGCTGCCGTTGTCCACTTTGGCGTGGCTAAACCCAAGCGTGGCGTGCAGCTGTGGGGTAATCTTGCCAGAGACTTCCATCTCAATACCACGACTGGTGGCGTCGATGCCTTCTTTATAAAACAGCCAAGGGCGGTCGCTGCGGCGGACGGCAGAGTCCACAGGGTAGTTTTTTTGCTTGATGTCAAATAGGGCGACTTGGGCGGTTAGGCTGCCGTCAGTGGTGCTTCCTTTCCAGCCAACCTCAATGGTGTTGCCTTCTTTGGGGGCGAGCAGTTTGTCGTCCGTGCCGATGGCATCATCTTGGGGCTTGTAGATACTGGCATAACTGGCGTATAGCGAGTGGTTGTCATTGACATCAAACACCAGACCGCCATAAGGGGTGAATACGCCAGATTCTTTGTGGCTGGCGGCGTTAATAACAACGCCATCACGGTCATAATCCGACACACGACCACCCAAAATCATTGCCAATTTGTCCGTGGGCTTGATGCGAAGTGTGCCGTACACACTTTTTTCTTTGATGGCGACATCGGTGTAGCCCAGATAGGGACTGATTGCCCCAAAGCTGGGTCTGCCTGCATACGAGCCGTCCCAGTCGTAGTAGCTTGGCAAGGCAGCGGCAGGATACAGGGCGTTGTCATCGTCATAATAATAAGAAAAGCGTTTGATTTTGCTGTAGTCAGCACCAATAAGCCAGTCGTGCGTGCGTCCAAGTGCCTCAAAAGTACCTTTTAAGTCGGCTTGATAAGACTGCTGCTTGCGTCCTAGATGAAATTTGGTGGGCATCACGGTAAAGTCGTGGGTATTTGCCAAACTGCCAGTCAAGCGACCACGAGGGAAACTGCCCCACAATAGTCCTGTATCTTTGTCCACCGCACCACTGGCGTACATCAGCAGCGGGTCGCCTTTGTTGTTGCTGTGGCTACCCTTGACAGACAGCTCTGTGCCATTGGTAAAGTAGTGCTTTAAATCGGCAAACAGCGTCTGATTGGTGGTATCCCAATTAGAAAATGCCGCCGAGACATTTTTGCCCGTATCCCAATCAATGCGACTGCCATCGGTATAAAAAACAGGCAGACCGCCCCACATACTCTCTCGCCATTTGGTCTTTTGGTGGCTGTACCCAAGACTGACTTCGGTATTTTGTCCGATGTCGGCATCAATCGCGCCATATAAGGTTGTAAAGCCACGCTTTTCTCTGTCCACATAGCTGCCCCCATTTTGATGGGCGGCGACCACACGACCACGCACCGTGCCAGAGGTGTTGAGCTTGCTGCCAACATCTGCCATAATGCCATAGTTGTTAAAATTATTGGCATTGACGCTAATCTCGCCTGTGGGCATGTGGCTCGTGGCTCGCTTGCGGTGCAAGGTGATGGCGGCGGACGGTTCGCCTGAGCCAGACAATAGCCCTGTGCTGCCACGCACGATGGATATGTGGTCGTAGATGCCAATGTTGGCAAGATTCTCCCCTGTGCTTTGCTGCTGTGTGAAATCCACATCCAGCCCATCAACAAAATACTGCTCCACATCAAAACCGCGAGAGCTAAACACCACTCGCTTGCCGTCTAGTGCTATGGCATTGACCCCTGTGCTTTGGCGTAGAGCATCTTTTAAATACTGCACATTTTGGTCTTTCATCTGCTTTTCGGTCATGGTGGTAAATGACTGTGGCGTTTCTTTGGGCGATAAATCAAGCCCTGTGGCACTGTCGGTGCGAGTTAAGACATAAGAATTTTGGGCATTGATGACGACTTCTAGCGTGTCTAAATCCACCGTCGGCAGCTCATCGTCATTGGCGACGGTCGCTGCGGAGGTATTTGCAGCGGCAAGGGCGGTGCTTGTAGCGGCGATACTGGCAAATAGGGCAATTTTGATGGCAATGCCCAAAGTATTTGGAGTGATGTTACGCATAAATGATGTCCTTAGAATGTATGGTCCGCCAACTTTGAAATGCAGTCTGCCAAAATAGGGTCTACCGGCTTTGAAATGGGATTTGCCAAACTCGCCCACAGCACCATTTGTACCATTTACTCGTTTTTTGTCTTATTTCAAAGTTGCTTGACCACAGGCAAATAAACTCTTGGATAAAAAACTTAATGTTTTTGCGTATTATAGTAAAAATGATAGGCATTATCAATTGAAATTTTACAGAATTCTCAGTAAACTATGGCAAATTTTGTTCAATTGTGATGTTTTGTGATGATGCACCGTACCTGTTCTCAGCCATTTGCCATTTGGCTGATGTTTGCCGCCAGTTATGCCAGTCAGCATCTGGCGACCAGCTTTATTTCGGTAACGCTCATTGTGCTGCTCCGTGAGCAGGGGGTAAGCCTTGATGTCATTGGGTTGTTTCAGCTTGCTATTTTGCCGTATTCGCTGCGGTTTTTGTTGTCGCCTGTCATTGAGCGAGTGTGGCAAACCAAAAGCCGTCATTTTAAAAACTGGCTGCTGCTTGTGCAGTGGGTGATGGTGGGGCTGTTGGTGGTGATGGCGTTTTTAAATCCAGTGATGGAGCCTTATGCTTTGTTTGCCGCTTTGACGGTATTTGCTCTGATGATTGGCATTCAAGATGTGGCATTGGACGGTTTGGCGTGCCGTACGCTTGATGAACGAGGGCGGACGCTCATCAATAGTACGCAGGTGGGTAGTGGTATGGTGGCAGGGCTGATTGCAGGCGTGCTTATTAGCACTTATCCGCTGCTCGGTTGGCGGGGGTCAATTTTGCTACTGATGGGCTTGTCAGCATTGCCGCTGCCTTTATTGTATCGCTATCGTGAGGCGGTAGCGGTAATAGACAATCAAGGCAGGCTTGGCAAGGAGATTGTCGGCGGCTTTGTGCAGATGCTTGTGTTTTGGCGACACAAAAAAAGCTGGCTTGCGATGCTTGCCTTGTATGGCGTGGTCTATGCAGGTAGCTTTACGGTGCTGTCGCCGTCTTTGGTGGATAATGGCTGGCAGATGGAAGAGATTGGTCTGTTGCAAAATTACGGTACGCTCGTGGGTCTGGTGGCGGTCGTTGCCATCATTCCTTTAACCAAAAGGCTGTCTCGTCTGCGTGCGATGCAGGTTTTGACTGCCTTGCAGCTTGTGGCTTTGGGTTGTGTGCTGCCACTGGCGATGGGTTATGCTACACCTTTTTTTGCTTATCTTGCGATGACGGGCAGTTATCTGACCTTTGCTCCGATGTTCACCTTAAATAGCAAAACGATGATGGACTTTGCCGCCAGTAGCGATACCCCTGCGACCCTATACAGCACGCAGATTTCGGTAGCGATGCTCATTTCCATTATGACTTCATCGCTGTTTTTTGCTTTGGCGGAGCGTATCGGCTATCAGGCAGTGCTACTATTGTCCATGACGGCGGCATTGCTGCTACTGGCGGCTATGACAAGGGCGGGCGTGGCAAAGATGATGTGTGATGGTGCGGTTCGTGCTTAATAAAGCCACCAATTAAAAACCAAGCACAGCCGCCACAAACTATTTACAAACTGCCTACAATCGTGCTACCTTGTGCAAGTTTATACTAGGAGGGTATCATGAAAGACAATGCAAAAGATGGTATGACAAAAGACCGTGCCATAAATGACAATGTCAACGACATCATCATCAAGGATGAGTTTTTGGCGTATTTATTCGTGCCAGCCACTCGCTTAGACAGAGTCGCTAAGGCGTTCGACAGCGGTGCTGATGCCGTCATCATCGACCTAGAAGATGCAGTGGAGAGTGCGTCAAAGCCTGTCGTACGCCAAGCACTCAAAGACTTTGATGCTAAGACTGACCGCCATTACTGGCTGCGCATCAATGCGGCACACACCGCCGACTATGCGCACGATGTGGCTTTGATTGAAAGTCTAGACCATGTCGCAGGTGTTTTGTTGCCCAAGAGCGAGTCTGCGCTGTCAGTCACCGCCTTGCATCAAGCGACAAAGCTGCCTGTCGTGGCGGTCGTTGAGACTGCTCGGGGCGTGCTTGGCATCGGTGAGATCGCATCTGCCAAAGGCTTGTTTGCCATGACTTATGGCTGTCTGGATTTGTCAAAGGCGCTTGGCATCACACTTGGTACGCCATCAGCGCAGGCGGTGCTGGATAAAATCCGTGTTGATTTGCTGCTGCATTCATCGGCAAATGACCTTCATGCACCGATTGAGACGATTTTTGCAGATTTTAAAGATGTGCAAGGCGTGGCAAATTTTGCCAAATGCGCCCAAGATTTCGGCTTTGGCGGTCAGCTGCTCATTCACCCAAGCCAAGTAGCGCCCATCAAAGATGCCACCCAGCCAAGCGATGAGATGCTTGAATTTGCCAGACGAGTGCTACAAGAATATGAGCAGACAGGGCGGGCAGTGTTTTCGGTGCAGGGTAAGATGGTTGATTTGCCAGTCATTGACTGGGCGAAAAAACTGCTTAATCATTGATTAGAATTTCTAAATAATTTATGACCGCTTCATCTTCAATCATGCACCATTAAAACTAAGCAATGTCGGTAGTGATGGCGATGGCATATTTGATGTCGTCAAGCGCATGCCTTACCATGAACAGCCGATCCACGCCAAGGGCGATGCCACTGCATGGCGGCAGTGCGTCGCAGGCGTGAATGAGATGGGTGTCGATCGGCATGATGGTTCGCCCAAGTCTTGCCCGCTCGGCATTGTCCGCCTCAAATCTTGCCAAAAGCTCAGCACCATCAGCCAGCTCGTCATAGGCGTTGGCGATCTCGATGCCATGAATGTACAGCTCAAAGCGCTTGGCGACCAAATGCCCCGCCTCGTCGTAGGCAGTCTTGGCGAGGGCTGCGGTGGCGGGCGGGTAGTCGGTGATGAGCGTGGGTGCATCCATGCCAAGCTTTGGTTCTATCAAATGGCTGAATAAAAGATCCAGCCAGCCTTGTCTGTCATCACCCATGTCCAGTGTGATACCGTGTGCTAAGGCGCACTGTCTCATCCCATCGATGCTGCTGACAAACGGGTGAATGCCTAGTGGAATAAAGCTGTCTGAGTAGCTAAGTCTTTGAAATTTAATGTCTTTTTGTAGCACAAGACTGATAAGCTCACACAGTTCATCTGCCAGATCTTCTAAGCTAAAATGCGGACGATACCATTCTAACATGGTAAATTCGATGTTGTGGCGTGCGCCCTTTTCGTGGTCACGGAATACTTGGCACAGCTGATACATCGGAACTTGCCAAGCAGCCAGAAGTCGTTTCATGGCAAACTCAGGCGAAGTGTGTAGATGACCTGCAACCCGCTTGCCGAAACGGTGAAACGAAGCTGCCACCGAATCAATAAAAACATCCGTATTACCAGCGTTTGATAAGATGGGAGTGGTCACCTCCAAGACTTCTTTATCTTGGAAAAACTGGCGAATCTGCGACAGCATGTGGGCACGATGGCGGGCAAGTGTGAGACTTTGGTATGGCTGATGAGTCATGATTATCTTGATAAATTGATTGTTTATTGTTAAGATTTTCTTAATTTTAGAGTTTTTTAGTACAGCCACTCACGACGAAGGGCGTAATTTTTGCGTAAGGCATCAAAGTCATGTGGCAAGACCCCATCTTGACTCACCGCACGCAAGGCGGCATCGTCTTTTTTGATGTCGTAAAAATGCGCCAAAGTGCCTTTTGTGTCATTTTTAACGCCTTCGACAAAGCCAGTCCAGCTCAGTGGGTTGGGTGGCAGTAGCGGATCAAGCTGCTGCATGATGGGTAGTTTAAAATGCCGACAAAAATCTTGATAGATGATGTCTGTACCACGCAGCTTACCCTCCAAAGTGTAGCCTGCGATGTGCGGCGTGGCGATGGCGAGCCGATCAATGAGTGCCTGATCGACATTTGGCTCATGTGGAAAAACATCAAGGACGACTTGTAGATTTTGCTTATCGATGGCGTGTAAAAGAGCTGCCTGATGAATGATCTCACCACGAGCGGTGTTGATGAGTAGCGTCCCATCTTGTAATGCTGACAGTGAAGTTTTGTCAAAAAGCTGATGTGTCGGGTGAGCGCTGTCTTTGGTGAGTGGTGTGTGAATGCTGACGACATCACTGCATGAGAGCAGCTCATCAAGCGTGCTGTTGTTTGTCTTAGATGTCGCCAAAAAAGGATCAAACCCAAGCACTTGCCAACCCAAATCGCTGGCATATTTGGCAAGCGTACCACCGATATTGCCAAGCCCGATGATGCCAAGGCGAATGCGCTCACCGCGGTACTTTGGGCGTAGGCTGAGTATGGCGGTGATCACATACTGAGCGACTGAGTGCTTGCTGCATCCGCTGGCATTGCCAAACGCTATGCCGTGAGCGCTCAGATGCTCGCGATCGACATGATCGGTGCCGATGGTGGCAGAGCCGATGAAACGAACCTTGCCAAAGTCGCTGATGGTGTCAGGCGTGATGGGGGTCACCGAGCGAATGAATAGCGCATCTGGGCGGTGAGTGTCGATGGCGGCTTGATCGATGCTGCGACCTTTGAGCCTGATGATGCGTACTGGGTGGTGCGTCAGATAATCGTCAAGATTGGCGATATTTTCATCCGCCAAAACGGTCAATGGGGCGTGCGTCATTCTAGCTTGTCTTCGTTCAAAATGGGTTTTGGGGTGGTGTTTTTTAAGAGGGCTGTCTCGTCATCGATGGCAAAGTCGCTGTCTTTTTTGGCAAAAATCTCATCTTTGTGCTGACTGATCCACTCACGCCACACCGCAAGCCCGATCGCCAACACCACAGGACCGATGAACAGTCCCACAAAGCCAAATGCCGTCAGACCGCCCAGCACACCGATAAAAATGATGATGAAAGGAATCTTAGTGGCGCCACTGATGACGATGGGGCGAATCAGATTGTCCACCCAGCTGATCACCAAAATCCCCCAAAGCCCAAGCCCAATGCCCTCAGTGGTATGACCTTGCGACAGTAGCCATAGCGCAACCGCCCCCCATGCAAAAGGCGTGCCAAAGGGAATGAGCGCCGCCACAAAAGTGATGAGCGTCAAAAGAATGGGATTTGGCGCCCCTGCTACGACATAGCCGATGCCCGCCAGCAGCGCCTGAGCAAGTGCTGTCAGTCCGATGCCGTAGATGACCGCTTGAGTGGTCGCACCGACCGAGTTGATGTAATCGTCAATGCGGTCGCCGATGATGTTGCGCAGGGCTTGGCGAATCTGGCGCATGAGACTTTTACCATCACGATAAAAGAAAAATAGCGTCATGAGCGCCATGCCGAGTTTTGCCAGATTTTTCAAAGCGGCGTCAAAGGCGATTTTGCCATAGTAAAGATGCGACTGCACCCAAGTGCGCACCGCCGCCATCGATGCTTCTGGGTCTTTGTTGATTTCCCAAAGCAAATTTTTGATTTGCTGACCGATGACGGGTAGGTTTTTGATGCTGTCAGGCAGATCGACATAGCCCGCCTGCAAGCGATGAATCGCCATGCTATAAAAGGCGATGACCTCTTGCTGTAAGAAAAACACGCCAATCACCAAAGGCACGCCAATCATCAAAGACACACCAAAAGTCATGATGAGTGCGCTCAAAGTCGGGCTAAGCAGCACCTTTTGATGAAAAAATCGATACAGCGGAAAAGTGATGTACGCCAAAATTGCGCCCCAAATCGCAGGCGAAATAAAAAATCTCACCACTTGAAAGCACAAAATGATCAGGATGGTGAGTAGGGTAAGGGCGAGCAGCCGCTGAATGGCGACTTCTTTTGACCAGTTTTCTAGCATGATGGTTGGGTGTCTGCCTTGGCTTGGTTTGATGGTGTGGGTTTCGTTGCGTGTGCGTTATTATGCCAAATTTTTACAAAAATCGCTTGGTTTTTTTGCAATTTTTATGTGTTTTAATCTTGCTTAATCGTTGAGTGCTGTTGCTGCATCAATCATATTTTAACAAAAAATTTTAAATAAATAGTTAATTTTATTTTAAGAATTTGGCTTGATGCGGGGCACCAGACGATTTAGGGCGTTGGCGAAGGCTTGCTTGTCTTTATCGCCGTAGGGTTTTTGACCGCCCATGTTGGCAGGGTCGAGCACGCCTGTGCCACGCAGACTTTCCATGAAATCTCGGGCGTTTAGCTTAGGCTTGATGTTCTCTGGGGTGAATGACTCACCACGGCTACTGATGACCTTAGCGCCTTTGAGCAGTGCGTCATTGGCAAGTGGGATGTCGCTTGTGATGACCAAGTCGCCTGCTACTATCTGTGCGGTGATGTGATCATCTGCCGCATCAAAGCCCGACGGGACGACCTGCATGGTCAGGTGTGGTGATGGTGGCAGCTTGATGAAGTGATTTGCCACAAAGATGGCGGGTACGCCCGTGCGATTGACCGTCTTGATGATAAGCTCTTTGGCGATGAGTGGTAGGGCGTCTGCGTCGATGAGTATTTTCATGATTTGGTTGTGATTTTAATGATGGTTTGAGATAAGATTTGGCTTAACATGGCGACAGATACACAGGGCAAGATGTCGCCACATTGTCGCTTTAAAAAAACGCCAATAACGAGTAAAATATAACAAATAAAATATACCCAATTCAACCCAAAAAGACAACCGCTCTTACCAAGCACCAAACGGTGACAGGATTTATGATTGACCTACACAGCCACAGCACGGCATCTGACGGCACGAATACGCCGACACAGCTGATCCAAAAAGCCCATTTGGCAGGGATTGACACCTTTGCCTTGACCGATCATGACACCATCGCAGGCGTGATGGAAGCCAAAGAAGTGGCTTTAAATCTGGGGGTTCGGCTGATTCATGGCGTGGAGATCAGCTGTACGCATGAGCTGGCTGGTGGTTATGGCAGGCAAAAAGAGCTACAAAAAATCATTCATGTGGTCGCCCTTGATTTTGACGACACAAAAGCCATGCACGATGCCCTGCAAGCCTTGCAAGACAGTCGTCATCAGCGTGGCAGACGCATCATTGAAAAATTGGGCGAGATTTTGGCGGACGATGATCCTGACTTAACCGAGCGACTGTGGCAGGCGGTGCTTGCCAAGGCAGGCAACAATCCACGAGCCATTGGGCGTGCTCACATCGCCCAAGCACTCTTTGAGCTGGGCTTTGTGCCGAGTGTGCAGGCGGCATTTGATAAATATCTGGCGGATGGCAAGGCGGCGTATGTGGCGATTGAAACCATCAGCATGCAGCGCACCATCCGTCTGATTCATGAATGTGGGGGCTTGGCGGTGTTGGCTCATCCGACTCGTTATGGGCTGTCGGCGACACGCACCCGAAAGCTCATCGCTGACTTTGCTCATCTGGGCGGCGATGCTTGCGAGCTGCCTAACAATGAACCTGACAGCCTAAGGGCGATGATTGATCGGAGTATTGCCGAGCATGGTCTTTTGGTGTCGGTGGGCAGTGATTTTCATGGCGAAAATATGCCGTGGCGAAAGCTGGGTGCGGTGGCAAAAGTCAAGTCAGGACAAGTGGGCGTATGGGAGCGATTTGGTGAGCATGGTAGGCTTGGTTGAACGAATGTAAAACCCAAGATTTTTGGTGTAAGTTATTAATTTCGTTGGATTTTCGCAAGAATGGCTCAGCCTACGGGCTACCAATGCTATTTGGATTTTCAAAAGAGATTGGGGGTAAAGGGAAATGTTCAATTTAAATAATCAAATTTGGAGAGCTGACAGTTGAAGAGTTTTTTTGATTCAACAATGTTTCATAAGCCCAATCCTTTTGGTTCATGTGATATGGGTCAAATTGAGAGTTTTGAAAGAAAATTTGCCATAAAAATACCAGAAGACTATAAAGAATATCTTCTTAATTTTAATGGGGCGAAACCTATTAATAACATATGTCCTTTAAATGATAATGATGGCGAAACCTCGCTTCACCATATGTATGGATTACACAATATTGAATATTGTTCTATAGATGTAAAAAATAGAGAACTGTTTTTTGCTGATGACAGTTTTGGTAATCATTTCTTTATTGATTTAAAACAAACAGAACAATATGGTTGTGTTTATTTTGTAGACCATGAGACTGGTAAGACAACTTTAATTAATCAATCTTTTGATAAATTTATCGCATCTTTGATTGGTGAAGATGACTATATGAAAAACTTAAAACAAGAGCATCCAGATATATATGCAAGAATTCAGGAGTTGAAAGCAAATCCTCAGATATGATGTTGCAAACATAAAGCAACGGTAGCGCGGTAGGCTAATTTAGCGACAGCGTAACCCAGCATTTATGGCGTAACTCATTGAATTTGTTGGGTTTTGCAAGCAGAGTCCAACCTACGACATCACAAAATTTTGTGGTAATTTTGCCATTCGGTAGGCATAAACCTAAGTCCAATCATCAAACAAAATCCAGCTCGTCCATGTCGTCCAGTGTGTATTTGAGCGCATCAAAGCACACGCTCATCTCAAACCCCCGATACTGCAAAAATCGCAACTGACGAGCCTTTTGTTTTTGGTCGGTGGGTAGATGGTTGCCGTATTTTTTACAGCGAGCTTCTACGGCAAGTTTTAGCCAGTTGATGTGTTCTGGCTTGTCATCATCGTCTGCCAAAATCGTGCCGTCACTTAGGCTTGTGATGTCCGCCATCTGTATCAGCTCGTCTAGGGAATATGGCAGGTTAATGCCGGCGGTTTTTAGGCTTTGGGCGATGTGGTGCTTGCCACGCCCACGCCGCACCCCTTCACGAATCAGCATGAAAGCACAGCGTTCATCGGATTGGTAGTTTTTTTGGGCAAATTCTGTGATTAGCTCATCAACCATCTGTGGGTCGCATTCTTTGTCCAGTAGTTTTTGGCGGAGCTGTTTTTGTGATAATTCACGATTGGACAAATAATAAAACGCCAGCCAGCGCATATAATTGATGGCTTTGTCATTTTGGTAAATGGGTTCAATGGCGACATTTTGTAGGGCGACAGCCGTTCGCTCGTCCAAAATGTGCGTTGATGTTCCAAGTAGTGTGCCAATGCTTGATGGCTTAGGCTTGGTTTGGGTGCCTTTTTTGGGTAGGTGTTTTTTGTCAGATTGCTGATTTTTTTGGCTTTTTGGTGTTTTTTGGGTTTGGTTTGGTTGGTTGGTTTGGCTTTGTGTTGGCTGATTTGATGGTGAGTTTGACCAAGATGAATCAGCGGACACAGGCTCACCCATGTCCGCCAAGATTTCTGCCAAAGTTTTGATGTGAGTCATGGCAATTTGTCTGAATTAGAACAGATTTTCATCTTCCATGCCTTCTACAAATTCAGGCGGTTCGCCATCGTCAAAGCGAGCTTCATCGCCAGCAGGTGCTGATGACGGCTTGCCCATTTTCTCGGCACGGATTTTCGCTTCAATCTCTTGGGCGATTTCTGGATTTTCTGCAAGGTATTTGACGGTGTTGGCTTTGCCCTGACCGATTTTGCCATCGCCGTAGCTGTACCACGCACCAGATTTGCCGATGGCACCGATGTCCACACCCAAATCCACGATTTCGCCCAAATGGTTGATGCCTTCGCCATACATGATTTGGAATAGAGCTTCACGGAACGGTGGCGCCATCTTGTTTTTGATGACTTTGACTTTGGTTTCGTTACCGATGATCTCTTCGCCTTCTTTGATTTGACCGGCACGGCGAATGTCTAGGCGGACCGAGGCATAGAATTTTAGGGCATTACCGCCAGTGGTGGTCTCAGGACTGCCGAACATCACGCCGATTTTCATACGGATTTGGTTGATGAAAATCACCATGCAGTTTGAGCGTTTGGCGTTGCCTGTGATTTTACGCAAGGCTTGGCTCATCAAGCGTGCTTGTAGACCCATGTGGCTGTCGCCCATCTCGCCTTCGATCTCAGCTTTTGGGGTCAGTGCTGCTACCGAGTCCACCACGATCAGATCCACCGCACCAGAGCGCACGAGCATGTCAGCGATTTCAAGGGCTTGCTCACCGTTGTCAGGCTGAGACACCATCAGCTTGTCAATGTCTACACCAAGTTTTTTGGCATAAATGGGATCTAAGGCGTGTTCAGCGTCGATGAATGCACAAGTACCACCTTGCTTTTGGCATTCAGCGATGGTTTGGAGTGTCAAAGTGGTCTTACCAGAGCTTTCCGGACCGAAAATCTCAATGATACGACCCTTTGGCAGACCGCCAATTCCAAGGGCGATGTCTAATGTCAAAGAGCCTGTTGAGACCACATCCACATCAATCTTGGCAGACTCATCGCCCAGATACATGATGGTGTTTTTGCCGAAGTTTTTTTCAATTTGGGCGAGTGCCGCTTTGAGGGCTTTTTCTTTGTTTTCTTCGACGCTTGCGGTCGTATCCTTTGCTTTACTCATACGATTACCTAAATTAGATGATTGATTTTTGACATTATAGCATAATTTGTGCGTCTTGATTCAAGGTATTTATTTAAGGTATTTTGTATTGTATTTTTGATGAGCATGAAGGGGTAAAATTTAGATAAAGACGACGGTCTTTTTTGGTAAAAATCCATAGCGAATAAAACTTATCCACAGGTTTCACAGCAAAAAATGAGCGGTTTTGTGGAACATTGCATGATTTTTTGGGTGGATATTTTATAAAAGTAGATTTGTCAATATTTAATTTTAAATTTTTATAAGTTATTGATTTTATTTATATTTTTAATTTTATCTACAATGTCCTGTGAGTTATCCAAGTACGGCATAGGCATTGATATGTCTGGCTTTTGGCAGATAAATGCCGTCTTTTCCACAAAGTTATCCACAGATTTTGTGGATAAAAAATTAACATCAATTCAAGCCTAGATGCCATAAGGGCTGGCGGTGGTTTTTTGTATAACATGGCAAAAATCTGATGAGGGCGGGTTAAAAGCTGTGCCTGCTTTGATGAGCGATGCCATGACTTGATGTATCGTGTTTCACAACGATAACAGAGGTGTAAATTTTGTGAAACCATCGTCTGTCAGTCGCTCGTTTTAAAAATGAGTAGGGATGTCGTGCTTATCACTACCCACTCGACCGCCTGATGAGCTGTTACTCTGATTGGCATTTACCAATAAAAATGACGGGTCTTGCCCGCCATTGTTTAACGCAAAGTTTGTCACAAAGTTTATCACAAAGGTGTTTTAGGCTGTTTTAGTCTTTTGATACATCAAATCCCAAGACTTGCGCCCATAGTCAAAGCCACGCTTTTCAAACTTCGTCTGCGGGCGAAACGCTGGACGGGGTGTAAAATTACCCTTACCTGCCATGTTGTCAAAAACAGGCATGTTCTCTAACACTTCTAGCATCCACAAAGCATAATGCTCCCAGTCGGTTGCCGCATGAAACACACCGCCAACTTTGAGCGTGCGTGCCACGATTTCCATGCGATGTGTGGTAACAAAACGGCGTTTGTAATGGCGTTTTTTCTGCCAAGGGTCAGGAAAATACAGCTGCACCGTATCCAGATGATTGTCAGGCAGATTGCTCAACAGTGCAATCGCATCGCCACTAAGTACTTTTAGGTTGCTAAGACCCAGCTCATGACAAGTAAAAGCCGTCCGTCCAATACCAGGTTCATGCACTTCAATACCCACAAAATTACGCTCTGGCGAGTTTTGCGCCATCTCAATCAAGCTGTCGCCCATACCAAAGCCAATCTCCAGCGTCAAAGGGGCGTCCGCACCATTGGGTGTATTGGCAAAATACGCACGCAAATCACGAATGCCGCTGACATCGCCCAATTTGCCCAGCTCAAAGCCATGATTGATGATGTACGGTGCATAAGTGCTGTCGGTCAAAGCCAGCTCGCTTGCCTGACTCATGTGCGTACGGCGTTTCATGAAAGTGTCAATTTTGCGAAATTGCTCAGGCGTCTGGGCTAAGCGAGCGATTTGTTCGCTGATGACTTCACGGTCGGTGTCTGGAGTCTGGCGGTCGCCACCCACAGGGGCTAAAAATTGTTGATTTGGTTGATTCATGACTTTATTTGTCTTATAAAAAAGCGTAAAATGCAAAAAACGCCATTATAAGCCAAGCCACCCATAACCGCAAATCATTTTAACAATTCGCCTATGTTTCGCCTGCCTTTTTTAGAAGATACCACGCCGCCGCCATTTTATCGTGCCAATCTTAGCAATGACGAACGCACCAAACTGGACCAATGGTTCATCGGTCTGCGTTCTCAGTCTTATTATCTCAAACGCTTTAACGAATTTGATCAAGCAGGCAAACTGCACGCACGCTGGCACTGGGCGGCATTTTTTTGCACCTTTGGCTGGCTACTTTATCGCAAACGCTATTTGGATTGCGTTGTGTATTGTGTGGCTGGTTGGTCGTTCATCAAGGTCAATATCGCCATTGCTTTGGCGGTGCTGGAATTTATGGTGATTGGCTTTTTGCCAGAAAACTATCAAATCATGGCAAGAGTGGTGGTCGGTGGCTTGGTTTGGCTGTTTTGGGCAAGCATGGTCGCACGCTGGGCGGACGCTTATTATTACCGCATGGCACGCCGTGAAATCGCTGATGCGCTGGATTTTTATCCTGCCCAAAAAGACGAACAAAAACGCCATCTGAAAAAAGAAGGCGGTACAAGCCTTGTTGGTATGTCGGTGGCTTTTGCCATTTTTGGGGTGTTTTTGGCGATTATCGTGGGGCAATTTGTCCCAATCATCGCCACAAAACAAGAGCAAGCTGTGATTTTTGAAAGTCATCGTTCTGCCAATGCCGTGCAAAAACGCATACAAAACATCTACCAAAGCACGAAAACCTGCCCAACGACGCTGCCTGTCAGCACCGATGATCAGCGGGTGTCTATGGTGGTGGTCGATCGGTTGGCGGGCATCGATACCGACTGTGCGGTGGTGGCGACGGTCTCTGGGGCAAGCTACCCTGTGCGCTATTTAAATGGCGAGACGCTCATCATTTATCATACGCTTAATGAGACAGGGCAAAGCGTGTGGCGCTGCCAGACTTCACTCAACAAAAAACGCCACCCAAAACGCTGCGTATGATACCAAAAAATTCACCAGACAGTCTTGTCACAAACCCCGTCACCAAAGGCTTAAATGCTTTTGACATCAAATGTATCGCCATGCTTGCCATGACGGCTGATCATGTGGCGTGGGCTTTTTTGGACGATGGTACTTATTTGGCAGAATCACTGCATTTCATCGGGCGGCTGGTGGCACCGCTCATGGCTTATTTTTTGGTGGTAGGCTTTTATTACAGCAGTGATGTCAGGGCTTATGCTGGTAGGTTGTTGTTTTTTGCGCTCATCTCGCAAGTGCCTTATTGGCTGTTTGGTCATTCCATCGAGCAGGTGTTGGCAGGTGCGTCCTTTGATGGGCTGTGGCATGGTAATGTGCTATTTACGCTCTTGGTGGCACTGATTGGGCTGATGATTTATCACAGTCGCTGGGATGGATTTGCCAAGTTTTTTGGCATCATGGCACTGTATCCTGTGGCTCAGATGTCCGACTATGGCTTTGCGCTTGTTGTGATGGCGCTCTTGTTTGCGCATTTTTATCGCCATACAACAGCGCTATTGATGGCGTATGTGCTTGGCTGCCCTGTGTTTTATGTGCTGACTTATGGCTTTCAAGCGACAGTGGGGCTTGGCTTTATGCACTTTGGCGTGCTTTTGACCGTGCCTTTGATTTATTATTTTAATGGTAAAAAAGGCTCGTCTTTTGGTGGGCGCTATGTGTTTTATTGGTTTTATCCTGCGCATTTGATGATCATTGCTGTCTTGGCTTGGCTGTGGCAGATGTGATCACCAGCCCATCGGATCAATGTCCAATGACAGCTTAATACCTTTGGTGCTTGGCAGGGCGAGCATGTCTTGCCAATGCTCTGACAGCACAGTGTGTAAGGTTTTTCTATCTTTGGCAAGTAAAAGCAACTGCGAGTGATAGCGGTTGTTTTTTTTGTTCATGGGTGCGTCAATCATGCCACTTTTGGCAAGATTTGGCAAATTTGGCAGTCGTTTGGTGATGTCGCTGATGGCGGTGCGAGTGCGTTCTTGGTGTGGGCTTTCGGCACGGATTAGGGCGGCGTGCGTAAAGGGTGGTAAGCCGAGTAGTTGTCTTTCTTTTAACAAAATCTGAGCAAATGCCAAATAGCCGTGCTTGATGAGCGTGATGAGTAGGGGGTTGTCAGGTTGGCGAGTTTGAATGAGTACATCGCCTGTTTTGTCGGCTCGTCCAGCACGCCCAGCGACCTGTATGATACGCTGTGCGGTGTGTTCGGGCGAGCGAAAATCTGGCGATAAAAATCCCAAATCTGCATCAACCACAACCACAAGCGTAACATTGGGAAAATGATGTCCTTTGGCAATCATCTGTGTACCAACCAAAATGGCAGGCTCGCCTGTCAAAATGCGATCATACATCGCCTCCCAAGCCCCTTTTTTACGCATGGTGTCTTTGTCAATCTGCCAGATGGGGTAGGTTTGTGGCGTGGTTTGTGGATTGCCGAATATGGCGTGTAATTGCTCGCCCAGCTTGCTCGTGCCAAGCCCCAAATCTAGTAGGTTTTGGCTGTTGCATTCAGGGCAGGTGCTCGGCGTGTGCGTACAAAAACCGCAATGATGGCATTTGAGCTGATTGGTTGGGTATTTGTGCAGTGTCAGGTGGGCATCGCAGTTGGGACAATCTGCCTGCCAGCCGCAGCCATCGCACATCAAGATGGGGGCATAACCACGCCGATTAAGAAAAATCAGCACCTGCTCACCATTTGCCAGACGATTTTTAATGTGCCAAATGCTAGATTTGCATAATAGGGTGTTTTGCTCTTGTCCGTTTGCTTGTATGACACTTCTGGTGCCTTGCTTGATGTCAATGAGCTGCATGGTGGCGCTTTTGGCATTGCCTGCTCTTTTGATGAGCTTGTATTCGCTAAGTTTGCCGTCTTGGGCGAGCTTAAGCTGTTCTAGGCTGGGTGTCGCCGTGCCAAGCAACACAGGAATGCCTGCCTGATAGCCACGCCACAAAGCCACATCGCAGGCGTGATAGCGTAGATGGTCTTGCTGTTTATAAGAGCTATCATGGGATTCATCAATGATGATCAAGCCCAGATTATCAAAAGGATACAGCACGCTTGAGCGTGTGCCGATGATGATTTGGGCAAATCCTGACCGACAATCTTGCCAGCCTTGCAGTCGCTCGCCATCGTTCATGCCAGAGTGTAAAACGCAAATATTGGCATTAAAGCGTGAGCTAAATCGTGCTTTGGTCTGTGGGGTTAGCCCAATTTCAGGCACTAAGACCAGCACCTGCTTGCCCAAAGCTAGGGCGTGCCACATGGCGTGCAGATACACTTCGGTCTTGCCAGAGCCTGTGATGCCGTTTAATAAAATGCCACGATATTGTCGCTCGTCCATGGCGGTTTTTATGCCCAAAAATACTGTTTGTTGTTCGTCATTGAGCGTCAGTGGCGTGCTTTGTAGGGTGGGTTTTTTTGGGTTTTTTAATTGTCCATCGTCCGTGCGTGCGTGAATAAGCCCTTTGTCTTGCAGGGCGGTTAATTGGGCTTTATTGATGCCAAGCTCTTTGATTTGAGCGTCGCTTAGGCTTGGTGGATTGTCTTTTAGGGCGTGGAAAGTTTGCCATTGTTTTTTGGCATTTTTGGGGAGTTTTTGCTGAGCGGTGATGTCATCAATGCCGTCAATGAGTTGCCAAAAGGTGCAAGTTTTGGCAGTGGGTTTGCCTTGGTTGATTGGGCTTGGGAGCATGACCGACAGCGTCTCGCCCAAAGGGTAATGATAATAAGCCGACAGCCAATTTGCCAAATGTAGCAACTCATCGCTGATGATGGCGGTGTCATCAAGACATTCGTAAATTGGTTTTAGTTTGTCAAATGGCACATCGCTGTCGCTACTGGCAATGTGTGCGATGATGATGCCGACCAGCTCTTGGCGACCAAAAGGCACACGCACCCGACAGCCGACTTGGGGCAACTGATGATCCACCAAGCAATCGCTTGGACAAAGATAGTCAAAAGAGCGATAAAGTGGCGTTGGTAGGGCGATGCGAAGTAGCGTGGTCGGCATGGAATAGATGAGTTGGAAACATAAAGGCTTGAAATCCAAGCCTTTATGTGTGTGGTGAGATTATTCTAGGTGTAAATTATTCTAGGTGTAAAATGGCTTCAATTTCCACCACACCGCCTTTAGGCAGGGCGGCGACTTGCACGGCAGCTCGTGCAGGATATGGGGCGGACAGACGAGCGTTGAACACTTCGTTGAGCTTGGCAAAGTCGTTCAAGTCAGTCAAAGAGACATTAAATTTTACCGTGTCGTTGAGCGTACCACCAGCGGCTTTGGCGATGGCGGACAGATTATCAAAGGCTTGCTCGGCTTGAGCGGCAAAACCTTCTTTTAGTTCCATGCTCTTAGGGTCAAGTCCAAGCTGACCTGAGATATAGACGACATTGCCGATTTTGACGGCTTGAGAATAAGTACCAACCGCCGCAGGGGCATCGTCAGTATGAATGATTTGTCTTGCCATGAATTGTCCTTTAAAAATGATGAATTGAATAATGCCAACCAACACTTTTGTGATTGTTAAGATTTACCGCTTTTTAGGCGAGCGATGATTTTGTCAAATAGGCTCATCGCAGGCGTGTTGGCGTAGATGATGTTGCCAGCGACATTGTCGGCGGTTTTTGGCAAGATGGTCGGTTCTGTCTTGCCCAAAAAATGAGCCGCTTCTTCTTTGGAATTTAAATCAATATTACAGCACATAAATGCTCCTTGATGATTTTGTTTGCCAAATGGTTTGCTATTTAATGATTTTAAATCATTATCTTAATGAAATCTTGCCAACAATTCAAGCGATTTTTGTTTGGCTTGGTTATTGATTTGATTATTGATACAGCCGCATGATGTTTGGATAGCCGAGAATCTGACGCAGTTTTTGAATGCCGTCATCTAAGTGTGCCCGTGAGCGCACCACGACATCAAGCGTCGTCGTGCCTACTTTGCTGTTTTTGTCTTTATCATCGGCTTTGATGGCGGTGTTTTCCACGCCAACATTGATGGCACGAAGTTCGTAGATGGCTTGGCTGACCTGCTCTTCGTTGAGCATGGCAAAGATACGCAGCTTGGCTGAAAAATGCAGCTGGTGCGCCGTGTGGTCGATTTTTACGCCGTCTTTCCAATTCACCTGAATGATCTGATAAGGGTTTGCGGCACGGATGGTGTCCAGTGAGTAGCATTTGTGGCGATGAATGACCAGACCTTGACGAGAGGAAAGATGTCCGACAATGTGATCGCCATAGATGGGGTTGCAGCATTTGGCAAAGGTCACTTCCACGCCCTTGACGCCAGCGAGTAGGTGCTTGGATTGGGTGATTTCATTGCCGTCGGCGATGTCCACTTCTTCGCTGAATAATCTAGAAACAACCAACTGCGCCAAAAGTGTGCCTGTGGCAATCTGCATGAAAATCTCTTGTTGGCTGTCCACGCCACGCCACGCCAAGATGTCCGCCCATTCGGCATCGCTGATGTCTTCGATGACTTTATCGTAGGCTTTTAAGGCACGCATGAGCGCTTCTTTGCCAGCGTGTTCTTTTTGGTCGTCTGGCAGGTGTTTTAAGAATTTTAAAATCTCGCTACGAGCTTTGTTGGTGGCGACAAAGCCCAGCCAGTCGGCTTTTGGCGTGGCGTTTTTGTCCGTATCAATGCTCACAGAATCGCCATCTGCCAGCACCAGTCCTAGCTTGCCATGCTCGCCGTTGATGTCAGCACCTGTGGCGATGTTGCCGATGGCAGGACCAACCGCATAAGCAAAGTCAAGTGCGGTCGAGCCACGGGGCAGCTCGTAAGCTCGACCTTGTGGGCTGTAGCAGACGATTTTGCGTTCGTGCAGGTAGTTGAGCAGCTCATTGATGATGGTGATGGAGCGTTCGCTGTCTTGACTGGCATCAGCGCCTGAGTCGCTGTTGGCAAGGTCTTGCATATTGCGCAGGCTGGCTTGCACGACCGAGTGGCTGACATCGCCTTTGTCGCTACTGATGACCCCTAGGCGTGCAGCTTCTTGCATTCGCTTGGTGAGCAGGGTGATTTTGATGTGATTATAGTCTCGCTCGTAGATGAGCGTGAGTGATTGGTTGCCACCTGCTTGTGGCTTACGGATATTGTCTTTGATTTGGTCGTTGCTGATTTCGTATTTTCGCACCAAATACGATGCCAATTTATCACATGATTCAATGTCATCTAGCACCACTTCAAAGTCGTATTGGCGAATCAGGCGGTTGATTTGCCCACGGTTTTTGAAAAATTGGCGATACATGGAAGTGCGATTGTCCAGCACTTGCACATGACCGTGTAGATTTAGATGGCTGAGTAGATTTTGCAAATAAGTGCTGATTTCGATTTTTTGAAAATTGCGCCCCAAGCCGTGTTGCAATAATTTATCGGTAAATTTGGTGTACATCTCTGGGTTGAGATTGCGATAGCACAAAAGCTCAATATAGTCGGCGATGTCGTTTAGCCCCATGATGCGAGCAAAGGGGATGTAGAAGTTTAGCGTCTCGGTGGCGGTGCGTTTTTGTTTTTCTTCGCTGACCGCATCCAGCGTGGACATGTTGTGCAAGCGGTCGGAGAGCTTGATGATGAGTACTCGCGGGTCAATGAGTGTGGCGGTGAGAATTTTATGAAAAGTGGCGGCTTGGCTTTGCTGCTTATTCATGCTTGATGATTTTAGCTTGGTGACGCCATCCACCAAGCGAGAGACCGTCTCGCCAAATTCTGCCGTGAGCATCTCATCGGTCACTTCGGTGTCTTCTACCGTATCATGCAAAATCGCCGCAATGATGGTGTCTCTATCCAGACGAAATCCCGCCAAAATCTCCGCCACAGCGATGGGGTGCGTGATGTATGGCTCGCCTGACTTGCGCTTGTCCAAAATGTGCGCCACATCACCAAAATGACACGCACGCAGCACATCTTTTTGCTCGGCATGGCTTAGGTAGTTGATGGCACGCATCAAACTGTCACGAGACTCATCCACCAAAGGGTGGCTCAGATGATGCGGAATGTCATGCGGACGATAATTGGCTAGCATAGATACTCTTGGCGTTAAAAAGATATTATAAATATCAAGGATTGACATGCTTGTCAATAGATGGATTTATTGATTTTTATCATCATCTTATATTGATTGATGATAAATCAACTTGATGGATGATGGTTTGGCAAAGTTTTAAAAATTCCAATGCCATATTTTGACATCATCAAAAACGCTGCTCCACGCTCATAACAAATTAAGTTTTTAATATGTGTTTTAAAAAAAAGCGTATTAAGCGCTATTTTTAGCCTTTTCATCGCATGACCATGCGTCTGATGGTTGATTTTCTTGTAGATTTTGGCTTGTGTGGGTGCTCGGTTTTGTTTGATGATTTTATCAAGTGATTGCAATAATAAAGCCATTTTAATGGTTTTCATTAACAAAAAAAGCCGCATGAAATCACGCGGCTACAATCATGACTGACATCAAAAATCAGCAGGCGTGAATTTTGACAAATCCATGAATTCTGGCACTTTGATGACGATTTCTTCGTCTGGCTCGTCCAAGATGGCACGAGTGACATTGCCAGCAGCGACTTCACGCAAAGCAAGAACGGTCGGCTTGTCATTTTCAACGGTGACGGTAGGCTCAGCGCTGCCTTTGGCAAGTTGGCGAGCTCGTTTGCTTGCCACCAAAATCAGCTCAAAGCGATTATCAACATTATCCAGACAATCTTCAATCGTAACTCGTGCCATAACTTCTCTCTTTTGGGGTTATTTGAAAAAATAATCAGTTATTTTAGCAAACTTGATGGAGTTTTAAAAGTATTTTTTATTCATCACTGCTTTTATTCATCGCTACTTGCCCCGCGCGTCCGCCCAGATGATTTTGTGCAATTGTAATTGCAGGCGCACAGGCAAACCATCCGCCAAAATCCATTCGGCTAATTGCACGGCAATGTTTGGCACATCACTCTTTCGCTCGTCAATTTCAAACATGGGCGAAAACCAGACCACGCCGCATTTTTTATCAAGCTCAAATTGGCGTAACTTTGCCACCGCCCACTCATAATCGGCACGGTCAGCGATGACGATTTTGAGCTGGTCGTGGGGGGTCAAATAATCCAAATTTTCCCACAAATTTCGCTCAGACTCGCCTGAGCTTGGCGTTTTTAAATCCATTACTTTTGACACCGCCAAAGGCACATCTTTCACGCTCAACGCCCCTGCGGTTTCTAGCGAGAGTTCGTAGCCATTTTCAAGCAGTAATTTCATCAGGGCAATGGCGTTCGGCTGGGCGAGCGGTTCTCCGCCCGTTACGCAGACTCGCTTGCACGGATATTGGGCAATGTGGCTCAAAATTTCGTCAAGCCCCCAGCGTTCACCGCCTGTAAAAGAATAAGTCGTGTCGCAATAAGTACAACGCAAAGGGCAACCTGTCAGGCGAATAAAAATGGTCGGTAAGCCTGATGACAAGGCTTCGCCCTGCAAGGAATAAAAAATCTCGGTCAATTTTAATCCTGCGGACGGGTCAGTGGTGGGGATTTGGGTGTTGCGCAAAGTGGATTTGACAGGTTGGTTATGGGTTGGCATAATTTAAAAAGAAAGATAAAAACGGACTATTTTATCAAAAATTGGCAGGTTTGGGGGAAAATTTATCAAATGGAATGTATAAATTTAAGAATATTCCATTTTCTCCACACTCGGCAATTCAAACGGTGGGTGGCTTGCAATATCCACCAACACAATCAAATCATCATAATAACAATAATGCAAAATATATTCGCTGGTTAAATCGCCATTCTCTTGTTTAATATATTCTGGAATGCCTAAATGATAATGCCAAAGGCAATATTTTTGGGCGAATTTGGCATTTTTAAGTTGTTTTTTGGTATGGAGATTTGATGGTATTGAGGGTTTATTGCGACCTTGTAAGCCTTTTATGCCATAACTTTCTGTATGGTCAATAAAGCGTGCCACCGCTTGTCTGATTTCATCATCAAACTTTGGATAGACTTCTTTAAAACAATCAGACATTAGAACTTGCATGGCTTTTCATCCATTTATCAAAGGCTTCAAAATCGCTGGCAAGTCCTTTTGGAATGGGCGTGCCATTTTTCAACGCTTCTTCTTTACTTTCACAGCCTTTAATCGCTTGTTGCATTCGTTCAATGTCAAAAAGTGGCTCTTCAATAATCAAATTGTCATTTTCTTTAACAAAATGAATATCGCCTTGGGCAGGCAAAGTTTTTACCCATGCTTGCACGGCAGGGGGTAGGGTGGCAAATTCAATAATCATGGGAATTTCCTTGTTGTAATTTCATTCATTGTAGCAGATTTATTGGATTTTAAAAATAAAAAAGACGAACCCAAAAGCTCGCCTTATTATTACATCCATTAAACTTAAAAATATACAAGTAGGGGCTAATTGCAATTAGCCCCTACAAATCTGTATATGGATTTAAGTTTGGCGAATGATTTTTAGCCCATCACTCTGCCGCACGCAACAGGTCATTGATAGAAGTTTTGGCACGAGTTTGTGCATCTACTTTTTTGACGATGATGGCGGCATATAGGCTGTGCGTGCCGTCTTTGCTTGGCAAGTTGCCTGGTACGACCACCGAGCCTGCTGGCACACGGCCGTAGTGGATTTCGCCAGTTTCACGGTCATAAATGCGAGTGGATTGACCGATATACACGCCCATTGAGATGACCGAACCTTCTTCTACGACCACGCCTTCGACGATTTCAGAGCGAGCACCGATAAAGCAGTTGTCTTCAATGATGGTTGGGTTTGCTTGTAGTGGCTCTAACACGCCACCGATGCCCACGCCGCCTGACAAATGCACATTTTTGCCGATTTGGGCACAGCTACCGACCGTTGCCCAAGTATCCACCATCGTGCCTTCGTCCACGAACGCACCGATATTGACATAGCTTGGCATCAAAATCACATTTTTGGCGATGTATGAGCCTTTACGAGCGACCGCTGGTGGCACAACACGCATACCGCCTTTGGCAAAATCTTCTGCCGTCCAGCCTGCAAATTTGCTGTCCACCTTGTCAAAAAATTGCAAATCGCCAGAACCCATTGGGCGGTTGTCATTGATTTTGAATGACAAAAGCACCGCTTTTTTGACCCATTGATGTACCACCCACTCGCCATCAATTTTTTCGGCAACACGAATCTCGCCAGAATCCAGCTTGGCAAGCACTTCATTAACCGCAGAGCGAATCTCGGCAGGGCAGTCAGATGCACCAAAATTGGCACGGTTTTCAAAGGCGGTCTCGATGATTTGTTCAATGCTCATAAAATTTTCCTATCATAAAATTGAAATTAAAGGGGTTTGGCTATTTTAACACAGATTTAACACAAAATTTCCAATGGTTTTAATCAATTTTGCCAATATGATGATTTAACCAGCCCAAAATGTCTTGATGGACTTTGTCTTTGTCCGTTTCGTGCAAAATTTCGTGCCGCATATTGGGATAAAGTTGGGCGGTAACGCTCTTGCCGTGTTTGATGAGTTCGTCTTGCAAATCGGCGATGTCTTGCCCCATGCGACCGACTGGGTCGTCCTTGCCACTGACAAGCAAAATACCAAAATCTTTGGGCGTGTGGGCGTACCATGCGGGCGATGTGGCTTTTTTGATAAGACCTTGCAAGGCGACAAAGCCATTATTAGTAAACGCAAAACCGCACAAAGGGTCAGCTTCAAAGGCTTTGATGCTGTTGGTGTTTTCGGCAAGCCACGCAAAAGGCGATGCACTGATGGGCGAGCGAAGTTGTGACAGCAGATGATGGTTAAGTAAGCTGGCAAAGGGCAGGTTGGGGCGTTTGGGGTTGAGATGATTCATCATCGCCAAAGTGGTCAGACTCAAGCGACTCAGCACGCCAAACGAATTGCCCGTCCCCATCAAAATCACTCCATCAAAACTGGTGGCGTGGTGGGTCAGCACCGTCCGAGTGATAAACGACCCCATCGAATGCCCCATGATAAAATGCGGAGTATTCGGGGCAAGCTCTTTGGTCTTTTCCGCCATGATGATGACATCTTTACACAGCGTCTGCACTGGGTGTTTTTCGTCAAAAAAGCCAAGTTCGTATTTGTCCTTGACCGTCTGTCCGTGTCCGAGCTGATCATAAGTCGCCACCAAAATGCCGTGATTGGTAAGAAACTCGGCAAATTCAGCATAGCGTCCACTGTGTTCGCTCATGCCATGCACGATAAGAAGTGTGGCACGGATTTCGCCTGTTGGGATAAAAAAAGTGTGGTGTAGGCGATGAACGCCGTTTGATGAAAGAATGGTTTGGGTCATTTTTGTGTACAGTTGTTAATTTTTATTATTATACAAAATTTTGTACCGATGTGTTAGGGTTTATGTTGGTATATTCTGGTGCTTGTGGCATCAATTATAAAAATGAACAACCATGCCTACAATAATTTTTCAACCACTTCCCAGATATAATCCCACATCAAGTCTTTATAATACAAAATAATGCCTTTTCTTTCTAATAAAATGGGCTTTAAAATTTCGCTATTTTCACGCATTTGCCTGAGTTCTAGTGTGTCATAATCGCTTTTGGGAAATTCATAATTATTATACCATAATGCACACAATGCTCCGACAACCACCGCCTTTTTGGAATTTGGAAAATTTTTATCATCAATCGCCCTTAAAAGCATTGGTAAATACTTCATTTCGGCAAGGTCTAAATCTTCATCAAACCCTTCTGAAAATTGATAATCAGGATTATTTGCCCAAATATTAAAAAGTTCATCAGTAATTTCAAAATCAGATTTTGACATACTCTCTATTTTACCGCCACAAATGGTACAAGGCGTATCCCAAAGTTTATTTTTGTCAAATAAATCAAATGCCACTTCTAATAAGGTAAGAGAGATGTTGTTTTTGTGATTTCTTGCACAATAGGTTGTTGCGATATAGGTTTTGTGATTGGTGGTTTGCATGATTGATTTGCTGATATTTAGGGTTGATCAACTTGTGATGATTTTACTCTTGATGATTTAGGGTGGTTGCAAGCAAAAGGGTGTAAAACACACCCTTTTGCTTGATTATCAAAAACACCCAGTCTTCTCACCCTTCTCCGCTTTCGCCAATTTCTCTTCGGCAAGTGCCTTAGCCGAACGCACGGGCGGTGGGCAGTCTTCGCCATAATATTGACGGTCGGCAAAGTAGCTTGAGCGTACCATTGGGTTTGCCCAGATGTTAAAAAAGCCCAATTTTTTGCCGTATTCAGTATAGCGAGCAAACTCATCTGGATGCACATAGCGATCCACAGGGGCGTGGTTTTTACTTGGGGCAAGATATTGCCCAATCGTGATGATATCCACATCGTGCGCTTTTAGGTCGTCAAGCAGGGCGTAGACTTCTTCTTCGGTCTCGCCAAGTCCGACCATAAATCCGCATTTGGTGGCGATGTCAGGACGGCGTGCCTTGTAGTCTTTTAGTAAATTCAGCGAATGCTGATAGTCCGAACCTGGGCGAAATGCCTTATACAGGCGTGGCACGGTTTCAATGTTGTGGTTAAAGACATCTGGGGCGGTCTCGGTCAGAATGTCTAGCGCCACTTGCTCACGCCCACGAAAATCAGGCACTAAGATTTCAATCAGGCAATTTGGACTCAAAGCACGGCTCTCGGTAATCACTTCGGCAAAGTGTCCTGCACCGCCATCTTTTAAATCGTCTCTGTCCACGCTGGTAATCACCGCATATTTTAGCCCCAAGCCAAGAATGGTCTCGGCAGTATGGCGTGGCTCGTCCACATCAAGCGGATTGGGTCTGCCGTGAGCCACTTCGCAAAACGGACAACGACGAGTACAAATGTCGCCCATAATCATAAAGGTTGCCGTGCCATCGCCAAAGCATTGGGGTAGATTTGGGCAAGCGGCTTCTTCACAGACGGTGTAGAGCTTTTGCTTACGCAGTGTGCCTTTGATGCGTTCAACTTCGGCGGGGCTTGATAATTTGACACGAATCCAGTCGGGCTTTTTTGGCGTCTCGACGCTTGGAATGACCTTAATCGGAATGCGGGCAACTTTGTCATAGCCGCGCAATTTTTCGCCCTGAATGGCTTTTTTTGGGGCAGGGCGGGCTTCTGGGGTAAAGGTTTGGACAGTCATATGAGTTCCAATTTTTTAATTTTCAATAATCAATATGATGATGAATGGAGTGTGAATGGTTGATGCTGCTTATTATACGCTTTATGGGGATAAAATACAAAAAAAGAAGTCGGGTTTTGGATTTGCGCTGATTATTGTTGGATTGGGAGTGATGGAAATGAAAATTATTCCTTAATAGTTTCTTAATTTTTTTTGTAAATTTGAAAAATTTTGTATTGACAAGTTTCTATAAGCTTACTACTATATCAAAACATTTGTTTATCTTTGCGTGTTTTTACTGAAAAATTAGTTGTGTTTTACCATGCAATTATCCAATAATGTCAAGACACATCAATGAATAAATGATAAATGTGTTTGTCGTCATTTTTAGAAGGATTTTTTATGAAATTTTTAGCAAAGTCACTGGTCATCAGCTCTGCCATTTTGTTGGCAGCTTGTGGTAATGATAAGCCTGCCGCCAATCAAGCAGCCGCCACCGATGGTGCTGCCGCAACTGCCAGCGAACCAAAGCGTCCTGAATGTATCGCACCTGCCAAGCCAGGCGGTGGCTTTGACTTGACTTGTAAGCTGATTCAGTCGGGTCTGCAAGACACCAATCTGCTAAGTAAGCCGATGCGTGTGACTTACATGCCAGGTGGCGTGGGCGCTGTGGCGTATAATAAGGTCGTCGCTAACGACCGTGCCAATGGCGATGCCATCGTCGCTTTTTCAACAGGTTCATTGCTCAATCTGTCTCAAGGTAAATTTGGACAATTTACCGAAAAAGATGTCAAATGGCTGGCTGCTGTTGGTACGGATTACGGCGCAGTCTCTGTCAGTGCCAATTCGCCTTACCAAAACTTAGGCGATCTTGTCAATGCGCTAAAAGCTGACCCGAAAAAGGTAAGTTTTGGTGCTGGCGGTAGCGTCGGCGGTCAAGACTGGCTGCAAACCGCACTTTTGGCAAAAGCAGCAGGTGTTAATCCAAGCGATATGTCATATGTGGCAATGGAAGGTGGCGGTGAGGCGGTAACCGCAGCGCTGGGTAATCACATCCAAGTGGTCAGCTCAGGTCTGGCTGAGGTGATGCCACAGGTGGCAGCAGGCAAGCTGCGAGTACTTGCGGTATTTGCCCCAGAGCGCCTAGAAGGTAGCGCCAAAGACATCCCAACTGCAAAAGAGCAAGGCTATGACATTGAGTGGCCGGTCATTCGTGGTTATTACATGGGTCCTGATGTCTCGGCAGAAAGCTATGCATGGTGGAAACAAAACATCGATTCGATGCTTGCCGACCCAAAATTTGCTGAGCTTCGCACCAATCGTGAGCTGTTCCCATTTGCCATGACTGGCGATGAGCTGACCGAGTATGTCCATAAAGAGACCGAAAGACTTCGCCAGCTTTCAGCTGAGATGAATTTGATTGAGAATGCTGCCAAATAAATTTTGATAGCGGTGTTTTGTGAGGCTGATGGGGTTCATCAGCCTTCGTTTTACACTCATTGGAGTATTTATGAATACTAAAGTAGAGCGGATATTCTCAGCGATATTGCTTGGCGTATCCATCATGATGATGGTGATGGCATGGGGCTATACCGCTCCCATTGCTTACGACCCCATCGGTCCTCGCCCTTATCCGATGTTGCTATTGATTTTGATGGCGATTGGTACGGCGACACTGGCGTTCCGTCCTGCCAGATTCATGGATGTGATTGACTATGGGTGGAGTAAGCCTGTTGTCAAAAACCTTGTTCTTTGTGGTCTTGCGCTATTGTTGTACGGTATTTTGTTTGAAATCTTAGGCTATGTGATCAGCACCAGCTTAATGGCATTTGCTGTGGGGTTGTTGTTTGATGGCAAAAAAATACCAACAGCAATCGCTTCTGTGATTATGGCGATATTGACTTATCTACTATTTGAAAAAGCGCTGGATGTCACTTTGCCGTCTGGTCTGCTGTCTGTCATTGGTTTGTAGGGGTTTTAATGGAAACTTTTGAATTTTTGATGCATGGCTTTGCCATTGCCATGACCCCAAAGAATCTGATGATTGCGTTGATTGGGGCGTTTATTGGTACGATCGTAGGTATGTTGCCAGGTCTAGGACCAATTAACGGTGTGGCGATTTTGTTGCCGATCGCCTATGCATTTGGCTTACCACCTGAGTCTGCTTTGATTTTGTTAGCGGCGGTATATTTGGGCTGTGAGTACGGTGGGCGCATTTCAGCGATTTTGATCAATGTGCCGGGTGATGCGGCAGCCATCATGTCAACACTGGATGGCTATCCGCTTGCCAAGCAAGGCAAGGCGGGCATTGCCTTGTCATTATCGGCATTCAGCTCGTTCATCGGCTCGATTTTGGCGACGATTGGCGTGGTGTTGTTTGCGCCATTGTTGGCGAAATGGGCGATTTCATTTGGTCCTGCTGAATACTTTGCGCTCATGGTCTTTGCCTTGACTTGCTTAAGTGGATTGGTGGGTGATGCGCCAATCAAGACTGCGGTTGCTGCGCTGATTGGTTTGACTTTGGCGACGGTGGGCGTGGACGCGGTGACAGGCGTGTATCGTTTTACTTTTGATTCGGTCAGCTTATCCGATGGCATCGCTTTTACCACGATTGTCATTGGCTTTTTTAGTGTGAGCGAGATTTTAATCATGCTCGAGCAAACCAGTGTTGGACAAAAGGCGTTGGAGCAGGGCAAAAGAAGTCTGGTGAGTTTTAAAGAGTTCATGTCTGCGTTTGGGGCAATCATCCGAAGTGGTCTGACAGGGTTTGTGGTGGGGATTTTGCCAGGTGCTGGTGCTACCATCGCTTCTGCCATGACTTATTCTAATGAACGCAAAATTGCAGGTAAAACAGGTAAATTTGGTGAGGGTGACCTGCGTGGTATCGCAGCACCTGAGGCTGCAAATAACGCCTCAGCTTGTGGTTCATTCATTCCGATGCTGACGCTTGGCGTGCCGGGTTCGGGTACGACAGCGGTCATGATGGGCGCATTGACTTTATATAACATCACGCCAGGTCCTCAGCTGTTTGCTGAACAGCCTGACATTGTATGGGGTTTGATTGCCAGTTTGTTCGTGGGTAATGTGATTTTGCTTGCACTAAACATTCCACTGGTAGGCTTTTTTGCAAAAATTCTTAACACACCAAACTACATCTTGATTCCAGCCATCGCCGCAGCAAGCTTTGTGGGTGTGTACTCTATCCACAGCACCACTTTTGATTTGATCTTGATGGTGGGATTGGGTTTCTTTGGTTACTTTTTGCGTAAGCTGCATTTCCCATTGTCAGCGCTGATCTTGGGTTATGTGCTTGGTCATTTGATGGAGTCTAACCTTCGCCGTGCTTTATCCATCTCAGGTGGTGAGCTCGGTATCTTGTGGGGCAGTCCGATTACCATTGTTCTTTGGTTGTTGGCGATCTTTATGGTGCTATTGCCGATTTATCGTGCAATCAAATCCAGAAGAAATCAAGTTGCTTAATCCAAAAGCTGCAATCAACATAAGGTCGGTTGCAGCTTTTCTTATTCTTGCACTGTTTTCTAGTCAATATGACAATTTCATCAATTTTGCACTTTTTAATCCCAAGTCCTAACATTGATGATAAAATACGACAAGTCAGCCGAGAGTGGTATGCATCAAAAACCAATCATACCGACACTCAGCTGGGATTTTAAGCGAATACACTTTAAATTTTAACCATGAATACGCAGCTTTTCAATGACATCGCTCTTTCGGTCATCAATTTCATCACCTCGGGCGTCACTGCCATCACAGGCGTTGGCGGCGGCATTGTTTTGATCGGGCTTATGCCGATGTTCATGGCGGCAAGCATCATCATTCCTGTGCATGGCGCAAGTCAGCTTGCCAGTAACGCCAGCCGTGTGTGGTTTGGGCGGCAAGATTTGCGCTTGGATTATATGAAGGAGTTTTTGATTGGGGCGGTGTGCGGCGCCATCGTCTTTGGTGTGGCGGTGCGCTTTGTGTCTTTGGAGCTGATTCCGCTGTTCATCGGCATTTATATTTTGCTGATGCAGTGGTCAAAGACCTTTGATAGACTGATCAAAAGAGCCAATAATTTTTATACCATTGCTTTTATCCAGATCGGCACAGGCTTATTTGTGGGGGTGTCAGGACCCATGAGCATCGCACTGCTCAACAAAAAATACGACAATAACAACACCGTCGTCACCACAGGCGCACTGATGGCGACCATCATTCACAGCACCAAGCTCATTGTTTATGGTGTTTTGGGTTTTTCGTTTTTGGCGCATTGGCGGGTGATTGTGATGATGGTGGTGTTTGCCACGCTGGGGTCTTGGGTGGGCGTAAGGCTAAGACACATCATTCCTACCCACTGGCTCAAAGCGCTGCTGCCTTGGAGTTTGACGCTCATTGCCATCAAAATCATCTATGATACCGCCGCCAAGCTTGGCTGGATTTAGGGTATTTTTTAAATAAATGTTGGTTATGGTGAATAATTTTTTTGAATTGATGGCAAATTTACGCTATGATATGTAAGACTAAAAGTAGGGTAATTCCTACATCATCACTGTATCACTGTCTAGGCACTTGGTCGCCATGCTGTTATGAATGCGCGGTCAAGCACTTATGACTCAACTTTAAAAAGGAAAAAGCCATGTCCCAAATGTTAGCCGAATACAGAAAACATGTTGCCGAGCGTGAAGCACTGGGTGTGCCACCTCAGCCATTGACCGATGCCCAAACTGCCGATTTGGTCGAATTATTAAAAAACCCACCAGCAGGCGAGGAAGCTTATCTGGTTGATTTGTTAGAAAATCGTGTGCCAGCAGGTGTGGACCAAGCCGCTTATGTGAAAGCTGCTTTTTTAAATGCCATCGCAAAAGGTAAGGCGAATTCTCCACTGGTCAATAAAGAGCGTGCTGTCTATCTGCTTGGCACGATGCTGGGCGGCTACAATGTGGCGCCGTTGGTTGATTTGCTGGATGATGCGAAGCTTGGCGGTTTGGCAGCAGAAGCTTTGAAAAAGACTTTGCTTGTATTTGATGCCTTCCATGATGTCGAAGACAAAGCCAAAGCAGGTAACGCCAACGCCAAAGCGGTACTGCAGTCTTGGGCGGAAGGCGAGTGGTTCACAAATCGCCCAGAAGTCCCCACCGAGATGACCATTACTGTATTTAAGGTAACAGGCGAGACCAACACAGACGACCTATCGCCAGCCCAAGATGCGTGGAGCCGTCCTGACATTCCACTACACGCCAACGCCATGCTAAAAAATGAGCGTGATGGCATCCGCCCAGAAAAAAATGGCGAAGTGGGTCCTCTAAGCCAAATCAAAGAATTGATTGCTAAGGGCAATCCTGTCGCCTATGTCGGTGATGTCGTGGGTACAGGTTCTAGCCGTAAATCAGCGACCAACTCAGTGCTGTGGTTCTTTGGTGATGACATTCCACACATCCCAAACAAAAAAGACGGCGGCGTCTGCCTGGGCGGCAAAATCGCACCGATTTTCTTTAATACTATGGAAGACGCAGGTGCGCTGCCTGTCGAGATCGATGTCACTGACATGAACATGGGCGATGAAGTTACCCTAAAAATCGACCACGCCACCGCAACTGTTACTGCATTCAAAGACGGCAATCAAATTGCCCAAAGCCAACTAAAAACCCCAGTGCTACTAGACGAAGTGCGTGCTGGCGGTCGTATCAACCTAATCATCGGTCGTAACTTGACTGGTAAGGCTCGTGAGTCTCTAGGCTTGCCTGCTTCTACCTTGTTCCGTACTCCAGAGCAACCTGCCGACACTGGCAAAGGCTTCACGCTAGCTCAAAAGATGGTCGGTCGTGCGTGTGGTCTGCCAGAAGGTCAAGGCATTCGCCCAGGTACCTACTGCGAACCTAAGATGACCACCGTGGGCAGTCAGGACACCACAGGTCCGATGACTCGTGATGAACTAAAAGACTTGGCGTGCTTAGGCTTCTCATCCGACCTTGTGATGCAGTCGTTCTGCCATACCGCAGCGTATCCGAAGCCAATTGATGTTGTTACGCACCACACCTTGCCTGACTTTATCATGAACCGTGGCGGTGTGAGCTTACGTCCAGGGGATGGTGTGATTCACTCATGGCTAAACCGCATGCTACTGCCTGACACCGTAGGTACTGGTGGCGACTCGCACACCCGTTTCCCGATTGGTATCTCATTCCCAGCAGGTTCGGGTCTTGTGGCGTTCGCTGCGGCAACTGGTGTGATGCCACTGGACATGCCTGAGTCGGTGCTTGTGAAGTTCAAAGGCAAAATGCAGCCTGGCATCACACTTCGTGACCTAGTACACGCCATTCCTTACTATGCCATTCAAGCAGGCGACTTGACTGTGGAGAAAAAGGGTAAGAAAAATATCTTCTCTGGTCGTATCTTAGAGATTGACTTGACCGAAATGGAAAATGACTTGACCGTTGAGCAAGCGTTTGAATTGTCTGATGCGTCTGCCGAACGCTCGGCAGCAGGTTGTGCGATTACCGTTTCAGAAGAGAAAGTTGCCGAATACCTGCGTTCTAACATCGTCATGCTAAAATGGATGATTGCCGAAGGCTATGGCGATGCTCGTACGCTGGCTCGCCGTGCTGAAAATATGCAAAAATGGCTGGACAATCCATCACTATTGAAAGCTGATGCCGATGCTGAATACACTAAAGTGTATGAGATTGACTTGGCAGACATCAAAGAGCCAATCCTATGCTGCCCGAACGACCCAGACGATGCTAAGCTGCTGTCAGAAGTCGCTGGCGACAAGATTGACGAAGTGTTTATCGGTTCGTGCATGACCAACATTGGGCATTTCCGTGCGGCAGGTAAACTGCTTAAAGATGTGCCAGCTGGTAGCTTGACCACGCGTCTGTGGATCGCACCGCCGACCAAGATGGACGAAAAGCAGCTGATGGACGAAGGTTATTACAACACCTACGCCCAAGCAGGTGCTCGTACCGAGATGCCAGGCTGCTCGCTGTGCATGGGTAACCAAGCGCGTATCGCACCAAACTCAACGGCAGTATCCACCTCTACTCGTAACTTCCCGAACCGTCTGGGTCAAGGTGCTAATGTGTACCTAGCCTCAGCTGAGCTTGCCTCTGTGGCGTCTGTACTTGGTAAACTGCCTACCGTTGAAGAGTACATGGCATACGCAGGTAAGCTGTCTTCGATGGAAGCAGAAGTTTATAATTACCTAAACTTCGATCAAATGAGCGAGTACACCGCCAAGTCTGACAAGATCAGCGTGGCACAGCTTGCTTAATTGGCGTCATTGACTAAGAAAAAACAAGCATTCGACAAATCGGATGCTTGTTTTTATTTGTATCATCTAAAAATTTGATGCTTTTGTCATAAAAGGCTTGCCAAATCCCCCCTGTGTGTTATAATTTGCTACTTTTTAAATTTCTCTTGACGATATTTGTCATAAAATTAAAAAAAGTGTTATTGCCGTACAAGCGGTTGGGTGATTTTGATGATTTTAAATTCACCCGCTCTTGTTAAATTAGGTGTGCAATTTGGCATTTTTCAACTTTTATCCTACCTTGCCGATTGACTTACACGCCGAACGTCGCCGAACCTTGTTAAACCCAAATTTGACCGCTTTTTAGTGAAATTGGGTTTGGGTTTAGGGATATGGTCATCAAATGTTCATGATTGAGTGATAAAATTGATGGCGTATTCATAGGTTTTTCTTTTAACCCTTATCTGAGATGGTAATCCGATATGAGCGTTCATTCTGTAAATCACACCCCTGTTGCCGCCAAAGACGGCGCCACCAACGAATATTATCTGACTCGTCAAAACGAGATGGAATCCAATGTCCGTAGTTACCCCCGTAAACTTCCACTAGCCATCGCCAAAGCACAAGGGTGCTGGGTAACAGATGTTGAGGGTAATGAATACCTTGACTGCTTAGCTGGCGCAGGCACACTTGCCCTAGGACACAATCACCCTGCCACAATCAACGCCATTAAAGACGTGCTAGAAAGCGGTTTGCCACTGCATACCCTTGACATTACCACGCCGATTAAAGACGCATTTACCGAAAAATTGTTGTCATTTTTTCCAAAAGATTTTGTCCTACAATTCTGCGGCCCAACGGGTGCGGACGGTACAGAAGCTGCCATCAAGCTTGCCAAAACCTACACAGGGCGCGACAATGTCATCGCATTCTCTGGCGGCTATCACGGCATGACGCACGGTTCGCTTGCGATGACAGGCAATTTGTCCGCCAAAGAAAAGGTCGGCAACCTGATGGCGGGCGTGCAGTTCATGCCATATCCGCACGAATACCGTTGCCCACTTGGGCTTGGCGGTGAGGCGGGCGTGGACGCTTTGACTTATTATTTTGAAAACTTCATCGAGGATGTCGAAAGTGGTGTGGTAAAACCCGCTGCCGTTATCCTAGAAGCCATTCAAGGTGAAGGCGGTGTTGTCCCTGCGCCCAAAAAATGGCTCCAAAAAATCCGTGAAGTTACCGCCAAACATGACATCGTGCTTATCCTAGACGAAGTACAGGCTGGCTTTGCTCGCTCTGGCAAGATGTTTGCCTTTGAACACGCCGAGATTGTCCCTGATGTGGTCGTCATGTCTAAGGCGGTGGGCGGCGGTTTGCCACTTTGCGTATTGGCGATTAACAAAAAATTTGACGCTTGGGCGCCAGCAGGACACACAGGCACTTTCCGTGGCAATCAGCTTGCCATGGCGGCAGGCTACAATGTCTTGAACGAAATCAGCAATAATAACCTAACCGAAAACTCACGCATTCAAGGCGAGTTTTTGCGTGATGAGCTGCGTAAAATTGCACAAGAATTCGGCTGTATCGGTCATGTGCGTGGGCGTGGTCTGATGACGGGCATCGAGATTGTCGATGAGCGTCAGCCAAAAGACCAAATCGGTTCACACCCTGCCGACGCGGAGCTTGCCGTTGCCATTCAAAAAGCGTGCTTTGATAATAAGCTGCTGTTAGAGCGTGGTGGTCGTGGCGGTACGGTGGTGCGTTTGCTGTGTCCGATTACCATTACTACGGACGAGTGCCAAGAGGTCATCACTCGCTTTAAAAAAGCGGTAGCGGAAGCGGTGAAAGCAGTGCGTGGCTAGGCGTTAATTGTCATTTAAAAATAAAGGCGTGCTAAATGGTGCGCCTTTATTTTTTGCCAAAAACTGGCTTTATGTTTATCAAACAATTTGTTAAAATAAAAAATTTTACTTGACACTTGCTATGGAAAATCGCAAAATGAACCAACCAACCAACCAACCAACCAACCAACCAACCAACCAACCAACCAACCAACCAACCAACCAACCAACAGCCTAAAAACTGCCCATAATACTGACTTTTTTGGTGAAAAATTAGCCAAACTTCGCCAAATCTTACCCGAAATATTTTCCGAAAATACCCTAGATCTAGAAAAACTCAAAACCCTACTGGGCGACCATTTTGCCCAAAACGAACGCTATGGCTTAAATTGGGCAGGAAAATCAACCGCTTATCAAGCCCTACAAGCCCCTACCAATAACACGCTCATTGCTTGCCCTGCCGAGAGTGTGGATTTTGATACCACACAAAACATTTTTATTGAAAGTGATAATTTAGAAGCCCTAAAAATATTACAAAAATCTTATGCAGGCAAAATCAAAATGATATACATTGACCCGCCTTATAATACGGGCAATGACTTTATTTATCACGATGATTTTAGCCAAAGCAAAAAAGAGTATGAAATTGCCACAGGCGATAGAAATATCAATGGCGAATTATTAAAATCTTTTAAAAAGAACAGCAAAGACAATGGGCATTATCATTCTAATTGGCTTAATATGATGTTGCCCCGTTTGCATTTGGCTCATACTTTGCTTTCTGATGATGGCGTGATTTTTATTAGTATTGATGATAATGAACAGGCTCAATTAAAGTTGTTGTGTGATGAGATTTTTGGGGGAGAGAATTTTGTTGATTGTTTAATTTGGAAAAGTAAAAATGGCGGTGGAAATGATGCAAAATTCTTTTCATCGGATTATGAGTATGTAATGGTTTATGCTAAAGATGCCAATCAATTTGAATTGTTTGATGATTTGAAAGCTGAAACCGCAACAAACTATCAATATGAAGATGAGTTTGGAAAATATGCTCTAGATAGATTAGATAAAAAAGCATTGGGGTATATCAAAAGTTTAGACTATCCAATCACAGCACCTGATGGAACAATATATACAGTTGAACAGCCAAATCCAGATAATCCTACTGCTCGTTGGAGATGGTCTGAACAATTAGTAAAAGAAAGATATAATGAATTGGTATTTAAGAATGGCTATGTTTATACTAAAAGTTATGAAAAATTAGGGGCGAAACCTAGAAATTTATTAGTAGATACTCGTTTTGGCCGTACTCAAAATGGAAAAATTGAACTAAAAGAACTATTTGATAATATTAGTTATTTTAGTTTTCCAAAAACTGCAAAATTGATTATTCATTTATTAGGAATATCAACCAACAAAAATTCCATTATCCTAGACTTTTTCGCAGGTTCGGCAACCACCGCCCACGCTGTCATGCAATTAAACTCAGAAGATGGCGGTAATCGTCAGTTTATAATGGTGCAATTACCAGAATTAACCGATGAAAAAAGCGAAGCCTATAAAGCTGGATTTAAAACCATTAGCGATATCTCCAAAGAACGCATTCGCCGTGCAGGGGTAAAAATCAAAGCCGAAAATCCTGATAAAGCTCTTGATACAGGATTTAAGGTATTTAAATTAAGTGATAGCAATTTTAAAGCGTGGCAAATTGACAATGATGATATTGCCAAGCAATTAGAAATGTATATTGACCCCTTAAAAGATAATGCCAATGAGATGGATATTATCTATGAACTGTTATTAAAAATGGGATTAAAATTAACGGCGGATATTAAATTTGATAATGGCGTTTATTGGCTAACTTGTGAAAATAAATCGTACGCCATTGTACTAAATTCATTATCCCAGGATGAGTTTAACGCCATTATTGCCAAAAAACCTGCCAAAACCGTTGTATTGGACAAAGCATTTTTAAATGACAGCGAAAAATCCAATGTAATTTTACAATTTAAAGATGCTGGACTAAATTTTGAGAGCATTTAATTATTGGGGGAAATAGGTAATGCAAATTCAATATGATCATTTAGACTATCAAAAACAGGCGATTGATAGTATCGTGGATTTATTTCAAGGAGAAATCACACATCATCAAGATGATTTTAGCTTGTCGGATAAAGACAGTATGCGTGTGATTGCCAATGAATTATCATTATCCAAAGATGATATTTTTGATAATTTAAAAAATATCCAAACACAAAATCAGCTTTCTTTGTCTGATAAATTGCACATTCCACTCCAAATGATCACCTGTTCCACTCTTCACGAGACCACTCATTCCACCCTCATTTGACCACCCAATAAAAAAAATTGCCAGCCAAGCTGATTTGCCTAACTGATGGTTTTGATGTCAACTTGCGTTTAAAAACTCATCCCCAAGCTTACACCACTGACCCAATCTTTATCACCAAAATACTTAGGCTGTCTGATAGGATGTCCTGCAAAGAAGTCGTAGTTTAGGCGTAGTGGCTTGATTTGTCCTTTGATGCCGATTGCCCCACCGACCAGAGTATGCCCAAGCAGTAGGTTGTCTTGTTCTTTGTTTTGCATGGCGATACTGCCAGCATCTAGAGCCAGATATAGGCTATGATTGGATTGTTTGATGGGAAAGCTGACATCTTGGCGAAGGGTTGCTCCGATGTCGCCTGACAGTGTCCGCTCACCATCAAAGCCACGCACGCTATATCGTCCACCAATGCTCATTCGCTCACTGGGGACTAAGGCTTCCTGGGTGTATTGGGCTTTTAGATTTGCCTGATAACCTGCTTGGTAGTTATCACCCATTTTGATGGGCGTGGCAAAGTTTAGATTGAGCTTATAAATCGGTGTGCGTGCCGTGCCTTCGTTAAACAGACTCTCAGGTGGTGTCAAGGCATTAAATGCCCCTGTACCTCGTTGTATGCTGACATCTGTATTTAGCTGACTTTGTCCTAGGCGTGTCTCATGGCGAATGCCTGCCGTCCAGCCTGAGATTTTGCGACGCTGTACATCGATTTGGGTGTCGTCAATATAGCTTTTTTGTGATTTGGTGAAACCACCTGCATTGAGCCATGTTTTGCTCTTGGCATCTCGATGTACCAAGTGACTGGCATTTAGACTGATGTTATCAGAATCACCGCTGTATATATAATCTTGATTCACCCCTGCCACGGTTTGATGATAGGTGTAATGACTTGCATTGGCATTAAAGACGGTGTTTTTAATGGGTAGGACATAGCCTAGTCCATAGTTTTTACTGCCGCCTTTATCAGTCTTATTGGTATATTCGTCTTTATTGATGCGATTGCCCAAATCACGGCTGTAGGTTAAGTAGAGTAAGTCATTATGCCAAGTGGGATTATCAAAGCTTAGGGTAGCACTGCCTTGATATTTGCCTGTGGTTTTTGACCCTGAATCATCAAGGCTAAGACTGCCTCGCACTTTTCTGGATGCAGCGTATTTGATGAGTACATCACTTGCTCCCACCTTACCAGTCTCACTTGGCATGATGGCAAAATCAGCATCAGAGCTTGGCACTCGTTTGAGGTTTTCAAGGGCGGTTTCAAGCTGTCTGATGTTTAGTACATCGTAAGCTTTAAAAGGCAAAGCAGTCTTAAAATTGGCAGGCAGTCCTGTGGGGTTTGTATAAACTGTATAAATAGGTTTGGGACTATTTAGAGTATCTGCCTTAATCTGTCCAATAACACCTGGCACGACAGTCAAGACAAGCTGACCGTCAGATAAGTTTTGATCACCGATAAAGACTCTGGTGGTGGCAAAGCCACGCTCAATCAAGCGGTTTTGTACATCACGAGTTATGCGATGAATGTCATTGATATTTAGGCATTGACCCAGTACACTACGCTTGCCATGGGTTAAGGGCGTAAGAGCAAAGGCGAATTGATTCAAATCCACGCCACCAGTAGCAGCAGTATCAAGCGGTGCATAAGCGATTTGATTGATAACAAAGCAAGGCAAATCATTGTGTCTGTCTTGATTGTCAGTGTGAACAGAGTCCATCTTGGCAACAGGGTCAAAGGCAGGCACATCAACTTGTACGCTAGGGCTAGTTATCAATGATTGATTAAGCACCGCCTGTCTTTGTTCATTAAGCAAGATTTGTTGATGGGTAATCTGTTCAGCAGAAGTATTGGCATAAGCTGAACAGCACAAAGTCAAAGAGACAGCCAATGCCGGTCGTGTTGGCAGGGCTGGTATACGGTAAGATGGGTAGGTGGTATGGGTCATGGGTTTGGGTCTTTTGGGGTTGTGGTTAATGGATTTTGGGATTTGGAGGTTTAGCAAATCAAAATCAAACAATTCAATGGGTTGCATCTGAAAATGTTGGGTTTCACATTCGTTCAACCCAACCTACGAGCTGGGTTACGCTGTCGCTAACCTAAGCCTACGGGCTAAACCTCAAATAAAAAATAAAAAACACCCAATGCATAAACTATAATTATCAAAGAAAACCAATAAAATCTTGATAGCTTGCTATCATTTGATTTTAGCTTATTTCCAAATGACCAAAAATCCCTGCCATTAACATAGTCATAAATATTCACAAAAACCATCAATGAAACAAATAAAAATATAAAAAATTCATAAAAATCAAAATAGTATTTCTTATCTAACTCAATTGATACAATGATGCTTATAGCAAAAGGAGCAGCAATAAGGATTTTATTTACACTCATGTTTCTGTTCCCCTCTAACATTTTGAGATATACAGCTATCATATATCGCATTAGTAATCGCATCATTCGTACCAATCTGATCAACAATGGCTGAAGTTTGTGGAGTTCTTACCACTCTTTCGGTTGCTGCAGACACACCGAGACCAACCACAGTTTTACCAAAACCTTCGTTTTCTATTTTCGTTGCGATAGCCAATGGCTCCGTCACTATTCTTAATGGGATGCTCATGATACCAGGCATAAAATGAGAAGTGTTTGATAGACCTTCCATTCCTTTTTGATTCATCTCTCTGCAATACCTAGTATTATGAATGGCGCAGGAAACTATCATAGGATTATCAGGATTCATCACCATTGCATTATTTGCATCTTTAGCATATTCTGGATAAATTGGTGCTTGTATTTTATTTGGGACATATGTATTGACTACCGTTGGTCTATAAGGCTGAACCCAGCCATCTGTCCAGCTATAATCATTTTGTATATCATTGACTTTGATAAAGCGTATTAAATTTTCATCAGGTTTGTGTAGACTACCCAAATTTTGTATAAGATTAAAAGTGGTAACACCATCTTTGGTGGATTGGTTTAACAGGCTCCATTTGCGATAAGGATTCTTCAAATCAAAATCTTCCAATAAATCTTCATTGTCAGCAGAAATTATAACCTTTGCTGCCCCCCTGCCAGACTGAAAATAACTTTCATGAATATTGCTCATATAAGTTTCACCATAACCCCTATGATTTGCCAACCTTAAAGCATCTTCAAATTGCTCCAATGTATATTCCTCACCATCAGCGGTTTTTAATCCTTCTCGTTTGGCTTTTTCAAAGAGAGATTTTGCCAACTCCTTTTCAGTTGGATGCAACTGCCTATTATTCACATCCGTATTCACCGCATAAGCTGTGCTACTGGTATCAAGCCCTGTGCTTGCACCCACTCCCATGATGAGAAGGGTTAGTGCAGAGTTGCTGATATTTTTAGCAGTGTCTTCATCCAAACCTTGTTCAGTGAGTTTTTCTGTCAGTTTGGCTTGTAGCTTGTTAAATGTGGGGGCAATACTTGCTACTGCTCCTGTGCTAAGCGTACCCTCTATCGTCCCAGTTGCCAGCAGCCCTGCAGCAGTATGCAATGCCACACGGTAAATCCCACCCTCTGCCCATTTTTTGGCTTCTTCAATATTGCCTTGTGCCAGTAGTTCAAGCTCTTTGTCTTGGGCATAATCGCCGATTTGTTTAGGTATTTCCCTCCCAAACTCTGTGGTAATGACTGTCTGAGCATTTAACTCTTTGGCCGCCTGCTCCTTATCAAAGTCATTGGTAATGATTTGATTTAGCTCATCTTGCACTTCTTGTCGGTTGAAGTTCTCCGTGTTGATGTGGGAGAGCCCTGCCTGATCTGTGATGGCAGAGTGGGTGGTGCTAGTTTTATTAACTGGGTCTATTGTACCATAGCCTAAGCCTTGTAGGGCAGGTTTTGCTTTGCCATCTGGACTGCTGGTGTCTGCACCGATACCAATGCCGACACTGATGGCATCACCTTCATAGCTTAGGTGATTTTCAATGTCTTGGGTTTGGATACCTTGGGCAAACTGGGTTTGGTTTTTACCTGCATCGGTGATGAGATAGCCGCCTGTGAATTTACCCATCCCTTGTACAGACAGGGTGGACTCTTTGGTTTTGATGCCTGATTGGTGGGTGACTTGTTTATAGCTTGCGTCTATGTCTGTTTTACCGCCATTGATACTGGCAGATTGTGGTACGCCTTGGAAGCTGACATCAAGACTGCCGCCCATTTGTTTTTGGTCATGGGTGTATTGGTAGCTGTCTTGACGGCTTTTGACGATCAGATCACCGCCTACTGTGCCTGTTAGATATGTGGTATCAAGATTGGCACCATCTAGGATAAGACTGCCACCAATGTCATTGACGGTTGTACCGCCAACAGTGACTTGGGTATTGGTGTGGGTTGTGGCAATCTCTTGGCTACTGCCTTTTGCTCTATTGGCATTAGCGGTAAAGCCAGCGGAGTTTGAGCTTAGTCCATCGGTGCCAAGATTGGCAGAGGCATAGACACCTGCTCCCCATCCTTTACTGCTGTTTTGGCTGTCTTGGGTGCTGGTCTGGGTTGAGGCTTGATAGATGACATCGCCCTCAACACGGTTGTATAGGTTTTCTTGAGCTGTGATGTTTGAACCTGTGATGGTGAGTGTGCTGTCAGCGCCTTTGCCTGACACATCAAAGATGAGATTGCCATCTGCATGAATGTTGGCAGCGTCATTGGTCTCTTGATGGCTGTGGCTGTCGCTTTTGGTGCTTTGACTGCCGATGGTAGCTTGGGCTCTGACAGAGCCTAGTTTGCCGTCTTGCAAGTTTTGATTAAGGGTGCGTATTTTAGATGCAGCTGCTAAAGTCCCCATGAGCTTAGCACGGCGAGAGTCGGTGTCTTGGGCAGCGTCTTTTAAGCTTTCAATGCTTTGTACATCACTCACAACACTGCTTGAAACACCGGCAGTCACCCCTGTGGTTTTTTGTAAGAAGTGTGATTCATTGCTGGATTGGATGTTTTGGCTTGTGATATTGACAGCTTGTGCTTTAAATAAGATATTGCCTGTATTGGCATCTGTCTCATCTTTTTGAGCGATGATGTCGCTGTTAATGACATCCACCCCGTCACCTGCTTCAAGGCGGATGTTACCCCCTGTTGTACCCACCAATGAGCCTGTGTAGGTGACTTGCTCATGGCTGTTTTCTTGACGAGTGTGCTGTTTGCCTAGGGTCACTGAGGCGGGTGCGGTGGTAAATATGCCTTTTTTGGTGGTTTGCTCGCTACTGTGGCTACTTAGACTGTCTGCGGTAGAGCCAATGCTAAGCTGTTTGTCGGCTTTAACAAGAATATCGCCATCCGCTAATACTTCAGTTGCCATCAAAGTAGTATTGACACCGCTGATGACTACTTGATTGCCGCCCACCTGATTTTTTATGCTGGTGCTGCTGTGCTGCTCAAAGCTAGACCGCTCGGTTTTACTGCCCGTTAAGCGGCGATTGGTGTGTAAACTTTCACTCTCTACACTCTGTGTTTGCCGACCTTCACCCATGCGTACATCACCGGTCGCCTTAACAGCAGTCACACCTTCCGACTGTACGCTTGAGCCTTGGATGTTAATGTCTGCATACTCACCTGTGGTTCTGATGATGGTGTTACCAGCACTTGTGATATTTGAACCCACATCGGTAGTTTGACTGTACTTAAAGTAATTATTGTCATCTGCCACCGCACTGATGTGATTGCTTACGGTAACAGTGCCGATGTCAATGCCGTTTTTGGCGGTCATTTGGGTATTGCCGCCTGCGTTGTCTGATGTGGCACCTTGATAGATGATCTGATTGCCACGCAGACTTAGGGTGGTTAATGGTTCGCCGTTTTCATCAGTTTTGTCTTTTAAGCCCTCACCAACACTGATGGTGGCGATGCGTGTGGTGGCGGTGTTGGATGAGTGACTTTGTCCTTGTGTGTTTGTTTGGGTGGTGGTTAGACTTTGGTTGATGATTTGGTTGCCTGCATCTAGACTCATGGCACTGTTTGCATACATGGTGCCATGATTGGCAATGGTGTTATCTGCTGTGACAGCGACAAAGTTACCATAAATGGTGCCTGTATTATTGACATTATTTGCTTTGATGCTCATGGTGTCTTTGGCAATGACATTACCATTGTTATCCAAGTTGCCAGTCAGCTGCATGTTGACGCTTCTGGCAGAGACAGCACTGTATCTACCATCAGGGGTAAGCGCACCTGTGGCGATGTTGGCAGAACGCAGATACAGCTTAGGCACCAACACTTCTTCTGTTTTGGTGATGGTATTGCCATCTTTGTCTTTGATGGTGTAGGTAATGGACTGTTTGACCAACCAGACGATGTCTGTGGTAAGATTTGCCATCTGCTCGGGCGTGAGTGCCGTGCCAAGTGTGTAGCCGAACTGTTTGGCATGAGTGATGCCATTATCCATCAACTGTTTAAAGGCTTCTTCGTTACTGCGGTAATCGGTGTTGATGTGTCTGCCTGTCAGTAGATAATACTGATCTTTGATGCGCTGTTGCTCGCCATAGCCATCAGAGAGGCGTTTGTGGATATGGTTTGGGTCTGATTGTAGTGCTTTTAGCATATAATCAGAACCAAGCCACTGTTTGTAATCGGTGAAGGCGGCATCGGTTTGAACCAGTGGTTGATTTGGGTCGTCAGCGTTGATGATGTATAGGGCTGAAGTTGGTAAGGTGATGGTGTCATCACCCACATCCTTGATGATGGTAGAGGCATCATTGCCTGTGGCTGGTTTATCAATACCTGTGCTGCTTGGCGTGGTATTGATGGTGGCATTTAGGATGGGGAGCTCGTAAGTTGCTAGTGGTGCAAAGGATTGTACAAAGCTGCCGCTGCCGATATCCACACGCTTATGTCTGCGACCTGCAGCAGATGACTCAACCGTGCGGCTGACATATCGACCATTTTCCGTGACTTTGGTTTTTTCACCATACAGGCCATTGTCAGGTGTTTGCATGACAGTATCGCCAATGACAGCAAAGCCATGACCTGCAGTTATCTGGCTTTTATCATTAATTAAGGTATCGCCATGAATGATAAGATCATTACCTGCCACCATACGAGCAGGGTCAGAGGTGAGGGTTTTATCCTCATAGACCACAAAGTCAACAGTGATCTCATCAATCTCTTCACCAACGCGTTGGTCGCTTCCGTTTGCTTGTTTGACATATAAAGCACCAGTCGGTGCACCTTTTTTACTGGTTGGACCCAAATACGCTTCATCGGTGGTGTAGATGTTTAATGCCAAATCCACATCGCTTTTGTCTTTGACGAACTGACGGTTATACTCTCGAATCGCTGAATTTAGCGCTTCGATGGATGCAGCATTATCCTCTTCCCATTTTAATAAAGGACCCATGACCTTGGTATAATTGACCAATGCTTCATTATACTGTGTGCAAGCTTGGTTGCTTGCTTCTGCCAGCGCACAACTTTCGGCGGTTTCATTTTCTGGCAGATCAGGCTCATCTAACAGATCTTGAGCTTTAATGCTTGGGATAGACTCTTTGGGTGGCTCAATTTTAAAGTACGACCAGATGGCAGAATCATTGCCGTAGTTGATGATGCAGTCGCTACCCTCTGGGCAGTCAAACAATCCTGCCATGGGTTTATTGCCCAAATCATCAGTATTGGTGCTTTTTTGAATGACAGGAGCTGCCCCTGATTGCTCACGGTTGCGGTACAGCGTTTGCCCACGAACGGATTCTTCTACCACTTCAACCTTATGCTTTTTAAAGTCAGCATTGGTGTTTAATAAGGTTTTGGTATTAACCACCATCTCCCCACCAGATTCGATGGTCGCTCCTTTGTTAACAACCGTCTGTGCTTTGCCTGCAGCTTGATGCTTGTCATCAAGACTGCCGCCGATGTGCAGGCTGCCTAGGCTTGTGATTAAGGCTTGACTGTCGAAGTTTTCGTTAAATTTGCCCGCTCTGTCAGGGTTGGGGTTGTTGTTTAATGTGTTAACACCAATATCCAGACGCTCTCTGGCTGCAATCACAGGGGCGGTGTGATGGCTGTCGGTATCACTGGCTTTGGCTGGGGTGTTGTTTAGGGTGTCGGCAGTAATGGCAAGGTGTGTGCCATAGATACGGCCACCAGCCAAGTTATCGATGGTGTTTTTGGCTTTGATGCGTGTGTTTTCACTGTTGATCAAGCCTTGGTTTGTGATGTTAGTTTGACTGGTTATCTGTGCAAGATGACCGCTTGTCATACTGCCTGTTTGGGCATTGTCAATGTGACTGGCATTCAGTGTCAAATCTTGATTGGCAGTCAGTTGGCTTTGGTTTACCAGCTTGCCAGCGGTGGTTAGCGTAAGATTGTTTGCAATGAGCTTGTCATCATCCGTATGAGTGTAGCCCACTTCTTGGGTGATGGTCAGCGTGTCAGCCGTGATGCTGCCGCCGTTTTGTAATTCTTTGGCAGCAATGTCTGCTTGCTCTCTTGCAGTGATACTACCACCTTGATTGATGATGTTGTCTTTGGCGATAAGTGTCATATCACCGCCGCTTGTCAAACTACCCTCTGCGTTAATGATGGTAGATTCACTGTCAATCACCATACCATCTTTGGCACTAATATCGCCTTTGCTGTTGTCAAAGCTGGTTAATTGCCAGTTAATGTCACCTAAAGCGATTTTACTGTCGGTGTTGGCAAGAGTCTTGGTGTTTAAGGTTTGTGCATCAATGGATGCTTGATGGGTGTTCTTTGTCTGATTGGCGGTGATACTAATGTCGCCTGTGGCTGTGATGAGTGCTTCATCGTTTGTATTGGTCAAAGATTTGGCTGTGATAAAACCATCAGCACTTGGTACTGGGATGGACTGAGCTGTGTCTGTGGTTGCAGGTGTGACAGTGTTTGATGAGTTGGCAGTGTTGGCTGTTGTATTGTCTTTAGAATCACTACCAATAGTACCAGCACTTTGATCGCTGCTGGGCGTGCTTGGTGCATCAAGGGTGGTTTGCTCATACAGACTTTGACCGATGACGGCTTTATTGCTGTTGGTTAGGGTGTCTGTGCTGATGTGAAGGCTGCCTGTGCCTGTTTGAATAAGTTTGCCTGTGTTATCAAGCTTACCAGTGGTGATTTGTAAAACACCACCATAAATGCTGCCTTGATTGTTTAAAGTATCGGCAGCATCAATAGCGGTGGTCTGAGTGCTGTGGATGGTGCCTGCGCTCTCAAGGTCTTTTGTATTGATGGTGATGTCAGCTTGTTCACTCAGTAGCGTGCCATCGTTTTGGACAGAATGATTATGGGTGCTAACGGCAAGTTTGTCTTTGGCAGACAGTATGCCAGTATTAATAAGATTGCCTTGAGCATCTAGGGTCAGTGTGCCAGTGCCTACCTGTACGCCTTTGCCATTTGCTGTGATGCCCCCTTGGTTATTGACCCCAAAGCCTTTATCTGTACCAATCAGATGGATTTTACCAGCATACATACCGCCCAAAGATGAGATGTCTAGGGCAACGCCCCTCTGTTCTTTATTGGTGGTTTGACTGGCGGATGATACACTGGTTTGTTTATTAGTGGCATTAAGCTTGGTAAAATCACCATTTTGAAGACTGACTTGGTTTTCACCTAGAATAACATCTAATACATTACCTGCATAAATCTCATCATTGATTTGGGCAGTTTTGGTAATTAAAGCGGCATAATCGGTGTTTTGTAGGTTTAATTTGCCATTAACAGCAATATTACCTACACCAACTTCATAACCTGTCAACTGCCCTTGATGAACCTGACTGTTTGCCGCTGCCAGATGGACATTACCTGCATTGATAAAGCCAGCACCATTCACCACAAGCCCTGACGGGTTGGCAATGATGACATCGGCTTTTTGTCCTGCAATTTCAATAAAACCACCCAAGTGGCTTGGATGGTTTGAATTGACTTGGTTTAAGATGGTAGAAGCTTCGCCACGAGCCATAAAAGGGTTGGCTGCCACAAAGCCTGCAATTTGGGTATTTGTCGCTTTACGGTTGTTATTTAAAACCAAGCCTGTGCTGCCGACATCAAACTGGCTGTAATGGTTGTTAGACAGACCCTTGTCATTAGGGGTAGCAATATTAACAGAGACAACACCACTGGCGGTAGGCAGAACAATGGGTTGTAGTGATTTATCGGCAGATGGATCAGCGATGACGGTGGTGGCGTGGGCGGTCATGCCTAGCCCAAGCAGAAGTGATAGTGTAAGAGTCTTTAAACCAAAACCAACAGGTGATGACGCAGCCGGCATACTACCGGCCATGCTTGAGTTATCGGATTTGCCTTGCGATCTTGTCTTTTCAGAAACCACCACAAGTCTGCCTAGGCTTTTGCTAAAAATCACACGATAACAAAAACGGTTCATGATTGCACACCTATCTTACACTACCAAATTCTAATCTTAATGTACCAAAATACTTGCCAATTTGCCAATTATTAGCAACAAAGCAGTAATATTTTGTGAATATTAGCACAGATATTCTTAAAAATAAAGTCTTATCTATTTAAGAATTTAATTTTTATTTTTCGATATAAAATGACTTTGGTTGAGGCTGAAGAATTAACCAATCTAGTTATTTTAGACCAAGTTGGAAATTGGTTAATAGATAAATATAGCCACAATCCATCATCACTCAATCATAGTGAACTAACAGCTTTAGGCGATATACTAAACTATTATTATGCGAGTGGTAACAGCTTATCATATATGCAGTCCATGCTAACAAATTATCCTGGGGCAACTCTCAAACCAAATGATTATTTGTTTAATAAGGGTACAGGCGGCGAATATGAGAAAATTTTTTGGAATGCTGCAACACAACGCAATATAAACAAGCAGGTTAGTGATGTTGCATCTTTGGGTGGCGATGCTGTATTTGCAGCTCCTGGAAAGGTAATGAATGTTGTTCGCATTGCCACAGGTAGCACTATGATAGCAAGCGGCATTCAGAGTGTTAAACAAGGAAAAACAGGACAAGGCTCTTTTCAGGTTGTGGCTGGAACTTTAATGTTTGTGCCGATTGGTAAGAAAGCAGTCTCAACCAATCAACTAAGTTTATCTGGCACTATTAGCCATGTAAATGGGTATGCTACCAGCTCTTATAGTGGCATGAGGCTAAATTTGGATCTTAGAACTACTGAAGCAGCAAACTCTCTTATTGAGAGCTTGCGTTCAAATGGAAGGTTGCCTAGTCATTACATTACAAAAATTGAGGCGGGGAAAAATGGATGGCAAACAGGAAAGGCTTTAAATAGCACAAACCCAGGTAAGCAAATTGGAGGAGATATTTTTTGGAATACTCCCAGTGTTGTACCTAATGCACCTAGGAGAATCTGGTATGAGGCGGATGTTGGTCTTACAAATACCATATCCAGATCAAAACAACTAGGTACAAGACTCTTGTATTCAAACGATGGTTTGTTATATATTACAACAAACCATTATCAATCTGTAACTTTTATAGGTAGATGGAAATGAATCAAATTATGATTGATGGTAATATTGTTAAAACTGAAAAAGATTTTCATAGAACCTTGGCAATTCAGTGTGATGTAACAGAGTTTTATGGGTATAATCTTAATGCTCTTTGGGATTTGCTTTCCTGGGGGGTGGAAAGACCGGTTTGTATTATTTGGAATAATTCTGAAAATTCAAAAAAATTCATGGGCGCGTCAGTATTCTACCAAATCATTAATGTCTTACAAAGAGTTAAGGAGCAAGATGAGAGTTTTGGCTGGGCAGATCGTTTTGATTATATAATAAAATAGACTTCAGGCTAATTATAGCTCATAAGACAACCAGCGATAGTGTAACTTAGCATTATGATATAACTCCTTGATTTTGTTGGGTTTCGTACCTCAACCCAACCTACCGAGCTACGATGATGAATAATAATTGCCAAGGGTGTTGGAGGGCGCAAACTCCCGATGGTGCCTGGGTGGTATATAGACCTGCTGGCAAAGCAAGCAGAGACACTTTACCAACTACGGCAACGGTAGAAATCCATAATTTGCCAAAAAATAAATCTCATAACAGTAAAACAAACTTAAAACTCAAATTCCCCAAGGAATAATTTATGAAAATGAGCACTCTTAATGCTGAGCGTATTCAATGGTTTTTAAATGTGTTAATTGATGATGGGTTGTGTTGTGCATTTTTATTGACTGTCGGAAACCCTAGTCCTTGGCAGTTTAGCGTGGAAGCAATTTATAGATTGGTTATGTGCGATATAATCATTTTTGATCCAGATGTACTTATAAAAGACCCCAGATGTCATGAGACAACCTATGAAAATATTGATGATTTTTGCATGCAGTTATCCAACTCCATTCCATATGAGGATAATATTTGGTATGTGTCTGAAGCCAGCTTAACCCCCAAAGGTCGCTCGCTGATTGAGTTATATTTTAAGGATTTTGATACCGAGCAAATCAATGTTCCGTTTATCGAGCATTTGGAGCGTATTTTTGCAGAACATCAAGTGCCTTGGGATGAGGAAAACCCGAGGTTTCCAGTTGATGTATCAAAACTTCAGCAATCCAGCAAAAAGAACACATCATCAGCCGACCAAGACTGATTGTGGGTACTTTGGTAGTCGTGTAGGGTGGACTTAGTCCACCTATGCTACTTGTCAAAGCTAGATATCGCCACCACAAATGAGCTCATCAACAACCTCTCTCACAAACTTGCCGCAGGTCTGACAGGCTGTCTATCCGCCAAAGCCAAAGACAAATCTTGTGAAGCAGGAGCAGTCGGTGCTGTTATCGGTGAGATGGTGGGTGATTGGATGGTGAATGATGACATCCAAGCTAAAATCAACTCAGGAGAAATCAGCCCAGGCACACCAGATTATAATAAAATCCTAAATACTGCAAAACTTGCCGCAGGCTCTGTAGTGCTATTGTGCGATGCAGGACTAAATTTCAATTACCGACCCTTATAAGTATCAATCGCAATACATAAATCTTTCCACCCCTGCCAATATTCATTATCTTTTTGCTGCAAATACATTTGTTTGTCCCAGATATCATCCGCCCAGTAGCTAACTGGTTCCCTACCAATGACTTTCAGCGGGTGTTCACCTCCTCTGATTAGCTTTTCGTACTTATCAGGGCTGATTAAATAACTGATTGTTTTTAGCTTTTTGTCGCTTTGCTTAATATTTTTGAGAGCTGCAACGAACTCCGCCTGATCTCGAGTACCTGTAACACCTACCACATGACTTAAGTGAATATTGGTATCAAATACTCTTGCTTGTCTAACGCTGTATTGCTTGATAATCAGTACTTCTCCTGCTTCGCTATTATTTCTGATAAAAAGAACTTGCTCAACATCATTAAAGCTCTCCTCTGGCGTAAAACAAAACTCCACAAAACTTTCCGCTGAAAACATTGATGGTGCGCATAGTGTAGGATAGCACGCTCCTATGTCAAAACTTAGCCATTCAGGGCTAGCGCCTAAAAAATGCGCCAACATATCTAGTTGTGCAAAGGTAGGTTCAAGTCTACCTTGAAACCACTTTTCTACCATGGATGCTCTATCAAAGCCCAAATCGTGAGCAATGAGTGCTGGAGTCAAGTATGGTGCACTAGGGATATGAGATAATTCACCCAGCAGACTATTGAGTTTATCTCCAATATTTTTTGTTCTGCTGGAGGCTTGATGCCTTGTAATTAATTCCTCTAACTTATCAAGTATGTCAAAGTGAGCATCATCCAGGCCAACAAAAGATTTTTGCAACCTATCTCCAAGCTCTGCATTCAATGAGCGATTATTTTTTCGAGCTTCATTGTGTATGCGCTCCTTTAATTCGATAGGTAAACGCAAGTTAACCTGTACTTCAGCACTCATATTATACCCCAACTGACTAAATCATCCTATTATATACAATGCTCTATAAAATAGCATTATTTAGTCACTAAAAATATTATTTTAATATTAAAATTTCTTGACTTAAGTATCATTATTATATTAACATACGAAACCTGGATGTAAAAAGAAAATATAGAGGTAATTATGTTAGACTCTCAGACGATGGAGCAATTAAACACCAAAATTCCATCAGAATTAAAAGAATGGGCAAGACAACAAGCAGCGCAGGACTTTCAGTCATTGTCTGGCTTTGTTGCCAAGCTGATTAATGAAGAAAAGATTCGACGAGAAAAAAAGATAACACAAGAGAGCTGATTTGTTTGCAGATGTGTGATATTTAAACTGAGATGTAAAAAAGGAGTAGTTAATGAAGTAGAGCTATAATATTTTTTAATCATTGATTGCAAAACACCCCTGACGGCAATCAGGGGTGTTGATACAAAATGTCTTTTAGGTAGAGACATATGTATTATCTCTTGAAAGGCTTGATATGTCAAGCTTTTCAAGAGTTTTGCAATCCTCAAAATTTAGATTAACCCTTAATTTATATCCAATGAGAATGCAACTTATGAAAATAGCTAACAAAATCATCCGTGCTGTGCTACGGCAAATCAAGCAAGAACTAAGCAATCGTGAAATTGCACGCAATCAGAAGATTTCACCAACAACAGTGGCTAAAATACGGCAATTATGCAATAACTGTACGGTGGATATTGATGAATTGCTGACTGTCAATGACCTCGAAATGCGTAGACTGCTAGGAATTGAAAAGGTCTACAATCCACACAAGACCAAGCATGTCAAGTCCCATCCTGATTGGGCATATATTGATCAAGAAATGTCACGGCCTAATGTGACTTTAGAGCTACTATGGCAAGAATTTAAAGCCGTTCATCCTGATGGCATCGGCTACTCCCAGTTTTGCGAGATGTATCGCAAATACAAGAAAACTGTACGCCCAAGTAAGCGACAAACTTATAAAGCTGGCGAAATGGTACAGGTAGATTTTTGTGGTCAAACAATGCCAATCTATAATGAACAGACAGGTCAAGTCGCCATCAATGCTCAAATATTTGTCGGTATATTGCCAGCATCAGGCTACATCTTTTGCACTGCTGTCGCCTCACAAAAGGTTGATGACTGGCAGATGTGTCATATTCGCATGTTTGATTATTTTGGTGGAGTGCCTCAAAAGCTTATCACTGATAATTTAAAATCTGCCGTGATCAGCAATAATAAAACTGGAGTGCATCTAAACGCCTCTTATAGTGAGCTTGCTGATCATTACAATATTATAATTTTTCCCTCGCGTCCAAGAAAACCTCAGGATAAGTCTATGGCGGAATTAGCAGTGCGCATTGTGCAAATGGGTATTTTGGCCAAATTAAGAAACCGTAAATTTTTCCATCTTGATGAATTGAATGATGTGCTTGCACAAGAACTTGTTATTTTAAATACAAAAACAACCAAGCGCTATCCAGAGAGTCGCTACACTTGCTTTAGTAAGACCGATCAGCAATTTCTTAATCCACTACCTGGTAGAGGATACGAAGTATGCCAATGGACCTATCATCTTAAAGTTTCTGAGTTTTATACAGTAACCTTGGAAGGTATTGGATATTCCGTACCTTATCAGTTTATTGGTCAATATGTCGATGCTAAAATGACAGATCGGACAATTGATCTGTACTTAAATAGAGAATTGATTGCCAGCCATGCACGTATCCTATCAGGCAATAGCATCTTAAATGAACACATGCCAAGAAATCATCAACTACAAGATGAGATGCAACCAGACAGACTGGTTGCTTGGGCGCAAAGCATCGGTGTGCAAATCAGTTTCGTCATTCAAAAGATATTGAGTAACAAATCAGGATATGCCAACAATCTTAAAAAGCTTAATCAATTAAAGCGATATCTGTTTGAAAACAAAGTTCCAGCCTTGCAAATCGAACAGGGATTTGACTATATACAAAAACTTAATATCAATGCGATTGACAGAATTGTTTCGGTATTTAAAAACAAAGTTTATCAAAAGAATAATCATCTGATTGTTCCAACCATGGAAGAGTTAGATGTTGTGTTTTCTAAAAATCAAACACACGAAAATATCCGTGGCTCAAGTTACTATGCAAATCAATACAACACGATTTCAATCTAGGAGATAAGTATGTCTAACAACAAAATAATATCTAAACTCAAACAGTTAAAACTTAGCCATGCTGCCAATTACTATGAAGCTCAATATCTAACGCCAAGCAATCCTCAAATTGGTACAGCGCAACTCATTGATGGCATGTTGGAGCATGAGATTAATCAACGACATAATAATTATGTCAATAAATTAATCAAAAATGCCAAATTTCGCTACAGTAAAGCCAGAATTGAAGATATGGATTATAGTAGTAAAAGATTAAACCCTGATGCCATTTCGCATTTATTGGAAGATGAATGGATAGATAAACATCGAGGTGTCATTATTGTAGGAGCTACTGGCACGGGTAAAACTTGGCTGGCTTGTGCCTTGGGTAATCATGCTTGCCGCAATTTAAGAAAAGTGATGTTTGTTCAAGCTGCTGATTTGTATGAAGATATCATTTTGTCAATCGCTGATGGTAGTATTGCCAAGGTTAAGCAAAAATATTGCAAGGTGGATTTGTTAATCATTGATGACTTTGGCATAGGTGAATTGCTACCACAGATATGCCCTGTGTTACTGGACATTATTGACAAGCAATCTAGTGTTGGAGGTCTGATGATAACTAGTCAGTATCCTGTTGCAAATTGGCATGATTTATTTTCTGAGGCGACCATTGCTGACGCTATATTAGATCGCATTATTCACCGATCATATCCTATTACATTAACAGGGGAATCCATGCGGAAAAAATCGACTTATATGATCAATTAGATTTATCCAAATAACAATCATATAAAAAAATCAAATGACCAGCATTTATCGGAATGACTGGTCATTTTAAATTGGAATCTTTGTCCATTTGGGGCTGGAATAGGTGGTCAAAAAGGTATGGATTTTGCAGATAAATTGGATAGTTTGTATTTTAGTGTAGAAATGGAAACAGGTACAGGCAAAACTTTTGTTTATTTAAATACCATTTTTGAGCTTTATCAACGCTATGGCTGGAGAAAATTTATCATTGTTGTGCCAAGTGTCGCCATTCGTGAAGGTGTATTGCAAACTTTAAATAGCACAAAAGCCCATTTTAAAGATGAATTTAATTCGCCCATTTATCATTATGGCGAATATAGCGGTCAAAAAACCAATGTATTAAAACATTTTGCGACAAGTACAAATATTGAAATTTTGGTGATGAATATTCAGTCTTTTGAAAAAGAAAGCAATATCATCAATCAACAGCGAGAAAATGGCGTGTTAATGGATTTGATTCAAGCAACAAACCCAATCATTATTATTGATGAACCACAAAATATCAGCAGTGATAAACGCAAAAATGCCATTGAAAATTTAAATCCATTATTTACGATTGGATATTCGGCAACGCATAAAGAAATTATCAATAAAGTATATAGCCTAAATCCTGTACAAGCATTTGAAAAGAATTTGGTAAAACAAATTGTTGTCAATTCTGTGGTGTCGCAGGATAAAAATAATGCTTTTATTGAATTAAAAGAAGTGGTCAATAAAGGCGGATTAAAAGCCAAAATACTTATTGATGTTAATGAAAATAAAGAATTAAAAAGAAAAGTTGTTACTGTAACAACCAATGACAAAAATAATGATTTATATAAACTATCAAAACAAAATCCCAACTATCAAGGGTTTATGGTTACAGGCATTGATTTAGAAAACAAAATAGTTAGATTTTCTAATGGCGTAGAAATTGCCCGTGGCGTAAATTTGGATTATCTTAAAGATGATATTATGAAACAGCAAATTCACGCCACAATTAAAGCACATCTGCAGCGTGAAAAGCAGTTAAATCCATTAGGCATTAAAGTATTGTCGCTATTTTTTATTGATAAAGTGGAAAATTATCGCACCAATGCACAAGGTGAATTGGGGAAATTTTATGAGTGGTTTGAAGAATTGTATGAATTAGAAACCAAACAATCAGCAAGTGGCGTACATAATGGCTATTTTAGCCAAGACAAAAAAGGCAATGCCAAAAATAGTAACGGCACAACCAAAGATGATAACGATGCTTATGAATTGATTATGAAAGATAAAGAACGGTTATTGTCTTTTGATGAGCCTGTGCGATTTATTTTTAGTCATTCGGCATTAAAAGAAGGTTGGGATAATCCCAATGTTTTTCAGATTTGTACTTTAAATGAAACCACATCTACCATTAAAAAACGCCAAGAAATTGGGCGTGGACTTCGTTTACCTGTGAATCAAAAAGGTGAGCGAATTTATGATGAACAGGTTAATATTTTGACCGTGATTCCCAATGAAAGTTATGAGCAATTTGCCAGCAGTTTACAGCAGGAATATGTTGATGATTGTGGTGTTAAATTTGAAAAATCTAATATCAAAGACGCTAAAAATGAACGCACGGTAACTTATCGTTTTGATGCGTTTACCGACCCACTATTTTTACAAATTTGGGAGCGTGTTCGCCAAAAAACCAAATATCGTGTTGCATTTGATAGCGATGAATTGATTAAATTGGCAAGCCAAGCATTAAACAAAATGCCAGCCATTGCCAAACCAAAAATTGAAATTAAAAAAGCACGACTCATTCAAAATAGCGAAATGGGTGTACAGGCAGAAGAGGTTTATTCTGATTACCAGTATTTGGACAAAAAAATTGCCATACCTGATATTTTAAAGGCATTGCAAGAAAAAACAGGTCTAACCCGCCAAACTTTGGTAGAGATTTTAAAGCAATCTGGCAGAATTGATGAGATTAAAAATAACCCACAACGCTTTATTGAAATTGTGGCAGAGATTATTAACCGTCAGTTGCAATCATTGATGATAAATGGCATTCAATATGAACAACTTAATGATATGTATGAGCAAAGTTTGTTTGAAACTTATCAAATTTATGCCAATGATTATACTTTTGATGTCAATAAAATGGATAAAACCATTTATAATGGTATATTGGATTTGGATTCAACCACTGAGCATCAGTTTGCAACCGATTGTGAAAATTATGATGAGCAAGTGGCGTTTTATTTTAAATTACCCAAAAAGTTTAAAATCCCAACACCAATTGGTAATTATAATCCTGATTGGGCGGTTGTCATCAATAAAAATGGCGAGCAGGTTTATTTTATTGCTGAGACTAAAAATACAGGCGATAAATCCATTCAAGATGGGGTGGTGGTTGATAAATTGAGGTGGGAAGAGCGGTTTAAAATTGCGTGTGCCAAACGATTTTTTGAAATAAATGATGAAGTAGGCTATCAAGTGGTGCAAAAAGTTAATGAATTGACCGAAAATAATAAGGTGTATTAAATGATGCAAATATGCTAAAATAAAGCATTTTTTACTTTTAGGATGTAGCCATGCCAACTTTTGAACAACACCGCCAAGCCCTACTTTGCAACGACCCAAACTCTATCGCTGACTATGAGCAAGCGATGAATCAAGCAGTTCAAGCCGTCTCAAACTGGCTTAAAAATGACAAAATGTACACAGGCGGTAGCATCAAACAGCTACGCTCAGAGATTAGCTTTAACCCACAAAAAGACGGCTTGGGTGTACAAAAATCGCTTGACCGCCTTGTGGAATTGTTTTTGAACAAAAGCCTAAAAGTACATCACCCACATTCTTTGGCACATTTGCATTGTCCAACGATGGTAACATCGCAAATCGCCGAAGTTTTAATCAATGCAACCAATCAATCCATGGACTCATGGGACCAGTCGCCAGCAGGTTCATTGATGGAAGTTCAGCTCATTGACTGGTTACGCCAAAAGGTCGGCTATGGGGCAGGGCAGGCAGGCGTGTTCACATCAGGTGGTACGCAGTCTAACTTGATGGGCGTGCTTTTGGCTCGTGATTGGGCAATCGCCAAAAACTACCAAAATGCTGACGGTAAAGAATGGAGCGTGCAAAAAGACGGTATCCCTGCCGATGCAATGCAAAAAGTGAAAGTCATCTGTTCAGAAAACGCCCATTTTAGCGTACAAAAAAACATGGCGATGATGGGCATGGGCTTTCAATCGGTCGTAACTGTCCCTGTCAATGACAACGCCCAAATGGACACCACCGCCCTTGCCAAAACAATGGCGGATTTGCACGCCAAAGGCAATATCGTGGCGTGTGTCGTGGCAACGGCTGGCACAACGGACGCAGGGGCGATTGACGACATCAAAGCCATTCGCAAGCTGTGCGATGAGTTCGGCTCGTGGCTGCACATTGACGCGGCGTGGGGTGGGGCATTGCTGTTGTCCAACGAATACCGTAATATGCTGGACGGCATTGAGCTGTCGGACTCGGTAACGCTTGATTTTCATAAGCACTATTTCCAAAGCATTTCGTGCGGTGCATTCCTGCTTAAAGATGAGCAAAATTACCGCTTTATGCACTACGAGGCGGAGTATTTGAACTCTGCTTATGACGAAGAGCATGGCGTGCCAAACTTGGTGTCAAAGTCTTTGCAGACCACTCGCCGTTTTGATGCGTTGAAACTGTGGATGACGGTTGAGGCGTTGGGCGAAGAATTGTACGGCTCAATGATTGACCATGGGGTCAAACTCACTCGCCAAGTGGCGGATTATATTAAAGCGACTGATGGTTTAGAGTTGTTGGTTGAGCCACAATTTGCGTCCGTGCTGTTCCGTGTTGTGCCAAAAGATTATCCTAGCGATTTCATTGATAATTTGAACCAAAATGTCGCTGATGAGTTATTTGCTCGTGGTGAAGCCAACATTGGCGTTACTCGGGTGATTGATAGCCGTCAAAATGTGCAATCATTAAAGATGACGACGCTAAGCCCAATCGCCACGCTTGAAAATGTACAAGCCTTGCTTGCGCAAGTGTTGAGTGAGGCGGAGCGGATTAAAGACGACATCAAAAACGGTACTTATACACCGCCGATTGATTGATGACTAAATCAACCATTTATATTGGCACAGGTGGGTATAGCGATACCGATTTGATTGGCACGCTGTACCCACACGGTGCAAAGGCTGGCGAGTTTTTGCACCACTATGCCAATCATTATGACTGTGTGGAAATTAACGCAAGTTTTCACGCCTCCATTGGGCAAAAAACCTTATTGGGTATGCTAAACAAAGCGGATGGACGACTTAAATTTAGCCTAAAACTGCACCAAGATTTTAGCCACAATTTTACCGCCACCGCCAAAACCGCCCAAGCGTTTTTGAACATTCTTACACCTTTGCAAGGTTATCTTGCCCCCTTATTATTGCAATTTCCCCACAGCTTTGAGCGAAATTTTGCCAACCGTCAGTATTTGGCAGAAATGGTAAAATGGTTTGAAAATCAAGCACTTGCCATAGAATTTCGCCACCCCAGTTGGCACATCAAGCCTGTCTTTACCCATTTTGCCAACTCGCCCAATCTGATTTGGGTCAATACCGATTATCCTAAAAACATCGGTTTACCCAATACACCTTTTTGGGCGAATGCTCGCACCGCCTATTATCGGTTGCACGGACGGCGTAGCGATTGGTGGGAAAAAGAGAGTACCAAAGAGCGACACGATTATCGTTATAGCGAGGATGAACTTAGTAAAATCGCTGATGAGATTTTTAGTCATCGTACCAATTTTGATGAGCTTTTTATTTATTTTCAAAATACGACCAACGCCCATTCGTTTTATAACATCATGATGTTAAAAGAAAAATTGTCCGCTTATGGTTTTGTGGTAAAAACGCCAGAAATCAAAGGTCAGGGCGAGTTGTTCTAGGTAGCTTTTTTTAATCTTATGATTTTTTTTAAGTTTGAAGAAAATTTTTGGATAAGAGTGGTTAAAAAACCACCCCAGAAAGGCTATTTTTTGGGGTGGTTTTTTTTGTGCAGGTGGGCATCAGCGGTTTTGAAACCAGTTGTTAGCGCTGGTTTTGGCTTTTTCGATGTCTTTGGAGGAAAGGTTTAGCGCAAGCTGACCGATTTTGGTTTGAGCTTTGTTTTTGATGTTTTGGTCGAGCATGCCATCACGGCTGGATAGGTCGTACCATTTGTAGGCATCGACTAGGCGTTTTTCACGCTCATCAAGCACCGCAAGGGCGTAGCTGGCACGGTTGTCACCCAAGTGAGCGGCTTTTTCTAGCCATTTACGAGCTTCATTCATGTTTGCTTTGACGCCTTCGCCACGCAGATACATCAGACCAAGATTTAGCTGAGCAGGCGAGGCGTTTTGCTCGGCGGCTCGGGTGTACCAGTAAGCAGCACGGCTAGGGTCTTTGGCGACGCCTTCACCTTTTTGTAGGCGTTTTGCTAGGAAAAACTGGGCGTGATGGTTGCCCTGAGCGGCTCTGGCGGTTAGGCTGTTGATGTCCATGCGTTCAAAATTGCTGCTTTCAAAACTGCTCGTGGTCGTGGTGGTCTGCGCATGACTAAGCACCGCCGTACCAAGCGCCAAAGGAAGTAGGGCAATTTTAAGCATTTTCATAAAAGACTCCAAAGCATAAACTCAAATAAACAATCCATCTATGTTAGCACTTTGACACCCAAAATTCAATGAATGAGATGTTACAAAAGGTGCAGGCTTTGTGAGTTAATTTTTCGCAATGCGGTAAATCGCCACATCGGCCAGTAGATTCGGCGCATGCTTGACAAATCGGCTCATGAGTTTGTTGGGCAAATTGGCGTCATCATTGATGGCGACTGTATCAAGGATGGTGATGCCATTGTCATGACAAAGTCGCTCAAAGTCTTTGAAAGTGCAAAGATGGATGTTCGGCGTGTCGTACCATTGGTGCGGCAGCGTTTCACTCATGGGCATGATGCCTTTGATGCCTAGGTACACACGGTTTTGCCAATAGGCGAAATTAGGAAAGGTAACGATGCCTTCTTTGGCGACACGCAGCATGTCATTGAGTAGATCTTGGGGGTTTTTGACTGCTTGCAAGGCACGAGCCATGACCACCGTATCAAAGCTGTTGTCGGCAAAGCGAGCCAGACCATCGTTAAGGTCTTGCTCGATGATGTTTAGACCTTTGGCGATGCCTTGATTGATCTTATCGGGGTCAATTTCAAGACCGTAGCCTGACACGCCCAGATGCTGCTTTAAGTGCGCCAAAAGCGTGCCATCGCCACAGCCCAAATCAAGCACTTTGGCGTGGGGCTGTATCCATCTTTCGGCAAGTTGGTGGTCGATGCTGGTCATGGTTTTCCTTGTTTTTGATTGTCGGTTTGATTGTATTGTCTATTGATTATAAAATCATTGTCTGGCTAATTTTGAAATCTCTTGTGGGCTGATGTGGTTGTTTTTGGGAGTCTGGGTCGGCAAGGAAGCGGACAAAAATCCTTTGACTGCGCCCACATATCTTGGAATGTCAAACAAAAACGAGTCATGCCCGTGCGGTGCGTCCACATTAACAAAGCTGACATCTTTGCCATTTGCCATGAGTGCATCGACAATCTCCACCGAGCGCTCTGGGCTAAATCGCCAATCGGTCGTGAATGACACGATCAAAAACTGACAGCTGGTGCGTGACAGCGTCTCTTTCAGGGCGCTTTTTTCGTCCAGATGTTCAGGCGTGTAATCTCGGGTGGGGTCAAAATAATCCAAAGCTTTGGTCATCAAAAGATAAGTATTGGCATCAAAATTTTTGCTAAATCGCTCACCTTGATAACGCAGATAGCTTTCCACCTGAAATTCGACATCAAAGCCGTACATGAATTTGCCAGATTTCAAATCTCGTCCAAATTTGGCTCGCATCGCCTCCTCGGTGATGTAGGTGATGTGTCCGACCATGCGTGCCAAAATCAGCCCTCGTCTGGGGTAGGTGCCGTGCTTGGCATAAGAGCCGCCGTGAAAATCGGGGTCGGACAAGATGGACTGGCGTGCCACTTCATTGAAGGCGATGTTTTGAGCGGACAGCTTGGGCGTGCTTGCGATGATGACGGCACGAGCAAGGCGGTCGGGGTAGTCCACCGACCATTGCAGCGCCTGCATACCGCCCATCGAGCCGCCGACGATGGCGTGCCATTTTTCAATGCCTAGACGGTCGGAGAGCATGACTTGGGTCTTGACCCAGTCTTTGATGGTGATGAGTGGAAAATCTGCCCCCCACATCTCACCTGTCTCAGGATTGATGGTGGTGGGACCTGTGGAACCGTGGCATGAGCCGATGTTGTTTAGGCACACCACAAAAAACTGACTGGTATCAATCGCCTTGCCATTGCCGATGAGTGCGTCCCACCAGCCGGCTTTTTCGTCCGTCTCGCTGTGGTAGCCTGCGGCGTGATGGCTGCCTGACAGGGCGTGACAGATTAAGATGGCGTTTGATTTGTCGGCATTTAGCGTGCCATAAGTTTCAATCACTAAATCAAAACTTGGCAAAGTTCGCTCGCATTCTAATAAAAGTGGCTCGTCAAAATGCAAAACCTGCGGCGTTACAATGCCGACAGATGGCGGATCAAGATAAGGGGCGGTAGTCTGTTCCACGAAAAATTCCGTTATTTGTGCGTGTTTTTTAAAACTGCGTAAAAGCTGCATTGTGTAAAATGTGGCGTTATTGTAACACTTTGCAGGGCTTTTAAGCAATTTTTAATCCGAAAGTTTTGGTCGAAGGCTGGGGCGATTGGTTGCGGTAAGTTGGATTATTTATCAAATAAAATACAAAGATTGGTGCAAATAAACTGTCATTTCATCCAAAAAATGATAAACTAAGCGGTAATATCAAAACCTGATGACCGATTTTTATGAAAACTGCAATTTTACTTGTCAATCTGGGTACGCCTGATGAGCCAACGCCAGCAGGCGTCCGCCGTTATCTGCGTGAATTTTTGTCCGATACTCGGGTGATTGAAATTCCAAAACCCATCTGGCAAATCATTTTAAATGTATTTGTCCTGACCACTCGTCCTAAGCGAGTCGCCCATGCCTATCAAAGCGTTTGGACGGCTGATGGCTCACCACTGCTTGCCATTTTAAAAAAACAAGTGGCGTTATTACAAGACAAACTCATCAAAGACGGAAAAAATATCCCTGTTTTTGCCGCCACAACCTATGGCAATCCTAACATCAAAGATGTGATGGCGACATTGCAAGATAAGGGTTATGATGATTTGATTGTGTTGCCACTGTACCCGCAATACTCAGCGACGACCACGGCGGCGGTGTTTGATAAGGTGGCGGATTATTGCAAACAACAACGCAATATGCCGATGGTGCAATTTGTGCGCGATTATCACGATCATCCTTTGTACATACAGGCATTGGCACAGAGCATTCGCCGCTTTTGGGATGAGCATGGGCGAGCAGATCGTCTGCTCATGAGCTTTCATGGCATCCCTAAGCCTTATGCAGACAAGGGCGACCCTTATGCCGAGCAGTGCCGTAAAACTGCCGTATTGGTGGCGTCTGAATTGGGACTTGCCACGCATGAATGGGCGATCAGTTTTCAGTCTCGTTTCGGGGCTCAAGAATGGCTTAAGCCTTATACCGATGAGCTTTTGAGCGAGTGGGGGCAGGCGGGCGTGTCGGTGCAGGTGCTAAGCCCGGCATTTAGTGCAGATTGTCTTGAGACGCTAGAAGAGCTTGCTGTTGAAAATCGTGATAACTTTTTAAGCGCTGGTGGCAAGTCTTATGAGTACATTCCTGCGTTAAATACAGACGAATTGCATATTGAGCTGATGGCACAGCTGGTGGGTCGTTATTTGTAAATTCATCGGATTGAAATGAAGGGAATGAGGCCAGTAAAGGTGGTCGTGTAGTGATTTAACTTTAAAAATCACCAAAACCGTTCGTCATTAAGCTTGCCTTCGGGTGGAATGGTTTGCTGTTATGGTTCGACAGCTCACTGTGAGCAAAAAACCTAATATGGTGCATTTTGAGTTTAATTTACTATATAAAAAAGGCGTATGTACCACGCCTTTTTTTGTTGGGTTATGGATCGTTGCTGCGATGATTTAGGCGAATGGAGGGTAAATGCCAATCCAAATGCACCGCCAGCATTCGCACGCCAAAGATGGTGGCGAGTGTCAGCGTGTCTTGAACGCCATTTGCCACGCCCAAGCCTTCTAAGGCAAAATACAACAGCGAGCCTGCGATACTGGCGCTGATGTAGATTTCTTTTTGTAGAACCAGTGGGATTTCATTGCAAATCATATCACGCATGATGCCGCCTGCAATGCTGGTCAAAACCGCCATCATCACCGCAATCATCGGATGTGCGCCAAATGACAAGCCGACCTTTAACCCAATCACGCTAAACGCTGCCAGACCAATCGCATCAAAGAATTTGAGCGTGCGGTCTATTTTTTGATAATGATTAAAAAATATCTGACAGATGAGCGAAGTGAGTGTGATGATGACAACATAAGTCAAATCCGTCATCCAAAACAGCGGATGGCGATCAAGCATGACATCACGAATCGTACCACCACCGATGGCGTTGATCATGGAGACCAAAATACAGCCAAACAGATCAAAGCGTTTGTGCAAGGCGAGCGTCGTTCCTGCGATCGCACACGCCACCACGCCTACCATATCCATCAGATAAATCATCAATTCTGGGCTAAATATCGCCATCATCAGTATCCTAATCCTAAGATTTCATGTTGGCAAAGCGATACAGACCAAGCACCACCATGCCAATGCCTGCCAAGCTCAAAGCAGACGGTGCGGATGAGCCGAGTAATATCATGCCGCCAAAAATCGCAAAAATCATTTCGCTGGCTTGGGTGGCGTCAATGGCAGCGACCTGTCCGCCTGTGCTGGCCTGACTGCGAGCAAATAAAAAAATGCTCGTGGCGATGACACCAGCAAATAACGCCACCAAAAATGTGTTGATGATTTGTGATGAGCTGGGTGATTCTGGAGCCACCACAAGTCCTAGCACCAACCAAAACGGCAACGAGCCTGTGGTCAAAAGCCAGACTTTATTCACGGCACTGTGAATGAGTGGCGATGTCATGCTTGGCACGCCGTTTGGTAGGCGACTTGGCATGGCAGATGGGTTTTGGGCTTTGTTGGCGGCGTACCAGACGAGCTGATTGCCAATCGGAAAACAAAATCCTGACAACAGGGCAGGCAATGCCCCAAGCAATAGCAAATCACCCAAAGAAATACTGTCATCATGTAAGCCTTCGCCCACATTGGCAATCAAAACACCTGTAAAGATGAGCAGGCTTGTGCCGATGACGGATTTGCTTAGGCTCTCGCCAAACATCGCAAGGACGATCAAACTTGCCACGCTGGTAAATTGAAAAGTGGCGGCGATGACCCAGCTGGGGGCATGATCCGCCCCAAAGCATAAAAAGGCATAAAAACCGCCAAAGCCAATACTGCCTGCCACACACCAAAAACCTGCGTGAGCGTGGAACAGTCGGCACAGTGCCAGTAGGGTTGATGTGCCGTATTTTAGGCTGATGACCAGACTTAAAATCAGCCACATAAAAATATAGCGACCGCTTGCCGACCAGAACCAATGTCCGCCTTGACTTGCCATCAATTCGTTTAAAACAAAGGTGCTGCTAAAGAAAAATCCAGCCAATAAACCAAAAAGAATCAGCCGTGCCATCAGTCGCTCGCAAGCAGTGCGTCAAGTAATGCACGCTGGCGGATTTGTTGTTGGGCGGTGCTTAGGCGTTTGGCGTGAATGATGGTTTGTAAATCGCCAAGTGCGACATTAAAGTCATCATTGATGACGACATAGTCAAAATGATGGTAATTTTTCATTTCGGTAACTGCCCCTGCTAGGCGAGTGTTGATGACTTCTTCACTGTCTTGACCACGGTTGGACAGGCGGCTTTGTAGGGCGGCTTTGCTTGGCGGTAGGATAAAAATCATCACCGCTTGGGCGAATTTTTCTTTCACTTGTAATGCCCCTTGCCAATCAATTTCCAAAATCACATCAATGCCTTGTGCAAGCAGGGTTTCTACCGCCTGCTTGCTGGTGCCATAATAATTGCCAAAAACTTCGGCATATTCCAAAAAAGAATCGTCAGCGATGAGCGCTTCAAAATTTTCTTTGGTGGTAAAGTGATAGTGCACGCCGTCCGTTTCGGCAGGTCTGGGCTGTCTGGTGGTGTGCGAAATGCTGACTTGTAGCTTATCAGTGCTGGCGAGCAGTTCTTTGACCAGACTGGTTTTGCCTGTGCCTGATGCGGCAGTGATGATGTATAGTGTGCCTTGTGCGCTCATAATGTTTCTCTTTAATGGTGGAAATTTTGCTATTATAACACAAGCCCTGATAATGAAAAACTCTAATGAAAATGGGCGAGTATCGCTAAAATTTAGCCCATATTTGCCAAGTATAATCGCAATTTTAGCAGCCACAAGGGCGTGATGCCAGTGAAGCTTTGCTGGACTTTGCCGTCTTTTAAAATGACAAAAGAAGGCGTCACCTTGCCTTGCCATGCGTTAAAAATCGCTCCGTCTAGGTCGTTGATGGTAATAAAAGTGTAATTATGCGTTGTTAGGTATGTGGATAATTCTGCCGTGCTTGCCGATGTGACAGCAATGCTAACGATGGGTGTGCCGTCAGCGTGCAAAGTCTGTATGTGTGGTGTGGTCAGCGTGCAGACACTGCACCATGTCCCCCAAAAGTACAATAAAATAGGCGTGTCATGGCTTTGGGCGATGACATCGGTGGTGTTTGTGTGTCGGTCTTGATACAAAAGCTGTGGCGTTTGGGGCATGGCGGGGGCTCGCCACCAGTTGATGACGCCATAAATAAGCAAAAATATCACAAGATAACTGACGATGGTTGTAAAGGATTTTTTCATGGAAATCGGCGTGTTTTGCTTGATTTTAATGCCCAATCAAGAAAAAATGCCACCTAGACAGATGGCATTTTTTGTGAAGTGAGATTACAGCTGAGCGATGATTTGGTTGAAAGTTGCGCTTGGGCGCATGGCCTTATCAAGCAACTCACGGTTGGCAAAGTAGTAGCCTTCGGTCTCAACGGCCTCGCCTTGTACGCCATTTAGCTCGCTCACGATGGTTTCTTCTTGTTCGTTCAATGCTTTGGCAATGGGAGCGAACTCATCGGCTAGGGCTTTGTCGTCCGTTTGTTCAGACAAGGCTTCTGCCCAATATTTGGCAAGATAGTAGTGGCTTCCACGGTTGTCGATAGAGCCCAGTTTACGCTGTGGCGACTTGTCGTTCATCAGCAGCTCTTCGGTGGCTTTGTCCAGAGCATCAGCTAGGATTTGAGCTTTTTGATTACCTGTTTTTTGGGCAAGGTGTTCAAGTGACACCGCCAACGCCAAGAACTCGCCAAGTGAGTCCCAACGCAGGTAGTTTTCTTTATTAAACTGCTGAACATGCTTTGGTGCGCTGCCGCCCGCCCCAGTCTCAAACATACCGCCGCCATTCATGAGTGGCACGATAGAGAGCATCTTGGCAGAAGTGCCAAGCTCCATGATGGGGAATAGGTCGGTTAGGTAGTCACGCATGACATTACCAGTAACGCTGATGGTGTCTTTGCCATTGACCAGACGCTCCAAAGTAAATTTGGCAGCCGCAGCCAATGGTAAAATACGAATGTCTAGACCGTCGGTGTCAAGCTCGGCAAGATAAGCATTGACTTTTTTGATGACCTCGGCACTGTGAGCACGTTTTTCGTTAAGCCAAAAGACCGCAGGCGTGTTCGATAGTCTGGCACGATTGACCGCCAAAGCAACCCAGTCCTTGACGGGGGCGTCTTTGGTTTGGCAAGCACGCCAAATGTCGCCTGCTTCAACGTCGTGAGACAGTAGGACATTGCCATCTTGGTCTTTGACTTCAACTTTACCGTCTGATTCAATCTCAAAAGTCTTATCATGTGAGCCGTATTCTTCGGCTTTTTGAGCCATCAAGCCGACATTTGGCACAGTACCCATCGTGGTTGGGTCAAAGGCACCATGTTCTTTACAAAACTCCACCACGGCTTCATATAGAGGGGCATAAGTGCTGTCAGGAATGATGATTTTGGTGTCTTGAAGCTCGCCATTTTTGTTCCACATCTTGCCAGAGCTACGCACCATGGCAGGGATAGAAGCGTCAATGATGATGTCGCTTGGAACGTGTAGGTTGGTGATGCCTTTGTCAGAGTCAACCATTGCCACATCAGGGTTGTTGGCGTAGGTCTCATCGATGAGTTTCTCAACATCGGCTTTGACCGCAGGGTCAAGGTTGTCAAGCTTGGCAAGCAAATCACCAAAACCGTTATTGACATTCACGCCAGCATCTTCTAGCTCTTTGCCGTATTTGTCAAAGACAGGCTTAAAGAATGATTTGACCGCATGACCAAAGATGATGGGGTCAGACACTTTCATCATCGTGGCTTTCATGTGCAGGCTATATAGCACGCCTTTTTCTTTGGCATCAGCGACTTGCTCGTCTAGGAATTTAACCAAGGCGTTTTTGTTTAGAACTGTGGCATCTAGGATTTCGCCAGCAAGTAGTGGTAGCGGCTTGCGTAGATCTTTTTCATTACCATCTTTGTCGGTGAAAACAAAGCGAACGGTGGTTGGTTTTTCTACGGTAATGGCTTTTTCGTTGTTGAAAAAGTCGTTATCGCTCATGGTAGCGACATGGGTTTTGCTGTCCGCTGACCACTCGCCCATTGAGTGCGGGAATTTTTTGGCGAAGTTTTTCACCGCTTTGGGAGCTCGGCGGTCAGAGTTGCCTTCACGAAGTACAGGGTTTACCGCTGAGCCTTTGACACGGTCGTAGCGAGCTTGAATGTCTTTTAGTTCGTCAGTGTTTGCGTCGCTTGGATAGTCTGGTACATTGTAGCCGCTGTCTTGGAGTTCTTTGATGGTGGCTGTTAGCTGTGGCATCGACGCTGAGATGTTTGGCAGTTTGATGATATTGGCATCTGGCTGTTTGACAAGCTCACCAAGCTCAGCCAAAGCGTCCGCTTGACGCTGTTCTTCGCTTAGGTATTCAGGAAACTGAGAAAGAATGCGTGCTGCCAATGAGATGTCGCTGGTGACAAAGTCGATGTCAGAGCTTTTGGTAAAGGCTTGGACGATGGGAAGTAAAGAGTGGGTGGCAAGGGCTGGGGCTTCATCTGTATAAGTGTAGATGATGGTAGATTTGCTCATAAAAACTCCAATTTATCGTGTCATAAAATTCGGTTAATTGGTGATTTGATAAAAATTCAACATCAAACCGCAATTACAAGTGGCAGCCAATCACACAATCAGCAAATGCACACTTGTAATAATTCCATTTGTTGCACGCTTATTATAGCAGTTAAAGACTCTGTACTGATATTTTGTTTGTATGATAAAACTAAAATATTCATTTATTTAAAAAATACCATCATTTTAAATGACTGATTAGCTCATGTTTAGGGTTTGACAATGCCGTCTAAGAGCGCCAAAAAGCCTTTCATATAAGCAGCATCTAAGCTGCGTGTGCGTACGGCGGCATACAGTTGGCAATGCACACCGCTGCCCAAAGGTCGGCTGACGATCCAGCCTTTTTTTTCGTATTCGGCGGACACCCAGTCGGGCAGTGCTGCCACGCCACGCTCACTGGCGACGAGCTGAATGAGCATGGCGGTAAGCTCTGTGGTGCGCAGCTGTTTTGGGGTGATGTTGGCAGGGCTTAGAAATTTGGCGATGATGTCAAGGCGCTCTTGCTCGACAGGATAAACGATGAGCGTCTCGTCGGTCAGGTCTTCTGGGCTGATGGCGCTTTGGCTGGCAAGGCGGTGTGCAGGCGACAGCACCAGACGGCTTTCATAAGTAAACAGTGGCTGATAGCTGATGCCGTCTATGGGCAAGTCGCTGGTGGTGATGAGCAGATCAATGTCGCCATCGATGAGCATTTGATGTGGCTCTGGCTCAAAGCCTGTGGCGAAGTCAAGCTCCACATCGCTATACTCACGGCGATAGACATTCAAAATCGGCATCAGCCAGTCAAAGCAGCTGTGACACTCGCTGGCAAGTCGTAGTCTGCCTGCCTGACCGTGCGCAAGACGCTTGATTTCAGAGGTGGTGCGTGCCACTTGTGGCAAAATGTTATTGGCAAGCTGTAGCAGTAGCTTACCAGCAGGAGTGAAGGACACGGGGCGAGTGCGACGGTTGACCAGCGTGATGTCATAGTGGCTTTCAAGCTCTTTGAGCTGATGCGAGATGGCTGAGGCGGTCAGATTCATCTCATCGGCAGTGGTGGCAAGTGAGCCGTGGCGTGCCAGTGTGGAAAGCATTTGAAGGTGGCGAATTTCTAGCATATCAATGTACTGCTGATGAATTAAAAATTTTCACCATATTAGCATAAAACTTAAAAATTTTCATCAAAGCTTGCCAACCAAAAAGACAGATGACTTGTGATGACAGCCAGATTTTGATAAAATGATTCGTTACGCAATTTTGATTTGACCAAAGCCCATCGGACAGCAAGCATGGACATCATTCTACAACTCATCGATTTTATTTTGCACATCGACCTGCATTTGGCGCAGTTTTTGACGGATTATGGCTTGTGGATTTATGGCATTTTGTTTGTGATTATCTTTGTCGAGACGGGCTTTGTGGTCATGCCGTTTTTACCGGGGGACAGCCTGCTGTTTGCCGCAGGTGCGCTGGCGGCGGTGACAGGTGCGCTCAATCCTGCCTTGCTCATTGGGCTTTTGTTCGTGGCTGCTGTGCTTGGCGACACCTTAAATTATCACATTGGCAGATACATCGGTCCTAAGGTATTTCAAAAAAACTATCGCTTCATCAATCAACAGCAGCTATTAAAAACGCAGGCTTTTTTTGACAAGCATGGCGGTAAGACGATCATCTTTGCCAGATTTTTGCCTTTTGCTCGCACCTTTGCGCCTTTTGTGGCGGGTGCAGGCAGCATGAATTATCAGAAGTTTTTGGCTTATAATGTGATCGGCGGCTTTTGTTGGATTGCGTCTTTTATTTTGCTTGGGTTTTTCTTTGGCAATCAGCCAGTGGTCAAAGACAATTTTACCTATGTGATTTTTGGCATCATTGCATTCACCACGCTGCCTGTGATCATCGGCTTCATCAAAGGCAAATTAAACCCATAAACGACACACGCCATCTAGGCGATTTAAATTTTGGAGAAAATCATGACACTAATGTGATTTTTGGCATCATTGCATTCACCACGCTGCCTGTGATCATCGGCTTCATCAAAGGCAAATTAAACCCATAAACGACACACGCCATCTAGGCGATTTAAATTTTGGAGAAAATCATGACACTAAAAACCACGCTTAGCGACGCCATCAAGACCGCCATGAAAGCCAAAGAAATGGAGCAGGTGAAGGTCTTGCGTAATGTCCAAGCGGCAATCAAGCAAATCGAAATCGACGGGCAAAGTGAGCTTGATGACAAAGAAGTGCTGGCAATTTTGCAAAAGCAAATCAAGCAGCGCCAAGAGTCTTTGGGCATCTACACTGCCAATGGTCGTGAGGATTTGGCGCAAAAAGAGCAGTTTGAAATCGATGTCATCAGCCAATTTTTGCCAGAGCAGCTGTCGGATGAGGCGCTGAGCCAGATCGTCGCCACCACCATCACAGAGCTTGGCGCAGCGGGCATGAAAGACATGGGGCGTGTGATGAATGCTGTCAAAGACAAGACGGCAGGGCAGGCGGATCCTGCGGTGATTTCAGGCTTGGTCAAAAAAGCCTTAACGGCATGATGAGTTTTGGCATGAGCTTTAAGGCATCACTGTATTGACCGACAAAGCCGTGTGATTGTTGAAACATATAAAAATATGATTATTAAAAAGGGTGGGGGACTCACCCTTTTTTATGTTTTGGCTTTATCTGGGCTTGTAGGCCTTGGCTGCCAAGATGGTGTCTTTGTCTTTTTGAAGTAAGTGGCTTAAAGCGTGTAGGCTACTGGCGCTGTATGAGTCGTCACTCATGAGGGATTCTAAGGTTTTGGTAGCTTGGGCGTTGGATTGTAGTGCGCCGTCGTATTTGCCCGTCCAAAGCTCGATTTGTGAGCGTGCTTGTAGGGCGTAGAGCGTGGATAGCGACTGATGATTTGTGTCTTGGCGGGCTTTTTGTTCGTAGGCTCGCCAGATGAGCTGCCAAGCTTGTAAATCATGCGGCAGGCTTTGGGTGAGGTCTTGTACCAAGGCTAGGGCGTCGGCAGTTTGATTGTCTAAGATGAGATTTTTTGCCAGATACAGACGCAAGTCACGCCGCTCGGGGTAGATGGCTTGTAATGGCGTCAGCACTCGGATGGCGTCCTTGTGGCGGTGCTGAGCGGTGTAAAGATCGGCTTGCACCATCATGGCGAGCACATCTTCTGACGAAAAATGACCTTCATCAAAGCTTTTTTGGGCTTTTTGATACTGGTGATGATCGGTGAGGTGCATGACCATCGCCAACCGTGCGCCTTGGCTTTGCTTGGCGTTGGCGCTAAGCTCCGCCAAGGTGGTTTGCTTGCTTAGGTATTTAAGCCGCCAATACAGCAAATCAAAAGTCTTGGCGTGTCTTTGCTTATCGTGCATGGATGTGCTGGGGTGGCTTGATGCGCGTGCTGTGGACTCAGATAAACGCTCCATCGTAAAGGGGTGTGATTGCATAAAGCTTGGCGCAAAGGCGTTTTTGGATTGATGAAGGCTGACTTGCTTGTACAGGCGATTAAAAAATCTGGGCATGGCGTGTGCATCGTAGCCTGCTTGCACCAAGATCTGCTGACCGACTCGATCTGCTTCTCGTTCGTGTTCACGGCTGTGGGCGGCGGCGTTTTCAGCGCTGGCGGTCTGAGCGCCTGCCATTGCTGCCAGTGCCGCATCGCCATTGACGGCGCTGGCGGCGATCGCTGCTAAGAGACCGCCCAGTTGTAGCGCCATCAGTTTTTTGTTGTTTTCTTGGCGGTGTTCATAATGGCGCTGACTAAGGTGAGCGATCTCATGCGCCAGGACGCTGGCCACTTCATCTAAGCTTTTTGCTTGCAAAATGGTCCCTGTATTGATGCCGATGATGCCACCTGGCACGGCAAAAGCGTTGATGCTAGGGTCGCTGATGATGGGTGTGGCAAGAATGGGCTGGGTGCGCACCGTGGCATTCATCTGCGCTGTCATGGCGTAGAGTGTCTGGGTGGACCATGCGTCATCGATGAGTGGCAAGGCGGCGTTAATCTGCCTAAGCGACCACAGGGCGACTTGGCGATTGTGATGCTGTTCATTAAAGCTGACGCCAGCGCTGAGTGCGGGTGCTTTGATGGTGTCTTGGCTGGGCAGATGGCTGTTTGGTTCGGCTGCTGCGCCCATCGCCATCAACGAGACGGCGACGCTGATGCTGAGTTTTTTCATAAATCTGATGATGCTAATCCTAATTTAGCCACTATAAATGTAATACAAGTGATAATCAAGCGATGATTGGTAGCCAAAGCTTGCTGGATTTTATAAAAGCTTGCTCATCCTTTGCCAGTGCTGAGATTTGACTGAGGGTTGCTTGATTTTTGGTGCCAGTGCATCACGCTGATGAGACGCCTTTTGTTAAATGTACCAGTGTTATGTACCAATGTTAAATGTGCTAAAATATACCAAAAAAGTGAAACGAGCTTTTGATGTGCTTGGGCTTTAATTGATAAGTTGTAGATTTATAAGCCATATTTAAGCAAGTTTCATCAAGTTTATATGTGGAGAATCAACCAACATGACAGCACGCACCACTTCATTTCATCTTACCATCAGCGATGCGCTTAGCGACAAGCTTGGCGATGATGACATCGCTTTAATTCATGAGAGCATTCGTGATAAGTTTGTCAGTCAAGATCAAGTGCTTGGCGCTTATTTTGATGCCAGAGGCATGCCATGTCCGATGCCACTTTTAAAAGCAAAAATTGCCCTGCGCTCGGTGGCAGATGGCGAGAGCCTGTATCTGGTGGCAAGTGACAAAAACTCTCAGACTGATTTGGTAGCGTTTTGCCAAAAACAAGGTCATGAGGTCGTCACTTGGCAAAGTGATACACAGCCGCACAATACAGAAAACTTTTTTCACTTTATCATCACAAAAAAGGCTAGCGTTTAGCGTCATTAAGCCTTACAATAGGGTTGGGATTTTTTTAATAGTACGACAATGACAAAAAAACGCAACGATTTTGATGACTATGACGACGACTTTCAAGATGACTTTGAAGGTGGTTTTGAGGGCGGCTTTGAGCAGGATTATGTAAGTGGCTATGCGCTTGATGAAGCGATGCTTGGTGATGGGTTTCATGAAGTTGATGACATCGAGGACATCGACTACGACGAGCTGGATGATGATTATCAGCCTGCCAAATCAAGCCGAGCTGTCATCGAGCATACCCACAAAGCTCAGCAAGCGCCAGATTATGCGGTGGCGACACGAGATCTGGTGCCTGCCATGCCGACTCATTTGGCAGCACCAGGGGTGAATCTGGGCGCTTATATTAATACCGTGCATCAGATTCCTATCTTGACGCCAGAGGAAGAAAAGCAGCTTGCCGAGCGCTATTATCATGATGGCGATGTCGAGGCGGCACGGCTTTTGGTGATGAGTCATCTGCGCTTTGTGATTCATATTGCTCGCAGTTATTCTGGCTATGGGCTGTCTCAGGCGGATCTCATTCAAGAGGGAAATTTGGGCTTGATGAAGGCGGTGAAACGCTTTGACCCCACCAAAGGCGTGCGTCTGGTGAGCTTTGCGGTGCATTGGATTAAGGCGGAGATTCATGAATTTGTCATCAAAAACTGGCGAATCGTCAAAGTCGCCACCACCAAGGCGCACCGTAAGCTGTTTTTTAATCTAAGAAGTCTTAAAAAATCGTCCAATCAGCTCACCTTAGAAGAGGCGGAGGCGATCGCCCGTGACTTGAATGTGACGGTCAAGCAGGTGCTTGAAATGGAGAGTCGTCTGACGAGCTATGATGCGTCTTTTGAGATGCAGGACTCGGACGAAGACGAGGGGCGTTATGCACCACAGCTGTTCTTGGAGGACGCCATCAACCCTGCCGATGTCGTCGAGGAGGCTGACTGGGAGGAAAATACGACAAGCGCCCTTAAAGAGGCGATGGATGAGCTGGATGAGCGCTCACGAGACATCATCACTCAGCGCTGGCTTGCCGATCAAAAATCCACTTTGCATGATTTGGCTGCGGTGTACAACATCTCCGCCGAGCGTGTCCGTCAGATCGAAAAAAACGCCATGGATAAGATTCGTGAGGCGATGACCCTAGACAGCGCCATGCTGAGTGATTGAGTCAGGTTGGGCTTGATTTCTTGGTGCTTGGTTTTTTTGGTGTTTGGTTTTGGTAAATTTTAATCTGGTGGAGTGTGATGACTTGGCTTAAAATCGCTGCCCTAAACTTAGCGGTGGGTGTGACCTTGGGGGCGTTTGGTGCGCATGGTTTAAAAGACATGGTGGGCGCTTATGAGATTGGCATTTGGCAGACTGCCACGCTGTATTTATTTGTGCATGCATTGGGGCTGTTGGCGCTGGGCGTGCTTGATGCTTTTGGGCGTCATCGTGTCCATCTGCCTGCCGGTCTTTTACAAGCAGGCGTGCTGATTTTTAGCGGTACGCTATATGCCATCGCACTGGGTGCGCCCAAGTGGCTGGGCATGGTGACGCCCATCGGTGGCGTGCTGATGATTTTAGGCTGGCTTTGCCTTGCTTTCATCTTGCCATCAAAATCAGCCAAATAAAAAGCTGATTTAGCCATATATTTTAAGAGTTTTACCGCTTTTAAGAGTTTGACCACCACTTTAAAAACCTAGTAAAACCTAAGCTTACACCATAAAATTCCGATGACTTTAAATTTTGACAATTTTTAAAACCAATAAAGTAAAGATTATAATCCATCATGAAAAACATCACTTTAAACGGCGAAAGTCGCAATACAGACCACGCCAGCGTACTTGAACTCTTGACCGAGCTTGGCATGACCGAGGGTAGATTTGCCGTGGAGATCGATGGCATGCTCGTGCCAAAGTCTCGCTTGTCTGACACGACCATTTGTGAAGGCATGAGTATTGAAGTTGTGCAAGCGGTCGGTGGCGGCTAGGGGAGTAATCATGAGCGTTCAAATCGCCAGCATTCAGCTAAACAGCCAAACCAACATCGACGCAAATCTTGACATCATCAAACGGGCGTGTACCGAGGCTGCCGTGCGTGCCGATGTCATCGTACTGCCTGAAAATATGTGCGTGATGGGCAGGCAAGGCGAACTTGCTTTGAGATTTGATGAGATGGTTTGTGAGCTGTCAGCGCTTGCCAAGCAGTGTGGCGTTTATATTTTGGCGGGGACTTTGCCTTGTGCTGTGCGAGCAGATGGCACGCCGACGACACAGGATAAATACCGCCAGACGAGCTTGCTTTTTGACCCGCAAGGGGTGCAAGTCGCTCGCTATGATAAGATTCATCTGTTTCGTGCTACTGTTGATGACAGCACTGGCAGCTATGATGAGGGCAAGACTTTTGAGGCGGGTGAGCGACTGGTGGTGGCGCCCATGAACATCAAAGGGGAGACTGTGCATTTGGGCATGATGATTTGCTTTGATGCCAGATTTCCTGCGATGGCGCAGCGGCTGCGTCAGATGGGCGCAGACATCATCAGCGTGCCTGCCGCTTTTACTTATCGGACAGGTCAGGCGCACTGGCAGCTGTTATTGCAGGCTCGAGCCTTGGACAGCCAATGCCTGATGATTGGTAGCGCCCAAGGTGGCACGCATCGCATCGGCACAAGCACTCGTGAAACTTGGGGTCATTCGATGATGGTTGATGCGCAAGGGCAAATCATCGCCCACAGTGAGCAGACTGAGACAGGTGAACAAGGATATTTGGTGATTTATGGTGAATTTGACAAAGCCAAACAAACCAAGATTCGCCAAAGCATGCCAATCTTTGACTGCCACCGCTTAGGCTAGGCGATGGCAAAAGCAGGTGATGGAAAAAGATAGTAAAAGTTTGGTCAGAGTGTGATGGCTTGGGTGCGCCAATGAGACTGATAAGTCATCATTGGCGCACGGACATCACCGCTGGCTCATCGTCATTTGGTCAGTGTAAGCAGCCTGTCGTACACTTCGCTTTTTTTAAGCCCTAAGACTTCTGCGACAATACCGCTTGCTTTTTTGGGCGGCAGCTCTTTGGCGATGGCAAGTAGCCAGTCGTCATAATCGGTGGCGGTCGTCTGGGCGGTATTTCCTGCGACCACAAGGACGATTTCACCTCGTTGTTGGTTGTCATCATTTTTTACAAATTCTAACAAATCAGCCAGTGGTAGCTTTTTAATTGTCTCAAAAGTCTTGCTGATTTCTCGGCAAAGTGTCGCTTCTCGCTCACCGCCAAATACAGCCACCATGTCGGTCAGACATTCCACAATGCGGTGCGGTGCTTCATAAAAAATCAAGGTTTCACTATGGTTTTGATAAGCCTTTAAGCTTTCTACTCGTCCGTGCTGTTTGGCGGGTAAAAAACCCACAAAGCTGAACTTATCAGACGGCAAACCAGCCACGCTCAACGCCCCAATCACCGCACACGCTCCCACAATAGGCACTACCTGCACGCCGACTTTATGGCAAGCTTTGACCAGCCGAAAGCCGGGGTCGGAGATGAGTGGCGTGCCAGCGTCCGAGATGAGAGCGATGCTTTGTCCGCTTTGTAGGCGTTCAATCAGCCGTGCGGTTTGGGTGTCGGCATTGTGCTCATGATAGGCGATGGTGGGTGTAGATATATTAAAAAAATTTAATAATTTACCGCTTGTGCGTGTGTCTTCGCAGGCGATGACATCTACTGCCTTTAAAGTGTCAATGGCTCGTGCCGTTATGTCCCCCAAATTGCCAATCGGCGTGGCGACAATGTATAAAATGCCTGTCATTACTTATCCTTGTGCATTGTCCAAAGTGGCACTTTCTGGCTCATCATTTTCTGGCTCATCATGCGCCAAGTCATCGGTCGCATTGTCATCAAAAGACAGCTCCTCGCCCAAATGCAGCCAATTGCCCAAAACATCCGCCAGCTCATCAAGCCCCTCTTTATTGAGCGCTGAGAAAAGCTGAATGGAAAATGGCAAATCTAGGGCTTGCAATTGTTTTTTTGTTTGTAGCAGGGCGGTTTTTTGTGCGCCTCGTTTTAGTTTGTCTGCTTTGGTCAAAAGTACATGCACCGGCAGCTCGCCGTCCTTTGCCCAGTGAAGCATTTGCTCATCAAAATATTTGAGCGGATGGCGAATGTCAGTGAGCAAAATCAAACCCGTCAGGCTCGTCCGATGCACCAGATAATTTTCAAGCTCTTTTTGCCATTTGATTTTCATCGCCTCTGGTACTTGCGCATAGCCATAACCAGGTAAATCGACGATGCGACTGTGGGGCGAGCCGACATTAAAAAAATTAATCATCTGCGTGCGCCCTGGGGTTTTGGATGAGCGGGCGAGCTGCTTTTGATGAGTGATGGTGTTGATGGCGGATGATTTGCCAGCGTTTGAGCGACCCGCAAACGCCACTTCAAAGCCTGTGTCAGCAGGGCAAAGTTTCAAGGTGGGGGCGGACAAGGCAAAGGTGGTCTGGCGTATGATTTTTTGATAATCGGTGGTGGTCATAAGTTGCGTCTTGTTGTTTTTAAATAAAAATAGTGTAGCACAAAAGGCAAAAAATAGCGATAAATGAGCTTTGTCTAAAGAAGTGCAACATTCAAAATCCAAAAGAATAAGCATGGCGATAAGTGACTTTGGATAAAAAAATCCCATCAAAGTGGGTTTGATGAAATGAGTTTTTGAAACGGATTATGATGATAAATGATTATGATGATGGATGAATGTCTTGTGATATTTTGATTTATTTTCATGATTTTTAGATTTTAATGAAATTTATTTAATAAAAATGAGTGCGATGGTCGGTATAAAATGCAGTATCGTCTGCATTTTTCTTGTAATTTCAATAAAAAAGCGAAAAAAATGAAAAAAATGTTACCAAAACCACAATTTTTGTAGGAAAATTTAGTGAAGTCTTGCTATAATAGCAATTATTTTGGTGTGGTCGGTCTGCCGCCAAAAGCCAATTTTTAAAATTGAGTTATTTTCAACAAAACCCAAGACTTGGGATAGTCCCAGTAGTTAGTAGGAAATTGTTATGAAACCTGCAAATAAAGCCCTTCTTGCCAAACTTGTCCTTGCCACGGGTTTTGGTATTGCCAGCATGAATGCCAGTGCCATCGTTACTGTACCTAGCTATAATGTCGAGGCGGGTAAAGCAATCGTTGATGCCAACTGCGCCGCCTGTCACGGTGCTAACGGTGTGAGCGTTGCCCCTGCTCAGCCAAACCTTGGTGGTCAGAACATCAAATATCTGTACAAGCAGCTGGTGGATTTTAAGACCAAAGCGCGCCGCAATGGGGTGATGGAAGCTCAGCTTGTAGGCTTGACTCAGCAGGACTTGGCGAATGTGGCAGGTTATTATGCCAGTCAAGCGCCATGGACACCAGGTTATGGTAATAAGGCGACTTATGCCGCAGCACAAAAGCTTTATCTGGGCGGTGACAAGTCTCGTGGCATCATTCCGTGTGCAGGCTGTCATGATCCCAAAGGTGCGGGCAATGAGTGGGCAGCTTTCCCCCGTCTGGGCGGTCAGCACGCTACTTATCTGGCGACTCAGCTAAAAATGTTCCGTGCAGCAGGTCGTGAGGATGAAGGCTTGATGGATGAGCAGCTGCGTACCAATGATGCCGCCAAGAAAGGCGAAAAAGGCATGATGCAGATGGTCGCTGCTAAGCTGTCTGATAAAGACATCAAGATCTTGTCTGAGTTCTTGTCAGCGGTTCACTAATTCTACTGCTGCTAATGCAAAAAGCCCCGTCTTGGGGTTTTTTGTTGTCCGTGGTTTCTTGTATCACTGTGGTTTTGTGATACAATGACGCATCTTTATTAAATGAGTAAAAATATGTTCCATAGACAGATGGTGTTTTTTGTGGCGTGTGCCTTGCCGCTGCTCTTTGCTCAGCAGCTTGCGCCGAACATGGCAAGAGAGCTTGATTTTTGGCTTGTTTGGCTGATTGCGATGACACTGATTGGGCTGCCGATTTTGTTTGTAGAGTTTGCATTATCGGCTCGCAGCGCCACACCGCCTTGGCAGGGTATGCAAAAACTGACTCGTGAGGCAGATGCGTCGGTGGTGTGGCGTATTTTTGCAGGCTTGTCGGTGGTGCTGTCTGTGATGATCGCAGCCAACATCACCGCACGAGTGGCGCAGGGCGTGCAGGCGCATTTCCCCCAATTTGATCAGAGCATCAATGTGCCAAGCTTTGGGCTGAGTGTGGGGCTGATGGTGATTGTGCTGATTTTAAGTTTATTAAAATCACGCCTGTTGCCGATGGCGTTGGCACTCATCTTGATCGGTTCATTGATTTCGCTGTTTGATGGCGGGCTTGCCAGTGGTGTGAGCATTCCTGTGATGACCGAGCTTAGCCTTGGTGAGTGGGGGCGGGCGGTGTTGTTTGCGCTGTTGTCCGTGGGTGTGGGTACGGGTCTTTACTGGTTTGGCAGTAGTGGCACGGCACCAGAGCTTGTACAGTCTAAGAAATCTTTGACGGGCATGATTTTGCCCATTTGGCTGACGCAGCTGATTTTTGGTTCATTGGCGCTCTTGGCGGCAAGTGCGATGGTGACACCTCTTTCTTTTGCTGTGAGTGGCGTGGGCATGATTTTCTTGGCGGCTTTTTTGCTGTTTTATGCAGGCGGTCAGCTCATGTCTCGCTTTGGCATGGTGATGGGCGGCGTGATTTTATTGGTGCTTGGCGTGGCATTTGGGCTTTTGCCATCGAGCGTGCTTATCGTGGCGCTGTCGGTGCTTGGCTTGGCGAGTGTGCTGGTGCTGGCGGTGTTTGCAGGCTTTGTGATGAAAATCAGCCATCTTAGAAAGACGCTCAACTTTGGCAGCGAGGCGCGCTATAATCTTTGGCGAGTGCTCGTGCGTATCGTCGTGCCACTGGCGATCGTCGCAGCTTTGATTGGGCTTGTCATGGAATGGCTGGCGTGATTGACATCGCTTTGGGGTGTGTGAGCGCCGATGGTGAGCAGCTGTATGCTGAGCTTGCCGTGCCTGCGGGGACGACCATTCATCAAGCACTCATCATCAGTGGTTGGCTTGATTTGCCAGCGCTGCAAGGTCTTGGCGACTGGTGCAAGCTTAATGCAGATGCCGACCCCAACCACAAGGCGTGGCGTGTGGGCATATATAGTCAAAAAAAACGCCTAGATGCGGTGCTGTGCGATGGCGATCGCATTGAGATTTATCGTCCGCTGACGCACGACCCAATGGCAAAACGCAAACAAAAATCCAAATCACGCATGAAGTCTAAGACCGCCAAAATGTAGCATTTTTAAAAATGTAACATTCCTAAAAAAGCACGCAATATTAAAATGCGTGCTTTTTTATTATGCGATTATGCCAATTAAGCCAAGATGAGCGTGTGGCTTATTGCGCCTTTGTGGGTAGGCTGTCTCGTCCGTCAATGCGCACCACTCGTCCGTTGTTATCAAAATAGACGCTCATGTATTGGCTGGCATTTTTGATGTCGCTTTTGCCTTTGCGGCGACCGTCTGTGCCTGCGGTGTAGTCATACAGATAGTCCCAGCGGTTTGGATTTAGGGTGTCTCGCACGGCAGGACTACCCACCAAATACAGCACTTGGTTTGCCGTCATGCCGACTTGTAGGGCTGCGGCACTTTGGGCGCTGATTGGCGTACCTTGTGGCAAATCAATGGTATAAACACGAAAAATTTGACAGCCAGACAGTGCGGTCACAGAAGCCAGTAGGGCGGTTGCTAAGATTTTTTTCATGATAAAACTCAAAACAATAACAATAAAATCCTTACCATATTAAACGCAAGCCATGAAATATGCAAGTTTTTTGTGCGTCCGTCTTATGATGGCGTAAAATGTGAATGAGGTTGATTTTTAATCCATTGCGTCATCGTTGAGAAATTATGATGAATTTACACATTTTTTAGCTGTAATTTTGATGAAAATGTGATAAAGTATGCCTAAAATTGCAATTGATTATCAGATGATAATTGCCTTGATGGCGATGTTTGATAAAATCAATCATACTAAGATAAAAGGTGAAAAACTATGGCATTTACCAATAAAGATTTGCGTAAGGCTGGACTTAAAGTAACGCTGCCACGCATCAAGATTTTGGAGCTTTTGGAGACGGCTGAGCATCATCACATGAGCGCAGAAGATGTGTATCGTGCGCTGGCATCACAGGGTGAGGATGTGGGCTTGGCGACGGTGTATCGTGTGCTGACCCAGTTTGAGCAGGCGGGCATCGTGGAGCGTCATAATTTTGAGAATAATCTGTCGGTATTTGAGATTGTTCAAGAAGACCATCACGACCATCTGGTGTGTGATGTGTGTGGTAAGATTGTTGAGTTTAACAACCAAGCCATCGAAGAAGAGCAGCTGCGTGTGGCAGAAGAGCACGGCTTTAAGCTGTCGGCGCATTCTTTGGTGCTACATGGTGTGTGTAGCGATGAAGAGTGTCAAAAGACTTTGGAGAGCTGACATTTGTCAGGTTTGTGCATCATCAATTTGATGTACTATCCAAACATCTTTTTAGTTGGAAAATAGCCCAGTTGGGCTATTTTTATTACCAAGTTTATGCCGATGAGCCATTAAGCGGTCGGGTGCGGTTGATGGTAAAAATTTGGCATTATGGAATAAATCATTGATTTTGTTGTTTTTTAAGAAAATATTAGTCTGAGGATTTAAATTTTTAGATATCATCTTGATAAAAAATATCAAAAGTATAGCACGGTAGGTTGGGCTGAACGAATGTGAAACCCGACATTTGTGGTGTAGCTCATTGAATTTGTTGGGTTTCGCAAGCAAAGCCCAACCTACGGGCTGAGATTAAGCGGTTGATTTTAAGGAGTGGAAAATGAAACCTAAAGGGTATTTGCATATCATCATTGCTAGTGTTTTTATATTCTACATGTTTGTTGAAATTAAAGGTTTTTATCAATCAAAACCTCATAATTACCGTGATCGCCAACATTTGCTTGAAACCGAATTTCCAAGACTGATGAATCAAATTGTTTATGACCTGACCAAACCTGACCGACAGTGGCAGATTGACCGTCAGGGTGGAGCTGTGGTACTTATGTATTACTATTACAATCCCACCGAACACACCATGCAAAAAATTCATCAAAATATAAAAAACAACCAATGGATTTTAACTGAACAAGATGTAAATAGAGCGCTGTACTGTAAAGAAGATATTGCCTTATCCTTTGGCACTAACATTACATCAGAGAATGTTCCTTATGTGTATGTGGATTTATCATGGCAATCAAGACATTCGGAGTGTAAATATAGGCATTAATATGTACCACTGCCTATGCTGAGATGTCAATGTGGCTGCTGATATGGCAGCTCGTAGGCTGGGTTAGCGATAGCGTAACCCAGCATTTATGGCATAACTCATTAAATTTGTTGGGTTTCGCAAGCTCAGCCCAACCCAACCTTGTATCTCACCACCAAGACTAGCTATCTTGGTGATGGCATGGTAGATTATACCATCACCCTAAGTTACTTGGTAGTTTCTACCCAACCTGAGTACTTTGATGCTGTCTCGTAGATTAAACCCAAGTAGCTTTCTTATCATCGTACAATCTGAATGGTATCCAAGCGCTTGATTGATTTTCAATCATGACGCTGAATGAACAAGGCTAGATGACAATGACTTATTATGTTGGTATTGATGTTAGCAAGCACAAGCTGGATGTGGCTTGGCTTAAAGAGTTAAGTACAATGAAAGTCAAAACCAAAGTCTTTAATAATCACTTTGATGACTTTGAACACATCATTCATTGGCTTAAAACCAATCTTGGTGCAAGTGTCAGCTTTAACGACATTCATCTTATTATGGAAGCCACAGGGGTATATCACGAACCTTTGGCGTATTATTTACACGATTTAGGCTTTAAAGTCTCTATCATCAATCCTGCCTTTGTCAAACACTATGCGGACAGTTTAGGCGTAAGACAAAAGACAGATAAAAAAGACAGTATTGTCCTTGCCAGATATGGCAGAGCCACCCACCCTGATGCTTGGATTGCCCCAAGTATTGAAGCTCGTCATTTAAAGTCTTTGCTTTCTCGTCTTGATGCTCTAAATGAAGACTTACAGCGAGAAGAAAACCGCAAAGAAAAAGCAGAAGTGGCAGACACAACCCCCATTGTTAAACAATCCATTGACGAGATGATTGTGGCATTAAAATTGGCAATCAGCAAATTAAACGATGACATTGACACTCATATCAACAACCACCCCAAACTTAAAGAAGAGCAAACACTCTTACAAAGCATCAAAGGAGTGGGACAGGTGGTGTCAAGACAAATGCTTAGTTTGTTTAATACCAAACAATTTAACAATGCCAAACAAGTCTCTGCTTTTTTAGGGTTGATTCCCAAACAACAAGAATCAGGATTGTTTAAAGGCAGATCAAGACTTGCCAAAACAGGCAATGCTCAATTAAGAGCTAAGCTGTATATGGCAGCAGTCGTTGCCACCAAGTACAATCCAGACATTAAAGACCAATACGAACGCTTACAACAAAATGGCAAATGCAAAATGCAAGCTTTATGTGCTTGTATGCGTAAATTGGTGCAAATCTGCTTTGGTGTGATCAAACACCAAACTCCCTACACCCCACAAGTTAGGATAGATAATATGGCTTGACAAGGGGTGGGGAGAGATGGTATCTACGGACTTCTTGCCAATGACAGAGAGATAAAATGAATATTATTAAAAATTTGGATTATGATAGGTATAATAAATACATCAATCCAAAATATTTAGATGCAAAGAATTTTGAAATGATACCAACCATTTTTGTTACTCTCTGTTCATTTTATATTTTCTTTGGACTACTTCCATCATCTCATACATATTTTTCACTATTTCTTTGCATTGCTGGTTTTGGGTTTAGTTTGCAAAATCTTGCATATAGATATTTATTAAAAAAAACCGCTCTAGGAATATTTTTTCTTGATGAAAAAATAGCATTAAAATTTTCACCGTTTCAATATGAATATTTAAATAACATTGAATTAATTGAGATTAAAAAAATGACGCCATGGAGTAGAATAACTTCACATTACGTTTATGATAAAATACTTATATCAATAAATGATAAAAAATATTTTATTCCATATAACGATGAGTATAAAGATGAATTGATTAAACTTTTGCGTATGTATCAAAAAGAACAGTAGGCTAATTTAGCGACAGCGTAACCCAGCATTTATGGCGTAACTCATTGAATTTGTTGGGTTTCGTACCTCAACCCAACCTACGGGCTTTTGGGGTGTGGTTCAAAATTGGGCGGTGTTTTTTATGGATTTTGGGTGCATTAAGATGAATGTAAGAATATTTCTAATTGGGCTAATGTGTGGTTTGGTGGGTTGTCAAACAAACATTCAGCAAAATTTTGTCGTACCAAATCATCAAAAGATTGCACTTGATGAACAAATGATAAAAAACATCAAAATTGTCAGCTATTATTTTGGCTATATGCACGCAGAAAGTGTCGCAAATATCAAGGATGAACAAGAGCGGCAGGCGTACATTGATATGATGTTGGAGCGGGGCGTTGCGAGTAATAGGGATAGACGAGCCTACGCACAAGGCATACAAGATAGGATAACGGGCAAGTCAATGGCTTATAGCGAACAAATGTTTTTAAGAGCCAATGACGAATTGCAAATCCAACAAACCAATCAAAAAAGGCGAGAAGGTGAGTTTAATCGTAAAATTGGCGAAAACTTTTTGGCAAACAATGCCAAAGACCCAAATATCAAAACAATGCCGTCAGGTTTACAGTACAAAATTATCAAGCAAGGCACAGGCAAAATTTTGGGCGATGAAGTGGTGGTGCATTATCAAGTCAGTACCATTGATGGCTTGGTGCTGTGGGGTAAGCCTTATGGTAGGCAGGTCATAGAAAACACCCAAGAAATTGGCGAACAGACTTTGCAACTATCTGAATGCTGTTATCAGAGTTTTTGGCGTGAGGGTTTGGCACAAATTGGGCAAGGGGGCGTTATTGAGCTGTATGTACCAAATCATCTGAATGGCTATGGCGACACGCCTTATCACCCCAATTTGCCAGCAGGAATAACTTTGATTTATCGGATTGAAGTGATGGACAGCCCGTAGGCTCAGGTTAGCGACAGCGTAATCCAACATTTACGGTGTAACTCATTGAATTTGTTGTATTTTTCAAGATTAACCCAACCCAACAGACTGTCAGAAGTTTTCTGGGTGCTTGGCAAGGCTTTTGGCGGTCTGAGCGCTGATGATGCCTGCTTGGGCGAGCTGTCTTAGGCTGGTGTCAAGGCTGACCATGCCGTCAGCGCTGCCCGTCTGAATGGCGGAGTACATCTGGGCGACTTTGTTTTCACGGATCAGATTACGCACGGCGCTTGTGGCGGTCATGATCTCAAAAGCGGCGACTCGTCCGCCACCAATCTTAGGCACGAGCGTCTGAGCGATAACGGCTTGGAGCGACTCTGAGAGCATGGTGCGAATCATGTTTTTTTCGTGTGCGTCAAAGACATCGATGATGCGGTCGATGGCTTTGGCAGCGCTGTTGGTGTGTAGCGTCGCCAGCACCAGATGTCCTGTTTCGGCGGCACGCAGCGCTAGACGGATGCTGGGAAGATCTCGCAGCTCACCGATCAAAATCACATCAGGGTCTTCACGCATGGCGGCACGCAGCGCACTTTCAAAGTCGTGCGTGTCACGGTGGATCTCACGCTGATTGATGAGTGCGTGCTTGGAAGTGTGAATGACTTCGATGGGGTCTTCAAGGGTGAGAATGTGCACCGCTCTTGTGCGGTTGATGTGGTCTATCATGGCGGCAAGCGTGGTGGATTTGCCAGAGCCTGTGGCGCCAGTGACTAAGATAAGCCCTTGATTTAACTGACAAAAATCTTTCAAAGTATCGCCAGTATTCAACATATCAAGGCTCATGATGTCGTCACGAATGAGGCGAAAGGCGGCCGAGATGCCACGGTTTTGGTGAAAAATATTGGCACGCAATCGGCACAAGCCATCAATTTCAAAAGAAAAATCCAGCTCTTTTTGTGAGGTAAGCTTGGCGTATTGAGCATCGCTCATCACACCCTTGATGAGATGGCGCACCGCATCGTCACTCAAAGGCGGCGTACTGATGGCGTGCGTCTGCCCATCAATACGCAGACGCACCGACTCGCCTGCCGACAGGTGTACATCTGAGGCGTTGTTTTGTTTGGCGTAGGCAAGCAATGCGTGCAAATTATCCATAAATACCGTCCTAAAACTGTCCCAAAACCATCTTAAAGCCGCTTTATTAAAGCATGTTTTGTCGCACTTGCCAAATCATTTTTCTAAAAAGTGATGGGGAGGGTGGTGCGACTTTGGCTGATTTGTGATGGCAAACTGTGATACAATCTGTGATACAATGACTTACTTTATAACATCAAACATCAGGTCTTATCATGAATCAGCAGCTTTTGCATAATTATCAAAGCGTCACTCATCAGCTGTCGCTTGCCAACACCAAAACAGGCTTTTTAAAGCCAGCACAGCTGCTGGCGGTGTCCAAGACTAAGCCTGCGACAGACATTCGTGCTCTGTTTGAGCTTGGGCAGCGAGATTTTGGTGAAAATTACCTACAAGAGGCGCTGCCCAAACAAAGTGAGCTGGCTGATTTGCCGATTGTTTGGCACTACATCGGCAGCATTCAGCGCAACAAGACTCGTGACATCGCACAGCATTTTGACTGGGTGCACACCATCGAGCGAGACATCATCGCCAAGCGTCTGAACGAGCAGCGGGGCGATTTGCCGCCCTTGAATGTGCTGATTCAGGTCAATATCGATGACGAGGCAAGCAAATCTGGTGTGCAGCCAGATGAGCTCATGGATTTGGTGAATCAAATCAAAGACTTGCCCAAGCTTTGCCTGCGTGGCATGATGATCATTCCTGCCAAAGAGGGTGGCGATGCTTTTGCTCGTGCTAAGGCATTGTTTGACGAAGTGGCGGCGTCGTCAAGTCTGCCGCATTGGGATGTGCTGTCGATGGGCATGAGTGGCGACATGGCGGAGGCGGTGGCGCATGGCTCGACCATCGTGCGTGTGGGGACGGCGCTGTTTGGGGCGAGGGATTATTCATAGTCATCATAAATCTAAGCCAGATGCCAAAAACTTTGCTATAATAAGTCCAAATTTTTAAACTTTTTGACAAATATGCCAAATACTGATATTGATAATTCTATGACGCTGTTAAAGTCGTGCATTCCGATTTTTACTGTGCTTGCGGACGAAAACCGCCATTTGATTTTGAAATTATTGCTGGAAAATGGGGCGATGCGGGTCAATGACATTACCGAAAATCTGCATTTGTCTCGCCCTGCGGTGTCTCACCATTTGAAAATTATGCTTTCTGCCAATGCCGTCAGCGTAGAACAAATCGGCAAAGAACGCTTTTACAGTTTGGCAATGAAAGATGAAATTGAAAAAATGGGCGAATTGGTTGAATTGATGAAAAGATATTGTCCGAGTAATCAGGGTAAATAAAATGAAAGCAATTGTTATTGGTGCAACAGGGGCGACAGGCAATGCCCTGACCCAATTATTATTAAATAATGAGCATTACCAAAGTGTGATGATTTTTGTGCGAAAACCTGTGGCAATCACGCACCCAAAATTAACCGTGCATTTGATTGATTTTGATACGCCCGATGATTGGGCGGATAAAATAAAAGGCGATGTGCTGTTTTGCTGTCTTGGCACAACTTTAAAACAAGCGGGCAATCAACAAAATCAACGCAAAATAGATTTTGATTATCCGCTTGTGTTTGCCAATATCGCCAAACAAAATGGCATTGCACGATTTTTGGTATTGTCATCGGACGGAGCGAATGCAAATAGCCGATTGTTTTATTATCGTTTAAAAGGCGAATTGGAAACGGCTTTGCAAAATATTGGTTTAACCCATTTAACCATTTTGCGACCGCCTTTATTAAAACGAGAAAACAGCGACCGTTTGGGCGAAATGGTCAGCGAAAAAGCCTTATCATTTTTAAATCACTTTGGTTTATTGTTATCCGCCAAACCTATGCCGACCGATGCTTTGGCAAAGGCAATGATACAAGCAGTTGCCAAAAATAAAACGGGGATTTTGGAGAAAGGGGAAATTTGGGAGTTGGGTGCTTGAAAAATAAAATATTTAGATGATTTTTAGGCGTAAGGTGCGTAATACGCACCATTTTAGGCGTGAATTTTTAAGGGTGCGTGGTACGCACCTTACAGATTAACAAACAGAATTTTCCCTTGACTTCCCCCACATTCCCCCTTATAATAAGTTTAAATTTTTAAACCTATAAACCAAAAAGAGAACCCCCTATGCTATTTCAACCTTTTACTTTCCCCAACGGCACGACCGCCAAAAACCGCTTTTTCAAATCGGCAATGGAAGAACAGCTCGCCACAGACAACCAGCCGACCCAAGCCCTTGTCAATCTGTACCGCACTTGGGCATTGGGCGGGGCGGGCGTGCGTGCTGGTTACGGGCAATGTGATGGTGTCGCCAAACGGCAAAGGCTCGGTGGGCGATGTCGTGGTGTCGGACGACCGCTCTCTCCCTATGCTCAAAGCGTGGGCTCAGGCAGGCAAAACCGCAGGCACGCTGATGATTATGCAAATCAACCACGCAGGCAAACAATCGCCCAAAGCGGTCAATCGTGAACCTGTCGCCCCAAGTGCCGTGCCGTTAAAGGGAATGGACGGTTTTATCAATCCGCCACGAGCCTTGCAAGCGGTTGAAATTGAACAAATTATTGGCGAATTCATCACGACCGCCAAAATCGCCGAACAAGCAGGATTTAGCGGTGTGCAAATTCACGCCGCACACGGCTATTTGATTAGCCAATTTTTGTCGCCACACCACAACACTCGCACCGATGACTGGGGCGGAAGTTTGACTAACCGTATGAATTTTTTATTAAAAATTTATCAAGGCATTCGTGAAGCTGTCCGTTCTGATTTTTTGGTGGGCGTGAAATTAAATTCAGCCGATTTTCAAAAAGGCGGTTTTGATGAAAACGACAGCCTTGCGGTGGTCGCCAAATTATCGGAATTGGGCATTGATTTTATTGAAATTTCTGGCGGAAACTACGAAAGCCCTGCAATGTTGGCTGAAAAATCCAGCACTCGCCAAAGAGAAGCCTTTTTCCTAGATTATGCCGAAAAGGGACGCAAAATCAGCCAAGTACCCTTGATTATTACGGGCGGATTTAGAAGTGAAACAGCGATGAATGACGCGTTAAAAAGTGGCAATTTGGATTTAATCGGCATTGCCCGTCCGCTTGCCCTAATGCCTGATTTGCCCAAGCAAATTCAAAATGGCTCGTATCAAACTTTGACCACAAACCGCATTAAAACAGGCTTTGCACCGCTTGATAAAAAAGTGGGGGCGGTGCTTGAAATGGATTGGTATATGTCGCAAATGCGGTTGATTGGTGAAGGCAAATCGCCCAATCCGAAATTGTCCGCTTGGAAAGTACTGTTTAATACGATTGTGGCGAATGGGAAGGCGGGGCTTAGTACGGGGAGAGGCTAGCTTGTGGCGTTGCGGTATGTGCTGCTAAGCTGTTATAATACCTGCCTTAACAGAATCTGGTGGCGATACAAGACTTTGCAGCGCCTAAGGCAGCAGAGCGGGTGAAGATTTGCTATGAGTGCTTGTATCGCCACTGGATCTAAATGACTTACCAAAACCCAATAACCAAAACGAAAAGCTTGTACGCCATGTTTACAGACAGCCATTGCCATTTAACCTATCTAAAATTGGACAATCACGACCATCAGCCGCAAAATCTTTTAAATGCCATGAAGTCGGCAAATGTCAGCCGAGCGATGGCGATCATGTGTCATTATGATGAATTTGACGACATCAAGGCGTGGGTGGACAGATCCGACGAGGCGCTTGACATTGGCATGAGTGTGGGGCTGCACCCTTGTCAAGATGAGAGTGTGCTGGCAGGCGTGACGGTGGAAAAATTGCTGTCTTATAATCACGATAAGGTCTGGGCGTTTGGTGAGACGGGTCTGGATTATCATTGGGACGACACCAAAAAAGTTGCCCAAAAACACAGCTTTGCCACGCACATTCACGCCAGCCAAAGCGTCAAAAAACCCATCATCGTACATACTCGCAGTGCTTATCACGACACGCTAGATCTGTTGACTGCCGAAAAATGCGAACACGGCATCATTCATTGTTTTACCGAAGATTATGCCTTTGCCAAGCGAGCGCTTGATTTGGGTATGTATATTTCGTTTTCAGGCATTGTCAGTTTTAATAAATCTGATGCGCTCAGAGAAGTTGCCAAAAAATTGCCGCTTGACCGCATCCTAATCGAGACGGACAGTCCATACCTTGCGCCAGTGCCTAAGCGTGGGCGTGACAATGAGCCGACTTATGTGCCTTATGTGGCGGAGGCACTCGCCAAAGTCTATGACAAGACGAGCGAAGAGATGGCAGAGATCACCAGTCGTAACTTTGAGGCGCTACTTAGTCAATACCAATAGCCAACTCGTGGTGGATTTGATAACTTTTATTCATAAAACCATATTAAAGGCTGAAATATTATTTGCTATTGTATTGTACTTTGGTAAATATTGGTGTAGCATAGCAGAGTCCAGATTGAATTGGACGATTTATTAACACCATTCATTCAAGCTTGCAAGGAATCTGCCATGACCCACATTTTACCAAAACACAAACTTGCACTCGCACTCATCGCCGCACTTGGTCTTAGCGCCTGTGGCAATGACAATAAGCCTGCCACTGATGCCGCCGCACCTGCCGCTGCCGCAGATGGCAGTGCTGCCGAGCAGGTCATTACCATCAATAACGCCAGCGAACCCGAGACGCTCGACCCACAGCTTGCCCAAGGCGTGCAGGAGTCGAACATCATTCGTCAGTTTAGCATGGGCTTGGTGCAGACCGACGCAGACGGCAAGACCGTCCCTGCGATGGCGACCGAGTGGAGTACGCCTGATAATAAAGTGTGGACTTTCAAGCTGCGTAGCGATGCTAAGTGGAGCAATGGCGATCCGGTGACGGCGCATGACTTTGTGTACAGCTTTCGCCGTTTGGTCGATCCCAAGCTTGGCTCACCTTATGCCAGCTACCTAGAAGATGCCAAGCTCTTAAATGCTGAGGATGTCATCAATGCCAAAAAAGACCCAAGCACGCTTGGCATCGAGGCACTGGACGACCACACGCTACAAATCACGCTGTCAGAGGCTGTGCCATATTTGCCTGACATGATGATTCATAGCACCGTCGTGCCTGTACATCAAAAGACGGTTGAGGCTTTCGGTGAAAAATGGACCGACCCAAAGAACATCGTCGTCAATGGCGCTTATAAGCCTGTCGAATGGATTGTCAATGAAAAAATCGTCCTAGAAAGAAACCCAGCTTTTTATGACGATGCTAACACCAAGCTTGACAAGCTTGTCGTGCTGCCAATCACATCAGCAACCACCGATGTACAGCGCTATCAAGCAGGCGAGGTGGACATCACCGCCAGCGAGCTGCCGCCAGAGCAGTTTGAGGCGCTCAAACAATCTTTGGGCGATGAACTTAAAACCGCACCGACCCTATGCACTTATTATTATGACCTAAATCACACCAAAGCACCGTTTGATGATCCAAAAGTCCGCCGTGCGTTGGCATTGGCGCTGGATCGTGAGATCATCACAGAGAAGGTCTTGGGTCAAGGTCAAATTCCTGCTTATCAATTCACACCGATTTCTATCGCAGGTGGCGTGAGCAACACCCCTGAGTGGAAAGCGTGGGATAAGGCAAAGCGCATTGAGGAAGCCAAAAAACTCTTGGCTGAGGCGGGGTATAGTGCGCAAAATCCGCTAAAATTTGAGCTTTTGTATGACACCAATGAGCAGCACAAAAAAATCGCTGTCGCTGCCACAGGTCTTTGGAGCGAAGCGCTGGGCGTGGTGGACATCAGCCTGACCAATCAAGAATGGAAGACTTATCTTGACTCTCGCCGTGCGGGTAATTATCAGATGGTGCGTGCAAGATGGTGTGGTGATTATAATGAGGCATCCACCTTCCTAAATCTGCGCAAATCCAACAACTCAAACAACTGGACACGCTATGTCAATCCTGCCTTTGATCAGCTGATGTTAAAGACGCTGGATCCATCGCTTGATGCCCAAGGTCGTGTCAATTTGTACAATCAGGCTGAAAAAATCATGGAAAATGACAGTACGCAGATTGATGTCTTGTACTATGCCAATGTGCGACTGGTTAAGCCACATGTTCAAGGCTTTTCCAATACAGACCCGCTCGATCTGTGGCAAGCACGCCACTGGTCTGTCAAAAAATAATCACATACTCACCACATCAAAGGCTCGATGGTTGTCGAGCCTTTGTTTTTTTAAGGTGTTTTTAAATCAGTGCCAAAAGCTGGTTTGTCTGACATAAAATTCCCCAAAAAGTCGCAAAATTACGCTAAAATACACAAAAATAATCCATAATCCTAATTCCTTACAAGGCTTATAAATCAATGCTTCCCCTACAAAATGCTTTAAAATCAAATACTAAGAGAATTAGTGTCGCACCGATGATAGATATTTCCACTATTTAATATAAGTTATTGAAATTAAATATTTTTTTATAAAATAAATATCAAATGGTGTAAATTTGGTGTTAAATTATACAATAAAACCCAAGTTTTGACTTGGGTTTTTGGTTTATTCTTCGTTGCCAGACACCTTATAATCCCTAAACCTCACAATCTCATCCCCAGCCCATTCATTGATGATTTCTAGCCGAGCTTGTAGTGGCAAAATTTCATTTCGCCAAAACATCTCAGATGCATCGCGGATTGATCCAAAACCGCCGGCGTTGGTTGGCACGATGCCTAACAGTTGTGGTGGGATACGCAGTGCGGATAGTACATCATCTCGGCTGATGTTTTTGATTGTGCCAAAATCATCTTTGGCGGCGATTTCAGATACAGGGATAATTTGAATGCCGTCTTTTTTGCCATTCGGGCTGTAAAAGAACAAATTGCGAAAATTGCCCGGTCCTTTGCTGTCTTTTAATGCTTGGCGGAGTGCGTCAATGTCATTGGGGTCGTTGGCAGGGTCATTGACATACAAGATAAAGCCTGCGTGCGAGCCGTTATTGTAGTATTTGCGGCGAAATAGCGTCGCTGATTCGTTGAGCCACGCTGACTGCAAGGCGGCATAATATTCAGGCGAGCCATAGATTTCTTGGTTAATGTCGCATTCTTTGATGTGGCAAATTCGGCTACTAAATTTATGCTCTTGATAGCCCAATTCATCATCATAAAGCATGAAAAATTGTCCATTTTTGCCTGCTCTGGTGTATTTGGCGAGGCTTGGCTGGTAGCGTAACACACCGCCACGCACACTGCGGATTTCTTCAAGATAGGCATTGCCACACCAGATGAAGTCTAGGGCAATCTGCTCAAAGGCTTTGCGGCCAAGTTTGGCGTGTGGGATGAATAAATTGGCAAGAAAATTGCGTTTAAAAATAATACCGCTGGATAAATACGGTGTGGATTTGTAGGCTTTGGACAAACCGTGTAAATTCACAGGCGGTTCGTACCAGCGACCGTTGTGCCAGCATTCTACATAGTCAAAAATTTCTCGGTCGTGCATGGCGACAGGCTCGCCAAAGGTAAAAGCGACGGGTTGGTTTGTCATGATGTTTCCTGTTCGTTAAGTTGATTGTTAATGCGATTTTTGGCGACCGAAAAATAATGTTCATCTAATTCAATGCCAATAAAATTTCGCCCAGTATTAACACAAGCGACGCCTGTTGAGCCGCTACCCATAAAGCAGTCTAGAATGGTTGAGTTTGGTCTGGTGCATTTTTCTATTAAGTATTGCAACAATTCAATCGGTTTTTGATTTGGGTGTATTAAACTCCCCCCTATGCGATTAAAACGCACAATATCGGTTGGGCGTTTGCCATTAAACATAAATCCATGATTGCAATAAAAAATAATGCTTTCATATCTTGAGCCAAAGGCTCTTTTTAGGTCTCCCATGCCATGTGCGACCTTATCCCAAATGATGATGTTTTTGGGATTGATGCCGTGGGCTTTTAACTCATCAATAAATATTTGTTGTTTATCCCATCTTGTGAAAATCATGCCACAGCCGTCTTTGCTTAATAATCGTGGTAAATGTGCGATAAATTGAGTAAATGGCGTTTCATCATTTAAGATCTTGTCAAATTTCTTGACCTTGTATCTGCGCGACGACTGATAATTGATGCCATACGGTGGATCGGTCAGCACCATATCCACCGAGCCATCTGGAATTTGTTTTAAAATATCCAAGCAGTCGCCTTGATGTAAGTCGATATTCATTAAGAAAACTCCATAAAACTTGTCGTCTGTTCGGTTTGTCCTGCCAGTGGCTCATGGTGTAGGGCGTGCATTAACGCCCACGCTAGGTCAGCATGACCGATGTCATCATTGCGACTAGCGACAAAGGTCATCTGTTTTTGACTTGCGGTGAGCGTCTTTTTGATGCTCATTAGGCTGTGGGCGATGTCGGTATGTCCTGCGTCAAATTCCAGCCGTCCATTTTTGACCACATCCCACGCTTTTAGAACCAATTGGGTTTTGACTTCTGGCGAATAGTGAAAAGTCGTCAGAGCAGGAAAGAATGATTTGACTAATTGTGCCACGCCCGTTCCCATGCCTGTGGTGTCAATACCGATGTAGGTAACATTGTACCTTTGGGTAATGCCTTTGATGATGTTCGCCTGTGCGGCAAAGTCCATACCCTTAAACTGCTGTCGTTCTAGCACACGGAATTTACCATTTGCCACCGCAGGCGGAGCAACCACGACAAGACCTGCACTGTCACCAGTCTCAGCAGGGTCATAGCCCACCCACACAGGTTTATTGCCAAAAGGGCGGCTGTGTAAGGGGCGATAATCTTCACGCCACACTTCCCAAGAGTCCACCATACACGGCTGGAGCATATTAAGTGGAAATACTGACTCGCCGTCATCGACAAATTCGCACATCAAAAGATTGGCAAAGTCTGCCGCTGAATATTCAAATCTAAGCTCGTCAATATCAAACAAATCACAGCCACCAGCTTGTGCGTCCATAATCGTTACTACTTGCCGCCAGAGTTTGTCATCACAGCGTTTGCCGTCTTTGAGTGCTTTGTGCGATACATCAATATTAAGGTGCTTGTCTTTGGGCTTGCCCTTGTTAAATCGTGATCCAGTCCAAAAAGTATAGGCTTCGTGTGCCATAGTGGACGGCGTGGAAAAGTAGGTTTTACGCCATTTTTTGTGCATGGCCATACCTGAGGCGACTTTGTTTAGCTCGTCAAAACCATAAACCCAAAAAAATTCATCAAAGTAAAAATTGCCGTGATGACCCTGTGCGGTTCGGGCATTCGTGCCTAAAAAAGTCAAATTTGCCCCATTCGACAGCACAATCGGGTCGCCTGATAGCTCCACGCCACAGGCAGAATGGGCGAACTGCTTGATGTATTCTTTGAAAATATGGGCTTGGGCTTTTGATGCTGACAAAAAGATTTGATTGCGTCCTGTGGTAACAGCGTCTACTAATGCCTCACGAGCAAAATACCAAGTCGCCCCAATCTGGCGTGATTTTAAAATCACACGCGTTCGCTCATCACCAGCTTGATACCAAGTGCGCTGGTAATCAAATAACGACTCTTCAAAGGCAAGTACCAGCTTTTCCACCGCTTCATCATCAAAAGTATTGGCTTTGCGTTTTTTGGCTTTGCCTCGTTCTGATACTTTGGGGTTTAGGTCGGCTTCGTTGCCACCGTCTCGGTAGCGTTCTAGTCGCACAAATTCTTTGTAGTTTTTGAACAATTCGCTGATTTCTTTATAGTCGCCAGAGTTTTTCTTTTCTTTCATGACAAGGGTCATGAGGCGTACTTGCAGGGCTTGTTCTACACGATTTTCGCCGTGTATCTGCTCCCATTTGTCACGGGACTTCCAGCTGGCAATGGTGTTTTCATTTTCGCCCAGAGCTTCTGCGATGTCGGCATTACGCCAGCCCAGCCAACATAAAAATTTGGCTTTGAGGCGGTTATCTAGCACCAATTCAAGGCTGGCAATGTCGGTTAAATTACTCATAAGGCGGTTGTCGTCAAATTTGCCTTATCTTAACCATCATCATGCGATGTGTGGCGTGTGGGCTGTTGTAGATGGCAGGTTTACAACATTGGTGGTTTGTTTTATCGGTGGTGGTGGGTTAGTCTTTTGCTGTCTATGAATTTTGGAGATTTCCTATGAGTATGAAATGGTTTCGCATTGCTACGGCAGGGCAAACCACCGACGGCAGAGAGATTCAGCCTGAGTGGATTGAGCAGATGGCGGCAACTTATGACCCAGCCATCTATGGCGCACGCATCAATGTAGAGCATGTGCGTGGTTGGTATCCTGACAGTGAGTTTGGTGCGTACGGTGATGTACTGGCACTCAAATCTGACGCGGTGATGGTTGATGGTGAAGAGCGTTTGGCGTTGTTTGCCCAAATTAAGCCTAATGACAAACTAAAAGCACTCAATGCTAAAAATCAAAAAATCTACACCTCGGTGGAGATTGATACTAACTTTGCTAAGACTGGCAAGGCGTATTTGGTGGGCTTGGCAGTAACAGACAGCCCAGCAAGCCTTGGTACTGAGATGCTGACCTTTTGTGCTAATGCTAAACAAAATCCCCTTGCTGACCGCAAACAGTCAGAGGGTAATCTGTTCACAGCAGCGGTATTGACGGACTTTGATTTTAGTGAGCCTAAGTCGCTGGCGGATAGTATCGTAGAGCGCATCGCTCAGTTTTTCACCGACAAAGACGCCAAAGACAGCTCGGACGAACAAGACGACTTAGAAGGTCAAGAAGAGACGGAAGACGAAGTTGAAATCGTTGATCTGACCAAGTGCTTTGATGAATTGTGTCAGCAATTCAAAGAACAGCTGGACGCCAAGTCTGACGAGATCCGTGAGCTAAAACAACAAGTGCAGACGCTAAGCACCCAGATTGACAGCATCGCCGCCATCCCTGACAGACCGCTGGCGGTGAGCCATACCCATATTCATCATGCGATTGATTGCTAAGGAGCAAAAAAATGCGTAACGAAACACGAGCATTATTTAATCAAGCAATGGCAAGTCTTGCCGCCATTAACCAAGTTACTTCGGTCCACGAAAAATTCACCGTTGAGCCGTCCGTACAGCAGACCTTGGAGACCAAAATTCAAGAATCTAGCGAATTTTTGAGCAAAATTAACACCTATTTGGTGCGTGAAATGAAAGGTCAGGGCATTGGTCTTGGCGTGAGCCGTCCGATTGCCAGCCGTACTGACACGCAGGCAAAAGACCGCCAGCCGATTGATCCGACCATGCTGGATTCTCGCCAGTACGAATGCGCCAAGACCAATTTTGACACGGCGATTGCTTACGCTAAGCTGGATCAATGGGCGAAATTCCCAGATTTTTATGCCAAGTTCCGTGATGTCATTGTCAAGCGCCAGGCCCTAGATCGCATCATGATCGGCTTTAATGGCGTTAAAGTCGCCAAAGAGACTGATTTTAATACCAATCAACTTTTGCAAGATGTCAATATTGGCTGGTTACAGCACCAACGCACCGAGAATGAATCTCGCACGCTCAAAGCAGGTAAAGACGACCAAAAAATCAAAATCGGCAAAACCGATGAATGCGACTACCACAACCTAGACGCACTAGTGATGAACTTAGTCGATGAGATGATTGAGCCGTGGCACCAGAATAATCCTGATTTGGTGGTGATTACCAGTCGTAAAATGGTCGCTGATAAGTATTTCCCACTGGTCAATAAAGACCAGCAAAATACCGAAAGCCTGGCTGCTGACACCATCATCGCACAAAAACGCATGGGCAATCTGCCTGTGTATGCCGTGCCGTTTTTCCCAGAAGGGACGATTTTGGTCACAACTTTTGACAATCTGTCCATCTATGTCCAAGAAGGCGCACGCCGTCGCACCATCGTTGACAACGCCAAGCGAGATCAAATCGAAAACTACGAAAGCTCCAACGAAGGCTACTTTATTGAAGATTTGGGCTTGTGTGCGATGGCGGAAAACATCGAAATCGTGGCATAAGGGGGCGTTATGAACCTTGCTAGACGACATTTTCTACAGCACCAAGCCAAAGCCGATGCTGAGCGTGCGGCAGAATACGGCTCTATGCAAAATGCCAGCTCGTACGAGTTACAGCTGGCACAGCTTGCCAATGACAGGCATAGGCTAAAACAGCTGCAAGGCTTGGAGCTTAAAAACGAGCTAAAAGCCAAACTTATTGAACATCATCTGCCCTATGTGGACGGCGTGCTGTCCGCCAACGCTGGCGTACAAGATGAAGTTGTGATGACGATGCTGGTGTGGTGCTTGGATTTGCGCCAGTACGCCAAAGCCTTGCAGATCGGTCGCTATGCTTTGGTGCATTCTTTGGTGATGCCCGATGCGTTCAAACGCACGGTGGCGTGTATCTTGACCGAAGAGCTTGCCGAAAATGAGCTAAAACGCCAAAAGCAAAACGAGCCGATTGACACGGACGCATTGCACGCCTTGCATGATTTGTTGGGTGATGAAAGCCTAGCTGCCACCGCTCGTGATATGCCGGATGAAGTGCGTGCCAAGCTGTATCTTGCCATCGGTCGGCATTATCTGGCGTGTGCCAAGCAGACAGGTCAAGGGGCGGATTTGGCGGTGGATGCCTTGTCTATGGCATTAGCCCTACATGACAAATGCGGTGGTAAAGCAGATTTGGCGTCCGCCAAAAAACTTGCCGCCGCTTAAAAGCGTGCCTCGCGCCAACACGGGTCTGCTGATGTCTTGATTGCTGATTTATCTTGCAACCATGCCGTCAGCCGTTCCCGTGTTTTTAATAAAATTAACAAAAAAGCCCAAACTGTGGCGGTCTGGACTTTTTCTAAATTTAACCTTAATGCAGAAGGATTAAATCTTGTGGAAGATTATATCAAACTTCTTAATTTTTTACTAGATAAGGTAATAAAAATGCAAACTTGGCGATTTTTGGCAATCTTGTCGGTTATTTTGATGGGTCTGTTGTTTTTTGCATTGCCAGACATCATCACTGCTGTTCGCTGGTGGTAGCACCAACGCCCCACACAGTCGGGCTGCGTGGGGTGGGATTTTAAGCTGTGGGGTAGTGAACCTAGCCTAACAGTTGCCGTTGTAGAGCAGCGACATTGCATTCACTGACATGCAGGCGGCTTTGTAAGTCGTCGATATGCTCCAGCATTCGGCGAAATCCACTAAGCAGACCATCAATCTCGCTTCTGGCTTCACGGTTTTGGCGGATTTGGTCGGTAAGGATACTGTGGATGGCTGGCAGATTGAGACTGGCGATGGGGTCAAGCTCGAACCGTCGCACAAAGTCCATCGCCGCCTGATAGTCGGCAGGGTTGATGGCTTTATAGCTTCTGACATCAAACTCATCATACAGGGCGTTATACAGCCGTTGATAATGACGGCGTTCATAGCGGCATTTGGCTTTGATGGCTTTATGGAGTGTGGCGGCTTGGCGGTCAGATAGGCGTGGCTCACAGGTGCAGATGGTAGGCTCGCCCACTTCTTTATCCAAGATGTCTAGCACCCATTGACGGAACTCTTTGGCGACTTTGGTGCGGGCAAACATAGCGATAAGATGGCAACCACGCAGGGAGAAAATGCGGATTGTTGAATTTTTCTGTTTTGGATTATCTATAACTTGCGTTGTATCTGAGCGAAACTCATCAGCATTTTGATTATACAGCTTGGTAACCGCATTTGGTTGAGAATAGCCTAAGGCTTGTGCAATATCAGTAGAAGTTAGCCAAATTTGATTATCTACTTTGGCAGGGGAAAGAGTGATGTTTTGGAAAGTTAATGCTTTCATCTTGATATACCTTTTTGATAGGTTGAATATAATCCCTGTTTTTTCACTTACCCAAATTGGGTAAGTGGGAAATTAGGGCGGTTAGCGGCTCAAAACCTGTATCAAGTCAGGCGGATTTATTCGTGTAGCAAGCTACCTTATATCATCGCACCGCTAACCATAACTTATCATATATGGTATAGGCATAAAAAAATCACGATGACGGTGTGATGACCGCTTGATAATAGGCTTTTGAGACCTTGTGGTTATATTAGCCTATTGAATTTTATTTTGCAAGTTATTTTTTGGAGATAAAAGATGAGCTTGATTGCCAATGGCGAGTTATCCACAGCCTTGTCACAGATTGACGGTGGGGAATTTTTCCCATCGGTGAGCGTAAGTGAGGTGCGTGATTTTGTGCGGGTTGATGGCTCGGTGACGGATTTTCGCTTGCATCAGATTATCTTAGAAGAGACGCTGGATGTCATGCGACTGCTTGACCCATTGACCAAGAAAGCTGGCAGACTTACCGACTTATCCACAGCTGTCATTGACGGCAGAAACGCCTTTGAAGTGTGGTATTTTTCCGCCATCGCCAACGGTGTGGGGGCGAAAGTGTGTGAAAAATATCGCAATTACGACAGCACCAACAAAGGCTCTGACAAGGCGGCGGAGCTGTCGGCAACGATTGATGAATATCGGCGAAATAAAATGTGGGCAATCGCCCAGATGCAGGGGCGTAATCAAACGGTGGTGGAGCTGATATGAACCGCACCGTTTATAGTATTCAAAATGACAGTATTGATGCCATCAGCTATCGCTACTATGGCAGGTCAGTGGTGGAAGAGATACTGGCGGTTAATCCGCATCTTGCCCGTGCAGATGTCATCTTGCCCATCGGCACAAAGGTCATCTTGCCCACACTCATCAAAACCAACCCCGTCAAACAAACCATTCAACTTTGGAGCTAAACAATGAAACCTCTTAAATACGGCAGCAAGGGCGAAAAAGTCGCCCAGCTACAAGCCAAACTCAATGAACATGGGGCAAAACTTGCCATCGATGGCGACTTTGGCAGTGCCACCGAAAAAGCGGTCATAAATTATCAGGGTAAGGCAGGTCTTGCCGTTGATGGCGTGGTGGGTATTAAGACATGGCAGGCATTACAGGGCGAGCCGTCAACTCATCTGCTGTCTATGGCAGACTATGAGACGGCGGCGACTGAGCTTGGCGTGCCTGTCAATGTGGTGCGTGCTTTTGCTAAGGTGGAGAGTGCTGGTGGTGGTTTTATTGGGTCAAATAAGCCTAAAATCTTATTTGAACGCCATGTATTTTACCGTCTAGTTAAAGCCAAATATGGCAAAAGCAGAGCGGACGAACTGACGGCTCGCCACCCAAATATCATCAACCCAAAAACAGGCGGCTACAAAGGTGGCTTATCTGAATATGTACGGCTCAATTTTGCCAAGACCATTGATAAAGATTTGGCACACAGCTCGGCAAGCTGGGGCTGTTTTCAAATCATGGGCGAAAATTGGCAGGCATTGGGCTATGAATCCATCGATGACTTTGTGATGCAAATGCAGACAAGCGAGAGCCACCAGCTCGATGCCTTTGTGCGCTTCATCAAAACCAAAAAAGGACTATTAGACGCACTGCAAAAAGGCGACTGGGATAAGGTCTTTATGCTATATAACGGCAAAGACTACCAAAAGCTGGGCTATGATTATAAGTTTTTGGCAGAATTAAGACGCTTGGAGTCGCTATGAAAAAGCCTAATCTGCTACGCTCGCACCTTTTGGCAAGCCTACCAGAACTTGCCAAAAACCCTGACCGTCTGCTCATCTTTGTTGATGAGGGGCGAATGGTTAATACGCTTGCCAATGGGCTGTCGTTCGAATATCGCTACACGCTCAATGTCATCATCACCGACTTTGCCGAGGACATGGCAGCGGTAGCGGTGGCACTCTACGCATGGCTACGAGACCACCAAAGCGAGCTTTTGGCAAATCTTGATAAGGCAAAAGACGGCGTAAAATTCGTGGCGGATATTTTGGATAATCGCAAAGTAGATCTGTCCATCACTTTGCCATTGACCGAGCGAGTTATTGTCAAAGAAACGGACGGCAAGGCGGTCTTTGACTATCCAGCCGAGCCTACTTACACACGCCCAACGCCCACCCAAAAGGTGCAAATCATCGACGCCAAGAATGATGCGGTGCTGGGCGAATTTCCCACAGGCATGCCAGAAGAAAAATGGATGCTTGAGATGCCGTTGGTGGATATTCGTGGCTGAGCTGTCCTACCTACCCGAGCATTTAGAGCGTATCATTGATGGGCTGTCTGATGGGCAAATGTTAAAGCTCAAAAAGACGCTCGCCCAAAAAGTACGCAACAACCAAAAAAAGCGTATCACCGCCCAGCAGAATGTCGATGGCTCTGCCTACACGCCCAAAAAGCCCCAGCGTAAACGCCGTGGGCAACGAGTGCGTAAAAAGATGATGAACACCATCAAGCAAGCCCGCCACATGAAAATAGAACAAAGCAGTGAAGGCTTTGCCATCGGCTATGTCGGACGCATGGCACAAGTCGCCGAAGTGCATCAATACGGACTCACCGCCCGCATCAATGCCAAGCGTGGCACGAGTGCCGCCTATCCTGTGCGTGAGCTACTGGGTATCTCGGACGAGGATAAGCAGATAATTGATGAGGCGGTGCTAGACTACCTAGAAGGGCTTATCTAGTCATGGCAAGCCTACGCCCCACCTGACCTGCATAGCCATTGGCATAGATGATGTGGTCATGCACCTGTGCCGACAGCTGTGGAGCGATGGCTCGTAAGGGGTGTTCGATTTGCTTGTACCAGTCATAGATGTGCTTGGTATGCCATGCCAGTAGCTCGGCAGAGCGTGCCAGTTCTTCATGTTCATCAAACCGAAATGCTTGGATAAAATCCATCGCCGTCTCAAAGTCCTCAGGCAAAATATCCTTGTAGCTCTTCACGCCAAATTCATCATACAGGGCATTGTACAGTCTTTGATAATGACGGCGGTCATAGCGACACTTTGCCTTGACTGCTTTTTGTAATGTGGCGGCTTGGCAGACAGACAGCCCTTGATGATTGCTAAGACAAGAGATAGCCCCAGTATTTAACGCATCAAAAGCACGAATGACCATTAAGTGAAACTTGGCAGAGATCCACATCGCATAGGCATAGACCAACTCACGGCAGACAAATGTACCTTGTTGTTTGGCGTTGCCACCCCGAATGGTGTGATAAGCGACAGAGCCTTCTTCTTCAATGGCGTGGATAAGTTCTTGGGTTTGTTCGTTACGCATAAAGTTGGCTGGCTGATGTTTGGCATTTCCGCCAGATGATTTATGCAGGTCGTTGAGTGAATACAAATCGCCTGATGTACGGATTGAGTGATTGGCAATGGTAAGTGCGTTCATAAGGAACTCCTAGTTAAATTTTCTGAAATTTACCCTTGTTAGGGTGCTAGGGGGTTCAGAAGCCGTAACTAGTCGGCTGGGATTATTCGTGTGGCAAGCCACCTTATCTCTCCGCCCCCCTAACATAACTTTTCGTTCCGCTAATTTGCGGTTCGGTTTTCGATGTTGGAATTTCAACATCGGTTATATTTTGAGCGTTCATCAAATTTGATGAACGGTATGAAAGGGAATTTTAGGCAATAAAAAACCGCTTGGGCTTTCGGGTGCGGTTATCCGCTAGTTATTGGGGTTCTGACACCTTGGGCTTATATTAGCTCATTGCCTATGCCTTGTCAAGCCCTACCACCATTTAATCGCATGGATAAAATTGGGTGCAAAAATCAAGGTAACAGTAAATAGTCCAAAAAACCACAGCGACCAATAACGGGAGTTCTTCATTTTATCCACCTTGTCTAGCAAAAATGCAAAAATCTTGGTATAATCATCAATATTCATATTTAGCCTTTTTCCATATCAAAAGGGTTAAATTAAAAACGCTCAGAGCCTGCCAGCTTTGGGCGTTTTGCTTTTTTATCTTAATCCACTCAAATACACCGTACGACCGCCACGCTTGACGGCGGTCAAGACTTGCCCACGCTGTTGTCCGTTCGGGTGCTTGTAGCCTAAGTGAATCCATGAATTTGGGCTGTCTGGAAATTCAAGGATCAGCTGGTCAAACTTAATGCCACGCTCCTTTAATTCTGCCACCAGGTGGCGGGCGACTTTACGAGTGTTGCCAAAGGCTGGGGCGGTAAAGTCAATCGCAAGCCCGTAACAGTGAGCTGATGTGGTGCTGCCACCGATGGCACGGTTGAGCGTAGGGCTGCGATAGCCACTGCTTACAACCATTGGCACGCCCAAGATGTCTCGCACAGGTTGCCACAAGGCACGAGCGGCGATTCTTAGATTCGTTGTCGTGCGTTCGTCTGGGGTGTTGTTGAGCCTTAGCCGTGTGGCGGTAGCTGAGCGGGTTAGCTCGGAGAGGGTGAAGTTTTTGGTGAGTTGGGTCATTGTATCTCCTTATTTTTTACGCTTAGGTTTTTTGATGATTTGGCGGTGTAGCTCACGATAGGCAGCATCGTGGGCGACTGCCTTGACCGCCTGTTTCACCGTTTCTTTGGCTGATGGCGTACCATCGCTTTGGGTGTGTAGGCTTGGTTGATAAATCTTACGCCCCAGCATGGTTAAGACCAGCATTACCCCACCTGTGATAAAGGCATGATATTCGGTGGGGATAATCTGATAATCTACCGCCACTTGCAGGGCGGGGATGAGTACCAGCATGATGAATGCCCCGAGTGCTGGTAGTTTTACGGATAAATATTGAAAGACATTATCTTTGATAAAAGTCATTTTTTAACTCCTTTGGACAGATAGTTTTTGATAAAGTCAGCCAGCCAATGCGTGCCAAAATACCCAATGGCGGACGCAATGCCGACACTTGCCGTCTGTGGAATACCAAACCAATCCAAAAACGACCAAATACCGATGGCGAATAATCCGCACATGATAGACTCAAGCAAGTCCACACGCCCATGCTGTGCTTTGGTGCGAAATACCGCCATCAGTGTCGCCATGACAAAGCTCATGGTGGCGACCTTGGTGTGTAACCACACCTCCGATAGATAGTTGTATAAATCATTCACTGTTATTCTCCGATATGACCCAGATGGCAGGCAATCTGGGCAAGCTGATTGGGGCTAAATCGCCAGCCTTGATTGCTGCCAAAAATCACATTAAAGCACCACTCCGAGCAAAAATACCGATCAGCGTGCTGTCTTAATCCCGCCACACAACCAAGCGCCCCAAAGAGGTCATAGCCCGCCTCTTTGGTCTGGGCAAAGTAGTCTTCAATGCGGGCGGCTGGCAAGCCATCAAGTGCTAGCAAATCCCACTTATCAGAGGACAGACGCATGGTCTTGGTACGCACGCCGCCATCACGATAACTGCTTGAGTAGCATTGATAGCGACCATCAGACAGACTGATAGCAATTTCACAATGTGAATACCCGCCTTTGGTAAAAAACTTAGTGATGCCATCACAGATACGGTGGCTTAATCGGCTTGCTCGTCCGTGATAACAGGCTAAATAGACTTGATTCACAGCCCATCTCCTTATTTGGTAGTTGGTTCATAAATGGCTGTCCAGCCGTCTGAATAATCATAATCCAAGGGATTATCCACCTGTAACATTGCCATGCGGTGGCGTTCAGCATTGGCAAAGTCCGCCTGTTCATTCGCCAAAATCGTCATCGCAAGCTCAGTCAAAAGTGGCTTGGTTAATTTGACAAAGCTATTGTCCATCGTTTTCCACATCAAATCTGCTGGCAATTCTGGCAAGATTTGCAAAGCCAAGTACTGCGTGCGAGAGCTGTCGTCTGTATGAAACCACTTTTTGACGGATTTGACATAGACCCCGCCACGGGTGACAGCATGGCGATGAGCTTTGATTTGTTCCCAGATTTGGGACTGCAAAACAGCTTTATCTACGCCAAGCACCCAATCGCCATCTTTCCAGATATAATTAGGGTTTGGACGTGGTTGCGATGCGGTCAAATCCTCTCTAATGTGGCACCCTTTATTGATATTTGCCAGCAATAGCTTGTGTTGGACGTCATCAATTTCAATTAAATCATCTGGCAATGATGGGTATTCAAACTCGCTATCATAAAATGCTTGTGTCATTGGGCTAAATTGTTTCATTGCTTAAATCTCCTAATAGCCAATAGCCATCCAGTAACATTTTGTGCTAATGGATAAAGTTGAATTAAACCAAAAATTAAAACCGGTCAGGTTTGCATTTCTCGCAATACAATGGCTGGCATGAGCATTTCTGGTGGTGTTGTTATCTTCGGTGAGCTGTATGGATAAGACCCCCCTTGGGAAAGCAATAGGGAATCTAATATCAGCATTGCCTTCATCTGGTATTAAAGGTGTCTTCCCCCATTGAACGATTAATCCATTGGGCAACTTTGAATACCCACTTTCAGCAAAGTCTTGTGTAAATCCTTGTTGAGTAGTAGTTAAACTCACATTCCCCGACCCATCAAAATTGACATTACCAGTTACCGCCCCAGTTAGGCTGATGGTGCGGGCGGTTTGGAGTTTGGTAGCGGTAGGCGAGTTACTATCACGAGTAACAATAAGCTTACCAGCAGTATCTGATGATACGCTTATGCCATTCGTGCCTGTGATTTGCGTACTTGAGCCAACGGACGCAGTTTGCCCCACGCCACTTGCCACGATGTTCAAGAATGTGTTGGTGTTGGTGGTGGCGGTGTTGGTTGTGCCTGTCGCACTGGTTGCTGTTACTAATCCGTGCGTTTGGGTTAGTCCACGAGTAACACGACCCTTTGCGTCCACTGTTACTGAGTTATAAGAGCCTGCGGTTACGCCAGAATTGGATAAAGTCATCACGCCTATGGCATTACCAGAACCATCAAAATTGACATTCCACGAGCCATCGCCAGTCATTGCGATGTTACGGGCGGTTTGGAGTCGTGTTGTAGTATCGGCATTGCCACGCACCACAAGCTGATTGGTATTAACATTCCATTCCAAGGGACGAGCATCATCCCAGTTGCCATTCGGGTCTCCATTTGGGGTTTTTAATAAATACAATACATCTCCATCAAACCGCCAAAAAATTGAACGATTTTTGGCGGAGTTTTTAATGCGAAAGCCATTGGCTTGAGTTGTAACCACTTCTTGACTAAAAGTCTTGTTACCATCAATGGTTTGATCGTCACGAGTTTTTACAAAATACTCGTGCAAATGTCCATAGGTGTGAGAATGTAATCCTGTTGCTGAAACCGTTAGACCTGCAATTCTTCCCTCTGCATTGTCGCCTTGTGGAGTGATATTGATGATGGCGTTGTAAGCGTTATTACCTGCGTGAGCAATTTGGAATGACCCTCTGGTTACGCCACCAATATTCACATCATAAAAACCATTTTTTTGATTATTTGGGTTTTTGACTGCCATACCCACCCAGTCAGAATTATAGGTAACAGCAAGATGTCCTGTCATTGTATCGCCAGCTTTATTGACTTTGCCTGCTAGGTCTGACAATACAGCATTACTGGAAAAAACAGGGCGATTTTGTTCATCATACAGCACAAGATTTTTATCGTTTTGCAGAGAAAGTTTAATGCCGTCTTGGGTTTTTAAAGTTGTACCACCATGCTCAATTATTAAGCGTTCTCGACCATCGGCAATCATTCGCACCACACCATCACGCAACCACTCAATGCCTGTATCATTATCGCTGGCAGCTTTAATACCGCTGTTCGCCGCATAGAGTGTCCCTGTCAAGACACCTCCAGTTTTATCCAGTTTGTTATCATTCAGCGCCTTGCCCTGATTCGCTGTTAAAGCCTGATTGGTGGCGGTGCTTGCCAAGGTGTCATTCAGCTGGACAACACCTGCCACGCTCGTGCTTGCCTTATCGATAGCATGGGTGTGGCTGGTTGCTGTGACGCTGTTGGTTGTGCTTGCGGTGATTTGGCTTGGCGTGCCAAGTGCGACCGTGCGGTTGGCGGTCATATTACCACCGCCTGTCAAGCCATTGCCTGCGGTGATGGTAGTGGACTGATTGGCTTTGGTGTTGGCAGTGGCATTGACGGCGGTGATTTTCTCATCAAGGATTTTACCCTGATTCGCTGTCAAAGCCTGATTGGTCGCTGTGCTGGTCAAGGTGTCATTAAGTTGGACAATGCCCTGTATGGTCGTGCTTGCCTTATCAATCTCGTGGCTATGGGTATTGGAGACTGCCACATTGGTGCTGTTTGCGGTGATTTTACTGGGTGTGCCAAGTGATAGCGTACGATGGGTGGATAAATCGCCACCGCCTGTCAAGCCATTACCTGCGATGATGGTGGTGGACTGATTGGCTTTGGTGTCTGCCTTGGCGTCTGTGGCGGTGATTTTGTCGTTTAGGATTTTGCCTTGATGAGCAGATAGCGGCTTGGTTGTTTCGGTAGAGGTTAGATTATCAATTACTTCGTCATGATTGACAAAATTATCCTCCACCCATTTTCGTGTTGCATAGACGAGCGAATCGTCAAGTGTTACATTGACCACACTGGCGTTTTCCACGGCGATGATGAGCTTGATGCTCATCTCACGGGCGCCGCCTTCGGTGGCGGATGGCTTGTAGGTCGCAGGAAATGAGCCTACGGCAATGAGTGTCGTGCCAGCGTACAGACCGAACTCACGCACGGTGAATCCGCCCGTGCTTGATGGAATGATGGCATGAACCTCAATCCAGTTGGCGGTGGTGGCGTGGCGTCCGACATGATTGACCGCCACACGAGCTTTTTCGGCGGTAAGGCGTGTGGCGGTGGCATTGGGCGCAGGTGTCGCCCCTCGACCATCGCCTACGGCAAGGTGTGTGATGGCGACTTTGGTGTTGGTATTGATGGCGTTGGCAATCTGTGCCTTGCCGTTATTGGTAATCAGCGTATGATAAGTGGTCATGTTGTCTCCCTAGGATAGATGGTAGTCTCATCACCCATCTGCACCGCCACGCCCAGATATAGGTCGCTTTTTGGCGTTAAAGTAATGGATAAATTGGTCAGGTGGCGGCTGACTGGCTTGGCGTCGTTGATGAGTCGATTAAGCTCTTGGTAGACCGCCTCGCTCATGGCCGCCCCTGCGGTGGATAATTCTAGGCGAAACGAGCCTGCTGGTAGGTTTGGCTCAGCCTCCCACCACTCAGTAAAAGTCGCCTCATAGCCAAATTTTTCTAAGATTTCACGTACTGCTGTTCTGGTGCCTTTGAGCTGGTGCTGGCGAAATGATTTTTTAATCAATTCTCTTTTGAGTGATGGTTGCCAGCTTTCGTCCCAGCTATCCACTGAATATTGCCACGCTAAAAAGCCCAAAAAATCATCACTGACTTCATCAATGCGGCTTATCGTGTCAATATTGACATCAAGATGAGTGCTACTGGCAAGCTCGCTTGTGATGGCGTGTTCAAAGGCGGTGGCGTTGGGCGGTAGCAGATGATTGATATTCACTCAATACCCCCAATGCTAATGTCAATGGATTCACAATACGCCGCCTGTAATGCACTGATGGCGATGTCGGCCTTTGGTTCAATCAACTCAATGCGTGCCACACCATCAATGTGCAGACAGTGGTGGATGGCGGTCAGGCGTACCGAGCGACCGATGCGATTTTTTGCTTGAGTGTAGGCTTGGGTTTTGGCTTTGGCGGTAGCAAGTACCGCCGATGCCTCTGGGTCTTTGGTGATGTAGAGCTTGGCGCGAATGCGGTAGGGTGTGATGGTGGCGGACTGGACGCTCACACGATCAGCGATAGGGCGTACATGTTCGGCATTGACCGCACGATTGACTATGTCCACCAGCTCATCTGATGCCTCGCCTGTCTGACTGTCTGCCTGCAAGATGGCGATATTCACCACGGCAGGGCTGGGGCTAATCACCGCCACATCCGCCACACGCCCATCAGCAGACAGGCAGTGGTATTTATACGCCGCCTCTGGCCCTGCCACTGATAGGCGGTCAAAGGCTCTTTGCACTCGCCCACGAAATACCTCGTCCGACTCATAGACGGCAGGACTATCTTCAGTGGCAGGTGTTATCAGTAGACGAGAGACATTAAAATTAGCAGCAATGTGGTCAAGGTCCGCCCCCGTGGCATACGCCAACAGACACGCACGAGCGGCCGTGTTGATGCGATGACGCAAAATCAGCTCACGATACGCATTTTCCTCAATAAACTTCGTCAAAGGCTCACTTTCACGAGCCAAAATTGCACGGATATTGTCCTGCTCTTTGCCATCAAAGCGTGCGATGAGTGCTTGTTTGCGATTATTTAAAATCGTTTCATAATCAAGCGTCTCGATCATGTCAGGCATGGCAAGTGTATTAAAATCAACATTCATTTTTATCCCCAGTTCTAGCTTAATGCGACACCGACATCCAGCACGCCATCCACGCCAAACTCGGCAAGATGGGCGTAAAGTCGCACCTCCAAAATGCCTTGCTTGACTTGTCCGATGCTGATCGCCTCAATGATGACACGGTTTTCCCACCGAAGAAGGGCGGTATAAATCGCAGAATAGGCTTGTAAAATCAGCACATCATCAATCGGGCGGTCAATCAGTTCAGGCAACAGCGAGCCGTAGTCACGACGCATGACACGGCTGCCGACGGGCGTGGTGAGAATGTCTGTGATGGATTGGCGGATTTGGTCAATGTGGCTCATCACTTGCCCGTCATGTCTGCTGATCATCACATCGCCCCCGAAGTCATCGCACCGTCGCCTTGCTCACGATGTTTGTGATTTTGGACGCTGATATTGCCCGCCACCACATCGCCTGTTGCTTTGACTGTGCCGTTAATCGTCGCACCGCCGCCACCGCCGGTACCGCCTGCGATACCGCCTGAGATGTTGAGATTGCCGTTGATTTTGGTGTTTCCGTTGATGGTTGCACCACCAGAGGCGTTGATGGTGATACCAGCGTTGGCATTGATGGTAACGCCGCCATTTGCTGTGATGACTGCCGTGCCGCCGCTTGGCAAAATCGCTGATAGGGCGTGGGCGCTCGTGTCATAAGTGATGGTACAGCCATCTTCAAAGTGTCGTGTCTTAATATTTGGCTGGGCAGCGGGTGCTGGGTTGCCATCATGATACAGCCCCATCAGCACCACCGCTTGCATCATCTCGCCACCAGGGGCAAAGACCAGCACTTGTTCGCCCACTGTCGGAGCATCCCAAGTCCTATCTGTGCCAGCTCGTGCGGCGATCCACGGCAGCGGGGCGGTCATGATACCCACGCAGTCCACTGTACAGCGTGCAGCAGCATGATCCACGCTGGCGACTGTGCCAATGCGGATAAGATTTTCAAGTCTGCGGATGATGTCGTGGCTCATAAGTCAAACCAAAATTAATTTTGCCTTATCTTAACCATCATCATGCGATGTGTGGCGTGTGGGTTGTTGTAAATCAATCATCTACAACATGGGGTGAGCGATTTTTGTTATGGGTGTCGTTATCCTAAGGGTGTTTTTGAATTTGACCACCTAAGGAGTCTATATGACCGATTACCATCACGGCGTCAAAGTGCTGGAGATTAACGAAGGCACACGCCCCATTCGTACCGTATCGACAGCAGTCATCGGACTTGTTGCCACCGCAAGCGATGCCGATGCCCAATTTTTCCCAGAAAATACGCCAGTTCTGATCACCAATGTCCAATCCGCTGTGGGTAAGGCAGGCAAACAAGGCACGCTGGCCAAATCCCTACAAGCCATCAGCGATCAGACCAACGCCATCACGGTGGTGGTGCGTGTGCCGCATCATGATGACGAATCTACGCAGGCATCGGCCATCGTCGGCACGACCGAAAACGGCGTCTATACTGGCATGAAAGCGCTTTTGACGGCGGAGGCCAAACTTGGTGTCAAACCACGCATCCTAGGCGCACCGGGGCTTGATACACCAGCGGTGGCGACAGCGTTGGCGGCGGTGGCGCAGCAGCTTAGAGCCTTTGCTTATGTGTCGGCACATGGTGCAAATACCAAAGAGGAAGCCAAAGCCTACCGAGACACACACGGTAGTCGTGAAATGATGGTTATCTGGCCGGACTTTTTGGCGTGGGATACTGTGAAGAATGCCAACGCCACCGCCCCTGCCGTGGCGTATGCACTAGGCTTACGGGCAAAGCTTGACCAAGAGGTCGGCTGGCATAAGACCCTGTCCAATGTCCCTGTCAACGGCGTAACCGGCATCTCCAAAGATGTTTATTTTCAGCTGCAATCATCAGCGACAGATGCAGGGTATCTCAACGAAAACGAAGTAACCACACTCGTTCAGCGAGACGGCTTTAGATTTTGGGGTTCTCGCACTTGCTCGGGCGACCCGCTATTTGCATTTGAAAATTATACTCGCACAGCGCAGGTGTTGGCAGATACCATCGCAGAAGCTCACATGTGGGCGGTGGATAAGCCAATGCATCCAAGTCTTATCCGAGACATCATCGAAGGCATTAACGCCAAATTCCGTGACCTAAAAGCCCAAGGCTACATCATTGATGGTTCATGCTGGTACGACCCAGAATTGAACACCAAAGAGACGCTCAAAGATGGTCAGCTGCGTCTGGATTATGACTACACACCAGTGCCGCCGCTGGAAAACTTAACACTTCGCCAACGCATTACTGACAGCTATTTGGCTGAGTTTGCGGCTCGTGTGAACGCCTAAAAGGAGCTAAAAGATGGCATTACCAAAAAAATTAAAACTCATGAACCTGTTCAACGAAGGTAATAGCTACCTTGGTCAGACAGGCGAAGTTACCCTACCTAAGCTTGGCCGCAAATTTGAAGACTGGCGTGGCGGTGGTATGAATGGCTCGGTCAAGATTGACCTAGGCTTATCCGACGACATCACAGAATTTGAGTGGAAATTGGGCGGTATTGATAAGACGGTGCTGGAACAATTTGGCACGCCAACCGTTGCAGGGGTGGGCTTACGCTTTGCGGGCTCTTACCAGCAGGACGATACAGGCGAAACCACCGCCGTAGAAATCGTGGTGCGTGGTCGCCATGAGGAGATCGACTTAGGCAACGCTCAATCTGGCGAAGATACCGAAGTGACCATCAAGACGATTTGGAGCTACTACAAGCTCACCATTGATGGCAAAGTGGTGATTGAGGTTGATATTCCAAATATGATTGAGAATGTCAATGGTAAAGACATGCTGGCGGAACACCGTAAAAATATCGGTGCGTAATTTTTAACTCGTAACGGTGGGCTTTCCCACCATTTTAAAAAAAAGGATAAATCCTATGACAAGTAAACAAATCACCCTAACACACGGCGTCAAACTTGGTGAGAACACCATCACCGAAATCACCATCGCCAAGCCTTTTGTCAGCCACCTAAAAGGCATCAGTCTTACCAAGCTGTTTAATTTTGATACCGAAGAGCTACTAAAACTCATTCCTCGTGTTACCACGCCAAGCCTACCACAGCCCGCCCTTGAACGCATGGAAATCAGCGAATTTATGGAGCTGGTCGGTGAGGTGCTTGGTTTTTTGGCGGACGAGAACACGGCTACCCCAAGCGAGTAGAAGAGGTCATTGCTAATCTGGCGGTGGTCTTTGGCTGGACGCTGTCAGATTGTGCGGACTTTACGCTTGATGAGTTGATGAGCTGGAATAATCTGGCGGTGGAGCGTCATCAAACATCATAATAAAAACCCCGCCAAATGGCGGGGTTTTTATTGAGTAAATTATGAGAATAGAGAATAGATAATGGCAGATAACCCCACGGCTTTAAGTAAGCTGAATTTTGAGCGTTTTTTGGCTCGTTTGGCATTTTTCTCTGCCCATAACCGGCGTTGTCTTTGAGCTTCTTCTAGGGATTTGTTTGTTCTAGCAATAAGCTCTAGGGTTTCTTCTCTTCTTTTTTGTCGAGCAATTTCTTCTGGGTAGAGTTGTTTTTTCAGAAGTTCGTCAAGTCTGTCAGTCATTATAAGCCCCCTAAGTTTGTTTTATCTTACCATTATTTGAGTGAAAGTCAAGGATTGCAATGAGTGTATTATTTTTAAACATTAATTTCAAAGGTAGCGATCAACTTTCAGGCGCTCTTGAAAAAATGAATTCGTCCGCTAAAAAACTCGAGAGTCAGATTGGCGATACGCAGAAAAAAATTCTAGCACTTGAGAAGCTAAATTTAAAAAACGATCGTTTTATCAAGATGAAGGCGGATTTTGAACAAGCCAGCCAAGCACTTGACAATAACAGAAAAAAAATCGCCGCATTACAACAACAAATGGCGAAAGGTGGCGGCAAAGAGCTGGCAGCAGAACTTAAAAAGGCTCAGAATGAGACTAAAAAGCTAGAAAATACAGTTTCTGGCAGTCAAAAGCAGTTATTAAGTTACCGAAAAGAACTTAACCAAGCAGGGCATCAAGGCAAAAGTTTTGCACAGGTACAAAAAATCATGGAGCAAGATATTGCTCGCACTACCGCCGCCCTAAAAAAACAAGAGCAAAACTATCAGCGGCTGCAACAAGTCAGCGCACAACACCAAAAAGCCCAAGAACAAAAAGCCCGGTTGCAAGATCTTGCAGGCGTAGCAATGAAATCTGCCACCGTTGCAGGAACAGCCCTTAGTATTCCTGCCAAACTTGCCATTGACGGTGAGAAGTCTATGGCAGATGTTGCCAAAGTTGTTGATGGTTTAAAGATTGATGGCAAAGTTGCCCAAGAATATCATCAGTTTGAAGCACAGATGACGCAGATGTCAAACCGTCTTGGCAAGAGTTTTGCTGATGTCGCTGCCATTGTTGCAGGTGGCGCTCAAGGTGGTATTGCCAAAAATGAGCTGATGCAGTTTGCCGAATCTGCCTCCAAAATTTCGGTGGCGTGGGATATGACGGCATCTGATGTGGGTCAGGCAATCGCTGAGCTTCGCTCAACCATGAAGTTGTCTCAAAATGAAGTAGAGGGTTTGGCTGATAAAATTAACTACCTTGGGAACAATTCGACCAACAACGCCAAATACCTGCTAGAAGTGGTGCAATACGCAGGCTCTGTCGGTGCAGCAGCTGGTGTCTCAGGTGAGCAAATTGCAGCAATGGCAGCAAGTTTGTCAGGTATTGACGCATCCAGTGCCAGCACAGGCATTAAAAATATCATCAAATCACTCACCAAAGGAGATTCTGCGACCAAATCTCAAAGAAAGGCTTGGGAATCTCTGGGGACGACCGCTGAACAGATGGCGGTAGATATGCTCAAAGATCCAGAAAAAGCCATCAAAAAATACCTTGAAATGCTTGGTAAGCTGCCCGAAGAACAGCGCTTGGCATATGCTAGTATGATTAGTGGTGATGAAGCTTTGCCAGTGCTGGCACAGATGATGAATGACCCTGCCAAATTTGCAAATTATACTGCTGCCGTCAAAGATAAGGGCAAGGTTGGTGGTTCGGTCGATGCTGAATATGATTCTGCCATCTCGACAACAGGCTTTAAGATTGAACAGGTCAAAGTTAAGATGCAAAATTTCGGCAAAGATTTCGGCAAGCATTTATTGCCAATCTTGGCAGATATTGCAGAGCGTGTCTCGGTTGTGATGGATAAGATAACAGCATTGGCAAGCGCTCATCCTAATCTCTTTGAGGGTTTTGCAAAAGCAGCGGTGGCGGTGGTGGCGCTTTTAGGGTCATTGGCACTTTTGGCGGGGGTGGCAAGTTTGATGCTCATGCCCTTCTTTTCGCTAAATCTATTTTTAGCAAACCTGTCTGGTGGAGCGGTAACACTAGGGACGATCTTTACTAAATTTGGTAATATTTTAAAGCCTTTGTCAGGGGTGCTTGGCTTTGCCAAAACCGCCATTTTTGGGGTGGGCAAGGCGTTTTTGATGTTGGGTAAATTCATGCTTGCCAATCCCATCGTAGCCGTCATCACAGCGATTGCGGTGGCAGCTTATCTCATCTATGCCAATTGGGATAAGATTAAGCCGTATCTGATGGCTTTTTGGGATGGTATCAAGGCCAAATGGACGCAGTTCACGACTTGGGTGGGTGGTATTTGGGATGGCATTCAGCAAAAAGCAAGTGCCATTTGGGATGGCATCAGTCAGTCAGCCAGCTCGGCATGGGATGGTGTAAAAAACATTGTCTTGGGGGCGATTGATGGCGTGGTGAATGCATTTAAGAATATTATCGGTACGATTGATGGTATTTTTACCAATAATCCTGTTTTAAATTTTATTTTCCCAATCATCGGTATCCCACGGATGATTATTGCCAACTGGGGCAGTATCAGTGCGTTTTTTAGCACGCTTTGGGGCAATATTAGCGCTGCCATCAGTGGTGCGTGGCAGTCTATCACAGCGACCATCTCAACCTATTGGCAAGCAATCAAAACGCTCATCGCTGGGTTTGTTGCTGGTATTTGGGCGGATATTGTCGCCAAATTTAATGCAGTGGTGGCGTTCATCTCTGGTGTTTGGACAAACATTAGCATGATGGCACTGAATGCTTGGACAATGATCAGATCTTATGTTGTTACAGGAGCATCTGCCATCTGGTCGGCAATTGTCGCCAAATTTAATGCAGTGATGGCGTTCATCTCTGGTGTTTGGGCAAGAATCAAAAGCATCATCAGTAATGCCTGGAATAGCCTAGTCGCTATTTTCCGCGGTAGTGCCATTTTAAATGCCATTCAGTCGGCGTTTAACGCTGTCATCGGCTATTTGTCTGGTCTGGGTGCAAGAATGCGTAGCATCGGCACAAACATCATTGATGGCTTGATTGGTGGTATCAAAGCAGGATTTGAGCGATTGAAAGGCGTGTGGCAAAAGGTCAATTCATACATGCCAAGTTTTTCCCGAAAAAGCATGGACATTCACAGCCCAAGCCGCGTCATGAGAAAAATCGGTGGTCATATCATGGATGGTATGACGGTGGGGATTGCCCGACGATTTGAGCCGCTCAAAAAGACCTATGGCGGTGTGATGGATTATCTTAGCCGCCCAAATATCGCCACCCCTGCTATCAAAATGGCACAAACGGTGGGCAAATCGCTTGGCTCTGACAATGTCGCTGGTGATTTGGTGTGTATGGTCGCCCCAAAATTGAGTGCAAATCCGTTGGTTGGCATGGCATTGAACCATTTGCCTAAGCTCATGAGTCGCAATGCTACCCAGATGCCAAAGCCTGCTCATGTGACACCCATCAGATCTGCTAATGCGGTGACGGCGGGCGCTGGCGCATCATCAGCGGGCGCATCGCATACTAGCGCAAGCAACATCACTATCAATATCCACGCAACCTCTGGCATGGACGAACGCACGCTCGCCATGCGAGTGCGTGAAGAGCTGGAAAAATTCCAAGCCAAATCTGCCGCTCGCCACCGTGCCAGATTGACCGATTAACAGGAGATGAAATTATGATGATGATTATTGGTATGTTCGTATTTCGCATCAGCACCGCCGCTTATCAGCAGCTTGTCCAAAAAACAGAATGGCGGCACGCCAGTAATAGCCGTGTTGGTACATTGCCAGCGTATCAGTTTTTGGGGCGTGGAGAGAACAGCATTACGCTGTCAGGCTCTATCGTTCCTGAGTTTGGTAACCAAAAATCACTGATTCAGCTGTCTAACATGGCAGACAAAGGCAAAGCCTATCCGCTCATCTGTGGCAATGGGCGTGTGTGGGGGCAATATGTGATCGAGTCCATCAATGAGACACACAGCGTGTTCTTCAAGAACGGCACGGCAAGAAAGGTGGAATTTATCATCGAATTGACCCAAATCAGCACGCCAAAAACCTTGAAAGACAACACCTTGCGAGCGGTGGGCGGTGCAGCATTACAGACCGCCGCCGCGTATGGCGTAGATACTGGCAAAGTGGTCGGCTTGGCGAATGATTATGGGTTGGATATTGGTCAAGGGCAATAAAGGGAGGGGGTAATGATGAACGCAATGACAAATTTACGCATCGATGCTTTAAAGCAACAAGGCAAAACCGTCCTGCACGCAGGGGCGGACTTTATCTCATTGGCGGCAGGCAACATTGCCAACGCCTTAGAACAAAGCTACCCACAGCCCATCTGGTCGCTCATCATCAACGGGCAAAACATGACCGATGGCATTCATTCACGGCTGATGAGTTTGACTTTGACCGACAACCGTGGGCTTGAAGCCGACACGCTGGAAGTCAGCTTATCTGACCATGATGGGGCGCTTGAAATTCCACTCAAAGGAGCGTTCATTGAGCTGCATTTGGGCTGGCACACGACCAGCATGGTCTATAAAGGGGCGTTCATTGTCAACGAAATTACCCACCAAGGCGCACCAGACACGCTCACCATCCGAGCCATGTCCGCCGATCTAAAAGAGACCATTCGCCAGAAAAAAGAACGCAGTTTTGAAAAAACCACACTGGACAAAATCGCCCAACAAATCGCCCACGAGCATGGTCTGACCGCCAAGATCCACCCAGAACTTGCCAAAAAAGATATTTATCACCTTGATCAGAACGAATCGGACATCAGTCTATTAACACGCCTTGCCGAAGAGTTTGACGCCACCGCAATGATTAAGGACGACATCTTGCTGATGATGCCGCTTGGTGTGCATGAGAGCGTGTCAGGCGAGCCACTACCCACGATGGTCATCACACGCACCCTAGGCGACCGCCACAGCTACACCGAGAATGCAGACAGCATCTCAGGTGTGCGCACGCATTTTTATGATGTTGCCAAAAAAGACAAAGTGCCCGTGCTGGTCGGCACAGAAGATGACAGCGTGCGTGAGATACGCTATGTGCATCGCGACCAAAAAAGCGCCACCGAAGCAGCGATGGCAGCCTACAAACGCGCACGCCGAGATACCGCCAAGCTAAGCTATACGCTCGCCCACGGCGACCCATTACTCATGCCACAGATGCCTGTGATGGTAGTCGGTATCAAAGACAGTATTGACGCCCACGACTGGACGCTGACCAATGTTGTCCATCAGCTGGATGAAAGCGGCTATACTTGCAGCATCGAATGTGAACGGCTCTTGTCCGAGTCTGACGAGACCGCACCGCCCGTCACCGTAGGCGAAAAAGACGACAAAAAGTCCAAAAAAGGCAAAGATGGCAAGGACGAATCCAAAACCGCCAAAAACCCCAAATCCAAAGACGGACAAAAAGCCCGCGAACAGAAAAAACAAGCTCGCGCCAAAGCCAAAAAATAGCCATTTTGTCCCTTTGTTCTCAATCATCGGTGGTATAATTAACAAAAAAATAAGGAGCTAAATCATGTCTTGGATCTGTCCACATTGCAAACAAAAAACCATCCGCATTCGCACCAGTCGTAACGAACACATCTTACTGCGACGGCTGTGGGTGCAGTGCCAAAACCTATCTTGTGGCTGGACTGGTACTTACAACTGCGAATGCGATGGCGAACTGTCGCCGTCCGCCACCCCAGACCCTGCCATCAAATTACCGCAGGGCAGACGACCACCAAGTCTACCGAGCAATGACAGTACACCAGACATGTTTGATGAGTTGGCAGAGTGGGCTTAGGTCTGCCATTCTTTTTTATCGTTGATATGCTCGCCCAATGAAAGCATAGGCTTCATCAGTGATGGCTTGGCGGTCGTATTTGCCATGACAAGCCATTCGCTGTTCAGCCAAGGCGTCATAAATCAGCGCCTTTGAACGATTGAGATTGGCTAGCGTTTGCCCTGCTCGGGTGATGACAGATGAGATGGCATCTAGGTCTTCACACAGACGCTCGTATTCTATCATGCCAACAGTACGCCAAAAGGCATTGTTCTTAGCGTGCGTTTCATCATGGCTACTGCCTAGTGTCAGACGATGCACATAAGCGACCGCCTTTGGCAAATCATCAAGGGCAATCTCATCAATACCACCAACGCCCATATACTGATGCACCATGCGATAGGCTTCATCGTGGGGCAGTCTGTGTTTATGAACCAAGGCATTGACCGCTTGCACCAGATGACGGCGGTCGTCGGTGGTGGTTTTGGCTAGGCAAGGAATAGCACCAGTATTAAGAGCCTTAAACGCTCGGATTACCATTAGATTGAATTTAGCACTAATCCACATCGCATAGGCATAGACCAGTTCTTCACAGACATAAGTGCCACGATTTTTACCACCGTTTACGGTGTGGTAGGCAATGGTGTTTTCGCTTTCAATTTCGTGGATTAGGTCTTTGGTTTGTTGGTTTTGAAAAAAGAAAGTTGGGCGGTGTTTATTTTCGTTGCCACTTGCTTTGTGCAAATCGTTCAAGGAAAAAAGGTTGTTGTAAGTGGAGATTGCGATATTGGCAACAGAAAGATTGTTCATTATGAACTCCTTATGAAATTTTTCGAAATTTGCCGATTAGGGCGTTAGGGGTGTTCGAAAGCCGTCATAAGTCGGCTGGGCTTATTCGTGCGATTGCTCGCCTTATCTCGCCACCACCCCCAACATAAACTTTTGCAGTGTTGGAATTCCAACAGTGGAAATTTGGGGATTTTTGCACCATACAAATTCGTATAGTGAATTTTGGATATTAAAAAACCGCTAAAATTTCGGTTGCGGTTATCCGCTTATGATTGAGGTTTCGACACCTTGCAATTATCATAGCGTATTGAGTGAGCTTTTGTCAAGCCCTTTCTTTAAGGCGATAAAAAAGTCAAATATTTTTAGCAAAAAGCCAGAAAATACTTGACTTTAATGTAGGTTTAACCTATAATATACACCATCAAGCAAGGGTTGCTTGATTGGTAAGGTGGTAGCCATCGTTACCATCAAAAAACAAGGAGTAAACGATGAAAACGGCACTTAAACTAATCGTAATCATCGCTCTGCTGTTGCTAAGCTATCCAGCTTACTAACAGTAAAAGCCTAAGGTAGCTCCGAACTACTAAGGCAGGTTAGGTGGAAACGCCTAGCCACTCCTTATCTTTTATATTAACAAACCCATAGGAAAAAGTCAAATGCCAAAAGTTACCACAAACCCCAAATCACGCACCCAAATCCAAGCTGATAGCGATGCTAAAAGGGGTATTAAAATCAAAGCCTTTAAGCTACACTTAGATGACATCGCTATGATTGAACAAGTTGCAGAGCGTCTAGGATTGCCCCAAAACCAGCTCATTGTAGAAGCGGTGCGTGCGTACGAAAAGGGGTTTGATTAGCCCATTACCACACCCTTGTCAAGCCCTACCACCAGCGAATTGCTGTGATAAGGCTCGCCAAAACAAAAATTGTTAAGCACGCCACCAGCCAGTTAATTAAGAATCTTACTTTTGGGGAACTTTCATATTTTTCCAGCATTTTTACTACCCACTGCCCAAAATCTATGTTAAAATTCATCTAAGTTTATATCCTTTTCTGCATTAAAAGGGTTAAATTAAAAACGCTCAGAGCCTGCCAGCTTTGGGCGTTTTGCTTGTTGGCTATTATGTCGATGAATGGCGTGGGGGTAAATGATGGCGTGTTGTAGATGATGGATTTACAACAAAAGGCTTTGGCAATAAAAAAAGCCAAATAATTCACGCAGTTATGGCATAAATTACTTGACTTTATATACTATCTAGGATATAATACAAACAACAAGGCAAGGGGTAGGAGCCTTGCCTTGTAGGTTAATTCGCTGACCTGTTAAGCAAAACCAGCGACAACCTGTAAGGAGAAACGAGATGAAAGTTCTGGTAAAACTTCTGATCGTTGTGGTCTTGGTAATGATTAGTACTCCAGCGTACTAATACCAAGTGCCTAAGGGTTTAACCTACGGCAGGGCGACTGGAAACACCGCCCACCCCTTACATTACCGATTATACTACCATAAGGAGTTTGTCATGTCAAACTATGCCAATACCGAATACACCAAGCGAGCCAAAGCCAATTACAACGCCAAGGCTCTGCGTTCCACCACCGTGCAGTTCATGCCAAAGGATGCCGAAGCTCTCGCCGCACTGGATAGACTGGTTGAGCGTTACGGTTCAGTCGCCAAAGCCGTCAAGGCTGCCTTACTCGCCCATGACCAGACCCTTAACCAATAATCCTTTCTCTCCACCACAAGACCGCCCACGCTGGCGGTTTTGTTTTTTTGTCGCCGACAGCGAGCCGTGCGATGCCCCCTCCCCCTTGCGGGGTTTTAATCTCTCGCTTTGATTGCAGGGCGAGATGGGTGCGGTGGTGTATGGGTCGGACGATGCAAAACTTAGCGAAATAAGGGGCTTAGCGTGGCATATACGACCCATTTTGTGGGGGATTTCGCCATTGCGAATGATTGCGATGGCGAAAACGGCAGATTAGGCAAAAAATGGTTCATTGTAGATGGTGCAAACTGGCACGATGGGCTTGAGGTGGCGGCGAAATGTGTAGTACCGTAAAAAGGTCGCCTTATCCATCATGAAAGTAAATTCTGGGCTTTCCACATATTGCAGATGCACTATCTCTGGGGCGGTGTCTGCGATGATGACATCGTGGTGGGCGGCATCTTTTGGCGACCAAATTTGCCCACGCTTGGGGGTTTGGGGTAGGCGGTGGTTGTGATGATTTTTCATGGTTTTAACTCTCCGATGGTGGTAAATTGGTGGATAAATTCGTCATAATTGACTGGTTCTGGCAGTTTGCCGTCAATTTCTACCCACACATTGCCGTCTTTGTCTGCCTTGTCGCTGTTGATGATGGCGGTCTGGTCTGTGGTGGGATTGTGATACACTCGCATGATTAGCCCCTAATTGACCATGCCATGCTCGATGGCGAAGGCTCGGTTTTCTGCTTGGATTTTGGCAAGATAATCCATGTAGCTTTCGCCTGCGGGTGTTACTGACCCTGTGCCTGCTGACCCTGTGCCTGCCGTGGTTTTAGCGTTGAGATCAGATGGTAGGCGTTCTTTGGCAAGCCAATTGTCAAACATGGCGATCCAAGTTTTCTCGGTGCAGTTGAAATTGCGAGAAGTGTAAAACAAGCGAAATTTGGCAAAAGTCTCATCAATGTTCAGACCTTTGGTGGTGCAAAGGTCTCGTTGTGCTTGACTGAACGCAAATGTCGGATTTGGCGTTGTCGGTGTTTTGACCGTAGGCGTTGGTTTTTGATTTTTTGCATTGTTTTTTTCAAAATTTTTCTCCTGCTCGTAGCTAGCTAATATATCTATTTCTTGGTTATTGGTTATGGCGTTACTTTTGCCGTTACTTTTTGCGTTACGCTCCGTTACGGTAGGGGTATTCGTTACGCTCTCATAGGCGGTCAAAATCTCGTCAAAAGTCGCCCCCTCTGCCATCTTTACGCCTTTATTTTCAAGGGTTTTGAGCATTTTGACTTTTTGGCGGCGGCGTGCTTGACGCTCGGCATTGGATAACGGATTGGCGTTACTTTTTGCGTTACTATTGCCGTTACTTTTTGCGTTACGCTCCGTTACTTTTTCGTTACGGTCGTTACGCCCGTTACTCTCGCCGTGGCGGTGGCGGTAGTTTTTGATTTCACGATCGATGCGTGCGTGGCGGTAGCTGCCGTTTTTGAGCGTGAAAAATTCGTCCAGTACATTTTGCAGTGCTTGACGCTCGTCATCATTGCGGACGGCAAGACGGCGGCATAACGCCACCAAATCGCCCGTAATGGGCTTTTCGGTGTCGTAGTACATGTCTATCAGATCACGATAAAACGACCGTTCTAGGTGCGACAGATGGCGTGTGGCGGCGTTAAAATCATTGATGTGAAAATTATAAAAGTTCATCATCACCCCACATAACAGAAGTAGACGGCTTTGCGTCTTTTGCCGGTGACCGCTACTTTTTTGGTGCGGATGATGAGCCTATCATGTTCGCTGTTGATCTTACTGACGGCTTTTTCGGGCTTGGCGTAGCCAAATTTTTCTGTGATTTGCTCCGGCGTCATGATGCCGACACGCTCCAAGCATTTGAGCAGGCGGTTTCTGCGTTCTTTGTTGGTGTGGATTTCTCTGGGCTTGATGGCGGTGGGCGGTTTTTTGGGCTTGGGTAGGTCCATCACTTTCCATGATTTGACCGTGTGCGCTGGTCGTGGCTTGGGCGCGTGGTCTGGCAATACTGTCACACGCACACCACTGGCGATGGCGTCTGATATGAGCTGTTCTTGGGCTTGTAGATTGCAAGTTGGGCGATTAAATGCGAGCATCTGATGATTCTCCTTCTAAATAATACACTTTGTACCTTGCCCCTGTGGTCGAGGTCTCATAGCGGTCTTTGATGGCGTGCCCCATCTGTCTTAGCTCGCTGATACGAGCCAAAAATCCCATGATGAGATATTTTTGCACCGCTTCTTTGTGGGTGATGGGAGCAAGTCGCAGGTGGGCGAGCAGGGTGTCGCAATGGGTCTGGGTGGTCATAGTGGATAGTCCTTATCTGTGTTGTGCCGGCTCTCAACGCTCGCAACAATCTCATCGTTCTCTAGCAATGACAGCACTTGCATGGCATGATAAGCACGATGGTAGCGGTCCCGCAGGTCGTCTTCAATGAGACGACATAGCCATTCTGACTTGGACAAATTACATTCGTCCGCCAGTCTGCCGATGACGGCATGGCACTCTTCGGAGAGATGGACGGTGATTTGGTGGGTTTTTTTGGGTTTCATGGGCGAGCCTGTGCTTGCTGACGAGCCATGATTTCTCTGACCTGATAGGCTCGCAATTCTGGAATTTTTTCATCGTTCCATTGTGAAACGGCAGCGTGACTAATACCGAGCAGGCGTCCAAGTTCATTCACTGAGCCTTTGGCGACTTTTAGAGCTTCTTGTTTGGTCATTTAAGTTTCCTTTTTTGGATAAAAAGTAAAAAATATTACCTATTATTGCACACAAAACTTATCTTATCAAGTGGTAAGATAGTAAATTAATTAAAAGGTGGTAACTATGAGTACTTTTTCAGAGCGTTTGTATAAACTTAGAAAAGAAAAAAAGCTGGCTAGAGATGCGCTGGGTACTAAAATTGGCGTATCAAAAACCGCCATCAAAAACTGGGAAGATGGCGAAAATATGCCAAAGGTTGAACATGTACAAGCATTGGCAAAGTTTTTTGGCGTGTCTTTTGACTGGCTCGCAACTGGTGGGCAGAACGCCAAGCTTGTTGAGCCTATTCGCCAAAAGCTTGACATTGATATTCTCAAAGAGCTAAAAGATAAAATTGCAGCGATCGAAAACCGCAAAGTTGCACACTCCGAGGCGCTTGAACCCAGCAATGCACTGTCCATCAATAACCCTGTACCTGTGGTTGAATGGGTGGCAGCTGGGTCATGGTCTCATGCCAATGCGGTGATGGTGTATGATGCGTTTGATTATCTGCCACGCCCGTTTAATTTTCCTGAAAATGGCTTTGCGCTGAAAGTGCGTGGGGTGTCGATGATGCCTAAGTTTGAGCCGGGGGATTATATTTATGTTGATCCTAATTATGGCTTTTTGGAGCTTAAAAACGGCGATCTGGTCGTGGTGCGTGAGGGTGAGAATGACGAGGCGACATTTAAGCAACTGATTATCGGCGATACCGCCGAAGACATGTACCTAAAGCCGCTCAACCCTGATTGGCACGAACAAAAAATGGTACCCAAAAGCGAATGGGAGCTGGTGGGTAAGGTTGTCGGCAAGTGGGTGGCGTTTTGAGTGTTGGTAAAATTATGAAAAAAGCAAGACGAAGGGTGCGACATAATCAGCGACAGCAACGCAAGCGCTTTCAGGCTTATGACAATGCTAATTCGATGCATATTAAACTAAAAGGGGAGTTTAGTCTATTTGTTGGTGGTGAGCGACAAAAGATTTTAAAAATTATAGAGATAATTAAGTCTAAAGAGCACAAAAGATATTTGATTGATTTTAGTGAAGTGGCAACGCTCAATCCACTGACTTTTTTGTATTTGTACCATATTATTGATAAATATGGCTGTGGGCAATTTAAGACAATTGGTCCAAAATCCCTCATTCCTAGGGGTGTGTTTGAAAGATTTCGATTGACACAATATTTCCCCATGCCGCCTTGCCCTATCCATATCGCAAAATTACCTGAGATTGCAGGATGGGAGTGTTTTGACGGCACTACTGCTAATTTTAGTGATGCTATGCAGGCACATATACAGGAGATGCAAGACCGTCTGGATAAGCTGCTTTTCCAAAAGCTCATTCAAGGTATTCTTGGTGCTGTTGAAAATGTATCTCACGCTTATCCAGATAAGCCTGAGTATTGTAAATGGTTTTTAATGACAAATATTGACAATAAATCTATTTCTGTGGTAGTATCGGACTTAGGTGTATCTGTACCTTACACTGTTCAGTTTAACACCCAGAATCACTTAGTAGATTCTGCATCAATAAGTGATTCAGGCTTAATAAAACTTGCCACAAAAACTGACTATTCAAGCACTCAGATGCCAAACCGTGGTAAGGGTTTTAATGATATTTTTGAATTAGGAAATGCGGAACTAAAGGATTATGGTATCCGCTTTATTTCCACCATGATATTAAGCCGGCATGGTAGCTATGTTGTTGCTAGAGACCATAATAAGCAAATTGAGCATTCGTTAAATGGCCAGCTTGAGGATTTTCCCGATCGAATTGATGGGACGATCATTGCTTGGCATATTGCTTTGATATAGGATTGATTATGACACGCACAATTCAAGTGGCGAAAGATTTCGCACTTTTGCCTGCAGGGCGATATAAGAAGGATGGTAGTCATACTGGCGAGCATTTTCGTGAAAAGCTAAAAGACTTACTTAGCCAATCAAACGAATCCATTGAAGTAAATTTTGATGGTGTTTTAGGTGCGGGCTCCTCATTTTTGGAAGAAGCATTCGCAGGGTTGATTCGTGATGGCATCCTTGGTAAACAGGATTTTAAAAATAAAATTTGCATTATTGCCAACGAAAATCCAGAAATCGCCGAAAAAGTTCATCGCTACATCGAAGAAGTAAATTAGTGATAGAATATCTTGGCTTAGGTGTATCATTGCTATCCGTCATAGTTGCTTCTGGCATCTGTTATTATCAGATTAAAAAAAATCGACAGCTTGCCCTACTTAATGAGACGATTAAGCGCATGGAGACTATAGCTTTAATCGCTGCAGACTCGCTACAAAATCCTCATTCGTCTTATGAGGTGTATTTTTTGCATCGTCAAATTGCTAAAGCGAGTTTGGAGGAATTTTTAGGTATTGACAGTCATACTAAGCGGTGTGTAACTAAGATTAGCCCAAAACTGCAAAGTCATGTAGTTTCTAAGTTGCCCATGCGATGTATAAGATTTGTTCATAATCATCAAGAAAAAAAAATGAATATTTTAGATGATTATAATCAATGGGTGGAGTACTGTGAATTCCATAGCAACATTGAAAGCAGGCATGACTATAATCAGCAGCAATCATCCCAAGTACAGGGAGATATTTACATTAAATTGGCTGATATTATCCAAAAACTTATTGCAATTAAGTGATATTGATTATTTATTTTTTTCTGCAAAAAAACCGCCTAATAGGTGGTTTTTTCATAAATTGTATTTTGATGTTCAAATTCAAAGGAATAAATATGAAAAAACTGGTATTGGTGGCGGCGCTGGGCGCCATGATGATCGCCCCAGCGTCGGCGGACTGGAAAGAATACGCCAAGGATGCGGCGAAAGGTTTGGCGGTCGGCGTACTGCACGGCATATTTTCTAAGTCCGAGTCGTCACCATCTGTGGCGACTCAGCCTACCAGCACCACTCAGACAACCAGCGTTCAGAACATCTCATATACGCCGATGAAGGTCTATGATGTCCAGTGTAAAGTCGTGGGCGTGTCTGATGGTGACACATTCACTTGCCTTGATGAGCTTAACATACAGATCAAGGTGCGTATGAATCAGATCGATGCACCAGAGAGCGGTCAAGATTATGGCAGCGTCGCCAAACAGGCGCTTTCCGATCACATCTACGGGCAAAACGTTGGCTTAGTGGTGACAGGCACAGATAGGTATAGCCGCACTTTGGCGGAGGTGTACCGACTTTCTGACCATCAAAATATCAATAAAATGATGGTGCGTGACGGCATGGCGTGGGCTTATCAAGAATATCTCATCGACTTTGACTACGCCACCATTGAAAATGCCGCACGATCATCTGGCGTAGGGCTGTGGTCACAGCCAAACCCTGTCTATCCAAGCGCATGGCGTAGTAACAAAACCGCCAGCGTCCTGCAAGCGAAGCCAAAAAGTGCCACAGCTTCCCCTAAGCTCAACCAAGCGCTAAATAAATCACAGAGCGGCAAATGTGGCACAAAAAAGACCTGCGGTCAGATGTCTAGCTGTCAAGAGGCGAAATATTATCTCAATACTTGCGGATTGTCTAAGCTGGACAAAGATGGCGACGGCACGCCATGTGAATCTTTATGCCGATAATCTTAATTTTTCAAAAGGATGAAGTTATGAAAAAATTAATCACATTGCTTACTGTGAGCGCACTCTTGACAAGCCCAATGGCTTACGCCAAAGGCAATAAGCCTTGTAGCGGCAAGAAAGGCGGTATTGCCTCATGTACCTCCGGCGGTAAATTCATGTGCAAAGACGGCACCATCAGCAAATCCAAAAAAGTCTGCACAAAAAAATAAAAAGTTCGACCGACTAGCTAAAAACCACCCTATATGGGTGGTTTTTTATCCCCTTGGTAATTTTTTTACAAAAAAAGAAACTTTATTTACTTTTTTTATTGACAAATAAAGAAAGAAAAGTTACTATTATCACATGAAGTAACCAAGATGGAGTAAAATCATGCCAACCGTAAAACAAACCTGCCTATCTGCACTGGTCATCATCATGTCCGTGCTTGCACTCAAAGGCTGTGTCTCGATGTCGCTTGCCGCATGGGATAGAGCCTACGAGGGCGAACGAGCCAAAATCGCAGAATATCGTGCATTAGAGAAAAACGCCAAGGAGAATTACTAATGACCAGGATTACCAAAGATACCAAGGCTCTAATGATCGCCGAGCTACTAAAAAATGGCAAGTTCCAAGAAAATATCCGAGCCAAACACAAGGCTGTGGAGGCGGCGGGCGACGAGATTTACCAGCATATTTTTGGCAAGCATCTTGATGATATTAAAAAATTGCCTGAGCTACTCTTTAATCGCACAAGAGAGCTAAGACTGGAAGGTATTAAATCGTCTAAAAATTGTTTTTGGTTGCGTGTCTCACTGTCTGATTATCGTGTAGGTCTGGCGTTCGGGCCGGTTGTCGGAAAGAATTTTCACGGATTGACCGAAGATGATGAGATCATCAAAAAATATCTGGCGGCTTTGCAAGCTCATGAGGATGAGTGCGATAAGATGAACTATGCCAGAAGAGATGCGGAGGCGATGCTGGCTGGTGTCAATACATTTAAAAAGCTGTGGAAAGTGTGGCCAGAATCGCAATCTTTGCTCGGTAAATTTGAAAACCAAGGTAAGTCAAATTATCCGCTAGTGCCACAAAATATCGTGAATATTAATGCAGCGTTTGGGCTGCCTGTGGAGAATAATTGATGAATATGACGACCATGCAAATGCTTGCCATGCAATACGGCTTTAAGGCTTTGATACCGCTGGAGAATGTCGCTAATGACTATCTAAGCGACATCAGCAAGACCGAGCTGCACCGCAAGGCAAAAAATCAACAGCTTAATTTTGCTTGTATCAATACCGGCTCGGACAAGCGCCCAAAATATCTTGTACCGATTGAGAGCCTGGCTGGCTGGATTGATGCCATTAAAAATGAAGCAACATTAGACCATAAAGCCATGCACGCCTAACCCCAAAGTATCAGAACGAACCACGACCATGCTCGTGGTTTTGTTTTGCCTGCTCGATGGCATCTTCAAAATCAAGCACGGTGGGGCGACGCTTTAAGTTGGTGTAACGCTGCAAGCTACTCCAACTACGGTGCCCTGTCACTTGTTGAAGCTGGGGAATGGTGAGACCCTGTTCGGCAAGGCGAGTAGCGGCTTCATGGCGTAAATCATGGAAATTTAAGTCGTCAATACCTAGTATTCTACACGCATCAGTAAAAGATTTTGAGATGGTCTTGCTGTCTAACGGGATAAGTTTTTTGTCGTCGTAGTATGATGATTTTTGCATGCGCTTTTTGATCGCTGTATCTTTAAGAGCGTTGATGACTGATATGGTTTTTTCGGGTATCTTGACTTCGATGTGGTTTCCCTTTGAGCCTTTGGGGTTTTTCATGTCTCGTACCAGCCACCAGTAGCCATCTTCGGTGTGGGTTAGGTCATCTAGCAGCAGATTGACAATCTCTCCTTCACGCCGCGATGTGTATATCGCAAACCACATAATCAGGTGCATGGGGTAGACTTGGTTGCCACGCTGCCAAACAGCATAAAAGTAGTCGGTCAGTTGTTGTAATTCTTCATTGCTCGGCAATCTTGAGCGCTTGTCTGACCCCTTGATCTTTCTGGCGTAACGCAGCCCAAGCACCACTTCTTCAAAGCCTGCCAAATTGACATTCATACCCCAGACCATCTTAGCGTATCTTAACACGGCACGAATGGCAATCATGTCGCCTGTGAGCGTTTGCGGCTTGATTGTTTGCAAGCGAAACTCAGCGAAATTGGCAAAGTCTGCATTGGTCAGCTTGGTGAGATACTTGGCGCCGATGGCTTGCTTGGCGATGAATAATAGCCCCTTTTTGTGCGAACGCCCAAAATCTGCCCCCGCCTGTTCTAAGTAGAGGCTGATGGCGTCTGAAAAACGCATGTCGTCTTTTTGTTCGCTCTGATGGATGATGTCAGGGTTGAGCTCGATCTCGGCTTCTCGTTTTTTTAGCCAGCTTTCTGCCAAATTTCGCTTGCTAAAAGTTTTACTTTCGCTATACTTAACACCACCTTTGTTGATGCGTATTACCGCACGGTAGCGAGTTTTGCCCGATGTTGTTTGGCGTTCTGATATTGCACCCATTTGTACTGATCCTGCGTGGTAAATTTACACCATTTTTAATCGCATAAAAATGGTGTAAATATGGTACAACACACCAACAACAAAACGCAAGTAAAAACAAACAACAACAAGTAAAAACAAGCTGTATTTTTATATTATGTTATTGAAATAAAAGAGATTTTATATAAATGATTGATTTTAAAGAAACTAAGAGGGTATCAGTTGCTCCGATGATAGACTGGACAACCAGTCATTACCGCACCTTTGCTCGCCTGTTTAACCCTCATATTTATCTGTACACCGAAATGATCAGTACAGGGGCGATTTTAAAGGGTGATGCGGCGCATCATTTGCGATTTTTTGACAATGAGCCGCCTTTGGTTTTGCAGCTGGGCGGAAGTAGCCCCACTGAGCTTGCTCAGTGTGCCAAACTTGCCCAAGAGTATGGCTATACTGAGGTCAATCTGAATGTCGGCTGCCCGTCTGATCGTGTGCAGTTTAATAAGATCGGGGCGTGTCTCATGGCGGAGGCTCATCTTGTGGCGGACTGCGTCAAGGCGATGCAGGACGCTTGCTCTTTGCCCGTGACGGTCAAGCACCGCATTGGTATTGATGAGTTTGACAGCTATGAGTTCATGCGTGATTTTGTGGGGGCGGTGGCGAATGCTGGCTGCAATCATTTCATCGTCCATGCTCGCATTGCCCTATTAAATGGCTTATCACCCAAAGAAAACCGTGAGATTCCGCCGCTTCGCTATGACGATGTTTATCGCTTAAAACAAGAATTTCCAGAGCTTTTTGTAGAAATCAATGGCGGCATCAAGACGCTTGACGAAATCAAAACCCATTTAACCCAAGTGGATGGTGTGATGATTGGGCGAGAGTTTTATCACAATCCCATGCTTTTGGGATGGTGCAATGAGCTTTGGGGTGAGAGTGTGCCAAGCCATCAAGAAATTTTTGAAAAGCTTTTGATTTTATTGGAAAATTTTGAAAAAAATGGCACGCCTTTGACACAGGTAATGCGTCATTATTTGGGGCTATTTCAGGGTTTGACGGGCGCTCGTAAATGGCGGCAGTCATTAAGTGGTCAAAAATCATTGAGCCTAAGTCAAATTGAGAAGGCGGGCATGGCGGTGTTGGCGCTCAATGCAGATGGCTAAGGTTCGACTGGCGTTCTACCGCCTTTGGATTAAGCACTTCTTTGCAAAAGATAGACCAGCATCGCCAAGCCATTATTCATGATGTGCAGTAAGATGGGGGCGATGAGCGAGCCGGTGCGCACCTTGGCGTAGCAAAATATCAGCCCAAGACCAAACACCATGCTCATTTCAAGTAGCTCGTATTGTAAGTGAATGACGGCAAAGGCAAGGCTGCTAAGGACGCTTGCGATGATGGTGGCGTGCCTGCTCGTCTGCCAAGCGTTTTTTAGCGTGTTAAATATCGCCCCACGAAAGACGATTTCTTCATAAATCGGCGCCATAAACACCACCACAACCACCAAAAGTCCACGCCATGAGCCGTCCATGAGTGTGTCCATGAAGTCTGTGGGGTTCCGATTAAGCTTTCGGGTTAGTGTTTCGCTGATGACAAGATACAGCCCAAGCAGCAGCACGCACCAGCCAAAATCACGCCAAGCAAACCGCCTGACAGCCATCTGTAAATGCGCCACGGTGCCGCATGGCTTGGTGCGAGCATTTTTGAGCCAAAATACAGCGATGATGGGGGCAGTGAGACAAAGCGCTGTCGCCATCAAAGATAAGCTGACCACCAAGCTGTTTTCACTTGCCTGAAACACAGTCAAGCCAAACGCTCGCCCAAACCCCCAGACAAACAGCGTCTGTGCGACTAAGATTGCCACAGACAAAAGCACGCATAAGATGAGTGCGTAGATTTTTGACGGTGGTGGGCTGGGCTTTTTCATGATGGATTTTGTCATGATGGATTGGTGAGCGGTTTGGTTTATAAATCTTAAAAATCTTGAAAAACAACGATGATTGATGTCTGCCAAGATTTATTAAGATATGTCTTTAAAGCACATTATAACACAGCAAGCACGCATAAAAATTATGAAAAATCATGAAAATTCATGAAAAAACAACGACCTAAGATTGGTTAAATGACGGACAGACTACAAAATGAGCTTACAAAACCGATGTTAAGCAGTCGTGATAAACGCCTAAATGGACGGTCAATCATCAAAACTGCGCCAAAAATGAGCAGGCGTGTTATAATAATGGCAAAATAAAGGCAAAAATGCGTCTCGGCGTGGCTTTGGTGTATCACAAGCCTTAAAAAGCAGCGTATTTTGCTGTGAGTATTGATTTGGAGTAAGACTATGAGTTATTTTGGTACAGATGGCATTCGTGGTGAATTTGGTGTGTTTCCGATCACGCCTGACTTTTTGTTGCGCCTAGGCTTTGGGGCGGGCAGAGTGTTGGTGAGTCAGGTGGGCAAGTCCAAAAAACGCCCAAGCGTCGTCATTGGTAAAGACACTCGTCTGTCAGGCTATGTCATCGAGGCGGCACTGCAAGCAGGCTTTAATGCCGCAGGTGTGGATGTTTATCTTTTGGGTCCTTTGCCTACGCCTGCCATTGCGCATCTTGTCAAGAGTTTCCATGCGGACATGGGGGCGGTGATTTCTGCTTCGCACAACCCTTATCATGATAATGGCGTCAAGTTTTTCTCTCATGAAGGCAAGAAAATCTCTGACGAACTGCAAGAGCTGATCAATGTCGAGCTTGATGCTTTGGTGGGTAATACGGACGCTCGTCTGTCTCGTTTGGCGGGTATTAAGGCGGACAGTATTGGCAAGTCTTATCGTGTGGAGGACGCCAAGGGTCGTTACATCGAGTATTGCAAAGGCAGCTTTCCTTATCATTTAAATCTCAATACCCTAAAAATCGTCGTGGACTGTGCCAATGGCGCAGGTTATAGCGTCGCCCCAAGAGTGCTTAGAGAGCTGGGCGCTGAGGTCATCGCCATCCACAACACCCCGGATGGTATCAATATTAATGACAACTGTGGCTCGACTCACCCAGAAGCCTTGCAGCAAGCGGTCTTGGTGCATGGCGCTCATGTCGGCATTGCCCTAGACGGTGATGGCGACCGCATCATCATGGTGGATGAAAAAGGCGATATCGTCGATGGTGACGCCATTTTGTATGCGCTGGCAAATCATCATCAGCCTGCGGGCATTGTCGGTACTTTGATGAGTAATGTCGCCTTGGAGCTTGCCATGCGTGAGCGAGGCATTGAGTTTCATCGTGCCAAAGTGGGTGACCGCTATGTCATGCAGGATTTGGAGGCGCATGGACTGTCCATTGGCGGTGAGCCGTCAGGTCATATCCTATACCTTGACAAATCTCGCACAGGCGATGCTATTGTCGCAGGTCTACAAGTCTTGATGTGCATGGTGGAGCAGGGCGTGGCTTTGAGCGAGCTTACCAAAGGCTACACCCCTTATCCGCAGACACTCATCAATGTGCGCCTGTCTAAGATGTCAGATCCTTATGAAAATGATGAGCTTGTCAAGGTGTTTGCTGATGCAGAGGCTAAGCTGTCTGGCAAGGGTCGTCTTTTGATTCGTAAATCAGGCACCGAGCCTGTGATTCGTGTGATGGTGGAATGCCAAGACGAGGCGCTGTGCCAGAGTCTTGCCAAAGACATCGCTCAAAAAGTGCAAGCGGTACTGGGCTAATGTCATTGCCTTGTGCTGTATAAAAGGCGAAAAATTGTCCGCTGTTGGTTTTAAAAGGCAGTTTTTATAAAAACCTTGCCAATCATCATTTGATGGCGAGGTTTTTTGCTAATTTTGAAATATTTAGTAACAATTTGCCAAAATTGATGACCATTGCGCCAAAAATTCGCCAATCTGCAACAATCCGCCCTGTTTGGTTGCAAATTTCTAGTAGATTGCAACATCAAAAACTGGCACAATGCACCTGTCTTGATGAGACGACCATGCATCTTTTGGTCTTGTGTCGTCTTTTTACCATCCATTTAAATTGGGAGATAATAATGTCAAAATCTAATACCATGAAAGCTTTTGGTCTGTCGCTGTGCTTAGGTGCAAGTGCTGCCTTGGGTGTGGGTGCCGCCATGTTGCCAAGCGTTGCCATCGCTGCACCAGCCAGTCAGCAAACCGCCATCAAAAATCTAAACAACCTTTTGTCGGCGACCAATTCGATGACTGCTAACTTCACCCAGACCACCAGAGCGGGCAAAAAAACCACCAATTACAGCGGTACGATGGCAGTACAACGCCAAAACCAATTTCGCTGGCAAACCAAGTCGCCTGCTGAGCAGCTGATCGTTGCCAATGGTTCGACCATGTGGGTGTATGATCCTGACTTAAATCAAGTGATCAAGCAGTCCACCAATAATCAAGTCGGTGATTCGCCTGCCATTTTGCTTTCTGGCGACCCTGCCAAAATCGCCAACAGCTTTAATGTCAGCCAGCCCAATAGCAAAAAAAATTACTTTAAGCTGACGCCAAAGTCGAGCAATGCAGGCTTTAACGAGCTTTATATCAGCTTTAATGGCGGCAAGCCTGTGCAGATGATCGTCACCGATGTGGCAGGTCAGCAGACCACCATCCGATTTAGCAACATCAGCGTAAATAAGCGCATCAACGCCAGCCAGTTCAACTTCACCGCCCCACGAGGTGCAGAGGTCATCAGCCAATGAGTTGAGGTGTTTTTGCCTTAGAAATATTTTATTACAAAATCTCAAGCATCATTTGCTTGGGATTTTGTGTTTTTGTATTCCTGTTTATTGGCAAAACTGATAAAATAATCGCTATCTTTCATAAGTATTGTGTCAAATTGTGGTATAATGCGTCAAAATTTGGGTGTGTCAGAAGGTTTTGACCATCCTTGAATTCTTTATTCAAAAAAATCACGCAGGGGTGATTTATGCCAGCCGAATGGTCAGCCATTATCTATTTGCTAGCCGCACTGGGGCTAGTGGTCTTTATGCTAGTCGTGCCTCGTCTGTTGGGCGGTCGCTCATCAGGTTCTCAAAAACATGAAAACTTTGAAGCTGGGGTGGTATCTGCTGGTACCGCCCGCATTCGTTTGTCCGCTAAATTTTATTTGGTGGCGATTTTTTTTGTGATTTTTGATTTAGAAGCGCTGTATTTGTACGCTTATTCGGTCAGCGTGCGAGAAGTTGGTTGGCTTGGCTTTACGGCGGCGGCAGTGTTTATTGCCATTTTGTTTATCGGTCTGGTCTATGAGATGCGTCTTGGTGCGATGAACTGGGCGCCTGCTGACAAACGCAAAAAACAGCCACGCATTTTGTCTCGTCCTGCCGATTTTGATTTGGCAAGCATCACCGCATTTACCACGATTGACGATTTGCACACCGACCCCACAGGCAAGGTGCCTGCCCAGTCGTCTGGCAAGGTTTTTGCAGGACGAAAAGACTTGCAAGCGGTGCTTGAAAAAGACAAAGCTGACATGGCGAACATCGACCACATCAATGATACAGGACGAGTGACCACGCAGAAGTTTGATTAGGGATTATCAATGACATTCGGCAGCTATCGAATTAGCACCATTTTTTTGATGCTTGCCATCGTTTTTTTTGTGATGGCAATCACCCTTGAAAACTCTGCCTTTATTGGTTCGGTGGTTGTCTGCTTGATTTTTGGTGCCAAGAAAGTCAAAGATGTGCCAAAAAAATAATCAAGATGCTTGACAATCCTAATTTAGTAAATACTCAACTTACATGATATGACCATGAAATACACTCTAACCCGCCCAAACGAGCAAGGCAACCAATATCCGCACACCACACGAGAAGTGGTGGATGACATCACGCAAGCAGAAATCGACAAAAATGTCTTTATGGCAAAGCTTGAAGACCTAACGCACGCCGCCGCCAACTGGGGGCGTAAAAACTCGCTGTGGCCGTTTAACTTCGGTACAAGCTGCTGCTATGTGGAATACGCCACGACTTTGACAGGCGTGCATGACTTGTCTCGCTTTGGGGCGGAAGTCATTCGTGCATCTCCCCGCCAAGCTGATGTGATGATTGTCGCGGGGACTTGTTTTGTCAAAATGGCACCGGTCATTTTGCGTCTGTATGAGCAAATGCTTGAGCCAAAATGGGTCATTAGTATGGGTGCGTGTGCCAACTCTGGCGGTATGTACGACATTTATTCGGTGGTGCAAGGCGTGGATAAAATCTTGCCTGTCGATGTGTATATTCCGGGTTGTCCGCCACGCCCAGAAGCGGTCATTCAGGCATTGATGCTACTACAAAACTCCATCACGCACGAACGCCGTCCGCTGGGCATTCATCTGGACGAACAGGGTATTATCCAGCCAGTAATGACCCCAGAGCGGGATAGAAAAAATGCGGAAAGGATTGCGGTAAAAAATCTAAGAAGTCCTGATGAGGCGTTTTGATTTTTATATTAAATGTTAATTAAAAGATTAATACAATATGGTTTAAGGGGAAATATGAAAGGTCAATGTTTATGTAAAGCCGTTACCATTGAAACGGCGGATAATCAAGAATTGCACGCTTGCCATTGCAATCATTGCCGTAAATGGGGCGGTTCAGCAGGTTTTACAACGATGGTACAAGGCATAAAAACCAACAATGCTGATAATATCGCCAGTTTTCAATCTAGCGAATGGGGCGAACGAGCCTTTTGTAAAACGTGTGGCACGCATTTGTATTTTCATCAATTAGGCACGGATAATTATTATCTGTCAGCAGGATTATTTGATGATGTGAAATTTGAATTAAAATCACAAATCTTTATTGATAAAAAGGCGTGTTATTATGAGCTTGCCAATGACACACCAAAATTAACCGAAGTCGAGTTTATTGCGATGGTAACAGGTCAATAATTGGATTTGATTAAGGTAAGGTGCTTAATAAAAGCACCCTACCACCTTAATAAAATAATGATTAAAATATTTAAAAATGTATTTTTTTATCAGAATAAATTTTTAAACATTTTATCACACAATCATCATAAGATGGCAACTCTCTGATAAGTTGGAAATTATGAGCATTAACCACATTCACGATTTTGAGATTTTAAACGAGCTTAATGCTAAGTTTGAGAACCTAACCATTCAAGAAACCGTAGATGGCATTCCGACCGTTTGGGTGGATAAAACCCAAGTGCTTGATGTGCTTTTGTATTTGCGAAAGCTACCTAAGCCTTTTGTGATGCTCGTGGATTTGTCCGCCATTGACGAACGCTTGCGTCAGCATCGTTATGGCTTGCCAGCAAGTGATTTTACGGTGTTTTATCACTTGATGAGTTTGGAGCGAAACAGCGACATTCGTATCAAGGTTGCATTGGCAGAAGGCGAGAGCATTCCGTCTGCCACACAAATTTATCCAAATGCCAACTGGTATGAGCGAGAAGTGTGGGATATGTTTGGCGTGGTGTTTGACGGACATCCGCACTTGACACGCATTTTATTGCCAAAATACTGGGAAGGACACCCACTTCGTAAAGAATATCACGCCCGTGCGACCGAGTTTACGCCTTATTTTTTGAACACCGCCAAACAGCAGTTTGAACAAGAAAATCTACGATTCGTCCCAGAAGAGTGGGGCATGAAACGCTCGGGTCGAGATGAGGACTTTATGTTTCTAAATATCGGTCCGAACCACCCGTCCGCACACGGTGCGTTTCGCCTTGTCTTACAGCTTGATGGTGAGGAGATTGTCGATTGTATCCCTGATATTGGCTACCATCATCGTGGGGCGGAGAAGATGGCAGAACGCCAAACTTGGCATTCATTTATCCCTTATACCGACCGCATCGACTATCTGGGCGGTGTGATGAATGAGCTGCCTTATATTATGGCAGTCGAAAAATTGGCTGGCATTACCGTGCCTGACCGTGCCAATACCATTCGCATTATGATGAGTGAGTTTTTCCGCATTACCAATAACCTTTTGTACTGGGGTACATTTATCCAAGACGCTGGTGGTATGACGCCTGTGTTTTATATGTTTGCCGACCGTCAAAAGGCGTATGATGTCATCGAAGCGGTAACGGGCTATCGTATGCACCCTGCGTGGTTTAGAATCGGTGGTACGGCTCACGATTTGCCAAATGGCTGGCAGCGTCTGGTGCGTGAATTCCTTGACTGGATGCCAAAACGCATTGATGAATATGTCAAGGCGACCATGACCAACACCGTCCTAAAAGGGCGTACCCAAGCTGTTGCCCAGTACGATGCCAAGCACGCACTGGCGTGGGGCGTAACAGGGGCTGGTTTGCGTGCTACCGGTATTGATTTTGACCTACGAAAGGCTCGTCCGTATCTGGGCTATGAGAATTTTGAATTTGAAGTGCCGGTATTCTACAATGGCGATGCTTATGACCGTTGTTTGGTAAAAATTGAAGAAATTCGCCAATCACTTCGTATCATTGAGCAATGTCTAAATAATATGCCGTCAGGTGCGTACAAAGCCGAGCATCCACTGGCTGTACCACCGCCAAAAGACCGCACACTCCAAGACATCGAAACCTTGATTAACCACTTTGTCTCCGTGTCGTGGGGACCTGTGATGCCAGCAGGCGAGTCTGCGTGTATGGTAGAAGGCGTAAAAGGTCTAAACAGCTATTATGTCACATCGGATAATTCAACGATGAGCTATCGTACTCGTATCCGTACACCAACCTTTGCTCATTTGCAGCAGATGCCAAGTGTGATTAATGGCTCGCTTGTGTCAGATGCGATTATTTATTTGGCAAGTATTGATATTGTCATGGCGGATTGTGATAGATGATGTTTAATGGTGTGTGGTGTGTAAGGTGCGTATCACGCACCCTTACAATACCAAAATCAACAACAAATTGAATGTTGTTTTTAATTTAAATTTATTAAAGTTAAAAAGGAAACAAACAATCAAAGTAAGTAATGTTCACGCATCAGGAGGCTAAACAATGGAGCTGATGACGCTTTTACCGATTCTTGGTGTGCTACTACTGATTATTGTCTTAAAGCGTTCGCCGATTGAAGCGGCGTTCTTTGGGGCGTTAAGTGCTTTGATTTTGTGGCTGTGCGATGTGGCAACGCCTTATTCACAAGTGTTGGCTTGGGCAATCATTACAGATACGATGATTTTGTTTGCGAGCGTGGCATCTGTGATTGCAATGGGGCTTTTGCTTGTGGTCTTGCTTGAAAAAACACCAACCAATCAGGCATTTACTTCTTGGGTTGGCTTACTTAATTTGCCAAAATCACAAAGTGTGTTACTTGTGATGCTTGGCATTGCCCCAATGCTTGAAGCTCTGACGGGATTTGGGGTGTCGCTGATCGCGATAATACCGATTTTGCTGACATTGTTGCCCAAAGAAATCGCCCTAAAAACGGCATTGGTGGGTATGGCGATTATGCCGTGGGGAACATTGGGCTTGGCAACGGTTACAGGAGCATCAATGCTTGGATTGTCCGCCGCTGAATTGGGTTTGTATTCGGCGATGGTAAGTAGCCCTGTGTTTATGTGGCTTGCACTTTGGGCATTGTCTTTGGCAAAATTATTGGACAAACAAGCTCTTATCAATGCCTTGATGGTTTGTATGATGTTTGTCTGCGTGTTGGCAAGTGCGTCAAAAACGGTGGGTGTGGAGATAGCAGGCGTGTTGGCGGGGCTGTCGGTGGTGGCGTATTTTTTGTTGCTTGGCAAAAAATCACCCATTCCCAAAGCGATTTGGGTGTATGCTGTACTGTTTGGCTCGGTGTTATTCTTGAAAGTGGTCGGGTTTTTAACAGGGTGGCAACATTGGGCTTGGCAAGGCGTACAGGCAAGTTTTAAGCCGATAAATTCGCCCAGTATTGCTTTGGCTTTGACGGTGATAGTGGTTTGGTGGGCGTACCGTCAGCAGTATGCGTTGAACACAGTCATACACCAATGGTTAAAAAGGGCTTATCGCCCATTGACGACCATCTTGTGTTTTTTGTTAATGTCGCAGATAATGGTAAAAGGCGAGTTTTTGCAGGGATTTCACCAATTGCTAAGTGGTTTGCCTGCTGTTGCCCAAATACCCATTTTGACAATGCTAGGAGCGATTGGGGGGTATTTGACAGGATCTAATGTGGGTGGTAATGTGTTGATGTTGCCCATTTTGACAGACAATAACCCCATTTTGGCGGCGATAATGAACAGTGCGGCGGGGGCATCTGCGTTGGCATCATTGCCAGTGGTGGCAATCATTGCAGGACTTGCCAAAGCTGACACACAACAAGAACAAAGATTGATAAGCACCGCCTTAATGGTTGCTGTTATCAATACGGCATTGGTGGCATTGGTGGGCGTTTTGTTGTATGTTGGTGTGGCTTAAATTATTATTGATGTGTGATGAAATGATAAGATGATGAAGACAAAAGAAATTAAACAAAGTGATAGCCATAAAAAACCTATCATTATAATCCCAATGCAACAATGAAAGAAGTTTTTAAAAATATTCAAATTCATTTGCCAAAGGATTATAAATTTGACCGTGAATTTGCCAATAGAGCATAGAATTGGCTTTATCTGTCAACCCAAATCGCTATACTAAAAACGGTGGGTTAAACCCACCCTACATAGACTGGCAGAATAGTTAAAATTTTAAGGAAAAATAATGCAAATCCGTTGTATGCGTGAGACCGACATTAACCAAACTTTTGCGTTGATGAAGGAATTGGCGATTTTTGAGCATTATATTGACAGCTTTAAAATCACGCCAGAGATTGTCAAAGAAAAAGGCATTGATAATCACGATTTTTATTGTTTGGTGGCGGACGATGATGGCGTGATTGCTGGCATGCTCGTGTATTATTTTTTGCCTTATACCGCCCAAAATCGCCCAAACATTTATATGAAAGAGCTGTATGTGGCTGAGCTTTATCGCAATCAAAAAGTCGGCGAAAAATTGATGTTAAAGCTAAAAAAGATTGCCAAAGAACATCATTGCCCCGTCATCAAATGGACGGTCGCCCCTTGGAACGAAAAGGGCATGAAATTTTATGAACGCTTGGGAGCGACACAAAATAACGAATGGATCAATTATGAACTGGCGGTGGAGTAGCCAAACCCGATTCTTTAAAGATTTGTTAAATTTATCAATCATAAAAAGTTCATAATTTTAACAAATCAAAAACTTAAAAAATAGCCAACCGATAGACGGTTTAGCGAACTAAAAAATGGTAACTTTATGAAAATAGTAACCGACAAAACCCCCAAGGTAGATGTCAAATCTATCCTAAGCGCCGAAGAGATTGCAGGCATTGATGAGTATATCCATCACTACCCACAGGCTCGGGCTGCCGTCCTTGATGCGTTGAAACTCGTGCAAAAACGAAATGGCTGGGTCAATGATGCCCAAGTCGCCGCCATCGCCAATATGCTAGACATTGCTGTGGCAGATGTGGAGGGCGTGGCGACTTTCTTTAACCGCATTTATCGTCAGCCAGTCGGTCGCCATGTGATTTTGCTTTGCGACTCGATCGCTTGTTATTTGACAGGTTATGAAGCGCTTGCCAATGCCTTTAAGCAGTCGCTTGGCATTGATTATGGACAAACCACGCCTGATGGTCGCTTTACGCTATTGCCGATTTGCTGTCTTGGCAACTGTGACAAAGGTCCGAGCGTGCTGATAGATGAAGATACCTATGGTCCTGTGCGTCCTGAGGAAGTGGCGATGCTGTTGGAGTACTATCAATGATTTATAATGCAGCGAATAATAAGGCGGATTTGGCAAGTCAAATCCAAGCTCGTCAAAACGGACTTGCGCCAAGCCAGCTTAACCGCCAAAAAACCCCAATCTGGGGTGTGGGTCTGGCAGAGGGTCAGGAGCCGACTTCTTTGACGCACCCTTTGACTTGGCGACTGTTCCACTCAGATGCCGTGCTAAAACTGGCGGATTATTTGGCGCTAAAAGGCTTTGAAGGCTTTAAAATCGCCTTATCAAAAACGCCAAAGGAAGTGGGCGAGATGATCAAAAACGCCAATGTGCGTGGGCGTGGCGGTGCCGGCTTTAACGCAGGCTTAAAATGGACATTCATGACGCCGCCTGATGGGGGTATGTGTTACCTTATTTGTAATGCTGACGAGATGGAGCCGGGTACTTTTAAAGACCGTCTGCTGATGGAACGCCTACCGTTTCAACTGATTGAAGGTATGCTGATCACCGCTTATGCCATCGGTGCGTCCGCAGGCTATATTTTTATCCGTGGCGAGTACATTTTGGCGGCAGAGCGTCTGCAAGCGGCGATTGATGAGCTGATTGCCAACAATTTGCTTGGCGATAATATCTTGGGTACGGATTTTAATTTTGACTTGCATGTCCATACTGGGGCGGGTCGTTATATTTGTGGCGAAGAAACGGCGTTGATTAACTGCCTAGAGGGTCGCCGAGCCAACCCACGCACCAAACCGCCATTCCCCCAAGTGTCAGGGGCGTGGGGTCGTCCGACTGTTGTGAATAATGTCGAAACGCTGAACAATATGTCGGCAATCATGCTAAATGGGGTACAGTGGTATTTGGACCTTGCCAAGATTAAGGGCAAATCCGAAACCCCTGGCACCAAGATTATGGGTTGTAGTGGACGAGTAAAAGACGCAGGTCTTTGGGAAGTGCCATTTGGTTATACGGCTCGTGAACTGATTGAGCTTGCTGGCGGTATGCAAGATGGACTTAAGCTCAAAGCGTGGCTACCTGGCGGGGCGAGTACCGATTTTCTGACCGCAAGCGATGAACATCTTGACCTTGTCATGGACTTTGATCCGATTATGAAAGCAGGCTCACGACTTGGCACCTGCCTGATGATGGTCGTTGATGAAACGCAGGATATGGTAAGCCTTTCTAAAAACTTACAACAATTTTTCCAACGAGAATCGTGCGGCTGGTGTACGCCTTGCCGTGATGGTTTGCCGTGGGGCGTAAAAATCCTTGATGCGATTGACAACGGACAAGGGCAAGCGGACGACATTGATAAACTGTCTGAGCTGACTCGTGATTTGTGGATTGGTAAGACTTTTTGCGCTCACGCACCAGGGGCGATGGAGCCTTTGATGAGTGCATTAAAATATTTCCGCCACGAATTTGAACAAAAAATTGAATCAGCACAAGCAAGTGCGTCAGACAACCAAGGGGGCGTGTGATGGCAGTCATTCATATTGACGGCAAAACGGTAGAAGTTGATAGTGCCGATAATTTATTGCAAGCCTGTTTGTCGCTTGGCATTGATGTGCCGTATTTTTGTTATCACCCTGCACTTGGCTCGGTCGGCTCGTGCCGTCAGTGTGCGGTCAAGCAGTACAATAACGAAGACGATTATAAAGCAGGGCGTGGTCGCCTTGTGATGAGCTGTATGGTCGCCCCTACCAATGATATGTACATCTCGGTAGACGATGCCGAAGCCCGTGATTTTCGCAAACGCATCGTAGAATACTTGATGACCAACCACCCACACGATTGCCCAACTTGCGAAGAAGGCGGACATTGTCATCTACAAGACATGACTTATATGAGTGGGCATCGCAAGCGTCGTTATCGCTTTACCAAACGCACGCACCACAACCAAGACTTGGGTGCGTTCATCAATCACGAGATGAACCGCTGTATCGCTTGCTATCGCTGTGTGCGCTTTTATAAGGACTATGCAGGCGGCGAAGATTTTGGCGTGTATGCGTCTAATAACCGTGTCTATTTTGGGCGAGAAGAGAGCGGTCAGTTTGAAAGTGAATTTAGTGGCAACTTAACCGAAGTCTGCCCAACTGGCGTATTCACCGACAAAACCCACTCCGACCGCTACAATAGAAAATGGGACATGCAATACGCCCCAAGCATTTGCCACGGCTGCTCGGTGGGCTGTAACATCTCGGCAGGCGAGCGTTATGGCGAACTTCGCCGCATCGAAAACCGCTACAACCACGATGTTAATGGCTACTTTTTGTGCGACAAAGGGCGTTTTGGTACGGGCTTCATCAATCGTAGCGACCGCCCAATCAGACCGTATGCCAACACGCACGCAGGCAAGCAAGAGCTAGACGCCAACACCGCTCTTGATCAGGCGGCAAATCTGATCCGTGGCAAAAAAGTCATCGGCATCGGCTCGACTCGGGCAAGCTTAGAGAGTAACTTTGCCCTAAAAAAACTGGTGGGCGAGGCTCGTTATAGCACCGGTGAGCGCCAAGCGGTGAAAGACTTGGTGGCGCATGCGACGAGCATTTTGCAAAATCATGCCGTGCATCAGGTGTCTGTGGCGGCGATCGAGACGGCGGATTGCGTCTTTGTACTGGGTGAGGACTTAACTCAGACCGCCAGCCGTGCAGCATTGTCACTGCGCCAAGCTGCCAAAAACAAAGCTCGACAGATGGCGACGGCACTTCGCACGGAGCATTGGTTGGCTGAGCCGGTGAAGCGCATCGGACAAGAAAATCACAGCCCAATCTATCTGACGAGCGTGGTGGATACCAAGCTTGATGACATCGCTAAGGTGTCCGCCATCGCCACGGCAAATGACATCGCAAAGCTTGGCTTTATGGTTGGCGACATCATCAAAGGCTATGCTGATGAGCTGACCGCCATCACCGAAACCGAGAACGCCATTTTCGCCAAAGAAAAAGCGCCAAATCTGGTCATCGATGAGAACATGGCGATGGAGTTTTTGGCGCATCACATCGCCTATGATCTGGTGATGGCAGACCGACCGCTACTGATCTCTGGTACCAGCCTGTCATCCAAAGCGCTGCTACAAGCCACCGCCTATATCGCTCAGACTCTGACCGCCAAGCGTGCGCAAATCGCCCATGTTGAGCGTGAATTCATCGAAGTGGAAAATGCCAAGATTCGTGATGAAGTGGCACGACAATTCACCGACCCTGATAAGAGTGCCAAAGTCGATGGCGAGCATCAGACCGAGCGTGATCCTGCTGACTTTGAAAAAACGCTACAATCTCGCCTGCTAAAAGTCAATGCGCACTATGCCGAAAAAACAGGCGTGTACCTTGCCATGCCAGATGCCAACAGCGTGGGGCTGAGTCTGATGGGCGGTCAGTCTATCGAAGAGGTCTTATCAAACGACTTTGAGGCGGCTTTGGTGATGGAGCATGATTTGGCAAATCTGAGCGTCAATCAACGAGCCAAGCTTTTGGATAAGACCGTGATCGTGCTGGATCATCAAAGCTATGACTGGCATCATCAGGCGGACATGGTGCTGTCTTGTGGTTCATTTGCCGAAAGTGATGGTACTTTGGTGTCGGCAGAGGGGCGTGCGGCACGGTTCTTTGCTGCTTATGATAAAAAATACTATGAGCCGACGAGTGACATCAAGGACAGCTGGCGTTGGCTGCACGCACTGGATAATGCCGCACAAGGTATGTCGGGCGAGCCAAGCTGGTGCCATCTGGATGATGTGGTCAATGAGCTGGCGGCAAGCCATCCCCAATTTGCCATGATCAAGCAAGTCGCCCCTGAGGCGAACTATCGCATCACTGGTCTGAAAGTCGCTCGTGAGCCGCGTCGCTACTCGGGTCGTACCGTGCTGCGTGCGCCAATCTCCATCCACGAGCCAATGCAGCCTAAGGATAAGGACAGCGGTTTGACTTTCTCGATGGAAGGTTATGTGGGCGATAAGACCGATGCCAGTCTCATTCCATTTGCGTGGGCGGCAGGCTGGAACTCGCCACAAGCGTGGAATAAATATCAAGATAAAGTCGGTGGTCGCCTAAAAGGTGGTGATGTCGGCATTCGTTTGTTTGATCATTTGCCGATGAATGAGACGGTGTTTGACAAACTGGCGCTTGGTGATGAGCCATTAAGCAGTGTCTTTGATGGTCGTGCGGTGCTGGTGCCAGTGTATCGGATGTTCGCCAGTACGCCGATGGTGTGCCGAAGTCCTGTTGTGGCAAGCCAAATCAAGCCTACCACTTGGATGATCGGGCGTGATGACGCCGATCGATGGCTGCTAAAAGATGGCGATAAACTGACCATCACTCAGCAGGGCGTGGCGGTGACTTTGCCTGTGGCGTTGGTGGATTATGTTGCTGAAGGGTGTGTGGGCTTCTTGTCTGGCGTCGTGCCTTTTGAGGCAAATGTGCCAGCTGTGATGAAAAAAGCCGATGATCATGCGCCAAACTTCATTCCAGCCTATGTCCAGAGCGTGCAGGCGCTGGCGGCACACGACAGACAGACGATATTTACGCCAAAAGCAGGCTTTAATAATCAGCCATTGACACAAATGGCGGTCAAACAAGAGGTGGGGGCATAAAGATGCGTATCATTCCTGAAATGCCATCATGGCTTGGTTTGTCATTTGAGTGGTGGTCGGTCGTTTATCTGACTGTGCAGGCGTTGGTGATTTTCTTAGGTCTGGTGCTGGTCGCCGCCTTGATGATCGTCTATGAGCGCCGTATGCTGGCTTTGTGGCAAGATCGCTACGGTCCAAACCGTGTGGGTTGGCAAGGCTCTTTGCAGCTTGTCGCTGATATGTTAAAGATTTTCTTTAAAGAAGACTGGACGCCAAATTTTGCCGACAAGCGTATTTTTACGCTGGCGCCTGCGATAGCCATGTTCACTGCTTTGGCAAGTTTTGCCATCATTCCGCTGTCTCCGACTTTGGGGGCGAGCGACTGGAACATCGGCTTGCTGTTTTTCTTTGCCATGGCAGGGCTTGCGGTGTATGCCGTGATGTTTGGCGGCTGGGCATCGGCGAATAAATTCTCGCTACTTGGCGGACTTCGTTCGGCGGCGCAGACCATCAGCTACGAAGTGTTTTTGGGCTTGTCTTTGATGGGCGTGGTGGCGATGGCGGGCTCGTTCAATCTGCGTGAAATCGTCATGGCGCAGACCACCGTGTGGAATGTCGTGCCACAGTTTTTTGGCTTTTTGACTTTTGTGGTGGCAGGCGTTGCGGTGACGCACCGACACCCATTTGACCAGCCAGAAGCAGAGCAAGAGCTTGCCGAGGGTTATCATGTGGAATATTCTGGCATGAAATTTGGTATGTTTTTCATCGGTGAGTATGTCAATGTGGTGGTGATTTCAGCGTTGATGACGACTTTGTTTTTTGGGGGTTGGTTGCCGCCGTTCGGTATTGACATTCCGTTTGTACCGCCAGTGCTGTGGTTCATGATTAAGACTTTGTTTTTTATGACTTTATTTGTCTTGGCTCGTGGCTCGCTCATGCGTCCACGCTATGATCAGGTGATGAATTTTGGCTGGAAAGTGTGCTTGCCTGTTACTTTGGTCAATTTGCTGGTCACGGCAGCCGTGATTTTGTTAATGCAATAAGGGGTGGAGATTTTTATGCTTTCAACTTTAAAAAATACCGCAGTCGGTATTGCAAGCATTGTCCGCTCGATGTGGATGGTGAATAGCCACGCCCTGCGTAAGCGAGACACGATTTTATATCCAGAACAGCCCGTGCCAGTGCCACCCCGTTTTCGTGGTCGTATTGTCTTGACACGAGATCCAGATGGCGATGAGCGCTGTGTGGCGTGTAACCTATGTGCGGTCGCTTGTCCTGTGGGCTGTATCAGCCTACAAAAAGCCGAGCGAGAAGATGGTCGCTGGTATCCTGAATTTTTCCGCATCAATTTTAGCCGCTGTGTGTTTTGTGGCATGTGCGAAGAGGCTTGTCCTACGACAGCGATTCAGCTCACCCCTGATTTTGAATTGGGCGAATACAACCGCCAAAATCTGGTCTATGAAAAAGAGCATCTGCTCATCTCAGGACCGGGCAAATATCCAGAATATAACTATTATCGTGTGACGGGCATGGCGACCGAAAATCAACCAAAAGGGTCGCATGAGCGTGAAAGTCAGCCGATCGATGTGCGGAGTCTGTTGCCATGATGGAATTATTAACACGCTTTTTGGCGAATGGCGAGGTCGTCGGATTTTATGCGCTTGGCTTTGTGGCGCTGTGGTCGAGCCTAAGAGTGGTGACGCACGCAAACCCTGTGCATGCCATCTTATCAATGATCGTAAGCCTACTTGCGGTGGCAGGCATTTTCTTTATCATCGGTGCGCCCTTTGCAGGCGTGCTTGAAATGATCGTCTATGCAGGGGCGATTTTGGTGCTGTTTGTCTTTGTGATCATGATGCTCAATCTCGGCACGGACACTTTGGAAGAAAAATCATGGCTGACCGCCAGTGCTTGGGCGACGCCTGTGTGCTTGACGCTGATCATCGGCGGTGTGCTTGTCGGCTTTTTGGTGGGTGGCGAGCGTGCTATGCTAAGCGACGCCACCATTGATGTCAAGGCGGTGGGCGTCAGCCTGTTTACCCAATATGTGCTACTCGTTGAAGTGGCGGCATTTTTGCTCTTGGGTGCGCTTGTGGCGGCATATCATTTGGGCAAAAGAGCGCTGGATGATGAAAATGTCAGTCATTTTCAAGATCAAATCGATGAGCATGCGGATCAGGGAGAAAACTCATGAGTGCAGTCTTAACATCTGTACAGTCGGCATCCTTGGGTGTGCCTGCTGAGCATGCGCTGATCTTATCGGCGGTCTTATTTGTCATAGGCTTGGTGGGTGTGATGGCACGCCGTAATGTGCTATTTATGCTCATGAGCCTTGAAATCATGATGAATGCCGCGGCATTGGCGTTCGTGATTGGTGGCAATATTTGGGGTTCGCCTGATGGGCAAATCATGTTTATTTTTGTATTGACTTTGGCGGCGGCTGAGGCGGCGATTGGTCTTGCGATTTTATTGCAATTTTATCATCGCTTTAAGAGCCTTGATGTCAATCATGCCAGTAAGTTAAAGGGGTGATGGTGTCATGAATATGTTGGCTTTGACTTTTATTTTCCCTTTGATTGGCTTTTTGATTTTGGCAATCGGACGAGACAGAATCTCTGAGAAACTGGCGACCGTCATTGGCGTCGGCTCGTTGTTTTTATCTGCCATCACCACAGCGGTGGTGGGTGTCAATTATTTGAGCCATCATGGCAGTCAGACGGTGCTTGTGCCGCTTTGGACTTGGCTGTCAGTAGGGGATTTTGCCCCAAAATTCGTCTTGGCGTTGGACGGTCTGTCTTTGACGATGACCGCCATCATCACAGGCGTGGGCTTTTTGATTCATCTGTTCGCCAGCTGGTACATGAAAGGCGATGCAGGTTTTGCCAGATTTTTTAGTTATCTAAATCTGTTTGTCGCCAGTATGCTCTTATTGGTGCAGGCGGATAATTTATTATTACTTTACTTAGGCTGGGAAGGCGTGGGCATTTGCTCGTATCTGTTGATTGGTTATTATTTTGACAATCGAGCCAATGGACGAGCAGCGATCAAGGCATTTACCGTTACTCGTGTGGGCGATGTGTTTTTGGCGCTTGGCTTGTTCTTGTTGTTCCGAGAATTTGGCACGCTAGACATTCACGCCATCATCGCCAAAGCGCCTGAAATTTTTAGCCTAAATAACCCAACGATGATTTTGATCACGCTCATGCTGGTGGGCGGTGCGTTTGGTAAATCGGCTCAGATTCCGCTACATACTTGGCTTGCCGATGCGATGGCAGGTCCGACGCCTGTGTCAGCACTGATTCACGCAGCGACGATGGTCACGGCAGGCGTGTATTTGATTGCTCGTTTGCACCCATTATTTATCCTAACGCCTGAGGTGCTACTGTATGTGGTGGGCGGCATTGGGGCAGTTTCTATGCTGGTGGCGGGCTTTTCGGCACTGGCGCAGACCGACATCAAGCGAGTGCTTGCCTACTCTACGATGAGTCAGTTGGGCTATATGTTCATTGCTCTGGGCGTGGGTGCGTGGCAGGTGGCGATTTTTCACTTGATGACGCACGCATTTTTTAAGGCATTACTGTTCTTGGCGTCAGGTGCGGTGATTGTCGCCACGCATCACGAGCAAAACATCTTTAAGATGGGCGGACTTGCCAAAAAAATCCCATTGACTTTTTGGTCGTTTATGGTCGGTGGCGGTGCGCTTGTGGCGGTACCATTTGTTACGGTGGGTTTTTATTCCAAAGAAGCCATTCTGTGGGAAACCTACGCCACAGGGCATATGACGCTATTCTGGGCGGGCGTGTTTGGGGCGTTTTTGACTGCCGTTTATACTTTCCGTTTGATTTATTTGGTGTTTTTTGGACAAGCCAAAACGCACGCCGAGCCTTTGTCTGGCATCAGCTATGCGCTGCCTTTGGCGGTACTGCTTGTTTTGTCAACCGGTGTGGGGGCGCTCATTCATCCGCCATTGGCTCATGTGTTGCCAGCAAGTGTGGGCAGTACGCTAAGCGAAGGTAAGCACACGGCAGAAATCATCGCCATGACGGTGACGGCGCTCGGCTTGGTGCTTGCGTACTTTTTATATGTGTTAAACAAAGGCAAGCTGCTCAGCGCTTGGACAAATTCCACCTTAGGCGCTGCCTGTGTGCATTGGTGTCATCATGGGCTAGGCTTTGATGCGCTTTATGACATCGTGTTCGTCAAGCCGTTTTTGGCGATTTGTAAGCTCTTAAAAGCCGATCCTGTGGATAAGCTGTGGAATGTGCTGCCCGCCTTGGCAAGCGTGGGCAATCGCCTAAGCGCTAAGGCTCAGACAGGGCGGCTTGGCAGTCATGCCGTGAGCTTTGGCTTGGGACTGGTGCTGGTGTTAATCTTGGCAATGATGATGGTGGTGTAAGATGACAGAACAAAATTGGCTTTTGCCGACATTGATTGCCATTCCTTTTGTGGCAGGGTTTTTGTGTTGGCTGATTGAAAAGGTAAATGACAAGCTGCCACGCTGGATTGCACTGCTTGCCATGCTCATGACTTTTGGCATCAGTCTTTTGCTGTGGCAGCAGGGCGACTTTGCTCGTCTGCTTGTCACTGATGGCGCTGATGCAGGCGCTTTGCCTTGGGCGGCTCAGTTTGTGCTGCCTTGGATTCCGTCTTTGGGCATTTCATTTCATCTGGCGATGGACGGCTTGTCCTTGTTGATGGTGGCTTTGACGGCATTTTTGGGCGTGATGGCGGTGGGCTGCTCGTGGGGTGAGATTACTCGTCGAGTGGGCTTTTTTCACCTAAACTTGCTATGGAGCTTGGGTGGTGTCATTGGCGTGTTTTTGGCGATTGACCTATTCTTATTCTTTTTCTTTTGGGAATTGATGCTACTGCCGATTTACTTTTTGATTGCTTTGTGGGGGCATAATGCCACAGGTGGTAGGACCAAAGAATACGCAGCGACTAAGTTTTTTATTTATACCCAAGCATCAGGCTTAATCATGCTGATTGGCATTTTAATGCTGGTCATCATTCATTTTAGTCAATCTGGTGTGCTAAGTTTTAATTATCATGACCTATTGGGTCTGAATCTGGGCGGCTGGGAATATGTCATCATGCTGTGCTTTTTTATCGGTTTTGCGGTCAAATTGCCCGTATTTCCGTTGCACGGCTGGCTGCCTGACGCGCACGCCCAAGCCCCAACCGCAGGTTCGGTGGATTTGGCGGGTATTTTGATTAAAACGGCGGCGTTTGGTTTGCTCCGTTTTGTATTGCCGCTATTTCCAAATGCGTCGGCAGAATTTGCACCGATTGCGATTGCTTTGGGTGCGGTTGGTATTTTTTATGGGGCGTTCATTGCCTTTGCTCAGACTGACATCAAGCGCCTGCTTGCCTACACCAGTATTTCGCACATGGGCTTTGTGCTGCTTGCCATCTATGCGGGCAATCTGATGTCATTGCAGGGCTTGATGGTGCAAATGATCGCACACGGTCTGTCCAGTGCGGCACTGTTTATCATGGCAGGTCAGCTGTACGAACGCTTGCACACTCGTGATTTGACACAGATGGGCGGTATGTGGGGGCAATTTCGCTACTTTGCACCGCTACTCATGTTCTTTTGTGCGGCACTTTTGGGCATTCCCGGTACGGGCAACTTTATTGGCGAGATTTTGATTTTGCTGGGTTCATTTGAGCAGTATCCTGTGATTGTGGTGCTTGCAACCATCAGCCTTGTGCTTGGTGGTTTGTATTCGCTGATTTTGATTTATCAGGCGTTGTTTGGCGAAAATACAGCGCCTAAGCTTGCCAAAGTCAATGGCGGTCGCCTAAGAGATTTGGGTAAGCGAGAGATCAGCTTACTTGCGGTGTTGGCGGCAGGTTTGGTGTGGCTAGGCTTGTATCCGCAGCCTGTACTGAATGCGTCCGAATCATCGATGGGCTGGATTGCTAAGGCTTATGCAGGTGAATTGCCCGTTAAGCATCACACACCGCACGGCATCATTGATCACATGCACGACCATCATCATGAACACGACCATCACCATCAAGGACATCACGACCATCATCATGAAGGTCATGACCATGCGTCCACCCACTCAACCAATACGCACGACAAATAAGGAGTAGTGTGATGAATCATTTTCTTGAATCCTTATTGTCATTTGCGCCGATGCTTGTGGTGGCTGTGACGGCGCTGGTGGTGATGCTTGCCATCGCTGTGAAGCGTTCGCACTTTTGGTCGGCGACTTTGAGCGTGGTGGGTTTGAATATTGCGCTGATTGTGCTGATTTTACAAGCTGTGGGCGTACTGCCGATGGGTGTGCCAAATCATCTATTTGTCATCGATGGCTTTGCTGTCTTTAATATGGCGGTGATTTTGATTGCGTCTTTGGCGTGCTGCACCTTGTCTTATGGTTATTTTGAAACCCTAAAAGACAATAAAGATGAGCTGTATTTGCTGATGCTGATTGCCACGCTTGGGGCGATGCTGATGGCGAGTGCCAATCATTTGGCGGCGTTTTTTATGGCGTTAGAGCTGCTGTCAGTGCCGATGTATGGGATGCTTGCCTATACTTTCTTGCGTGCCAGATCGCTTGAGTCTGGACTAAAATACTTGGTGCTGTCAGCGACTGCGTCTGCCACGCTACTGATGGGTATGGCGTTCATTTTTGCCAATACGGGCGCACTTGACTTTAAAACGCTGGGGCTGGCTTTGGCACAAGGTCAGATCGGTCTTTGGTTTGTGGCAGGTGCGATGATGATGCTGGTGGCGATCGCCTTTAAATTGTCCGCCGCACCGTTTCACTCGTGGGTGTCTGATGTCTATGAAGGCGCGCCTGCACCCGTGGCGGCATTTTTGGCGAGTGTCAGCAAGGTGGCGATGATGGCGCTTGCCATCCGCTTTTTGACGGTGACCGCCATACCGTCACTGACTGCCTTTAATGCGGTGCTGATTTTGATCATCGTCAGCTCCATCATTTTGGGCAACTTGCTTGCCATCCGCCAGACCAACCTAAAACGCCTGCTTGCGTATTCATCCATCGCCCACATCGGCTATGCGCTGGTGGCGCTGCTTAGCGTCGGCGCTGGCAGTACGGGGGTGATCAGCATGTATATGGCGGTGTATGCCTTGACGAGCATTGGTGCGTTTGGTGTCATTACGCTGATGTCTAGCCCATATAAAGAGCGTGGTCGCACTTCCATCTCGGGCGAGGCGGATGAGATGCGGTTTTATCAAGGGTTATTCTGGCGTCGCCCTGTTTTGACGGCGGTTTTGACCATCATGCTGTTGTCTTTGGCAGGGATTCCGCTGACGGCAGGCTTTATGACGAAGTTTATGGTGATTTTTTCATCGGTGCAGGGCATGAGATTTTGGGCGGCGCTGTTGGTGATCGCAGGCAGTGCGATTGGTCTGTCTTATTATCTGCGTGTCTTGACGGCGCTGTATCAGCGACCAAAAGCGCATTTTGAATTTGATGCGCACCACGAATGGGGCATCAAGGCGGGCGGTGTCATGCTGCTTGTCGTCACGGCGCTCATCATTGTATTTGGTATTTTGCCAAATGGGCTGATGAATTTGGCGGCGCTTGCTACCATCACACCTTAATCCTTAATATAAAAGAGCATAATAAAACAAGTGTCAAGTTGGCACTTGTTTTGTTTTTGGTTCATTGTTACAATGATGAATATATCTACCGAATAATATAATTACCACAAAATTATGTGATGTCGTAGGTTCAGTTGAGCTTTCGAAAACCCAAAAATTTCAAAGACTTGTGATAGAAATGTTGGGTTACGCTATCGCTAACCCAACCTACATAAGCTGTATTACTTTGTCGGTTCGGTAGGTATATCATAAAAAATAACAACATAAGAGCAAACCATGTCCGACCAAAACGCCACCCCCATCAAAGTACTCTCCAAGACCGTCTGGTCGCCCACTTTGTTTAGCTTTACCACCACACGCCCTGACGGTTTTCGTTTTGAGGCAGGGCAGTTTGCTCGTTTGGGCGTAAATCCTTGCGAATTACAGCACACCGACAATGCCCCTGATGAACGCATTTTTCGTGCTTATTCGGTGGCGTCCAGCCCCTATGATGAACATCTTGAATTTTTCTCGGTGGTCATGCCTGATGGGGCATTTACCAGTCAGCTACAGCATTTGGCGGTGGGCGATACGCTGTATCTTAATCCTGAGCCGTTTGGGTTTTTGACTTTATCTCGCTATCAAGAACCTGCCCCAAAGACGCTGTGGCTACTGGCGACTGGCACAGGGCTTGCACCGTTTTTGTCCATGCTTGGCGATTTGAGCGTGTGGGAGCAGTATGAGAGCATTATTTTGGTGTATAGCGCCAGAACGCTAAGCGAGCTTGCCTACACCGACCGCATCAATGAGCTTGCCGATACTTTTGGCAAGCTGTGCGACAATCCTGCCAAATTCATCTATGTGCCAATCGTTACTCGTGAGTCGGTGTCAGGCTGTCTAAATGCTCGCATTCCTGCGTTGATTGCCAGTGGCGAGCTGGAGCAAGTGGCAGGCGCATCGTTTGCAAGTGATTGCCATGCAATGCTGTGCGGTAATCCGCAAATGATTGATGATACCAAAAAAGCCTTGCAGGATAAGGGCTTAACCATGAATCGCCGTGGCGTGGGTAACATTGCCGTGGAAAATTATTGGTAATTTAAAATGACAAACACAGCCAAGCAATTTGCCAAAAAGACCGCACTCATCGTCGTCGATGTCCAAAATGACTTTATCACAGGCACGATGGCGGTGGCGGGTGCGTCTGATATTATTAAGCCGATCAATGAATTTGCCAAGCGATTTGAGCTGGTGGTTTTGACCCAAGATTATCATCCGCCTAAGCACATTTCTTTTGCCAGTACGCACGATTTGCCAGAGCTTGGCGTGCTGGATGCGCCTTATGGTCGGCAGGTTTTGTGGGCGGATCACTGCGTGCAGGGCGAGTGGGGTGTGAAACTATCCGATGAGCTTGCCATCAATCATGCACGCTTGATTATCCGCAAAGGCTGCCGTGCCGATGTGGACAGCTACTCGGCATTCATTGAGGCGGACGGCACGCCGACAGGGCTTGATGGCTATCTAAGGCAGCTTGGCGTGGAGCAGGTCGTCGTGGTAGGCATTGCCACGGACTTTTGTGTGGCGTGGACGGCGATGGATGCTGCCAGATTAGGCTATGAATGCACGGTGGTGACAGATTTGTCCGCCGCCATCGATGTGGATGGCTCGTATCAGGCTGCCGCTCATCAAATGAACGCTTTGGGTGTTCGGCTGGTAGAATTAAAAGATATTTAAAATCAATAGCTTATAAAATTTTTTCGCAATTTTTTAAAAAATGACTTGCCAAATTTTAAAATCCAAGTATAATACCGCCCATCAAGACGACATTGTAAAATTCTTTTAGAGGTCTTGATGATACAACTTGGGGTCGTGGCGAAATTGGTAGACGCACCAGATTTAGGTTCTGGCGCCGCGAGGTGTGAGAGTTCGAGTCTCTCCGACCCCACCATTTTCCATAAAACCAATAATCAAAGCGATTATTGGTTTTATTCGTATGTCTAAAATTTAAGCGCTAAGGGCTGACATGAGACATTTTTTATTTGATATTATTTTTACGGTGGTGTGTTTTTTCATCGCTGCTTGGTGGGGCTACTCACATGGCGGTGTGTCTGGCATGCTCTTGGCGCTTGGTGTGACGGCGATCTTGGCGGTGATGGAAGTGTCGCTGTCCTTTGACAATGCGGTTGTTAATGCGTCCATCTTGAAGGGCTGGGATGATTTTTGGAAAAAAATCTTTTTGACCGTCGGTATTTTGATCGCCGTTTTTGGTATGCGTTTGGTATTCCCAATCGTCATCGTGGCGGTGACGGCAAATCTTGGCATGTTTGAAGTCATCGATTTGGCACTCAATAACCCTGTCAAATATTCTGAACATCTGAATGCTCATCATGCTGAGATTTCTGCCTTTGGCGGTATGTTCCTATTGCTCGTGTTCTTAAAATTCATGTTTGGCGACAAAGATGTGCATTGGTTTACTTGGCTTGAGTCTCGTTTGGTGAAGTTCAGCAAAGTCGATGCGATGAGCGTGTTTGTGGCGCTGGTGGTACTCATGATCTCGATGAGCTGGGTGGATGAGGCTAAGCAGGGCGTCGTTTTGGTGGCAGGCATCTGGGGTATCTTGGTGTATCTGGGTGTGAGTGTCTTGTCGGCATTGCTAGAAGGTGAGAGTGACCCTGATGAGGTCGTCTATGACGCCAAAGGCAATCCCATCACCAATACCGCAGGCGTGTCGCCAACGATTCTAAAAGGCGGTGTGGCAGGCTTTTTATACCTAGAAGTGCTGGATGCGTCGTTCAGCTTTGACGGTGTGATTGGTGCGTTTGCCATCACCAATGATGTGGTTATTATCATGATTGGTCTTGCCATCGGTGCGATGTTCGTGCGTTCGATGACGATTTATTTGGTGGATAAAGGCACGCTGAGCGAGTTTGTGTATCTTGAACACGGCGCGCACTATGCCATCGGTGCTTTGGCGGTCATCATGCTACTTTCTACCAAATTCCATGTGCCAGAGATCATCACAGGCTTGATCGGCATTGCGTTCATTGCTTTGTCTGTCTATAATTCGATACAGTATAACAAAAGAAATCCTGCTTAACGCAGCACATAGATGGGTCAACACTGACTTTGCAAATAAAATAAAAATTTGCTAGCCATTTTTTGTAAAATTATGTATAATGGCTAAAATCTATGCCAAAGCGAGCAACCATGAAAAATGCGACTTAACACTTGCCAAATTTGCAAATTAAGTTAGTGATTTTTTGGTTGTTCGCTTTTTTTATTGGCGATTTAAAAATTTATTAAATTGGCAGTTTCGCCAAAACAAGCTCGGCAAATTTTGCCAAAAAATTTTGTCCAAAATTTGCCAAAAGCCGCCGTTTTTTGACATTTACAACAAAACCAAACATTTTTCGGAGCGTGTCATGACAACAAAAAAAGCCATTTTAGCCCTAGCTGATGGGACGATTTTTCGTGGTGTGAGTATCGGGGCGAGCGGTAGCAGCGTCGGCGAAGTGGTCTTCAATACGGCGATGACAGGCTATCAAGAGATTTTGACCGACCCAAGCTACGCAGGTCAGATGGTGACTTTGACTTATCCGCACATCGGCAACACTGGCTGTAACGATGAAGATATGGAGTCTGGTCGCATTCATAAGGTGTGGGCGACAGGTCTGATTATCCGTGATTTGCCATTATTGCACAGCAATTTTCGTGCGTCAGGCTCGCTGTCTGAGTATTTGATTGCCAATAATGTTGTAGCGATTGGCGATATTGACACTCGCCGTTTGACGACACTACTGCGTAAAACTGGCTCACAAAACGGCTGTATTTTGACCGCTGATGCTGATGGCAATATTGACGAACAAAAAGCCATCGAGCTTGCCAAATCTGCCCCGTCTATGAAAGGTCAGGATTTGGCGAAAGTGTGCTGTGATCAAGAGGGCTTTATTTGGACACAAGGTTCTTGGGAGCTTGCCAATGATGGTCGCAATGCCAAAACTACTGAGACTGGCGGTCGCTTTAAAAAGCTGGGCGAGGACATTGAACATCGTTTTAACATCGTGGCGTATGATTTTGGGGTTAAGACCAATATTTTAAGAATGCTTGTTGATCGTGGCTGTCATGTGACTGTCGTGCCTGCGACCACGCCTGCCGATGAAGTGCTTAAACACAATCCAGATGGCATTTTCCTATCTAATGGTCCTGGCGATCCAGAGCCTTGCACCTATGCGATCGAGGCGATCAAGACCATCTGCGACACCACCAAAATCCCTGTGTTTGGTATCTGCCTAGGACATCAGCTACTGGCTTTGGCAAGCGGTGCAAAAACCATCAAAATGACGCTGGGTCATCACGGTGCCAACCACCCTGTACAAAATCTTGATGATGGCAAAGTGATGATCACCAGTCAAAATCACGGCTTTGCGGTAGATGAGGCGACCTTGCCGAGCAATCTGCGTGCGACTCACCGATCACTGTTTGATGGCTCAAACCAAGGCATCGAACGCACCGACCGTGTGGCATTTAGTTTCCAAGGACACCCAGAAGCCAGCCCCGGCCCGCACGATTGCTCGGTGTTATTTGACCGTTTTGCCGATGAGATGGCGAAGGTTAAGGCGTGATTTTAAGGGCTAATTTGTTGATTTTGTTTAAGGTTGGTTAATATGTTAAAAAGAAAAATAACTGCTATTTTCATGGCTATGATTGCTTGTCAATCGGTGTTTGCTAACAACGAACAAAATCAGCAGATTGCTGAAAAAGTTGCTTATATTCACGCAGGAGGTACAATTTTTAATCAGCTTTTAAATACTGAATATCAGAAATTAGACAAGCAAAACATCCCTATTGCAAAAAAACAAATATTTGAGTGTTTGCTAAATCATAGTAATGATACAACTTATGCTCAGTTTTTATTACCACTAATTGCTGATTTTATGCAAAATAAAACAAAATCTGAAATTCAAGCATATCAAGCAGCTTTAAGTGATAAAAAATTGCTTGAGTTGGTAAGAAATATCTCTTTGAGTAAAAGTGGAATGACTAACTATGGTACAGATTACTATACAAAACAATTAAAAATGTATGAGAATGTGGAAAATGTGACGGTATTGTATAAATTGGCAACGCTGGGAGGGGCAACCACATCGCAGGCAGAATATCTTGGAAGACGAATGTCTGATGAGTATACGGGTTATATTTTGCGAGAATGTAATATGTTCAATCTGCAAGGTGCATAATAGACACCTTACAACTGAAACATAAAAAGCATATGCAAGATAAATTTAACCTAACTCTTGAACAAAACCGTTTTTTGGCTCGCAAAAATATTGTGGAAGTCATTCACAGTATTTCACGGCTAGAAAAGGTGAATACCACTTTTCCACAAACCAAAACCATTATTGTTTGTATGGGATAACGGTGTAAAAATGGCACGAAAAAATAAAACACTACCCAAAGATTTTGAAGAGATCGTTCAGCGTGGCGATTTGGACGAATTAAAAGCGGTATTTAAAAAATGTGAAATCAATGCTCACGAGCGTTATGGTTCGGATACGGCTTTATTTTTTCGTGGCTTAACACCTGAATTTGTGCGTTGGTTTGTAGAGCAAGGTGGAGATATTCATTATTGTAATAATTTTGGTTACACACCATTAGGGCGACAATCGTGTTTTACGAGCAATGAAAAAGATAATGAGATTTATAAAAAATTTTTTGAGCAGGGATTGCAAATCCACTATGATAATTCAGAAATTATTGAATTGTTAATTGAATTGGGGGCAGAAGTTAATACCAATACAAGTTCAACACCGTTAATTTTGGCGTGTCGTTCACTGAATCCAACAGCAGTTAAAATTTTATTAAAGCACGGTGCAGACCCTATTGGTAGTGATAAAGGTTTTAATTCGCCATTAACGGAAGCATTATATCAATTTGCTCCAATTCCAGAAACTTTGGAAATTGCCAAATTATTATTATCCTTAGGTGTGCCAATTACCGAGCAAATGAAAGAATATGTTGGGGTAATGGGCAAAAGGTTTGAAGATAAAAAATTAAATCCAACATTGTCTGAATATTCTAAATATATTATAGAAAGAAATGAATCCATAATGAATGAATTGTATCGTTTATTTGGTGTTGAGCCTATCAAGCCACGCCAATTATATGATGGTCATTCACAAATTATTGTTCCAGATAATGATGATTTGCAAGCGACATTTAAACAATTATGGGATTTTTTGGTATTACCAACAGGACAATGTTCAACCGTGCAGGGCGAAGTTATTCGCATTACAGGACGCATAGCAGGCGAAATTTACCGTAATGGTGGAATGAATTGGAAAGCTGATTATCAAAAAATGTTAAATGCCTTGATAAATTATTTTAAAATGGGGTATCCTTTGAACAATGAGCAATTAAATCAAGCTGAATATTTAAAAGCCAAAGTTTATCAAGGTAATCCCAATAGTTATGATGAAGCGGTTGAGTTGAGTAATTTAGCGGTATTGTGGGTTAAGGCAAATCCCAATCCGATAATGATTAATCAAACCGATTATGAATTTTAGTAAATAAAACGAGCGAGAGAGAACCCTATGCCAAAGCGTAACGACATAAAATCCATTCTAATCATCGGTGCAGGTCCGATTGTCATCGGTCAGGCGTGCGAATTTGACTATTCAGGTGCGCAAGCCTGTAAAGCCCTAAAAGAAGAGGGCTACCGTGTGATTTTGGTCAATTCCAACCCAGCGACCATCATGACCGACCCTGCGATGGCGGATGCCACTTATATTGAGCCGATCACTTGGCAGACGGTGGAGCGTATCATTGAAAAAGAACGCCCAGATGCGATTTTGCCGACGATGGGCGGACAGACGGCTCTAAACTGTGCGCTTGATTTGGATAAGCATGGCGTGCTTGCCAAATATGGCTGCGAGCTGATTGGTGCGACCAAAGAGGCGATTGAAAAAGCCGAAGACCGTGAGCTGTTTGACAAGGCAATGAAAAAAATCGGTCTAGAATGCCCAAGAGCTGATGTCGCTGAGACGATGGAACAGGCTTTGGAAATCCAAGCTCGCTTTGGTTTTCCTGTGATTATCCGTCCGTCATTCACGATGGGTGGCTCTGGCGGTGGTATCGCTTATAACCGTGATGAATTTATTGAGATTTGTGAGCGTGGTTTTGATTTGTCGCCGACGCACCAGCTGTTGATTGACGAAAGTTTGATTGGCTGGAAAGAGTACGAGATGGAAGTGGTTCGTGATAAAAATGACAACTGTATCATCGTCTGCTCAATCGAAAACTTCGACCCAATGGGCGTGCATACAGGCGACTCGATCACCGTTGCCCCTGCCCAGACTTTGACCGACAAAGAATACCAGCTGATGCGTAATGCGTCCATCGCTGTACTGCGTGAGATTGGCGTAGAAACAGGCGGCTCGAATGTGCAGTTTGGTATCAATCCTGAAAACGGTCGTATGGTCGTGATTGAAATGAACCCCCGTGTGAGCCGTTCGTCAGCATTGGCGTCTAAGGCGACAGGCTTTCCGATTGCCAAAATCGCTGCCAAATTGGCGGTCGGCTATACGCTAGATGAACTCAAAAACGACATCACGGGTGGCAAGACCCCAGCGTCTTTTGAGCCAAGCATTGACTATGTGGTAACTAAGATTCCACGCTTTAACTTTGAAAAATTCCCACAAGCTGAGGCGACTTTGACCACGCAGATGAAATCGGTGGGCGAGGTGATGGCAATTGGTCGTAACTTCCAAGAGTCTATGCAAAAAGCCTTGCGAGGACTGGAAACTGGTGCAACTGGCTTTGATGAAGTGGCAGGATTGTCTGGCAAAACCGCCAACGCCATCGTCAATGAAATCAAAAATCGCCTAAATATCCCAACGCCAGAGCGAATTTTTTACATTGCAGAGGCGTTCCGTCAAGGCTTTAGCTTGGACGAAGTGTTTGAGCATACCAAGATTGATCGCTGGTTCTTGGTGCAGATTGAGGACATCGTCAAGACCGAAAACGAGATCAAGTCTTTGGGCTTTGGTGGCTTGAATGCGGATAATCTGCGTAGCTTTAAGCGTAAGGGCATGAGTGATTTACGCATTGCCAATCTGATGGGCATCAGCCAAAAACAATTTCGCAAAAAACGCTGGGATTTGGGCGTGTACCCAGTGTACAAACGAGTGGATACTTGTGCGGCGGAGTTTGAGACTTCAACGGCTTATATGTACTCAACCTATGACGAAGAGTGCGAGGCTCGCCCAAGCGATAAAGACAAAATCATGGTCATCGGTGGCGGTCCAAACCGTATCGGTCAGGGCATTGAGTTTGATTACTGCTGTGTGCATGCCGCTCTTGCGATGCGTGAAGATGGCTATGAGACCATCATGGTGAATTGTAACCCAGAGACAGTTTCCACCGATTATGACACTTCTGACCGTCTGTATTTTGAGCCAGTTACGCTTGAAGATGTACTTGAAATCGTGCGTACTGAGCAGCCAAAAGGCGTCATTGTGCAGTATGGCGGTCAAACACCGCTGAAACTTGCTCGTAGCTTAGAAGAGGCTGGCGTGCCTATCATCGGTACAAGTCCAGATGCCATCGACCGCGCTGAAGACCGTGAGCGTTTCCAAAAAATGCTCCATCAGCTCAATCTAAATCAGCCACCAAATGCGCTGGCGACCAGTATGGACGAGGGCATTGTGCGTGCTACTGAGGTGGGTTATCCGCTGGTGGTGCGTCCGTCTTATGTGCTGGGTGGTCGTGCGATGGAAATCGTCTATAACGAGGACGAACTGCGTCATTATCTAAAAACAGCCGTACAAGCATCTAACGAAGCACCTGTACTACTGGATCGTTTCCTTGATGACGCCATTGAAGTGGATGTGGACTGCGTGTCTGATGGTCAAACGGTGGTCATCGGCGGTATCATGCAGCACATTGAGCAAGCAGGCGTGCATTCTGGCGACTCGGCGTGTTCATTACCACCGTATTCGCTAAGTAGTGAAATCCAAGACCAAATCCGTGAGCAGACCATTGCGATGGCAAAAGAGCTTGGTGTGGTGGGCCTCATGAATGTGCAGTATGCTGTCAAAGATAACACGGTGTATATCCTAGAAGTCAATCCACGAGCCAGCCGTACTGTGCCGTTTGTCTCTAAGTGTATTGGCGTATCGCTTGCCAAAGTCGCCGCGCGCTGCATGGCAGGCAAATCTTTGGCGGAGCAGGGCTTTACCAGCGAGATTGTGCCAAGTCATTATTCAGTCAAAGAAGCGGTATTTCCATTTGCCAAGTTCCCAGGGGTTGACCCAATCCTAAGTCCTGAGATGAAGTCAACTGGCGAGGTGATGGGCGTGGGCAAGACCTTCGCCGAGGCGTTCTATAAATCAATCATCGGCTCGAATGAGCGTCTCCCGGGATTGCCTACCGAAGGTGAGGTAAAAACGGCATTCTTGTCGGTGCGAGACAGCGATAAGAAATATTTGCCAGAGCTTGCCAAAGCCTTGCATGATTACGGATTTAGGCTGGTGGCGACCGATGGTACGCAAAAAGTACTGGCAGAGGCAGGCATTGCTTGTGAGCGTGTCAATAAGGTTACAGAAGGTCGTCCGCACATCGTTGATGCCATCAAAAATGGCGAAATCGACATCGTGATCAATACCACTGAAGGTAAGCAAGCCCAAGAGGACTCTTTCTCCATTCGCCGCAGTGCTTTGCAAGGCAAAGTGTATCATGTGACCACCATGTCAGCTGCCTTAGCATCGGTCAAAGCGTATGAGATCAGCTTGCCATTTGATGTGTACAAGCTACAAGACTTGCATGCCTGATTGAGCGTTTGATGGCTGTCAGCGCCATCACAATCAAGTCAATGACAATAAAAACACCCTAAGTGGTGTTTTTATTTTGTCTGATTCAATACCAGCTTAGCGGCTCAGCTGAACGAAAGTGAAACCCAACATTTGCGGCGCAGTTTATTGAATTTAGGGGACTTTGCCAGCCCTATACCTTTATTTGTATGATGACATGAAATATCGCCGACATTACGAGCCAAATAAAAGCTATTTTTTCACCCTAAATCTGGCAGATCGATCCAGTGATTTGCTGTTAAGGCACATCGATGAGCTGCGTCATGCCTTTAAAATCGTCAAGCAGCAGCGCCCATTTGACATTGACGCTATCGTGATATTGCCAGACCATCTGCACATGCTATGCACCTTTGATGATGATTGTGATTATTCCACACGCATTCGTCTGATCAAATCTTATTTTTCTCAAAAACTCCCCAAAACAGAACGAATTTCAACAAGTCGGCAAAAAAAGCAAGAAAGGGGCATTTGGCAAAGACGCTTTTGGGAGCATTGCATCAAAGACGAGCAAGATTTTAATTTTCATGTTGATTATATCCACATCAACCCTGTAAAACACGGTCTAGTGAGCAAGGTGTCAGATTGGCAATATTCATCATTTCATCGGTATGTTCAGCAGGGAATTTTACCAAAAGAGTGGGGCGGCTGATTTTATATAAAGTGGTTTTGATGTAAAATATGAATGGTTTTGATGTGATGGGAAGTGAAATGATGATAAAGCCAAAATTATGGTGCAACCCATTGAATTTGTTGGGTTTCGTACCTCAACCCAACCTACCGAGCTTTTTTGCAAGTAGGGTGATATGCATATTATACGCCATCATAAACCCGTCTATCAACGATGCACGGTGTGCAGTCTTCGCATAGCATGTCTTAGATTCAAAGGCATTCCCAATTAGTAAAGATATTGATAATTATCATTATTTAATATAAAATATCAAGAAAAATATTCAGGGAGATAGCAATGACACTCACCAAAGAGCGTCGAAAGCAATTTTTTACTCAATATCGATGGATGTATGCATTACCTAGCGGTCTTTGTCTGATATTGTATTTCTATGGGCTTTGGCAGATAAGACAGTACCATGAGTTTGACTCACAGAGTGCATGGATGGTGTTGGGGCAGTTTTTGGCGGTGGCTTTAGTGGTATTCCTGTCGAATCGTGTCGTGGATGCCATGCTTGGTCGATATGAGCATCAGTGGGGCGGCGTTACGCTCACCAAGATGAATCGATGGGCAAAGTATCTGTGGTGGCTGATGATGGTTGGTCTTGTCATGGGATGGGTTTTGGATTAATTCGATGATTTGGTTTGTCTATTTTGAATGTGTAAACAAATAAGCATACCGACACTCATCGATATGCTTATTTTTTGGCTTGTCAAATTATCTTAGACTTCCAGATAGTCCAAGCCCGTAGGCTGGGTTAGCGGCAGCGTAACCCAGCATTTATGGTGTAACCAATTGAATTTGTTGGGTTTCGTTTCACTCAACGCAACCTAAGGTCCTGAGCGTCTCTTTGACACTGCGTCTGATTTATGATGATTTTGCACTTCGATGACCTATAAAAAAACCAAAAAATTAAACCCCAAGATTGGGGTTTAATTTTATATCAAAAATGGCCAGATTATTTGTTTCTTAGACGCTCTTCCCAGAAGGTTGCATTTTTGATGCCAAGTTTAACTGGGTCAAAGGTGTAGTTGGTAACGCCAGCTTTCTTTTGATCTTCGTAGTCTTTTAAAGCACGCATCGCTGGTCTTGCCATAAAGAACATCACCAAGATGCCGACAATGTTCAGCCATGCTGTCATGCCCACGCCGACATCGCCCAAGTTCCAGATGTAACCTGCGCTGTTCAAACTGCCATACGCCACCATCAAAATCACGCTGATTTTTGGGAACCACATGGCAAGTTTTTGTAGCGCTTTGTCTTTGTGGCGAGTCAGATAAGCGATGTTTACTTCGGCAATGTAGTAGTATGCCATGACGGTGGTAAAGGCGAAGAAGAATACAGCGATGGCGATGAAATAGTTGCCAAAGCTACCAAAGGTTGCTTCTAGTGCCATCTGAGTGAAGGCAGGCGTGCCGATTTCTACTGAGGCATCGACATTTTGTACGATGAATTGACCTGATTCAAGTGTTCCTTGCACATTATAAGTGCCCATCGTCAAAATCATAAAGGCGGTCGCTGAACACACAAGCAGAGTGTCCACATATACAGAGAATGCTTGCACCAGACCTTGCTGTGCAGGATGCTCAACTTCTGCCGCACCTGCGTGGTGAGGACCTGTACCTTGACCCGCCTCATTTGAGTATACGCCACGCTTCACACCCCAGCCAATCGCCGCACCTAAGCCTGCCATTGGGTTGAAGATGTCGCTCATGATCAGACCAAACACCGCAGGCACTTTATCTAGGTTCATGACCATGATGAGTAGAGCCAAGATGATGTAGCCCAAAGCCATGAATGGCACGATGAATTCCGCCACACGAGCAATGCGCTTAATGCCGCCAAAGATGATCGTCGCAAGACCAAAAACGACCACCGCCATCACCACCACACGCAGCGAGCCCACTTCCATGCCTAAGAAGTTCATGGCTGCACCATCGCCTGTGATGCGAGTAACCGCACTAACGATGCCGTTGGCTTGCACACCTGGTAAGAACAGTCCGCAAGCAATGACCATGGCGATTGCAAACAGTACAGCGTACCATTTTTGACCCAAGCCTTTTTCAAAATAATAAGCAGGACCGCCACGATATTGACCTGTCAATGGGTCTCTTTCTTTGTAGATTTGAGCCATGGTCGATTCGACATAAGCGGTAGATGCACCCAAAAATGCCACCACCCACATCCAAAAGACTGCCGATGGACCACCAAAGCCGATCGCCGCTGCCACACCTGCGATGTTACCCACACCGACACGGTTTGCTAGTGCTACGACAAATGCCTGAAAAGATGAAATGCCGTCTGCACTTTTTACGCCGCTGAACATCAAAGAAATCATTTCTTTGAACATGCGCACTTGCACAAAACGAGTCATGATAGAATAAAATAGACCAGCACCCAAGCACAGATAGATCAGCGCAGGGCTCCAAATGATGCCGTTTAGAGTATTGATAAATTGTTCCATGAGTATTCCCTTAATTTGGAATAAAGAAGTCGTTTCATTCGTTAATGATTGATAAAATTCCTTGCGATATTGTATCAAAATATCATTTTTATCATTAACGATGAATCTCATGTTGCAATTTGCCATATTTTTGCAACAAATTCCACTAAAATTTGCAATTTTTTAGTATTTTTTTACAAAAAATCTTGATTTATCATAAAAAAACATCAATTTAAGCCAGCTTTTGTCAAAGTACCCACCGTATATGATGATTGCTTTCCGTCAACGCCACGATGAGCCTCTCTTTGTAAATTTCAAAACCTGCCAAACCCTTGGTTTGTCGTCTGCAAGCAGGCGGTTTGAATGCCAATGTATGAATGGCGTTTTGCAAATTTAACATTTATGTTGTGCTTGTGTAAGATTTTATCTTTTTGGCTTGTTTTTTTGCTTTAATATTGTCATTATAGCAGCACTATCGCCAAAGTCGTTTTTTAAGCCTTTTTGCAAGCTTTTATAAGTTTTTAATTGTTGAATTTAAGCAAAGTGGGCTTGATTGCTGTTTTGTCAATGAGCGATTTTGTGTGTTTATTTTCATTTAGTGCTTGTGTCATCACATTCAAATTTAACTGCAAGCACTACTTTTTTAAGGAAAACCTTATGAAAACTTTCAAAAAACTTGGTATCGCCACTTTGCTTGCCAGCTCGCTCATGCTTTCTGGCTGTGGTTATAACACACTACAAGCCCAAGATGAGCAGGTGAACGCTTCTTGGTCTGAGGTGGTGAACCAGTATCAGCGCCGTGCTGACCTTGTGCCAAACCTTGTGTCTGTGGTTGAGCGCTATGCTGAGCATGAGCAGGGTGTATTTACCGAGGTGGCAGCAGCGCGTGCGGCAGCAGGCAGTGTGCAGCTGACCCCTGAGACCCTAAATGATCCGAACGCCATGAGACAGTATCAAGAGGCGCAGGCACAGATGACCAGTGCGCTGTCTCGACTGATGGCGATTTCTGAAAATTATCCACAGCTCAAAGCCGATGCGCTGTTCCAAGATTTGCAATCACAGCTTGAAGGTACCGAAAACCGCATCGCAGTGGCTCGCCAGCGCTACATCCAAGATGTGCAAGGCTACAATACGACAGTTCGTCAATTCCCAACCAACTTGACGGCGATGGTCTTTGGTATGGATCCAAAAGCCAACTTCACTGTTGAAAATGAGGCAGCGATCTCGACTGCACCAAGCGTGACCTTTAATGGTAATGGCGCAAATAGCGGCGCTGCTAATACCAACAATGCTGGCACAGCGACCGCAGGACAATAAGATGGCAAACATGCCAAAACAAACTTTTGCACCAAGTCTGATGGCTTTGGCGCTGTGTGCTTTCATGTCATCTGAGGTGTATGCCAACTCTGCCACCGCCACTGCACTAAGTGCTGAGGATGAGGCGGCAGCAGTCGTCATTGCCAATCATGGCGGGCTAAATCGAAGCATTCAAAACACCACAGGCGGCGCACTGTCGCCTTTGACCGACTCGGTGAAGGATTTCACTCGCCAGCTTGACCCCCAAACTGGCGCTCAGACTGATGAGTCCATGCAGACCGAAACCACTGGGGTGCCTAGGACTTCGGAGGCGTCAGCCGTCACGCATGATAAGCTTATATTGAATGAGCCTGTGGTCGATGCCGCTCGCATTTTAAGCGCCAGCGAAAAGGCGCATTTGAGTGCTCAGCTGCGTGCGCTGTATGATGACAAACTGGCGCAAGCGGCACTCGTCATCGTCTCTAGCACGGAGGGTATGCCCATCTTTGACTATGCGATGGCGGTGGCTGACCGCTGGCAACTGGGCAATAAAGACACCGATGAGGGGCTTTTGATTGTCGTTGCCATCAATGATCGCAATCTGTACATCCTGACAGGCTATGGGCTAGAGGGGGTGCTGCCAGATGCGGCGGTTAATCGCATCATTCGTAACGACATCACGCCATCTTTTAAAACAGGACAATATGCCCAAGGTCTGTCGGCAGCCATCGGCAGTATCAGTGAGCGACTTCGTGCCGATCCTGAGACTTTGCAGCGTGCTGATGCCGCCCAGTCCCAATCCCAAGACGCCTACGGTGATGAAAGCGTGTCTTTGATGGCGCTGTTGATTTTTGGCTTTGTCATCGGTTCGTTTTTGACTTCCATCTTTGGTCGAGTGTTGGGCGCAACCATTACCGCAGGTGGCGTCGGCTTTTTTGGCATGGCGCTCGGCGCAGGCTTTATGGCAATCCCAATCGCCTTTATCCTGTGGTTATTTTTACTGCTATTTAAAGGCGGCTCAGGCGGTGGTCGTGGCGGTCGAGGTGGTCGTGGCGGCGGCTTTGTGGTGCTGCCTACGGGTGGCGGCTTTGGCGGTGGCGGATTTGGTTCGGGCGGCTTTGGCGGCGGAGGCGGCGGCTTTGGCGGCGGCGGTGCTGGCGGCTCGTGGTAAGCTTGCGATCATTTATTTTTATAGAGCGAAATTTTTAACTCATGCAACACATTGTTTCAACCAAAAGCTTATCCAGACTGTGGCGACAGCTGACATTCATTCCAATTTTGCACAATCGCTGGCTTACTGACGATTTGCGTGCGTCGCTCACAGAGGCGATCACGCAGGTGGAGCGAGGTCATCGTGGCGAGATTTATCTGGTGATTGAAAACCACCTGCCCATCGCTCAGGCTTATCGTACCGGCTGCCGTGAGCGTGCGCTCGATCTTTTTGGGCTGCATCGTGTGTGGGACACCGCCGAAAATACAGGCGTGATGATTTATCTGAATGTCTGCGAGCACGACCTTGAAGTCATCGCTGACCGAGGTATTGACAGCTGTGTCAATGAGGCACTCTGGCAAGCTTTGACCGATAAAGCCTTGGCACGCTGTCAAGCGGGGCATTTTGCCGAGGCATTGCTTGGACTGATTCAAGACATCGGCGAGCTGCTTGCTCAGCATTATCCAGATGACGACATTTCTGGCAATGAGCTGGCAAATGAAGTGGTGTTTTTGAGATGATTTGTCGATATGCTTCAAATAAATCATAAAATGCGCAAATTTTGCTTGTGTTTTGATGGTTGTTTTGTTAGAATGTCGGCTTAATTTTATGTCCTAGTCGTGTTCGTTATCAAGTGTCATCAAGGGGTGACCACGGCACACAGGTTTTTTCGGAGAAGTACAATGTACGCAGTAATCAAAAGTGGTGGCAAACAGCACCGTGTTAGCGTTGGCGAGACTTTGAAAGTTGAGCTGCTAAAAGCTGAAAAAGGCGAAACGCTAAAAATCGAAGATGTGCTGATGATTGTCAATGGCGCTGACATCAAAATCGGTCAGCCTGTTGTCGCTGGTGCGAGCGTTGAAGCTGAAGTGGTTGATCATGGTCGTGGCAAGAAGGTGCGTATCGTTAAGCACCGTCGTCGTAAGCACTACCACAAAGAGCAAGGTCACCGTCAATGGTTCACTGAGCTAAAAATCAAAGCAATCAATGGTTAATTTACATACTTTTAACTAAAAGTATTTACAGGAGATATTCTCATGGCAACTAAAAAAGCTGGTGGTTCTACCAAAAACGGTCGTGATTCCAACCCAAAAATGCTTGGCGTAAAAGTATTTGGTGGTCAAGGTGTGATCGCAGGTAATATCATCGTTCGTCAGCGTGGTACTGAATTTCACGCCGGTGAAGGCGTAGGTATGGGTCGTGACCATACTCTATTTGCTTTGACTGATGGCGTGGTTAAATTTGAGACCAAAGGTCAATTTAACCGTCGCTATGTATCTGTTGTTGGTGAATAATCCAACACGGCAAATAGCCAAGATGTAAAGCTCAGTGCCATGCATTGGGCTTTTTTTATTGCCTACCGAATTGATAAAGTGATATGAATTTGGTAAGTTGGATGATCGAGCCTAATCCAAAATTTTGCTGTAAGCCATTGGATGTGTCAGGAATAAAAATTTGTGCTGATTTAAACTGATAATCGCACAGTAAGCAAAAAGCCCGTAAGCGTATTTGCCACGGGCTAAAAAAAGAGCGGAGGCTTAGTTACCAACCCATTGACGGATTTTTTGGCGCTCTTCTTCGCTGGCATTTAGCCACAGCTGCATAAAGCCATCTAGATTGTCTTGATTGCGAGCGGTTGGCTGAGCTGGCTGGGGCTGAGTGTTTTGATTGAGTGCAGCGATGGCTTTTTGGTTTGAGCTAAGGGCGCTGTCACCACGATTGAACATACCGCCGATGCTTTGAGTGATGCCACTTAAAAAGCCTTCTCTTTGTTCAGCGACGCTTTCTTGGGTGAGTACTTGACCGTTTTGTGTGATGGCAAGTGTTGGCGCTTTGGCGAAGGCTTTGGCGGCGGTGTAGTTATTTGGCTGATTTGGCATGACCAGCTGATAAGTTTGGTTGTCCGCCAAGTCAGCGGTGATGGTGACATTGCCTGATTTTAGGTAGTCATGCTCACCACGAGACAAGTCAAACATACGGTCGTAGCGTGCGGTGATGACATGACGACCCGCTTGCAGTTGAAATTCTTTTTGTAGTGGCTGCAAAAGACTGTGGCGAATCTCTTGACCGTTGATGGCAGTCACTTTGATGTGATCATCGACCAATAAGCGTACTTCGGCGTGCGCACTGGCAGCTGCCAATAAAATGGTGCTAAGTAGGGCAAGTTTTTTCATGGTTTTCCTTAGAATAAGCCCGATGGGGGCTTTTGGGTGATTTGTGAAATTAGCCATCCATCTTGTGCTCGGAAATTTCGAGCAAAAATGTCTCTTTTTCGATGATGTTTTTGGCTTCATCGATGGTTTTTTTAGGGACTTGCACTCGGGATAGATGCGTCAAAAGCGGTGAAATTTTGTCTAAAACCAAAATCATGTCGCCTGCGTTTCTAGGACCTTGATGCACAATGTATTCAAAAATCTGCTCAGGCAGACGCCAGTTTTTGCGTCTTAAAATGGATGCCAGTAGCGCCTGTCTGTCTTCGATGTCTTCATTGGATGGCAAGCGAAAAGTCGGCGCCAGTGCTAGGCGGGTCATCAGATCCAAAAGACCGATCTCAAGCTCACGGGCAGGGCTGTCTGACAAAAAGACCATTTGTCTGTTTTGCTCACGCACTCGATTGATGAGATGAAACAGTCCTTCTTGCCATTCACGGCTGCGCTGTACCAAATGCAGATCGTCAATGATGATGAGATCAAACATTTCCAGTCCGATGAGCGCACCCACATCTTCGTCGCTGTCAATCATGTCGCCTAGGCTTAGGCTGATGGCGCTTTTGTTGCGGTTTTGGGTATAGTCACGATAAATCGCTGCCGCCAGATGAGTCTTACCAAAGCCAAAGTCGCCGATGATGAAAAGCTCACGCAGATTGCCCACACAAAGCTCACGAATGGCCCCTAAGACAGGCGCAAACCCTTTGCCACCAAAGTCTGATAGGCTGGCGTCTTGCTTTAAGTCTAGGTTCAAAGAAGGCTGCATCAAGTCATTCATCATTCGAAAATCTATCTGTGGTTGCGTGCGGCAAATTTTTGCCTATATATAGCACATTTTGGGAAATATTGGCAAGTAAAATTGCTAATTTTTTAATTTTTTTTTACACAGTAAATTGGCAAAATACGCTCGATTTTGCCGTTACCACAGCTTAAACTGTTTGGCGCCCAAATACCATTCGCTTTGTAGATAGGCGGCGTAGGCATGGCGAAACAGCACATTGATGATGGCAGAGACGGGCAGGGCGATGAGCATGCCGATAAAGCCAAACAAAGACGCACCCGCCAGCACCGCAAAGATGACCCACAGTGCCGACAGTCCGATTTTATTGCCCAGCAGCAAAGGCTGCAAGACATAGCCTTCTAAAATTTGCCCAACGCCAAAGGCCGCACCGATGAGTAGTAAATGCTTCCAGTCAAGCCCAAACTGAAAAAAGCCAACGACAAATGCAGCAATGATGCCGATACCAAAGCCCAAATACGGCACAAAGCTTGCAATGCCCGCCCCAATGCCGATGATGAGACCCAGTTTTAAGCCAATCAATTCAAGCTGTACGGCATAGATGATGCCAAGCAAAATCATCACCGCAAATTGACCTTTGGCAAAATTCATCAAGGCTTCGTGACAGTCTTTGGCGATGGCGACGATTTTGTGGGCGTGATCTCTTGGTAGGGCGTTTTGCCAGATTTGTAGGCGTTCGTGCCAATTGATCAAAAAATAAAAGGTCAAAATCGGAATCATGATGACAAGACCAAGACTGTTGGCGGCGCTCGCCCCAGATGTCAAGATGCGCTTGATGAGCGACTGAGCATCGGCGACTTGATAGTTGGCTTGTACATAGGTGGTCAGCTCGTTTGAAATCATGTCAAGATCAACTTCAAGCATACGATAATGCGTAAACTGTCCAAGCCAAGGTCTGAGCGTGTCGTTATACCATTTTAGTAGCTCTGGCAGGGCTGCCCATGCCAACTGCAACTGCGCCCAAAGCATCGGCGCCAGCCACAAGCCAAGCACGACCAAGATCATGGTTATGGATAAATACACCACCAAAATCGCCAGTATGCGTGGCAGGATTTTACCAAACACATTTACCAAGGGATTTAAAAAGTACGCCAGCACAAAAGCGGCAACAAAAGGCGCAATGACCATGCGCATGAGCCACAGCGCATACAAAAAAAGACCAAGTGCCGCCACGATGAATAGGCGGCGAAAAAACGGATCGATGGCAGGCATTTTCATGGGCGTACGAATGATGATGGGGTAATTGGCGCATATGATAAATAAAAAACCAAAAAAAATACAGATGTATTAAAAAAAATATACAATTTTGCAGAAATGGTGATTTTTGTCAGATGTTTGGGTGATTTTTTTGGTATAATTATCAATGATTATTTCATTCAATGACTTTTTACTAGATAATTTCAAGGGTTTTCTTATGACACAGCAAACTTCGTTAAGCTATAAAGACGCAGGTGTGGATATTGACGCAGGTGAAGCGTTGGTTTCTCGTATCAAATCAGTTGCCAAAGCGACAGCTCGCCCTGAGGTATTGGGTGGCTTGGGCGGATTTGGGGCGTTGTGCCGCATTCCTACTGGCTACAAGTCGCCACTACTCGTATCAGGCACAGACGGTGTCGGTACAAAGCTAAAATTGGCGTTAGATTTGAATCGCCATGACACCATCGGTCAAGATTTGGTGGCGATGTGTGTGAATGATTTATTGGTATGTGGTGCTGAACCGCTATTTTTCCTAGATTATTATGCCACAGGCAAGCTGGATGTGGATACTGCCGAAGCTGTGATTAAGGGTATTGGCGATGGTTGCAAGCTATCAAATTGTGCCTTGATCGGTGGCGAGACTGCCGAGATGCCTGGCATGTATCAAGATGAAGATTATGACTTGGCGGGTTTTTGTGTCGGCGTGGTGGAAGAATCTGAAGTCATCACAGGCGACAATGTCCAAGAAGGCGATGTGCTGATTGCACTGGCGTCTAGCGGTGTGCATTCTAACGGCTATTCATTGGTGCGTAAAGTCATCGAATTTACCAAAACTGATGTGGTGAGCGAACAGCTTGGTGGCGAGTCTTTGGCGGACGCTTTGATGAAGCCAACACGCATTTATGTAAAATCAGTCAATGCTCTACAAAAAGAGCTTGGCAATGCCAACATTCATGCGATGGCACACATCACAGGCGGCGGCTTGACCGAAAACTTGCCACGAGTATTGCCAGAGAATTTGGCGGCTCAAATTGACACGACCAGCTGGCAGCTGCCAGAAGTATTCCAATGGCTACAAAAGGGCGGTAACATCGAGACGATGGAGATGTATCGCACCTTTAACTGTGGCGTAGGCTTTATTTTGGTTGTGCCACAAGAGCAGGCGGACACCGCACTAAACTTCCTACAAGAGCAAGGCGAGACCGCTTGGGTCATCGGTGGTATCGTATCTCGTGAGCGTGATGCGGTCGTTTATCGTTAATGGTTGATACAAAGCTGTCAGATGTGCGTTTGACAGCTTTTTTATTTGTCTAATCAAAGAAAAGATCATGAAAAAATTAAAAATTGCCGTGCTGGTTTCTGGCAGCGGTTCTAATCTACAAGTGATGATTGATGCCATGCAGGCGGGTCGTTTGCCGATTGAGATTGTCGGTGTGATCAGTAATGTGGCGGACGCTTATGCTGTTGTCCGAGCCAATAATGCTGGCGTGCGTACTGCGGTGCTGTCCCATGTGCCAAATGGCAAAAAAATGGGCATTCGCACTTTTGAAAAGCACGCATTAGAATTGCTTGATGAATGGTCGCCTGATTTGGTGGTATTGGCAGGCTTTATGCGAGTGCTGTCGGCAGAATTCATTCAAAATGTGCCATGTGCGATGATTAACTTGCACCCATCATTACTGCCAAATTATAAGGGGCTAGATACGCATGAGCGAGTGCTAAAATCAGGCGATACTTTGCATGGTTGTAGCATTCATGTGGTAACGGCTGAGCTGGATGCAGGTCAGGTGCTGACACAGGCGGTGCTTGATGTTGCTCAGGGCGACACGCCAGAGAGCTTGCGTCTAAGAGTGCAAAAGCTAGAACACGCCCTAGTGCCATTCACCTTGGAATTGATCGCTAAAGGGGTGCTTGAGCTTGATGAAACTCCAATTTCTAGCAATTTACCTTTGCCGATTAAGCTGTATTTTTAAGGTTGGTGTAGAATAGCCTGCCAAATTGATAAGGTGATGCAACTTGTGTGGGCTGGAGAGCTGAGCGTAACCCAATATTTTTGGTGTAACTTCTTGAATTTGTTGGGTTTCGTTTCACTCAACCCAACTTACGGTATCGCATCATTCCTTGGTAATTTTGTCATTCGTTTGGTTTATTTATACAAAAAGCCCTAAAATGATTTAGGGCTTTTTCATGAACTGATCAAATTAATGATGACCTTCTTTGGCGTGATTTAGGGTGTGTTTTGGAATATACACGGTCAAATCTTCTTCTGCCACAAAGCATTGGCACGACAGACGAGAATTTGGCTCTAAGCCCCACGCACGGTCAAGCAAGTCGCCTTCAATGTCGTCCATCTCTTCTAGGCTGTCAAAGCCCTTACGAATGACCACATGGCAAGTGGTGCAAGCCTTTGAGCAGTCGCAGGCGTGGTCAATGTTGATGCCGTGTTCGTGCAAACCTTCAAGCAGGTTCTCGCCTTTGGCAAGCTCAACGGTTGCCCCTTCTGGGCAAAGTTCGTGATGGGGAAGTACAGTGATGGTTACCATAATGTTCTCTTTGTTATATCAATCAATGGGTTAAGCGGTGATTATTGCCAGTCGCTCGCCTTAGTGCCAGATAGTGCCTGTTTGACATTTTGGTTCATGATGATGGACGCAAAATGGTCTGATAAGGGCTTTAATTCATTGACAGCGACCGCCAAGATTGCCTTGTCATTGCTGGCGATGGCGGTTTTGACGGCAGTGATTTTGTTGTTTAATTGGGCGTGAGTGGTGTCGTCCAGCAGATGAGCAAACTCGCCCAAAGCAGAAACCAGTGCCAAAATCTCTCGCTCTGCTTCTACCTGTGCTTCAATGAGCATTCGTTTTTCTTTATCTGCCTGAGCATGGACGAAGCCCGCCTTTAACAGCTCTTCTTGCTGTTCTTCGGTAAGTCCATAGCTTGGCACGACATCAATTTTACTCGCCACTTTGGTGGTCTGCTCCATTGCTGAGACGGTCAGCTGTCCGTTGGTGTCAATGGCAAAGGTCACTTCTACGCGTGCCAATCCTGCTTTCATTGGTGGAATGCCAGTTAGGGTAAAATTGGCAAGCGTGCGACAGTCTGCCACCGTTTCTCGCTCGCCTTGTACCACATGAATGACCATGCCTGTCTGACCGTCCGTGTGCGTGGTGAAAGTCTGACGGCGTGCCACAGGAATGGGCGTGTTGCGTGGGATAATCACTTCGGTCAATCCGCCCATCGTCTCAAGCCCAAGCGATAATGGCGTAACATCAAGCAATAATAAATTGTTGTCATCTTTATTGATGAGCTGATGAGCCAAGCGGCTCGCCCCCAGTGCCACCACTTCATCAGGGTTGATGGAGCAAAGGGGTTCTTTGTCAAAAAAGACCTGCACCGCTTGCTTGATGATGGGCATACGAGTTGAGCCACCGACCAGCACCACCTCATCAATGGCGGTTTTGTCAAGGCGTGCGTCTGCCAGAACTTGCTCACAGCTTTGTAGGCTGCGGCGAATCACAGGCTCGCAGATTTGTGCCAATGTTTCGTTGGTCAAAATGGTGTTAAAAGGCGTGCCGTTAATTTCCACATCTACCGACACTGCTTGGCGTTCGGAGAGTTTTTGTTTGTAGCTTTTGGCAAGGCGAGCAAGGCTTGCTTTTTGGGTGTTATCCACAGATTTTGGGTCAATGCCTGCCGATTTGATGAAATGATTGGCAATTAAGCGATCAATGTCATCGCCGCCCAAGGCTGAGTTTCCGCCTGTGGCAAGCACTTCAAACACGCCGTCTTTTAGGGATAATACCGACACATCAAAAGTGCCACCGCCCAAATCATAGATGAGATAAGTGCCTGTTTTGGCGGATTTGTCCAAGCCATAAGCAATGGCAGCGGCGGTCGGTTCATTGAGCAAGCGAAGGACATTTAGCCCAATGCTGACCCCTGCGTCCTTGGTGGCTTGGCGCTGAGCTTCGTCAAAATAAGCGGGTACGGTAATCACCGCCCCCTGAATGCTGTCGTCTGGTAGGCTGGCTTTGGCGTGGGCGTACAGCCGTGCCAAAATGTGTGCCGAAGTTTCCACAGGGGATTTTTCGCCTTGTGCCGTGATGAAAGCAGGCATGGCGTTGTCCGTGCCGACCAGCTCATAAGGGTGGCTAAATTTGATGTCTGCCAATGACCGCCCCATAAAACGCTTGGCGGAGATGATGGTGTTGGCAGGGTCGTCATAGCTTAGGGCTTGTTTGCCGACCACAGGGGTGTCGGATTTATCGCCATAATAGACCACGCTCGGCAATAATGGCGTGTCGCCAAAGGGCAGGACATCGGCACGCCCAGAACGCACCACGCCCACCAGCGAATGTGTCGTCCCCAAATCAATGCCAATGGCATAACGATGCTCGTGTGGGCGGGCGGATTGGTTGGGTTCGCTGATTTGAAGTAAAGACATGGCGGTATTTTTTAAATTAATATGAAAAAGTTGGCTGAAATTTTAACACAGTTTGTCGTGAAGTTAAAATTTTGGCGATGCTTTTTTGTTTGTATTAAAATTTGAGTGCAAGATTTTTTGGCTTAAAATATTTACTAAGCATTGCTTAAAACATCGCTTAAAAATGTTTTTAAAAGTTTTAAAAATTTTGCTAAAAACTGGCACAAACCGTCAAAATTTGCTCAAAGGCAATTTGCCGTCAATGTGTGTTTGTGCCAATCAGCAAGATGATTTTCAAAGGTCATCAAAACTTGGCAATAAAAGTCTCAAAGGCATTCATAAAGCCTTGTAGGGTCTTTTTGGCTTGTTCGCTGACAAGCTCGCCATTGTCATCAAACGCCCCTGCAAAGATGCCGCCAATCACGCCAGCATACGGGCAGACGGGCATATTGATGTGTGAGCTACTGGCAATCACACGCAGGGCATCGACCGTGCGATTGCTGCCACTGGCATTGGCACTGACAAGCCCCAAAGGTTTGCCAATCCATAGGCTTTGACCTGCTGGACGAGACACGACATCAATGGCGTTTTTGAGCATGGCAGAGTAGCTGCCGTTGTGTTCCGGGGTTGCCCAAATGACGGCATCGGCGTCTTTGACCGCCGCACGCACACGAGTGTAGGCAGCGATGTCTTGGTCGTCTAAATCACGATCGTACAAAGGCAAATCGCCAATCTCAAAAATGTTAAGTTGTAGTGACGCTGGTGCGATTTTTTGCAAATGCTTGATGGTTGAGTGATTGATGGAAGTTTGGCTGGCTGAGCCGATGAGTACGGCAACTTGTTTGGTCATGAAGCTTACCTTGGATTTTTTAAATAAATTTTAAATAAAACAGTGAAATTTGTCAGTTTGGTATTGAGGGCTGTCAAACATACAGCTCGTCATCATCGTTATTGCTGGGTATGGCTCGGCTGAGTGCTTGCACGCAATCTTTATGCAAATTGTTTAAAAATTTCAGCTTTTGAGCGTGCGTTTTGGCGGCTTGCCATGATTGCTGTTGATGCAGGGCATTAAATTCATCAGCAGTGCGTGCCAAAAGTTCACTCACTTGCTCGCCAATGGTTTTGATTTGAGCGGTATTTTCTTCAAAAGTTGCGTCTTCTAAATCCATGCGGTGCGTCATCATTTGCATTAAAAATGATTCATCAGAAATGGATTGGTCTGAATTAAAATCAATATTGGCAAGCTCAAGCAAATACACGGCACGGCTGTCGTGATGACTAAGCACATCAAAGGCGTGGTTAATCAAGGCGGTGTTTTGCTCGGCTTTGGCTTGGTCGTCTGCGTGGTCTGGGTGGTGCTGTTTTTGTAATTGCAAAAACCGCTCTTTGAGTGATTTTTCATCAATTTCAAACGCCACTGGCAAGCCAAACAATTCAAAAAAATTATTCATCAAATCAAGCCCTAAACCTTAAAGATTTGCGCAAATCCCAAATCATACTGTAAATGATTCGCCACAACCACATTCGCCTGTTTGGTTGGGGTTGGTGAATTTAAAGCCAGAGTTTAGCCCTTCGGTCACATAGTCCATTTGCAGACCGTTCAGATATACTAGGCTTTTTGGATCAACAAACACGCTCACGCCATCATTGTCAAAACGCTCGTCCGTGTCATTTGGCTCATCAACAAATTCTAGCACATAGGCAAGTCCTGAGCATCCTGCCGTTCGTACGCCCACACGAATCCCTACGCCGCCTCCACGATTTTCCAGGAAATCTTTGACATGCTGGGTGGCTCGTTCGGTCAGGGTAATCATAACTTCTCCTATGTGTTTATTTGTCTGATTTTAAAGCCATGAAGTCAGGCTTTATTTGGGCGCATCATTATTCGCCTCTACAAGCCTGATTCATGGTGCTTTAAGAGCCAGTGATTAAGCAACCGATGCTTTTGATTGATAATCTTCAATCGCCGCTTTGATGGCATCTTCGGCAAGTACCGAGCAATGCACTTTTACGGGTGGCAAAGCCAGCTCTTCGGCGATGTCTTTGTTTTTGATGGCGGCGGCTTGGTCTAAGGTTTTGCCTTTGAGCCATTCGGTAACCAGAGAGCTTGACGCAATCGCAGAGCCACAGCCGTAGGTTTTGAATTTGGCATCTGTAATGATACCGTCATCGCCCACTTGGATTTGTAGACGCATCACATCGCCACACGCAGGGGCACCCACCATGCCTGTGCCGACATTTTTGGCGTTTTTGTCTAGGTTGCCCACATTGCGGGGGTTTTCGTAATGGTCAATGACTTGGTCTGAATATGCCATGATGATTTTCCTTATTTGGGTAGGCTTGATGGCGGGTCAGATTGCCAATCACTCATCAAGCCGATTACCTATCTTGTTGATATTTTTAACTTGTTGATATTTTTAATAAGTTGGCAAAATTAGTGCTCTTGCCATTCAACCTTACTAAAATCCACGCCTTCTTTGAACATGTCCCAAAGTGGCGACAATTCACGCAGTTTATTGACTGCATCAGTGATTTGGGCAAGCACACGATCGATGTCGGCTTCGGTGGTGTAGCGACCAAAGCTAAAGCGGATTGATGAGTGAGCCAGCTCATCAGGGCGACCGATGGCACGCAGTACATACGATGGCTCAAGCGTGGCAGAAGTACAAGCCGAACCGCTTGATACCGCCAAATCTTTAAGCGACATCATCAAAGATTCGCCTTCAATGAAGTTAAAGCTGACATTTAAGATGTTTGGAATGCCATGCTCAAAACTGCCGTTTAGATAAATCTCTTCAATGCCTTGCAAGCCATTCCATAGCTTATCACGAAGTGCCTTGATGTGGGTGTGGTCTTCGTCAAAACGCTTGGCAGACAAAGCGAACGCTTCGCCCATGCCAACGATTTGGTGTGTCGCCAAAGTACCAGAACGCATACCACGCTCATGACCGCCACCGTGCTGTTCGGCTTTGATACGCACACGAGGCTTACGACCTACATACAACGCACCAATACCCTTTGGACCGTAGATTTTGTGTCCAGAAAAACTCATCAAATCAACTTTCAGCTCACCAAGGTTGATTTTGATTTTGCCGACTGCTTGAGCGCCATCGACATGGAATAGCACGCCTTTTTCACGAGTAATCTCGCCGATTTTGGCGATGTCGGTGACTGTGCCAAGCTCGTTGTTTACTGCCATAAGGCTTACCAAAATGGTGTCAGGGCGAATCGCTTCTGCCACTTGTTCAGGTGTGATGATGCCTGTACCTTCTTGTGGGGTTAGGTAGGTGATTTCAAAGCCTTCTTCTTCTAATTGACGGCAAGTGTCAAGAATGGCTTTGTGTTCAATCTTGGATGTGATGATGTGTTTGCCTTTTTCGTGGTAAAAATGTGCCACACCTTTTAGGGCAAGGTTGTCTGATTCGGTTGCACCACTGGTAAAAACGATTTCGCGCGGGTCAGCACCGACTGTTTCAGCGATTTGTAGGCGAGCGTTTTCAACCGCCTCTTCTGCTTGCCAGCCAAAGCCGTGACTGCGAGATGCAGGGTTGCCAAAAATGCCGTCAAAGGTCATGTATTTGACCATTTTGTCAGCGACTTCTTCTGCAATCGGCGTGGTGGCAGCGTAATCTAAGTAAATTAAGGAATTCTGGCTCATGCTGGATTTACCCCAAATAAGTTGATGGTGTTGATGTGATCTTTTTTATCGCTTTTGTCGCTGTGGGCTTTATGCTCTTGGCGGTCGGCGATGAGTTGTGTGTTTTTTGAATTGAGCAGTTGATCTAGCGTGACATTGCTCAAATATGCTTCGATGTGTGCTGATAAATTGAACCACAAATCATGAGTAAGACACATCGAGCCGTCCTGACAGTCGCCTTTGCCGCCGCATTGCATGGCATTGACGCTTTCATCAACGGCGGTGATGATGCTCATGATGTCAATCTCATCTAGTGGCTTAGCAAGATGATAACCGCCAGACGCACCACGAGTGCTATTGACCAAGCCTTTTTTGCGGAGCTTAGAAAACAGCTGTTCAAGATAGGAAATGGAGATGGATTGGCGTTTTGCGATGTCTGACAGCGAGACCGCACCTTGATGGCGGTTTTCTTGCACTGCCAAGTCAAGCAGGGCAGTCACAGCATATCTACCACGAGTGGTTAAGCGCATACTAAATACCCAAAAAATGTTTGCCTAGCTGTTGTGATGAGTGGACATCATTCATAAAGCATTCACACTCAAAGCCAGCATCGGTGGTCAAAATCTGCGTGTATTATAATAATTCCTAGTAAATAGGTCAAGATTATTTTGAGTGTGTCGGCTGTATTTTTTATCAAATCATCAGATTGATAAAATCAATGGCGATAAGCAATAAGTTAAGTAGAGGTAAATAAAGTACTTAATAAAAATGATGATGGCTTCTGTGATGATTTTGGAGTGGTGATTTTTGGTGAATTTTGGGCGTGGGGTAAAATAAACGCCCAAAACCTAAAAGGCTGGGCGCTCATATCACTTATATATTGTGTTTGGCTGGCTTGGCTTGGTTGGACGGCTTGTCAAAGCTTATCAGCCAAAAGTCTTTCATGCCAAAGCTTATAGCAAAAATTCGTACAATTTGCACAAGCTCATACAAAAAAGTGCGAAACGATGGCAGCGATCGCCACCAAGGCGGCAATGATAAAGCCTGTGAAAGTGCTTTTTTGCTTGGTTTTGGCTTCGGCAAGCTGAGTATTTAGGCGAGCGTTTTGCGTAGCCAGTGACTCAATCTGCGCTGACTGCTCGGACAGCTTGGCTTTCAGTTCGCTGATTTTTTCAGCCTTTTGTTCTGGGGTGGGCTTGCTGTCAGGATTCTTTTTGACTTTGCGAATCAGCTGATCAATCACGCCGCCGATACCAAGCTGCACCAAAAAGTCTTTAAGCTGAGCGACTGGCACGACATCACCACGAATTTGCAGCTTTTCGACGGCATCGATGCTGTGGTTGCTCAAAACGCCAGCCAGCTCAAAGCTATAAGCATTGATCATGATGTCGGCGCTTTGTTTGTGCGCAGGCAGCTGTGTGTCTAGCAGTACGCCATGTTCATTGAAGGTGGCAAATACTTGCACATGCGGCAGATAAGTGCGGATGCTCACCACCACGCCGTCTTGCACCAAAGGATAAGCAAGCTGGCGCAGCTTTGGGTTGAATCTGAGCATGAGCGTGATGGCAGACTCTAAGAAGACCAACACAACGCTAAGCACGCTTTGGGAGATCACGCCGTTTGGTCGTCCACTGTCGCTTTCTTGTGGCTGGGCTTGCGGCTGAGTGGGGTGATTAAAAATTTGGTTATCTGCCATGAAAATGTCCTAAATGTTTTAAATCTAAAAGTCTAAAAATTGTCATAAGCACTGATTGTATCCTAAAACCATAAAAATTCAAAACGACTGTGCGAAAAATTTACAGATTTTTGCAAAAAGCTACGATTTTTTGCGCAAATTACCGTAAATTACATAAAATCTTATAAATTTACTTGCATATTATCACAAGTCTTGCTATAAATGTGGCATTGTGTTTGTGGTGACGAATAAGGAAAGTGCGCACACTGCCTATAAAATGCGGATGATTTTAGGAAGTTTACAAGATTTTTGCTACTTTTTTGTAAATTTTACAAGATTTTTGCGCTCATCCCCTTGTAAATGACTAATGATAATCATACAATGCACACTAACGACGGGCGCTGTTGTGCTCATCGATCATTTTAATTTTAACTCAACGGTGAGGAATTCATTATGAATAAGTCAGAATTGATTGATGCGATTGCTAACGAAGCAGGTCTAACCAAAGACCAAGCCACCAAAGCACTAAATGCATTCACTTCAAGCGTTCAAGGCGCTTTGGTGCGTGGCGATGATGTGGTATTGGTTGGTTTTGGTACTTTTAGCGTCAAAGAGCGCGCTGCTCGCACTGGTCGCAACCCAAAAACTGGCGAGCCACTAGAAATCGCAGCCAGCAAAGTACCAGGCTTTAAAGCAGGTAAGGGTCTAAAAGACGCTGTCAACTGATCTTGCCCTAAGCAGTCAGATGATCAACATAAAACATCTCTTAACCAAAGAGATGTTTTTTTATGCCTTGTGGGCGGCATGATTCGGCTTTGCATGCTGAGCATATTTGTAAAAAATTTACAAAAAATTTTGAGTATTTGGTTGATTTAGCGTATTATAGTAAGGTTTATTTTATCGACTTTTTAAAAGTGACTTGTTATGGAAAAATTGCGTAATTTTTTGCAAAGCTGGCCGGGTCGAATTACGATGGGTCTGGTTTTGGTGCCGATGGCGTTTTTGGGCGTGCAAGGCATTGGCGGTGGCGGTGCGATGAGCTCAAATGAGCTGGTGCGTGCAGGCGACAGCTCGATTGGCATGAACGAGTTTCAATCTGAGCTTAATAACTATCGCTCGCAGCTGTTGCAACGAGTCGATGCAAGTATGATCAATGAAGCGGCTTTGGTTGATGAGGTGGTGGAGACGCTGGTGAGTCGTGCGCTACTACAAAACCAAGCGCACCTGCTTGGCATGACGGTGTCTGATGAGGAAATCAGCCGCCTGATTGCACAAGATGAAAGCTTTCATCAAGATGGGCAGTTTTCCAATGACATTTTTGCGATGTTTTTGCAGCAAAATAACTTAACCAAAGACGAGCTGTTTGCACGATTTCGCACTCAGCTGAACATTCGTCAGCTGACCGCAGGCATTTTGGGCACGGCAGTCTATCCAAATACGCAGGTGAGCCGTCTGCTTGATTTGCAGCTAGAAGCTCGTGAGGTGTGGGTGCACCGCTTAAAGTGGCAGGATTATGCTCAGGCGGTGACGGTGAGTGCAGCTGAGATCGAGGCTTATTATAATGCCAATAAAGAGGCCTTGGTGCGTCCAGAGTCGGTGGATTTGGCGTATATTGAACTGTCGGCTGATGATGTGAAGGTCACAGCGCCGACTGAGGCAGACATTGAGGCGCAGTATCACACTTATTTGCAGCAAAATGGTCTGTCAGATGGTCGTGAGCTGTCGCAGATTCTGCTTTCTGGGGCGGATGCACAAAGTAAGGCAAATGACATCAAGGCAAGACTGGATGCGGGCGAGTCTTTTGAGGCGTTGGCAAAAGCGCATTCTGATGACCCAAGTGGTGAATCGGGCGGTCACATCGGTCAGTACAATCCTGCGGTGTTTGGCAATGATGCAGCAGAGGTCAGCTCGGCGCTGTCTGGTTTGAAGGTTGGCGAGGTGAGCCGTCCGGTCAAGACAAGCTTTGGTTATCAGATTTTCAAGGTGACGAAAGCAGGCAGTGTGACGATTGACAGCGTGCGTGATGAGCTGGTGCGGATGGCGACTCAAAATCAGCGCCAAGCCGCTTATAACGACTTGATTGCTAAGATCAACACCATGGCGACCGATGGCGTCGGCATCGCTGACATTGCCGCCGAGACAGGGCTGAACGCCAAGTCGATCGCCAGTTATCCAAAGCAAAACAATGCCACGGCGCTGTCACAGCCTACCGTGATTGCCGCAGCGTTTGATGATTTTACCATTCAAGATCAGGCGGTGAGCGCCAACATCACACTGGGCGATAAGACGGTGTGGGTGCAGCCAACCAACCATCAAGAGCCTAAAAGTCTGACTTTGGCAGAAGCAACCGAGATCATCAAGGCGAAGCTCACCAAGCAAAAGGCGAGCGAGCTTGCACTGGCTGATGCCAATAAACTGGCAAATGAGGCTAAGGCAAATCAAGGTCGCACGCTCATGACGCCAAGCACAAACTATGGCATCACCACTCGCCAAAACCCAAATCTGTCTGCCCAAGAGCGTTCAAGCTTGTTTTTGTATAAATCAGGGGCGCACGACATTTGGGCGGTGCAGACAGACGATGGGGCGAGCGTGATTGTCGGCGGTCCTGTCAGCACGCAAGCCACCGCTCAAATCTCAGCGGCTGAGCGCTTACAAGCTGCGGCGATGATCCGTGATAATATCGGTCAAGATCAGCTGTCAGACTATGTGCAGTATCTAAAAGACACCACAAGCGTGAAAGTCAATCGTGATGCGATCAGATGATATTCATAAAGATAAACACAAAACCCAGCGGCAAAGCTGGGTTTTTTGATGGCTTTCATGCAGGTTTTGATTTTAAAAATGTTGAAGTTTGTTGCAGTGTTAAAGCGTTGAAGTCTGACGGTTTTTTGCTTTGTATAAATATTCTCGTAGCATGTGAAAATTGACATAAAATTTACCATGAATCCCTAGGGGTTGTCGCCTTACCAGAGCGTATCATATTTTGGGTTGGTCGGTATGGATAAAAATTGGCATGGATAAAAACTCCACGATAAGTAAATCATCGTGGAGTTTAAGAGGGTGTTTACACGACCTTTAAAAGGCATCACCAGCGGATAGGCGTGATGTGTGGGTCGGAGATTTTTAGATTCTCATAAGTGCCCTTGACAAAGATGTCTTCATTGACGGTGCTGATGTTGGTATGACCACAGAACGCCATCGTGATGTCGCACTCTTTGTAGATGATTTCTAGGGCGCGGCGTACGCCATCTTCGCCATATGCGCCAAGACCATATAGAAAAGAACGACCAATCATCGTGCCTTTTGCGCCCAGTGCGATGGCTTTTAGGACATCTTGACCTGAGCGGATGCCGCTGTCTAGCCAAACTTCACACGCACTGTTTTCGGCTTGAACGGCTTGTACGCAGTCGGCTAGGGCGGAGATGGAGCTTGGTGCGCCGTCCAGCTGACGACCGCCGTGGTTTGAGATGACCATCGCATCAGCGCCAGATCTGGCGGCCAAGATGGCATCTTCTGGCTCCATGATGCCTTTGATGATGAGTGGACCGCCCCACAGCTCTTTAATGCGAGCGACATCGTCCCAGTTTAGGCGAGGGTCAAACTGCTCAGCTGTCCAAGAAGATAGGCTTGACAAATCGCCTACGCCTTCTGCGTGCCCGACGATGTTGCGGAAAGTGTGGCGTTTTGTGCCAAGCATATTAAAGCACCATTCTGGCTTGGTCATCAGGTTTAGGATATTTTTTAGGGTGGGTTTTGGTGGTGCAGACAAGCCGTTTTTGATGTCTTTGTGGCGCTGACCTAAGACTTGCAAATCCGCTGTCAAAATCAATGCCGAGCAGTTGGCTTCTTTGGCACGGCGGATAAGATTTTCCATGAATTTCTTATCACGCATCACATACAGCTGAAACCAAAACGGCTTGGTGGTGTTTTCTGCCACATCTTCAATCGAGCAAATACTCATCGTCGACAGCGAAAATGGCACGCCAAATTTCTCCGCCGCACGCGCTGCGTGAATCTCACCGTCCGCCCACATCATGCCTGTAAAGCCAGTCGGAGCGATCGCCACTGGCATGTGCACATCTTGTCCGATCATTTTGGTGGCAAGTGAGCGACCTTCCATGTCCACAAGCACTCGTTGGCGCAGTTTGATGCGGTCAAAGTCGGTTTCGTTGTTGCGATAAGTGGTCTGTGTCCATGAGCCGCTGTCCACATAGTCGTAGAACATTCGTGGCACTTTGCGCTCGGCAACACGGCGCAGGTCTTCGATTTCGGTGATTTTGCTTAAATCTGCCATAAGACAACCTTATTTTATTTGATGAATTTATCTAATGAATGGTGCGACTATTTTAACGCTTTTTGCATAAAAATCCCAATGATTTTGCAAGCATTGTGCAAAATTCATTAAAATTTAGTAAGAAATTGCGTATAAAATAACCCTTTAAAGGATTTAAAAGATTTAAAAAGAAATTTGCCAAAGAAAAACAGGCTTGAAATCCAAGCCTGTTTTGTAAGGTGAGGCGATTATGCCTTAGCGCCTGACTTTGACATCACACCAAAAAACACGACAGGCCAGATGACCGCACCGATCCACCAAACGGGATTGAAGATGAACGCCATGCCAATCAGACCTGCTTGAATGACATAATAAGTCATGGCGATCAAGGTCTTACGGATGATGAGACCTTCACGGTTCACCATACCTACGACCGCACAAGCAGCGACGACATTATGCACGCTGATCATGTTGCCCGCTGCACCACCGACCGCTTGTAGCGCCACGACTTTCGCCGCTTCGATGGCATTTAGATCAATCTGGGCTGCGGTGCTCCACTGGAAGTGAGCAAACATCATGTTAGATACAGTGTTTGAGCCTGCGATGAAAGCACCCAATGCACCAATCCAAGGCGAGACAAGCGGCCACATACCTTCAAACAAATCAGCTGCACCTGCTGCCAGCACTTTTGGCATGGCAAGGATGGGCTCAGCGACATCGGCAGGCGTGCCTGAGTTGATGAATACTTGTACCATCGGGATTGAGAACAGTAGGGCGGGGGCGGCAGCAAGCATGGTTTTGCCAGAGGCTGACCAGCTTTTTTTCACCGTATCACCTTTCATGGCAAATAGGAAAATACACGCAATCGATACCAAAAGCAGCACGGTACCCGGAGAGTAAAGTAGCTGTGTTTTGTTGGTAATAGAAGTGCCTAGGATGTTGCTGTAAGTGATGACAAAATTCTCATTCAGCCATGCTTTTAGTGGCTTGATGGTACGAGTGGCGATCAAAATGCCAATCACCAATAGATATGGGGTGAATGCATAGAGCGCTGAGAATTTTGATTTTTCGTTGATGTCGATGTTGGTCGGCGCAAGCGTGCCTTTCCAGTCGTCTTCCCATTTGTCACGAGTGGCAAAGTCGAAGGTCTCTTTTGGTGTCAAAAAGCCGTATTTTGCCGCAGGAATGACGATTGACAAACCAACGATGGCACCGACCAATGATGGCAGCTCAGGACCGATGAATTTGGCGGTGAGATAATAAGGAATGGTGAAGGCAAGCCCTGCAAAGATGGCAAATGGCGCTGCTTTTAGACCTTCGGTAAAAGAGCGTTTTTCGCCAAAGAAACGGGTCAAGAAACCACACAAAATCAGCGGAATCAAAAAGCCGACAGTGGCATGCACAAAGCCGACATTGGCACCGATCTGCACGATGTAGTCATTAAAGGCGATGCCTTTTTCGGCGATGGCAGCAGCGACATCTTCTTTGTTTTCAAGACCTGAATTGACACCGATTAGGATGGGCGTACCCACCGCACCGTATGATACTGGCGTGGATTGAATGATTAGAATTGCCATCACACACGCCATCGCTGGGAAACCTAGGGCGAGCAGTAGCGGTGCGCCGACAGCTGATGGCGTACCCCAGCCTGTCGAGCCTTCGATGAGCGAGCCGAACAGCCACGCCACGATGATCATCTGCACACGGCGGTCAGGCGAGATGCCCATAAAGCCTTGACGGATGGCGACGATGGCGTTGGATTCTTTGATGGTGTTCAATAGTAAAATCGCAGAAAACACGATGAACAACACATTGATGGCGGTCAAAACACCGTGAATGGTGGCGGCAGCGACTTGGTTACCGCTGGTTTGCCAAACAAAGTATGACAAGGCAGCTGTCGCAAAATAAGCGACCGCCATGGCAATCTTGGCAGGCAGTCGCATGACGACAAGCAGTACAAATACAATAAGGATTGGCAGCATCGCCAAAAAGGTAAGCATAATAGCGCTCCATGTGACCGCAAAGCGGCACGCTGATCCGTGAAAAAGCCGCACAACAAACGATGTCGACCTGTTCTTTTGTTGATTTTATGTCAAAAAAATAAAGTAACTGCAAGACAGCTACTTAAATGTGTCGCTATTGTACTTGCTTTTTTGCCAAAAAGGAATATCTTTTGGCGGTAAATTTTGTATTTTTTTAAGAAGAATGATGAAAAGTGATTAACACTGCTTATCAATCAGACATTGTGACGCAAAAGACTTGTGATGCAAAAAATTGGTGCATCAGTCTGCCAGCGCCAAAATGTCCATCGCCCCAAATGGATAGCACAGCAGCCGTCTTGGGGTGATCAGCACAGGAATCATCACGCCCAAAGTCTCAATCAGCACATCGTCTGCGGCATTGATGAGATCCAGCTGATGCACGGGCGGCACTAAGGCGATGGTGCGCACTTGGTCAAGCAGCTTGTAAGCTTCATCGCAAAGATGACAGCCGTCCGTACCAAGCAGATACCAGTCCTGAACATAAAACTTATCTGCCGCATCTTTGTCTGCGGTGGTTTGAAAGGATGACAGCAGCATTTGCTGAAATTTGCCAAAGCTTTGGACATCAAGTGCTGTCAGGGCAAAGCGGTCTTGGGATAGGCGGTCTAGTAGGTGGATGAATTGTTGATGAGTCATGGTGTGATGATGAGATAAAATCGCTAAAAATGATGATGTTTGATAAAGACAAATGCCAAAAATGGTGTACAATACCTAAAAGTGGCAAATCTAAAAGCAAGGCTTGATGAGCGCCGTCTGCCTTGTCGGTCGGATGCATTGCAAATTATACCGCAGTAAATTATACCGTAAATTGATCGTATCGTAAAATGAGGCTCTTTTTGTGCTAAAAAAACTGTTTCGTTGGATTGTATTGCCGCTTTTGGCGATTTTTGTGGGCTTTAATGTCGTGGTGGCGGCTTTGTTGGGTATTGGCAAAGTCGTACCTGTGACCGAGTCGGCATTCATGATGGCGCACCGCATTGGTGGTGGCGAGGTGACGCAGACTTGGGTGGATTATGATGACATCGCAAAGTCTGCCAAACAAGCCGCCATCGCCAGTGAAGATGCGACTTTTGCGACGCATAACGGCTTTGATTTTGCCAGCATTGAGCGTGCCATCAAGCGCAACGAGGCCGAAGGGGCGATCTCGATGGGTGGCTCGACCATCAGCCAACAGCTTGCCAAAAATCTATTTTTGACATCGCACCGCTCGTACATCAGAAAGGCTGAAGAGGCGGTGATTGTCGTGATGATGGAGGGCATTTGGGATAAAAAACGCATTTTGGAGGTGTATCTGAATGTTGCCGAATTTGGCAATGGCATCTACGGCATCGAGGCGGCAGCGCAGCATTATTATGGCAAATCTGCCAAAAACCTAAGCCGTGAGCAGTCCGCTTTGCTCATCAGTATGTTGCCCAATCCTAAATATTTTCAAAAAAACAAAAACGCCAAGCGGCTGCGCAACAAGCAGCGCATCATTTTACGCCGCATGAACAGTGCCGTACTACCCAGCTAAACGCCAAATGCCACACGCCTGCATCAATGATGGAGGGAGTTTGGTGATTTAAGGTAATGAACATGTGAAAATTGCAAAAATTGAACATGTGAAACATTGCAAAATTGACATCAAGGCGACATTCAAAATCTAAAATGTGTACAGCAAAAGATGTATTGGCAAATAAAGTAAATATAGCAAATAAAAACAGGAGAAATCCATGACGCAAACTAAACAGACGACAAACCAAGAGACATCAATGATGCAGCCCATCGTCACGCAGGGCATACCAAGCATTGAGCAGCAAGCCATGCAAAGCGTGCTGGGGACAGCGCCACCGCCTGAGGAGCTGCATGAGATCGTGCCTGTATTTAATGACACTGGCGACTACACCCCAGAGTGCTACATCAACCGTGACTTATCCACGCTGCGCTTTCAGCTGAGAGTCTTGGCACAGGCATTAAACCCCCGTCATCCACTGCTTGAGCGGATGTTCTTTTTGATCATTTTTTCGTCAAATATGGACGAGTTTTTTGAAATTCGTGTGGCGGGTCTGATCCAAAAAATGAAAAATGGCAATAAGTCGAGCAGTCTTGATGGCAGACGACCTTCCGAGCTTTTGGCGGAGATCAGCCAAGTGGCGCACCGTGCGGTCGATGAGCAGTATCGCATTTTAAATGAAGAGATTTTGCCAGAGCTTGCCAAATCAGACATTCGCTACCTAAAACGCCATGAGCTCACCGATGCACAAAAGGCGTGGATGCGAGAGTATTTCTTTCAGCAGGTGCTGCCTGTTTTGACACCGATCAGCATTGACCCTGCGCACCCATTTCCACGCCTTGTCAATAAATCTTTGAACTTCATCGTAAGCCTTGAAGGAAAGGACGCTTTTGGGCGGGACATCAACCGTGCCATCGTGCCAGCGCCCCGTTCGCTACCACGAGTGATTCGTCTGCCAGATGAGCTGACGGGTGGCAAGGATCATCATGTGATGCTTTCGGCGGTGATTCACGAGCATGTGGGCGAGCTGTTTTTGGGCATGAAAGTGACGGGCTGTCATCAGTTTCGCCTGACTCGTAATGCCGACCTTGCTTTGGCGGATGATGTGGAGGATTTGGCAAAGGCGCTAGAAGGCGAGCTTGACAATCGCCGATTTGGGCATAAGGTGCGTCTGGAAGTGACGACCAACTGCCCCAAAGAGACTTATGAGTTTTTATTACAAGAATTTGAGCTTGATGAAAGTCAGCTGTATCGTGTCAATGGACCTGTCAACCTGACTCGTATGCTGACCAGTTTTGCCAAGCCTGAGCTGAAATTTTCGCCATTTACGCACGCCATTCCTAAGGCGTTTCGTGGCATGGAGACGGTGCGAGTCGCCAAAGATGATACTTTGATGTTCAACGCCATCAAAAAGCAAGATGTGCTGGTGCATCATCCGTTTCACGCCTTTACGCCTGTGGTAAATCTGCTTTGGCAAGCGGCAAACGACCCTGATGTCTTGGCAATCAAACAGACGATCTACCGCTCTGGGACAAATTCTGAAATCGTGCAAGCCCTAGCTGCTGCCGCTCGTAACGGCAAGGAAGTCACGGCAGTGATTGAACTGCGTGCCAGATTTGATGAGGCGAGCAACATCGCTGTGGCAAATATGCTCCAAGAGGCTGGGGCGGTGGTGGTGTATGGCGTGGTCGGCTATAAGACGCACGCTAAGCTTATGTTGATTGTCCGCCGTGAAGAAGGACGCATTCGCCGTTATGCCCACTTGGGGACGGGCAATTATCATGCAGGCAACGCCAAAGCATACACAGACTACGGACTATTTACCGCCAACGAACAAATCTGCGAAGATGTGCATGGCGTGTTCGTACAACTGACAGGCATGGGTCGTCCAATGCCATCGCACCAGATTTTGCACGCACCATTTACCTTGCACGACGGCTTGATGCGACTGATTGATGATGAGATTCATCATGCCAAAAACGGCAAAAAAGGGCGAATCATCCTAAAATGCAACGCCATCACCGAACGCCAAATCATCAATAAGCTCTACGAAGCCAGTCAAGCAGGCGTGGAGATTGATTTGATCGTGCGGTCTATCTGCTGTTTGCGTCCGCAGGTTAAGGGTCTGTCCGAAAATATCCGAGTGCGTTCGGTGGTGGGGCGATTCTTGGAGCATACTCGTGTGTATTATTTTGGCAATGATGTTGAAAATGGCGGTCAAGAACGCCTATACTGCGCCAGTGCCGACTTGATGGATCGAAATCTGCTTCACCGTGTGGAAGTGGCTTTTCCGATTTTGGATAAAAAGTTATTCCAAAAAATCTATCAAGACGGTCTGATGAATTATCTTAATGACAATGTGCAGGCGTGGGAGCTTGATGGGCGTGGCGAGTGGAATCAGGTGCAACATGGCGACAGCATTCATGACGCACAGCAGATTTTGTTGGAGAAAATTTGCCTATGACAGCAAGGGTCATCACGCCGACGGCAGCCTGCCCTTGTGGCGGTGTCGCTTATGATAAATGCTGTCAGCCACTGCATTTGGGTGGTGTGGCGGTCAGTGCTGAATCGCTCATGCGATCAAGATTTTCGGCATTTTCTTTAAAAAACACCGATTACATCATCGCCACAACCACGCCCAGTCAGCAGACATTGCTTGACAAGCAGGGCTTGGTAGCGTGGGCGGATGAGATGAATTGGGCGCGCCTTGAAGTGGTCAGCCACATTCCCAAGATTGGCAAACGCCACGCCCAGGTCAAATTTCGTGCCTACTTTCGCAATAAAGATGGCAGTGAGGGCTGTCATGAAGAGCTGTCGGCTTTTGTTAAGATTGGCGAGCGGTGGTATTTTTTAGATCCGACTGTGCCAAATACTTTGACAGGCAAACAGCTGTGCCTTTGCGGTAGTGGTGAGAAGTTCAAGGCCTGTTGTGGTAAGTTTTTGGCATGATGGTGCGTGAAAAATCGTCTTGAAATCATACATTTGATGGGATAAAAAGGTGTATAATACGCCTTTTTGTCTTTTTATTTTCTATTTTTTTGGCTTGATTATGAAATTTATCGTTAAATTATTTCCAGAAATCATCATGAAAAGCGAATCCATTCGCAAGCGATTTGTAAAAATTTTAAAAGGAAACATTCACAATATTTTATTGCGTCATGATGAAAATGTGCGAGTGATTCGTCATTGGGATTTTTTGGAAGTGCGATTTAGCGATGAGAGCTTGGCGGCGGTGCTGATGGATGAATTGCAACGCATTCCAGGTATTCATCATATTTTGACGGTGGAAGAGACGCCATTTACCGACTTGCACGACATTTTTTTGCAAACTTTGGCTTATGTGGGCGATGGTCTTGAAAATAAGACTTTTTGTGTGCGTGTCAAGCGTCGTGGTCATCATGAATTTGACTCAATGGAGGTCATGCGTTATGTGGGTGGTGGTCTAAATCAGCACATCAGCAGTGCCAAAGTCCAGCTCAAAGACCCTGATGTGGTGGTCAAGCTTGAGATTGATCATGATAAATTATTGTTCATTAAAGACCGTCATGAGGGGATTGGTGGCTTTCCTATCAGCGCCCAAGAAGATGTGCTGTCCTTGATTTCTGGTGGTTTTGACTCTGGCGTGGCAAGTTATATGTTTACTCGTCGTGGCAGTCGTGTGCATTATGTGTTTTTTAATTTGGGCGGTCGTATGCATGAGGTTGGCACTAAGCAGATGGCATATCAGCTTTGGCAACGCTACGGCTCATCACACAAAGTGCGATTCATCACAGTGGATTTTGCACCTGTGGTAACGGAAATTTTGACGAAAGTTGATGACTCGCAGATGGGCGTGGTGTTAAAGCGAATGATGGTTCGTGCTGCCAGTGCCATTGCTCGCCATCATCGCATCGAAGCGCTGGTAACAGGCGAGGCGATGGGTCAGGTGGCAAGTCAGACGCTCACCAATTTACACATGATTGATAAGGCAAGTGAAGTTTTGGTATTAAGACCGCTGATCACCCATGATAAGCAGAGTATCGTGGCGATGGCAGAACAAATCGGCACGGCGGACATTGCCAAATCCATGCCAGAGTTTTGTGGCGTGATTTCAAAAAGCCCGACGGTCAAGGCGGTAGAGCATAAGATACTTGCCACGGAAGAAGACTTTGATTTTGCCATCTTGCAGCACGCCATTGATCAGGCGACTTCTATTGACATTCGTGACATTGCCAATGAAGAGCAGCAAGAACATACCGTCCAGACGGTTTTTGAAGTGTTGCCTGATGAAGTGGTGCTGGACATTCGTACGCCCGATGAAGTGGATGATGCGCCGTTGTCTTTGCCTAATGTGATTGCCATGCCGTTTTATCGTCTTGATTCGCACTTTGGCGAGCTGGATCAGAGTAAGACCTATCTTTTGTACTGTCAGCGTGGCGTGATGAGTGGTCTGCAAGCGGTGTATTTAAAAGAAAAAGGCTTTCACAACATCAAAATCTTTAAGATGAATGGCAAATAATACCCACTTGTTAAAAATAATTTAACATTCTAAGGGCATGGCTGGGGTGGGTGCAGAAATTGTGTGAGCTGACCGCATTCATCGTGTATAAAAAATGGGGATGAAAATCATCATCCCCATTATGCTAAAAAAGCCTATGATCATAGCGTGCATTCAGCGCTGTTTAGGTGGGCTTGTAGCTCATCATTACCACCGATGTGCTGACCGCCGATGAATACTTGTGGCGCAGTCTCACGACCAGTGATGGCGCGCACAGAAGTCATCGACGCATCACGACCCAAGATGATCTCTTCATAGGCTAAGCCACGCTCAGCAAGTGATGCTTTTGCCTTGGCGCAGTGTGGGCAGCCTGGCTTGGTGATGATGGCAACTGATGGCTTGTCCTGCCAGTTGTTGTCCAAATAGCGGATCATGGTGTCGGCATCAGAGACTTCAAACGGGTCGCCATCTTTTTCTGGCTCGTCAAAGATTTTGACGATGGTGCCATTGTCCACCAGCATTGAGTAGCGCCATGAGCGAGGACCAAAGCCAAGATTTTCTTTGCCGACCAAACGACCCATGCCTTTGGTGAATTCGTCATTACCATCTGGAATGATACGGATGTTGCCACATTCTTGGTCAGCTGCCCAAGCGTTCATGACGAAAGTATCATTGACAGAGACGCAGATGATGTCATCAATGCCAAGTTTTTTAAATTCGCCAGCCAGCTCGTTGTAGCGAGGGAGGTGTGTGGATGAGCAGGTGGGTGTGAAAGCGCCTGGTGGAGAGAATGGTACGACTTTTTTGCCATTAAATAGCTCGTCAGTGGTCACATCGACCCAGTTGTCGCCTTGGCGAGTGTGGAAAGTAACGCTCGGTACTTTTTGAGCGACCATGTCATTAAATGCCATGATTGCTCCTTGGTTTGTTGAGTTGAAAACGGTGCTTGATTACAATTTGGCTCATCAAGCATGAGATTATTTCACTATATTTTAACGCATTTTACATCTTTTGATGTGTACCTCTAAACTTAGCTTAGCAAATAGTCAATGACGACAGGGGCGTGGTCTGAAAACCAAGTGTCTTTGTACACCCAAGCACCCACCGCACGCTCACGCCAGTCGGGCGAGCAGGCGTGATAATCAATTCGCCAACCGACATTCTTGGCGCGAGCCTGCCCACGATTTGACCACCACGAATAGACATCTGCCTCTTTGCGCACCACACGAAAAGTGTCCACATAGCCGAGCGTATCATAAATATGATCAAGCCACGCCCGCTCGTGCGGCAGACAGCCGGACGCTTTTTGATTGCCAGACCAGTTTTTGATGTCGATGCGTTTGTGCACGATGTTGTAGTCGCCACAGATGATGACGGATTTTTCTTCCTCTCGCCAGCGTTTTAGGATGGCTTTGTACTCGTCCAAAAACAAGTCTTTGCGTGCTTGTGCCTCATCGCCTGATGAGCCAGATGGCAGATACAAAGATGAGATGAATACGGGTTTTTCCAAGCCAAGATTGAATTCAGCGGTGATAAATCGCCCCTGTGAATCAGCCAGCTCAAAACCAAGACCACGACTCACCGACACCATCGGCAAGCGGCTATAAATCGCTGTGCCAGCATAGCCTGCACGCTCGGCAGGAAACAGCTCGGCATACCAGCCCTCAGGCTTAAATTTGTCCGTCCACTGCTCGTGTGTGATGCGGGTCTCTTGCATGCACACGACATCGGCCTCGCACACCGCCAGCCAGTCAAACAGTCCTTTTTTCTCAGCAGCTCTGAGTCCATTGACATTGATGGAGATGACTCGAAGTAGGCGTTCGGCATTATTAAGGGGGTGGTGGGATTTTGGGCGGTGTAAATAAGGCATGGCTTGGGTTTGTTGGTTATTGTGTGAAAAATCAGTTATTTTAGCACAGATTTTCAAAATCGATGTAGGTTTGTGTGAATTTATAAGAGATGGTGGGTTTGCCCTGTATGATTGCAGTATGATTGCACTGATGATGCTGCCATCTTTGAAAAAATCAGCCTAAATAGGCGCTGCGACCAAAGATGGCGGGCGCAAAATCAATCATCAAGCAGGGTTTCTTCGTTGGATTTCCAGTTGTAAGCGCCATACAGTAACATCTGCATCTGACGGGTGCAGCGGTGTAGCATGGCTTTCTTTTGGTTTTCTAGCTCGGCAGGGGGTGTGCGTTCGTCGTCATCTTCGTCTGTCAGGCTTGGTAAATAAGTCAGTTCAAGCCAATCAATGATCCACGAAAAGCTCAGATTGACACCGATTTCCGCCAAAAGATAGCGGTCTTTGGCGTCGATGTGTTCAAAGGCAGGTTGTAGTGCCAAATCGTCACTCATGACTTTGGCAAAAAACTTAATCTGCTCGCTGACGGCGCGGCGCACCGACTCAGAGCCACCAAAGCGCTCACTGGCGATAAACTGCCAATAGCGTGGCTGCGCATCCACCGCCTTAAAAAATAGCTGAACGCTTTTGGCGATTTGTCTCTCAAAGCTGCGTTTTTTGCCCAGCTGCATGTGCTCACGCAGCATCGCCATCGCACTGCCCAGCTCATCTTCAACCAGTGCCTTGCCTAGACTTTCCATGTCATCAAAATGACGGTAAAAAGCGGTCGGCACAACGCCCACTTCACGAGTCACTTGGCGCAGGCTGATCGAGCTGTAACCTTGCCCAGTCATGCAAAGATCTAGTACGGCATTAAAAAATGCTTGGCGGGTTTGGCGTTTTTTTTGTTCACGGGTGGCAGGTCTGTCTTGGGTCATGATGATGTCCGTGTGTGAGTGGCGTACACTTTGGTGAATGAGTGTATATTATAATAAAATCGCTGATATTTTCAATCAAATTCATAAAATGTTGCATTTTATGACGGACAAGTGGCGGTTTTGGTCTTATCGACAGCGTGCTTCATGCCTGTAAGTCAAAAGCTGATAAAGGGCTTGCAAAACAAGCCCTAAAAGCCAATCTGAATGACTTAGGTTTTGGATTTTCTAAGTTTTAGGATTTGTAAAGCTTAGGATTTGGTGCAGTCAAGTAGCACGCTGTTGTCGGCTTTTAAGACCTGCGCTTTGTTGCCATCCACCACAAGGGTCATCGGCTTGTCCTCGCCTTCAATGCCATTATCCGTGGTGAAATGCTTTGTGTTTGCTGTGTCTTGATTTAGGTCGTAGGTGATGTCATCTGTGGTCAGATGTGCTTCGATCTCGCCTTCGTGGTCATGAATGGCGATGTGGACGGTTTTGTCACCGCATTGATAAGCATCCCCTGCGTCATGGCTGTGATCGTGTGCATGACCGTGGCTATGATCATGACTGTGGCTGTGACCGTGCGCATGGTCATGTGCGTGTTCTGCGTGCTCATGCTCACCATGTTCATGCTCGCCTTCTTGGGTGTGTAGTGGCGCAGCTTGGGTGGCTGGCGCTGTTTCGGTAGCTGCGCTTGGTGTTTCGGTGTCGGCAGGTTTTTTGTCGCAAGCTGCCAGCAGTAGGGCGCAGCTAAGTGATGCAACAATGACTTTGTTCATGATTTATCTCCAATGTTTAAAATAATGCTATATTATAATGAATTTTTCACAAAAAGAAAATGCTTAAAAAATACATAAAAAATCGCCAAATCTTATGGCGTCTGATCAATGTCATCCGATAAGATAAATAAAACTTGGCGATGGCTTGCTAGGGCGCTTTATTTGCCGCCATTTGCCCGATACAGCGCATTGACTTCCACTTTTTGACCGTTTGGCAATTCACAAATATTGACTTGTTTGCCATTGACAGTGGTGGGATTGATAAAGCCTTTTTGCTGTAAGCAAAATTCGGTGGCAGGGGTAGAAATACCGACCACTTTAACATCGGTGGGAATGACGCTGATAGAACAAGCGGTTAAGATTAAAAGGGCGGTGAGGGGGAATAAAAGTTTCATAAAGCACCTATTGAGTGGTTGGGTTAATTGTCATTACTATTTTCTTGGTTGGTAAAGTCTTTACTGTCCACCAAATAAAAATAGCCTTTATCATCTATTTTGTAACTATTTTCTTGGGTGGGGTCGCCATCGTGAAAATCGGTTACTGTGATTTGTTCTTTTTGTAATGCAGAAGTAGTTTTTGACCAGCTTTCAGCAATTTCATCATAAGCAATATTAAGTGTATCAATGATATTGCCGTTTTTGTCAATATTGATAAGATGAGTGATAAGTTCGTGTTCATTTTCTGTATTAGAAAATGTCATTATTAAACTTGTAATGTCAGGATTGTATGAAACCTTACCCAAAATAACAATCTCTTTGGCGGTAGGATAAAGTCCAGCAAAGAATTTGGCTTGGTTTTTATTTAAATAAGTGAATTGTTCATAATTATCAAAGTCAATCGCCACTTCTAAGGGTAAGGGTTTTTGGGGAATGGTGGTTAAATCAAATGAATTTGTGAATTCATCAAATTTAAAATAAATTTTATAATAATCACTGTCATCGGTTTCTTTATTTTTTGTAACTTTAATATAGGCGATTTGATTACTTTCAAAAAACCCAAATTGATAACCACAAATCTCCAGTTGATTATCCTGTTTGCTAATGGTTTGGTTAAAAATATCATCTAAACGAATAATGGCTACCCATTCATTGTTAATATATTTTTCAACAAAAGGATAAGCACAGCCTTCGTATGCCGTGCCAGAAAAACGATAGAGTTTATTGGGGGAGGCAAAAGAATTAAGTCTATAAGTACCAATAAGTTTACCTGTATTTAGACTAATACCAGAATAACCATCGTCCATGATAATGGATAAAGTATTTTCATCTGCATTATAAAATTCAAAATCCGCTAAGAGTTTGACGGTATTGCCATTTTTTGCATTAATTTGAGTAATTAAGTCATTTTCATCAACTTCTATCACGCCTTTTAATGCCACTTTGGCATGATTGATGTCATCAAATCCTGTGGTAATGGTTGAATTTTCTATTGATAATTTGTCTAATGCTTTGGTAAAATCTTGCTCGCTGATTTTTTCAATCAATAAAGGATAATCATCAATGACAAACCCATTATCAAAAATATCACCTGTCCTTGTTTCTTTTGGCTTATTGGTTTCTTGTTGGATTTCTTTATTGTCTTGAGGTGTAACTTCTATTAAAGGGGTGGTATTTTGTTGTTTGACTTGGTTATTATCCAATTGTGATTTTGTATCTTGCCCTTGATTATTATGGCAGGCGGTGAGTAATAATAGGGCGGTTAGGGGTAAGGCGATTTTCATAAAAACTACCTTATTTATTTCAATAATAATTTATAATAAAGGGCATATATCCATACACCCTTTATTTTATCAAATCATATTTTACACATTAAATCTAAAATGCATCACGTCGCCGTCTTGGGTGATGTAGGTTTTGCCTTCTAGGCGAGATTTGCCTGCTGCGGCTGCACCTTTTTCGCCGCCATACTCGATGAAGTCGTCATAAGCGATGACCTCAGCACGGATAAAGCCTCGCTCAAAGTCGGTATGAATCACGCCTGCCGCCTCCGGCGCGGTGGCACCGACTTTGACCGTCCAAGCGCGCACTTCTTTGACGCCTGCGGTGAAATAGGTTTGTAGGTTTAGTAGCTCGTAGCCAGCTCGAATCACACGATCCAAACCTGCCTCCTCCATGCCCATGCCTTCCAAAAACTCTGCTTTTTCTTCTTCGTCAAGCTGAGCGATTTCCGCCTCGATTTGGTTACAAAGTGGCACGACGATCGCATCTTCACTGGCGGCAAATTCACGCACTTGATCCAGATATGGATTGTTTTCAAAGCCGTCCTCAGAGACATTGGCGATGTACATCACAGGTTTTAGGGTGATTAGACCGTATGATTTGATGAGTTTTTTCTCGTCGTCGTCAAGATTTGCCATACGAGCAGGTTTACCGTCCGCCAAGAATGGCTCAATTTTTTGGAACACGGCTAGGGCAGCTTGAGCGTCTTTGTCGCCGCCTTTGGCTTTTTTGTTTAGGTTGGTGATGGCACGAGTAACCGCATCCAAATCCGCCAATGACAGCTCGGTGTTGATGGTCTCGATGTCCGATAGCGGATTGACACGACCATCGACATGAATGACATTGTCATCATCAAAGCAGCGAACCACATGGGCAATGGCGTCGGTTTCACGAATGTTGGCAAGAAATTGGTTGCCCATACCTTCGCCCTTGGATGCGCCTGCTACCAAGCCTGCGATGTCCACAAATTCCATACTGGTTGGAATGACTCGCTCGGGTTTTACGATATTTGCCAATGCTTTTAGGCGTGGATCTGGCACAGGCACGATGCCAGTGTTTGGATCTTTGGTACAAAATGGAAAGTTTTCTGCTGCAATGCCTGCTTTGGTTAAGGCGTTGAACAAAGTAGATTTGCCGACATTTGGCAAGCCGACGATACCGCAATTAAAGCCCATGATATTCTCTTTTTGATGGTTAATTTGATGGTTGCTAAGTTAAAAAGGTCAAAAACCAATCTGTCTATTATACCAAATCTAACCGATAAATGCTTGCTAATATTTTGTTTGCTTATGGCGAATCACACCATAAATCACCATCAAAATTAGGCAGATTGTTATGGTTGCAACAAAATAATGCGTATCTGAAAATTGACTAATCATCAAAGCACCGAACATCGGACCTAAAGCACTACCAAGCTCGCTAAATGCTGCTGCACCAAAATAACTGCCACGCAGACCTGGTTTGGCAAAGCTATCAATATGCACACTGATGGTAGGGATGACAATAACTTCAGCAAGACTGAACACAAAAAATGCCGCCGCCCACGCCAATATCGACTGTTGATCCATCACTAAAAACAAGACTTGAGAGGCGAATAAACAGAGCAGCCCAATCTGGGTGCGAGTGCTAATATCCAATCGTTTGAATAATTTTAACAGTGGAAACTGCAACACAACAACCGTCACACAGTTCACCACAGTTAAGAGTACAATCAGCTGTGCTGCATCATTACCCATGAGTGCTGTGATGAGCTGTGGCACGGTAGCACTTGCCTGTGAATAAACAATCAGAATCAAAAAGATGGCAATCAGCAAGGTCAAAAACAGCAAGTCTTGGCGGATGACATTGAGTGTGCTATGAAAGCTTGGCAGGGTCTCTGTACGCACTGGGCGTGTGTGATCAATCAGGCGATATATCCAAATACAAAAACAAAAATAAGCAATGCCTGTGAGTGTGAACAGCGTGTCAGCATGGCGAAGCCCCGCCCAGAGTCCAAGTAGTGGTCCGATCGCACCTGCAACATTGATCAAAAAATAGCGGATATATAACGCAGTCTCTCGATCTGACGGCTTGACAAGCTGGTTGCACATGATGGTCTTGCCGACAACTTCGACGAGTGGACGCACCAGACCGAGGCACGCCATGATGGTAAAATACTGCCAAAAACTATTGGCAAAGGGCAATAGCACATAGCATACCATGCCAACCAGACAGCCTGTCATCAGTAAGGGTTTTTCGCCAAATTTATCCGCCAAATAGCCGATATATACTGCCGATAACGCCGCAATGCCTGCTGAAAATCCTAAAATAATCCCCACGCCCATCGCAGACACACTAGGGTGATTATTCAAAACGATAATCAAAAATGGCCACGACATAAAGTAACTGATACGCACCACAAAAATGCCTGAGAGCATCGCCCAAACGGTTTGGTTGAACTGAGCAACAGCTGGATGGCGGCTTAGAAGCTTGGATATAGACATGGCTGGGTCGGCAAAAAAAGCACATTATAGCGTGAAATCAGTCTGATAGCCATGAAAAGGGCACAAAAAAAAGCCACTGAGTTATCAAGAGCTTTTGGTGTCTAAGATACCAGCCAAGCCTGAAAAATACGACAAGTTGTAAGGTTGATGCTACGCACCGTTTTTTTATTACAAACCCTTTAATGATGCGTGATACACACCATACGCCCAAAATCAACTTTGTGATAATTTTGAAGTTATTTTGGTATAGATATATTCAAATCAATGTCTTATCATGGATTTTGTACAAAAATATTTCATGCAAATTTTGCATAAATAAACGGGTTTTATTGATAAGTATTATTTTTTATAATATCAACTTTTATTTTTAATATATAATCAATAAAGGATGGTGATGGAAATATTTTTTGGTAAAAGGCTGTAAATTGCCAAAAAAATTGGTATAATCCGTCTGGTTAATTATTTTATCTTTTCCCTTAACTCATTAGCAAAAAAGGATATTCCTATGGCTATCGAACGCACTTTATCTATCATCAAGCCAGACGCAGTTGGCAAAAACCACATCGGCGACATCGTTGCTCGTTTTGAAAAAGCTGGTCTTAAGCCAGTTGCGATGAAATATAAGCACCTAACTCAAGCAGAAGCAGAAGGTTTCTACGCTGAGCATAAAGAGCGTGGTTTCTTTGCTGACCTAGTGGCATTCATGACTTCTGGTCCTGTTGTGGTGTCTGTACTAGAAGGCGAAAATGCCGTTCTAGCGCATCGTGATATCCTAGGTGCGACCAACCCACAAGAAGCTGCTGCTGGTACGATCCGTGCAGATTTTGCTGTCAGCATTGACGAAAACGCTGCTCACGGTTCTGACTCTGTGGCATCTGCTGAGCGTGAAATCGCTTACTTCTTTGGTGCTGATGAGATTTTCCCACGCACTCGCTAATCCGTGCTGGCAAGATTGATTTTTTGCACAAAAAAGCGACTGTCGTTTGGCGGTCGCTTTTGTTTTTTTAAGAAATTGCTAAGATTATAATAGGGAAGTAAAGTAATGATCATTTATCCTGCCAAGCTCAAGCAAGGTGACCACATTCGCATTGTCAGCCCGTCATCATCTATCGAGAGAATTGGCGGTTTTGATGCCAATCTATCTGCCAAAGACCGACTGGAGCGTCTGGGTTTTCGGGTGTCTTTTTCAAAGAATTATCATGCCAATGATTTGTTTTATTCTGCCAGCATTGATGAGAGAGTGGCGGATTTGCACGATGCTTTTGCCGATACAAGCGTGCAGGCGATTTTGGCGACGATTGGTGGGTTTAATTGTAATGAATTATTGCCTTATTTGGATTATGAGTTGATTCGAAAAAATCCAAAAATCATCTGCGGTTATTCGGATACCACAGCTTTATTGCATGCGATTTTAACACAAGCAGGCGTGGCAACTTACATGGGGGCGAATTATTCATCGTTTAAAATGAATGAATTGCAAGATTATCAAAGCAAGGCTTGGCTTTTGGCAATGACCAATCATCAGTACGAATTAGTACCATCTGAGCAATGGTCAAGCGATGCGTGGTTTTTGCCAAATGCCCAGCGAACTTTTTATCCAACAAAGTGGCGTGTTTATACACATGGGTGTGCATCGGGTCGGATTATTGGCGGTAACCTTGCTACTTTTGCCTTGCTTAATGGCACGCCTTATGCACCAAAAGTGGCACAAATGGACGAAGGCTATGTGTTATTTTTGGAGGTAGGTGAGGGCTATGACAGATACGGCATCTTGCGTCAAATGACAGCGATTTTGCAAGTGTATCCCAATCCAAACGCACTGTTGCTTGGGCGTTTTCCAAAAAAATGCCAGATGAGCGACGAGGTGTTGCGGTTTATTTTGGATAAATATCCACAATTAAAAACAATCCCTGTGATGACAGATTTGGATTTTGCACATACGCAGCCTTTGTTTACTTTAACATTGGGGGCGATGGCAAGCATTAATACGCATCGTTTATCCATCAAAATCCATGAATGCTAAGCCAAAAATTATGACTTTAGGGTAAAAATTTAGTATAATAGGTCGTTTTATTTCTTATTTTTGATAAAAAAGCCATGTCAATTAGCCAAAAAATCCCTGTTGTTAATTCATTTAATCCTGCTCAAATTGATGAGTGTGATGATTTGTCTAAAAAAACCAACCTTTTGGGTATGTCCAAAGCCGAGCTTGAACAGTTTTTTGAGCAATTGGGGGAGAAAAAATTCCGTGCCACGCAAGTGATGAAATGGATTTATCAATATGGCGTGACCGATTTTTATCAGATGACCAACATTTCCAAAAAACTGCAAGAAAAATTGCACGAAATGGCGTGTGTCACACCGCCTACGGCCAAATACAAAGAGTTTAGCAATGACGGCACTCGCAAATGGGTCTTTGAAGTGGCGGGCGGTTCGTTGGTTGAGACGGTGCTGATTCCTGCCGAGGATGGTAAGCAGTTTGGGCGAAAGACTTTGTGTATCTCATCGCAGGTGGGCTGTGCGTTGGATTGTTCATTTTGTAGTACAGGCAAACAAGGCTTTGAGCGAGATTTAACGCCCAGCGAAATCATCGGTCAGCTGTGGGTCGCCAACCAATCCTATATGGAGGATGTGCCTGTCTTGGAGCGTGAAAATCGTGTTACCAATGTGGTGATGATGGGCATGGGCGAGCCACTTTTGAACTACGACCCTGTGGTGGCGAGCATGAGTCTGATGCTTGATGATCATGCTTTTGGCTTATCAAAACGCCGTGTTACCTTATCCACTTCGGGCGTTGTGCCAAAAATGTACGACCTTGCCAAAGACATTGATGTGGCACTTGCCATCAGCCTGCACGCTCCCAATGATAAGCTTCGTGACGAGCTTGTGCCGATTAACAAAAAATATCCGCTAAGTGAGCTAATTAAAGCCGCCAAAGCCTATGTGTATGACGAAAATCCACGCCACAAAAAGCATGTAACCATCGAATATGTGATGCTTGCTGGGGTCAATGACAGCGATGAACACGCTCGTCAGTTGGCAAATTTGCTGGACGGCTTACCAAGTAAGATTAACTTGATTCCGTTCAATCCATTTCCGCACGCGCCGTATGACCGCTCAAGCAACAACCGCATTCACGCTTTTAGCAACATTTTAAATAATGCAGGCTTTGTTTGCACCATTCGCCAAACTCGTGGCGATGACATTGATGCGGCGTGCGGACAGCTGGTTGGACAAGTTGCCGACCGCACTCGCCGAGCCAAAAAATGGCAAGAAAGCATTGAAAAGCGCCAGCCGAGCGCTTGATGGATTTGCTAAATATATTGGCAAAATCATAAAAGACTTGCTAGAATGATGGGGCGATGGTGAAACGGATGAAACAAAAAGCCTTTAAAATAAGTGTGGTGGCGGTGCTTAGCGTCATGCTGTGGGCGTGCCAAAGTGCTCAGCACGGCTCAGGTCATGCCAGTGATTATGGTAAAAATAATTTCACCGACAAAACGCAGGTTGCTAAGATTCGTACGCAGATGGCAGGGCAGTTTATTTTGGCAGGCAGGCTGGACGATGCCAAGCGTCAGCTGGACATGGCGATGGCGGCTGATGACAGGTTTGCCCCAAGTCATGACATGATGGGCGTGCTGCTGCAAACCGAAGGCAGTCAGCAAAACCTTGCCAAAGCGGATGGGTTTTTTCGTATGGCGATTCGCTTGGATGCTGATTTTATGCGTGCTTATAATAATTATGGCGTGTATTTGGTGCAGGCGGGGCGAGCGGCGGAAGCGGTCGGTTATTTTGAGCGGGCGGGTAGTACTTTGGGCTATGAAGGGCGCATTCAAGCTTTGGAGAATCTTGGCTTTGCCTTGATGACGCTGGGCGATAAGGCGCGTGCAGAGGCGGCGTTTTACCGTGCCATCGATGGTGGCAGCCTAAACCTTCTGGTGTATGAGCAGCTGCTGACCCACCTGATTGAGCGGGGTAATATCACCCAAGCCAAGGCGCTACTTGATGGGCTTTATCGTCAAGCGCCGATCACTGCTTGGCATGAAAAATTGCTCGTCTTGGGCATTCATATCGCCAAGCAGACGAACGATGAGCCAAAACAGCTGATGCTTGTGCAGATGCTTTTGGATAAGTATCCTAAGGGCGGTCAAGTGACATTGAGCGATGTGGGACATTAGCTCGGTTTTGTCCGAATGAATATTTAAGATTTTTTAATATTTTTATTAAAAAATGTAACCTAACAAATGTGATGATTGGAGTGTATGAGTGGCTAATCAAGCAACCAACGAGCCAAAACCAACCAGTATTTTTGGCAGCCGCCTAAAAAGCGCACGCACAGCAAAAGGCGTAACAATTGACGAGGCATCTCGTGAGCTGAATGTCTTAAAGCGTTATTTACAGGCATTTGAAGAAGAAAATTTTGACGCCATGCCAAAATTTGCCTTCGCCAAGGGCTTTATCATTAATTATGCCAAATATCTGGGTCTGGACGCAAACGACATTGCGCTCAGCTTTGAAAAGGCGTACCCCAGCACGCTACGCCAGACGAAGGCAAGCGACATCAAGGCGCCACTGGTGCCAATGGGGACTTTGCAGCGAGATCGTTCAAAGCTGCGTTTTAATCCTGCGCTGATCATCGGTGCATTGGCTTTGCTTGCTTTGGCATTCATTTTGTTAAAAGTCATTAGTAATGCCATCAAGGATGATGAGCCTCGCCCAGAACGGCATTCATCGGTCATGACGCAAAACGATCAGGCGGTGGGTGCGGCGATCACCAGTAGCGTGGCGTCTGTGGAAGTGCGTTCTAAGGGCGATGTGAATGTCGTCATCACTGATGCGTCTGGCAATGTGCTGTTGCAGGGTAATCAGCCACGAGGCAACTACACCATTCAAGGGGCGGTGCCGATGAAAGTTGAGATTGATAATCCTGCGCAGGTGGATTTGAATTTTAATGGCAGTGCGGTCAAGCTGGGTGAGCACATCACCAATGGCAAAGCGTCTTTGACTTTGCAATAAATTCGTCGCAGGCGGTCGTCTTTTTTTGGGCGACTGTCTGTATTTTGGTTGATTTTGCCAAAAAACTCTTATAAAACAACAGGATAAAGCGTTCATTATGTCTCATCATTCTCCCATCATCCGCCGCCCCACTCGCAAAATCATGGTCGGTAATGTCGCCATCGGTGGCGATGCGCCCATTTCCGTGCAGTCCATGACCAACACCGACACTTGCGATGTAGAGGCGACGGTTGCTCAGATTCAGCGCTGTGTCGATGCAGGGGCGGATTTGATGCGAGTGTCCACACCAACGATGGAGAGCGTGGCGGCGTTTGGCGAGATTCGTAAACGGGTCAATATTCCCCTGATTGCCGACATTCATTTTGATTATAAAATTGCCTTGGCGGTGGCGGAAAATGGGGCGGACTGCTTACGCATTAACCCTGGTAACATCGGTAACGAACAAAAAATTAAAGAAGTTATTGCCTGTGCCAAACATCACGGCTTGCCGATTCGTATTGGCGTGAATGCTGGCTCACTTGAAAAAGACTTACAAAAAAAATATGGCGAACCGACAGGTGAGGCAATGCTAGAATCTGCCATGCGTCATATTGACATTCTTGACCGCCACGATTTTTTTGATTATAAAATTTCGGTCAAGGCGAGCAATGTTTTTTTGACGATGGACGCTTATCGCTTGATTTCTAAGCAGGTGGATTGCCCACTTCATCTTGGCGTTACCGAAGCAGGCGTGTACCGCACAGGCACGGTAAAAAGTGCGATTGCGCTCGGCGGACTTTTGCTTGAAGGCATTGGCGATACCATGCGAATTTCGCTCGCCGCCGAACCCGAAGAAGAGATTAAAATCGGCTTTGATATTTTAAAATCTTTGGGCATTCGTAGTAATGGCGTAAATTTTATCGCTTGCCCATCTTGTAGCCGCCAAGAATTTAATGTCATTAAGGTAATGACTGAGCTTGAAGCACGATTAGAGGACATTCGTGAGCCGATGGATGTGTCGGTGATTGGCTGTAAAGTCAATGGACCTGGCGAGGCAAAGGAAGCTGACATTGGCGTGGTGGGGGCAAATCCTAACAGCCTAGTGTATAAAAATGGCGATAAAAGTCATTTGATTGACACCGCCAAACTGGTGGACGAAATTGAACAAATGGTACGGGAAAAAGCAAAGGCTTTGGCAGATAAAAGGGCGAATGAGATTTTAAGGGTTTCGCAATAAGGGGGTGATGAAAGCTTAACCCATATCATCAAAACTCTAAAAAGAAATTAATGAGAGTATGCCTATGTTAAAATATGTCATTTTATTATCTGCCTTGTTATCTGTAATGCCTACAATGGCAGAGATAGTGAATATGCGTGTTGCTAGTGGTGAAGCCAGGTATTATAAAGATTTTCTTGTTTATCAGACTAGCAAAGGTTTTAATGATATTACAGAAAATCAAAAGGTTTGTTTTTTAAATAAAGATAATTTTTGGTTGTATTCATATACTATTGAAAAAATCTTAAAAGATAACTTTACAGAAGCTGAAATCAGAACACTAAGACAACTACATACTCATTCATATTCATTTTTTGCCCATGAGTTTATGCGGATGGGGTTAACGCCAGAACAGGCATTGGAAAAACTTAAAAATCGTCAAGCCGATTATGTTTTCAATAAATATTATTCTATTACAGATAAAGAAATTGAAGGTCGTTATCAAGAAGCAATCGCTGATTTACAGAAAGCTATTGATAGTGGTGCATTACAAAAAGCAAATCAATCATTTGCTAATACAGATGCTTTTAATGAAACACAAAAGGCTAGATTTAACGAAATGATAGCAGAAGCAAAACAAAAATGTCGTATTAAGTGAGTATTTAAAGCAAATATTTAATTGGTTTTTTGGGTGTAAAATAATGAAAAATTTAACACTTGTATTGTTAAGCGGTTTATTATGGGCGTGCACCCCAAATACACACCCTAACACACCCCAAGAGAATTTGACAGTGCAAAAGCCAACCGAACAGGCAAGCCCTTATTTTTCTTGGGGTTTACAAGCTGGTGGTGAAGGGAATACTCCTGCTTTTTTGGGTCGTGTAGTGTTGGAAAATCGTTGTTTATTGATTAAACACGATGACGGTCAATATTCAATTCCCGTATTTCCTGATGGCATTACCAGTTGGAATGAACAAAAGCAAATTTTGACCATATATAATGACGAGTATCGTTTGGGCGATCACATCTTTACCAATTATTTGCGTCACGAACCTTATTCGGCGAAAAAGCAGCACCAATTTATCAAACAAGCCAATACACAATGTTTGCAAGAAGGGCGAAATATTGTATATTTAGGCACAATGTTTGATAAAAAATTTGCCGCACCGCAAGGTCAATATTTTGCCTATCCTTTTGAAGATAAAGGCGAGGCAGAGGTTGAGCCCGCAGGCTTGACAAAGCTTGAAAACAAAAATGGTTGTTTGGGATTGAGTGATGACTATTTAACTGTTTTTCCAAGTGGTGTTACACATTGGGATAGCGAAAAACAAGCATTGATTATTCGTGGACATGAATTTAAAGTGGATGATTGGATTTTTTCCAATGGATTTAATGAAATTACTTATGATGAAAGCCAACCTTTTGAATTTGCCCAAATTGCCGCACCTTATTGCTTGGAAAATGGCATGACTTTGCGGATATTAAGAACGCAAATTAGAAAATTAAGCACCGATGAAATGAAAGATTTTGCCCCAAATTTAGTGGGTAAATAAATCAATGTGATTGTGATACAGGATCTAAAAAATGAGTAAAATTACCGCCATTCGTGGCTTTAACGATGCCTTGCCAGACGATACACAAAAATGGCGTCAGGTTGAGAAGATTTTAAGCGATGTGCTGGACGGCTATGGATATAGCCAGATTCGTCTGCCGTTGGTGGAGGAGACGCAGTTGTTTGCTCGTGGTGTGGGCGAGGCGACTGATATCGTTGAAAAAGAAATGTTCGGCGTGGTGCATGGCGGTAAGGCAGATGGCGAGAGTGCGTCATTTACCTTGCGTCCAGAGGGGACGGCAGGCTGTGTGCGTGCAGTGATTGAACACAATATGCTCAGAGGCGATGCACCGAAATTGTGGTACATCGGTCCGATGTTCCGTTATGAGCGACCACAAAAAGGGCGTTATCGTCAGTTTCATCAGCTGGGCGTGGAAGTTTTTGGCAATGAACTGCCTGATGGTGAGGCGGAATTGATTGCCATGACTCATCGTTTTTGGCAAAAATTAGGCATCGCCGATCATGTCAGCTTGCAATTAAATACATTAGGCGAGGCAAGCGAGCGTCTGGCGTACAAGCAAGCACTGGTGGCGTATTTGACCGAACATAAGGACGCACTTGATGAGGACAGCCAGCGTCGCCTTGACACCAATCCTTTGCGAATCTTGGATTCTAAAGACGAAAAAACCCAAGTGATTTTGCAAAATGCTCCGAAACTGAGCGACTTTTTGGGCGAGGCGAGCAAGGCTCATTTGGAGCAGGTCAAGGCTTATCTGACGGCACTTGGCGTAGAATTTGAGCTGAATGACAAGCTGGTGCGTGGTCTTGATTATTATAATAAGACCGTCTTTGAATGGGTAACTGATAAATTGGGCTCACAAGCAACCGTCTGTGGTGGTGGTCGTTACGATGGCTTGGTGGGTGTATTAAAAGGCAAACCTGAGCAGTCCGAGCCTGCGGTGGGCTTTGCGATGGGGCTTGAACGCTTGATGCTACTCATTGAGGCAGTGAATCCGATGACCGCCCAAGCAGAGTGCGATGTGTTTGTGGTGGCGCATCCTGAGGTTTATACACAGGCGATCATCTTTGCCGAAGAACTTCGTCATGAGCGCAGCGATTTGCGTATTAAGATGGCAAACGGCTCAAGCCTAAAATCCCAATTTAAAAAAGCAGACAAGTCAGGTGCAAAATACACGGTCGTCTTGGGTCATGATGAGATTGAAAAAGGCGTGATTGCTGTCAAAGACATGACCACAGGTGAGCAAAGCACCCAGCCAAAAGATTGGTTTTTTAGTCACTGATCGCTTTATCATTCATTTTTATAAAACACAAAAAAGGCAACATCATGTCACAACAATCAGCAAATACGACAGACAAGCAGGCAATGTCTGCACTTAAACAACACGGCGGCACCATTGTTATGGTGATACTGCTTGTGTTGGCGGGTTATTTTGGCTGGGAATATTATCAAAAAAACTACGCCAAAGTAGATACGGCGGCGGCTGATATGTACACTGCCATCGATGATCGCAGCAATGCGCTGAGAGTCGCTCAGCAAAATCCAGACTTGGATGCGGCGGCAAAACAAAGCGTGGCGAACGACGAGGCGGCGCTGTTTGCTGATATTGATCAATTGGTCGCAGCACATGGCGACACCGTTTATGCGTGGCAGGCGCTGATGATCAAAGCACGCCAGCAGACAGACGCCAATGATTTGGCAGGTGCAGTGACGACGCTCAATCAAGCCACCACAATCTCTGTCATCGACGAGGGCTTGCTTGCCATCACTAAGCTGCGCTATGCACAAGCAATGCTTGCCAATGGCGATGCTGACGGTGCGCTGACGGTGGTGAATGAGCCGATGCCACAGGCGTTTGAGGCGTCTCGACAAGAGCTGTTGGGCGACATTCATGTGACCAAAAACCAGACCGAGCAAGCCAAGCAAGCCTACGCCGCCGCTTGGGAGGCGCTGCGTGAGCGTCAAGAAAACCGTGCGGTATTAACCCTAAAACTGCAATCTTTGGGTGTGGAAGTTGCGCCGATTGCACCAAGAACGCCAGTCGTTGCAACGCCAAGTCAGCCAAACACGAGCGATGCCAATGCTGGTGATAACATCACTGAGAGCGGGGTGGATGCTCAAAATGACGCCGATGCCAATGCGCAAACGGCTGACGGCTCATAACCAAAAATACACAAAAGGGTAATGTGTCATTATCAAATCACTTTTATAATGACACATGCTCTCATTTATCGATTGATAAGACATAAGGATGGAACATGCACTCTTTTAAAAAAACTGTTTTGGTCTGTGCGGTATCGGCATTAGCACTGACAGGCTGCCAAAAGACGCTTAAAGCCGAAGAGAAAAAACCTGCCAAGCTCGTCAATATCACATCGCCGGTATCGGTGCTGTCGCCTGTATTTCAAGCGTCTTTGGATCAGGGTCGTAGCCTGATTAAAGGCGAGCGTGCCAGCCGAAAAGATGTGATTGATTTGCAAGTAGCGCCTAGCAATAATGGACTCATCGCTGCCAGCCGAGGCGGTGTGGTGAGTGCTTTTGATGGCAAACAAAATCTATGGACAGCTGATCTAAAAGAGGCGATCACCAGTGGCGTTGCCATCGATGAGTCGGGTACTGTCGTGGTGGTGGGTACTCGCTCGGGCAAGGTCATTGCGCTCAATGCTGCCACGGGTGATAAGCTGTGGGAGACTTCACTACCAACATCAAGCCCGACGCCTGCGCTGATTCATCGTGATCGAGTGCTGCTGTCTGCCAATAATGGCGTGCTTTACGGTCTAAATTTACGCACTGGTGCGACGGTGTGGCAGTTTAGCACGCAAAGAGCGGATGTCAGCGTGCGTGGTGCTGCCAGACCGCTTGCTTTGGATGCTCAGACTGCACTGTTTGGCACAGCAGATGGACGCATTCACGCCTTGGATCCAAACACAGGCTCACCGCTTTGGACTCGCCGTGTGGGCATGGCGACGGGCGGCAGTGCGGTTGAGCGCATGAGCGATGTGGATGGTGCGCCTTTGGTTGTCGGTCAGCATTTGTATGTCACCAGTTTTAGTGGGCAGCTTGCAGCCTATGATATGGCGACGGGTCGTGCGATGTTTGTCTCCAAGATTGCCAGCGTTAAGTCGCCTGCTGTCTTGGGTGATGCGCTCATCGTAGCAGGTCTTGATGGTGATGTCAAAGCCGTGAACCGCTTGACGGGCGAGACTTTATGGGTGTCTGACAGCTTAAAGCATCGCAAACTGACCAACCCTGTGACCGTGGGCAATCATGTGGCGGTGGGCGATTTGGATGGCGTGATTCATCTGTTTGACCGTGCTGGCAACATCGTCAGCCGTGTGCAAACTAAGGGTCAGCTGACCAGCTTGCAAGCCATCAATAACCGACTGTACACCCAGAGTGCAACTGGCGTGGTCAGTGTTTGGCAGTTTTAATTTTTAATAAAACTTGACCGTCCTTTGTCGTCTGATTGGCGGCAAGGGATTTGGTGTTTTTATCTTTTTTAATTTTAATCAAGAAGTTTTGAGAAATTCATGAGTATTAAACCTGTGGTGGCTTTGATCGGTCGCCCAAATGTCGGTAAATCTACCCTTTTTAATCAGCTGACCAAGTCTCGTCAGGCACTGGTGGCGGATATGTCTGGTCTGACCCGAGATCGTCAGTATGGCGATGCACATTTTGAAAACAAATCGTTCATTGTGGTGGATACGGGTGGTATCGGCGAGGCGGATGACGGCACGGGCAATATTGACGACTACATGGCGACGCAGTCATACACCGCCATCCATGAGGCGGATATGGTGGTGTTCGTGGTGGATGCTCGTTCTGGTCTGATCGGGGCAGATAGCGAGATTGCCCGCTTTTTGCACACGCTGGGTAAGCCTGTGTTTTTGGTGGCGAACAAGATGGACGGCGTGCATGAGGCGTCATCGGCGGAGTTTTTTGCACTGGGTTTTGGCGAGCCATTCCCAACAGCAGCCAGCCACGGCAAGGGCGTCACCAACTTGGTTGAGGCTTTGACGGCAGACATGCCAGAAGACGAGCCAGAAGATGAGCAGTCAGACGCAGGGCTAAAACTTGCCATCATCGGTCGCCCGAATGTCGGCAAATCCACGCTGGTCAATCGCTTGCTTGGCGAAGAGCGTGTGGTGGTCTTTGACATGCCTGGCACAACCAGAGACAGTATCTACATTCCCTTTGAGCGAGAAGGTCGCAAGTACACGCTGATCGATACCGCAGGCGTGCGTCGTCGTGGTCGTATTGATGAGAAAGTGGAAAAGTTCTCGGTGGTGAAGACTTTGCAAGCCATCAAAGATGCCAATGTCGTCGTGGTCGTCATCGATGCACACGAGGGTATTGTCGATCAAGATTTGCACATGCTTGGCTATGCACTGGATGCAGGGCGCGCGATTGTCGTGGCGATTAACAAATGGGATGGGCTTAGCCAAGATCAAAAAGATTTTCTAAAAATTGAGATTGATCGCCGTTTTAACTTTGTGCCGTGGGTAAAAATCCATTTGATTTCAGCACTTTATGGCAATGGCGTGGGTAATTTGTATCCGTCCATTCATAAGGCGTACGATGCGTCCATGTTCAAGGTGTCCACCAGTCGCCTAACCCAAATTCTGCAAGATGCGGTAGAAAATCATCAGCCGCCGATGGTGGGTGGTCGCCGTATTAAGCTGCGTTATGCGCATTTGGGTGGACACAATCCACCAGTGATCGTCATTCACGGCAATCAGACTTCTGCCTTACCAAAGAGCTATCAGCGCTATCTTGAAAACATCTATCGTGATGTATTTAAGCTAGAAGGCACGCCACTTCATGTGGAGTTTAAGCAAAATGCCAACCCATACGAAGGCAAGAAAAATCCAAAAATCAAAAACAAAGCCAAAGTCATGCGTGAGCGTAAGCGCATCGCCGAATTTAAAAAACGAGATAAAAAACGCAAGTAAATTGTTTGTAAATTGATTTTAAGACAATTTGTGATTTTAGGATAAATAAAATCTACATAAAAAACCCAAAATCTACCATGTGGATTTTGGGTTTTTGATGATTAAGTGTTTATTTGTAAATACACTCATCATCCAACATTCATCATCTAAGTGAATGCATCATCTAAGTGAATGCAAGTCTGACGCAGACTATGGGGTGAAACTTTCACCCCAAATCACATTCCGACATTATTTATATCAATATCATTCAAAAATCTCAATGTGTGCTGCTGCGCGCATTTCTTGAATCCAGTCTTCTTGCGCTTGCGGGGCAATGCGGTTAAAAAGCAGCTCACGAGCGGCGTTGTTGCGATATTGTGCCGTCACATCACGCTCACGCGCATTATCCACTTTAAGGATATGCCAGCCAAACTGGGAGCGAAATGGTGTAGAGTAATCGCCTTTTTCGGTGTTCTTCATCACCGCTTCAAACTCAGGCACCATCTGATCTTCGCCCACCCAGCCTAGACTGCCACGCTGCCCTGCGGAGCCTGCGTCGTCTGAATAGGTAGCAGCAAGCTCAGCAAAGTTAGCGCCTCTTTGCAGCTCATTGTATAAGGCATTGATTTTTTGTTCTGCCATTTCATTGCTTTGTGTGGCATCGACTCGAGCTAAGATGTGACTGGTCTGCCATTCGGGAATCAGCATGCGACCTTGTTCATTTTTTTGTACCAATTTCACCACATCAATGCCGTCATTGGTCGCTATCTGTGCAACACCACCCGCTGACAGCTTGGTGACTTGTTCTGTCAGGTGGCGAGGTAGGCTGCTTTGATTGATAAAGCCTGTGTCAGCACCTTGTAGCTGAGGCTCATGACTGACTTTGTTTAAAGTTTGACTTAAAGATTCGCCGTTTTGTAGAGTTTTGGCGACTTGGTCGGCAGCTTTTTGTGCCAAAGCCTTCTCTTTGGTGTTGGCATTGGTTTTATAAGGCACTCGAATGTGAATCAGGCGGTACTGTGGTTGCATGATTTGTGCGGCGTCTGGCGAGTTTAGGAAAGCTTGTACTTCTTGATCGCTGATTTCCACACGGCTTGATACTTGGTGCTGCCAAAGGGCGGCGATGGCAGCGTCCTCGATGAGCTGCTGACGCAAAGCGGCATAGCTGCCTCGTTGCTGAGCGTCTAGGGTGGACTGTAATTCGGTGAGTGAATTAAGACCACGGCTTTGCGCAATTTGTAGCATTTGGCGGTTGATGACTTCTTCATTTGGGGTGACGCCAGCTCGCTCGATGATGCCCAGTTGGAGCTTGTGGGTAATGAGTCCATCTAGGGCGCTACGCTGAATCTGTAAAGGGGTGGCGCTGACATTATTGGCTTGATATTCGGCAGCAAGTGCAGCAGTGGCGGCGACCAATTCGCTTTTTAGGATGATTTTGTCATTGACCACAGCGACGATGCCATCGGTGCTTTGACTGACACTGATGCTGGCTGTGGCAATGTTGGCGGTGCCAAGTGCGCCCATAACCAGCAAGCTTGCTAAGATGGGACGAATAAAAAATTTGCCTTGCATAAAATTTCCTTGAAAAAATCAATGAAAGAAAGATAAAACTTTGGTCATTTGATACTTTGGTTGTTTGATTAAGTGTAGCATTTGCCAATCAAGCCGTCAAATACCAAGCCATCATTCTTAGTGTCTTTTGTTAAATGTTACCAAATTAAACACTTTAAGATGATTTTGGCAATATTTACAGTTGCTGGCGTGGTTTAGTAAGCTCGTTGCCATGCGTCCTGAGTTTCATCATAGCCCACCACTTTATCACTCATCAAGCGGCTCAATCGACCGCCGCTGGTGATGCCATTTAGGCGAATCTCTGCCATGATGGCGTTATTGGCTTTGTCGTCAGGATTTAGGCTGTTGCGATAATGGCGTGTATAAATTGAAAAGCCATAGCAGCAGTCTTCATAATTCACCCCAACAAGCGCATCAAGCAAGCGGTCGTTGCGGTGGTCGTACTGAGCTTGGCTTAAAATGCGCCAGCGATTATTGATGGGGAAAATCGCCGAGGCGGTATAGGCTTGCAAAGGCAGCTGCCCAAAAGCACGGTTTTCTTTGCGATCAATCATGCCAAGACTGTATAAACTGTGTTCATTGGGCTGATAACGCAGCTGCATGGTGAAGTGGTTGAGCTTTTGGGCGTGAGTAAACGACCCGCCAGCATCGACCCACAGCCCGTCTTGTGGCTGTGCGCCAAGTTTCCACGCCACGCCCGAGCTGCCTTGGCTGTATTCTTGGCTGTCATCGATACCCACCCTAAAATCATCCAAATAAAACTGCTGTGCCACGCCGCCATCAAAGCGAGTCAGCCCCGATGAATCCACATAGCGGTAGCTGAGCGCTGGGGTGATGGCGTGCATGTCTTGAATGCGGTCATGACCCAAAAACCAAGAATCCGACAGCAGCTGATCGTAGCTTATGGCGGCAAAAGAGGTCTCAAAATTTGGGATATTTTGCTGATCTTTATAAGGTGTGTGGCTGTATTTTAGGCGTGGCGACAGCACTTGATAGCCGCCCCATTTGTCATCAAACCAACCAAATGGCGAGCCTGATTTTTCAAAAAATGCCGCCGTGTCAAAGCTGATTTGCGGTGCAAAGACTTGATAGCTGCCTTCTGATCTATCGATGTTTTGCATTTGCAGGCTGTCTTCGTCATAAGAGGCGTACAAATGGTGCAGGCTCAAAGTTGGTGTGAAGTAGCCCCAGCGTCTAAGTAGGGGGCGGCTTGCGCTCAGCTGATTGTACACTCGCACGCCGCTTTTTTCGGTCTCGGAGTTGTCGGTGATGGATTTTTTGAAATAGCCTGAATTGTGCTGTGCTTTGATGTCAAAGCGATCAAGGCTGCTTGGCACTTGCCACTGTTCTCCCGTCTGAGTGGTGGACTTGGGCAGTGTAAAATTCACGGCAAGCTGAGGCAGGCGAGAGTAGGGCTTGTCTTTGTCCAAAATGGGCGTGCCGTCGTTGTTTGTGCCGACAAGCGTCTGGAAAGTCTCGGCACGCAGGTCGGCGGTGAGGTATTCATTAAAATAATTCACACCGATGCGTCTGGGAAGATTGAGTGGGTTGTTTGTCAGCCCAAGTGTGTCGAAGTCGCTGAGATAATTATTATCCGAAACAGAGCGATAAGTGGCGTACGCAGACAGATTGTCGATGTTTTTGGCACGCCAATTGTGATCAAAAAAGACATGATGGCGGTCTTCATCGTTGCGTTTTCGGTCGCTGGGCAGGTAGGCAGCATCCAGCACGCCTGCGCCATAATGCTCAGTCAGATAGCGAAACTCAGCGCCAAGCATTGGATTGCGGTTAGTAAATACGGTTGGGCTGAGCGTTGCGTCGAAATTTGGCGCAAGATTGAGATAATAAGGCGTGGCGACTTGCAGACCGTCTGAGGAATTTAGCCCAGCGTTTGGTAATAAAAATCCACTGGCACGACGGTCGTCGATGGGGAAATTAAAATACGGCAAATAAAAAACAGGCACATCTTTGATTTTAAGCGTGCTGTTTTTGGCAATGCCACGCCCTGTGTCGGTATCAAGCTCAATGCTTTGGGCGTCTAGGTGCCATTTGCGCTCGGTGGGCGGACAAGTGGTGAACATCACTTCATCCATTTTGTACTGGCTGTCGCTTTGTTTTTGCATTTGCTTGGCGTGACCGTGTGCGCCGATGGTCGTGCTGGCGAAGGCGACATCTTGGGCGGTGGCGGTCTGAGTGTTTGCGTTATAATTGAGCTCACCTGCCACACCAATGATGCCTGCGCCAGTTTGACTTTCGGATGTTTTGGATGCTGCGCTGTCGTCATTGGCGGCTGTGTGAGCGGGGCTGTCACCAAAGACCACTTGCCCTGTGGCGTGCGATTCGCCAGTTTTTGGATTGAAGGTGATTTTATCAGCCAATACCTGCTGACCGTTTTGTTCCAAGATGACATTACCAGACAGCTCGGCGTATTCATCATTATCATAGTAGCCGTAGTCGGCTTGGGCGTAATAACGGTTGTCGCCTTCGGTGGCGGTCGCTGCGTCATTCTCATCCGCCCCCAGTGTTTTGGCAAGGCTTGGCTGAGTTTGGTTTTGGCTTGGGTGAACCCACACGCCTTGGCAGCGAGCTTCGCTGTTTGGTTTGGCGTGATAATGGCTTGAAAGTCGTTCAAGGCTACTTTTTTTGGGGTTGGTGTCGTCCGTGGTCTGCGCCAAAACGCTCATCGGCAATAAGCTTGCGCCAAATAGTGCCACACGAATGCTGGCGTTTAAGCGTCGTTTGGCGTAAGATTTGTGCGGGGTGGGTTGTTGTGATTTCACAGCCAAAACCTTTTTATCATGAAAATTATTATGAAAATAAACAGATGGTTATTTTACACTATTTTTTGGTAAATTTTGCAAGATTTTCAAAGTGTTCTGCATAAATACGCCACGATTTTTTGTGAAATTTCACGCATCCATGCCAAGAAACATGATAAAATTGGCAAATGTTTTATGACACCGAGTAACCACTCATAAGCTTAATTGACTGTAAGGATTTTATGATGACCAGACATGATGAAATGATGGCGTTTTTAAATGCCAATCTTGCCAAAGGGTTTAAGGTTGAGAGCTTGGCGGGGGATGCCAGTTTTCGCCGTTACCATCGCATTTATTTGCCAGACTTGGACGCAAATGGCTCGCCGATTACTTATCTTTTGATGGACGCACCGCCTGAGAAAGAAAGTGTGGTGGAGTTTGTTAAAGTCGCTGAGATCATGACAGCGGCGGTCAATGTGCCAGACATCATCGCACGAGATATTGAGCGTGGATTTTTGTTACTACAAGACTTCGGCACGGTAGAATTTGCCCATTTGATCCGTGATGAGGCGGGCGATGTGGATGCTTATTACACCCAAGCTTTGCAGACGCTGGTGAGCTTGCAGAGTCTGTCGACCGAGGTGGAGCTGCCGCCTTATGATGATGCCAAGCTGTCTGATGAGATGGCGCTGTTCACCGAATGGTTCTTGCCTTATGTTGGGGCTGAGCTTGGTGATGAGGCAAAGGGTATTTGGCAAAATTTCAAAACCTATCTGCTTGATGAGATCGCCACGCAGCCAAAAGTGGTGGTGCATAGAGATTATCACAGTCGTAATTTGATGGCGGACAAGGGCAGTGATGCTCTGGGCGTGATTGATTTTCAAGATGCCTTGATTGGCGCTTATACTTATGATTTGGTGAGTTTGGTGCGTGATGCTTACATCAGCTTTGATGAGCATTGGGTCAATGCCAAAATCGGCGAGTTTCATCTGTTAAAGGGGCTAAACATCAGCCTTGATGAATTCACCAAGCAGGTCAATATCATGGGCGTACAGCGTCACTTGAAGGTGCTTGGGATTTTTATTCGCTTGTCTCAGCGTGATGACAAAGATCGCTATTTGGCGGACATTCCAAAGGTCATGCGGGATTTGACCAATGAGCTTGCGTGGTTAGAGAGTCATGGCGAGACGGCGGTTGCAGAGTTTTATGGCTGGCTAAAAAGCGTGGTCATGCCTGCTTATCATGCAAAATTTAGCGAATGATTTGACTGGAATAAGACGATGACAAAGATTACTCAAGCGATGATTTTGGCGGCGGGCAAAGGCACTCGTATGCGTCCTTTGACCTTGCACACCCCAAAGCCTTTGGTGGCGGTGGCGGACAAACCGCTCATTGTTTGGCACATTGAACGACTGCGTGATGCGGGCATTACCGACATTGTGATCAATGTGGGCTATCTGGGTCAAAAGCTGATTGATGCCCTAGCCAAGATGCCGCTTGGGGTGAATCTGCAAATCTCTGATGAGAGTGTGCTGGACGAGCCATTGGAGACGGCAGGGGGCATTCGTTATGCTTTGGCAAATGGACTACTGCATGATGAGCCATTTATTCTGGTCAATGGTGATGTCTGGACGGAGTATGACTTTTGTGCTTTGATGGGTCGTGATTTGCAAGAGAATCTGGCTCATCTGGTGTTGGTGGCAAATCCTACGCACAATCCGTCAGGGGATTTTGCCTTTGATGGCGAAAAAGTGCTACCAAAAAACGACACATTGCCCATTCATACTTTTGCAGGCTTAAGCGTGCTGTCGCCAAGCATCGTCTCTGGCGTAACGGCAGGCGAGATCGCACCGCTTGCACCGTTTTTAAAAACAGCGATGGCAAATGGTCTGGTTACTGGTGAGCTGATGACGCAGACTTGGGTGGATGTGGGGACATTAGAGCGATTGGCAGAAGTTGATGAATACGCAAGAAAGAAAAATAATGAATAAAATCAATGATTTATAAATTATTTTAAATTTTTTTGCAAAAAGTGTTTGACTTCATTTCAAAATTCTATATAATACGCACCACAACGAACGAACACGGTAACAGATAAACAAGACCCTGTTTTAAAGTTCACCAAGTTTAAAGAACATGGGCGGTTAGCTCAGTTGGTAGAGCGTCTGCCTTACAAGCAGAGGGTCAGCGGTTCGAATCCGTTACCGCCCACCATGTTCGCAGCGGTAGTTCAGTTGGTTAGAATACCGGCCTGTCACGCCGGGGGTCGCGGGTTCGAGTCCCGTCCGCTGCGCCACTATTTTTATGGTGAGCTACTTGTAGTTTTACTTTTTACCCCAAGTCTCCCCTGTCTTGGGGTTTTTTTTGTTTAAAATTATTGTTAGTTATTTGGTGTGATTACCTAAAATATGCCAACTGAATTGATAAGTTGTGTAGCCGTAGGTTGGGTTAGCGACAGCGTAACCCAGCATTTATGGTGTAACTCATTGAATTTGTTGGGTTTCGTGCCTCAACCCAACCTACGGGCTGCACCTGGGAGTGACCCAAAATGAAGTCTTTAATGTTTCTTATTTTTATCTTTTTCTCAGTAATCATTTATTCATCATGCAACAAGCCTGATTATTCAAATCCAGCCATTCCAAATAGACATCAAGTTTATCAACAGGTGGAGCAGCAGATGAGAGAACTAGCAAACGATATTGGTTTACCTGATAATGTGAACAAATTAAATCGACCCACGGGAGTTTATATCACTTATACTTATAATGAGTATGATGATGAATTGATCGATCGGATAAATTCTGTTTTATCAAGCCAACAATGGACCATGATTAAAATAGATAATACAGAATACCAAGAATTTTTAGCCGTATATTGCCGAAATTCGTTTAGGGTGGAAGTCTTTACCGCACCCAATCAACCAGAGCTATATTTGTCATTAAAATGGGACGGCTGGAACAAGATTTGCGAAAAAGCTATGAGTCAATCTCACTAATGAGTCTGCATAGCCAGCTCGTAGATACTATAAACCCACCCCAAAGTCAATACCTTCACATCTGTGTTGCATACCGCTTTTCATCAAAGGGTTGTTGATGTTTTAATACTGATTGGGTAATGGTGACGATTTTACGCATCAGTGCCACAATCACTGCTTTTTTGGCTACTTTGTTTTGGTTTAATAAACGATTAACAAAAGCCCGTAGGCTAGGTTAGCGACAGCGTAACCCAGCATTTATGGTATAACTCATTGAATTTGTTGGGTTTCGTTTCACTCAACCCAACCTACGACATCACTAAGCCTATCCTATATGACCGTACGACTTTGTGGTAGTTTTGTCATTTGGTAGCTATAACAATGCCCATCAATCAAATTGATGGGCATTGTTATTGTTGATGTTGGGGTTTATGCCAAAGTTGCCCCTGCCACCATGCTGTCAGGCAGTAGCACCACGGCTAATTGACCGTCTTTTTCGGCGGATAAAATCATGCCTTCTGACACGCCAAATTTCATCTTGCGTGGGGCAAGGTTGGTAACGCAAATTACTGTTTTGCCTTGCAATTCTTCTGGTTGGTAAAATTTGGCAATGCCACTAAACACATTGCGAGTTTGCTCTTCGCCCACATCTAGGGTGAATTGGAGCAGTTTGTCCGCCCCTTCTACTTTGTTGCATTCTAGCACTTTGGCGACTTTCATTTGCACTTTGGCAAAATCATCAATGCTGATGAACGGCGTATTTTCTGTATTTTCCACTTTTTTGCTCTCTTTTTTGTTTTCTTTGTTGGTGCTGGCTGGCTGTAGATTTTCTTTGGAATCATCAACCATCGCTTGTACTTTTTTGGGGTCAATGCGTTGCATCAGTGGCGTAAATTCGTTGATGGAATGCGTCAAAATCTCAAAGCGTGCGTCAAAATTGAAATTCTCAACATTCAAAAACGCTTGCGATTGGCTTGCTAAAGTCGGCAACACTGGCGACAAATACACCATGATTTTGTGGAATAGGTTTAACCCCACCGAGCAGATGTCTTGAACTTCGGTGCTGTTTGGGTTTTCCTTGGCGACTGCCCACGGTTTTTTCTCATCGATGTACTGATTGGCAAGGTCGGCAAGCGCCATGATTTCACGAATGGCGGTGCTAAATTCACGGTTTTCGTAGTGCTCGGTGATACGCTCGCCCGCATCGATGAATTTTTGTAACAATTCTGGCTCTGCACAGGTGTCGGAGAGCTTGTTGTCAAATTGGGTGTTGATGAATTTGGCGCAGCGACTGGCGATATTGACCACTTTGCCGACCAAATCTGAATTGACTTTGGCGACAAAATCATCCAAATTCAAATCAGAATCTTCGACTTTATCAGACAATTTCGACGCAAAATAATAACGCAAATATTCAGGATTTAGGTGTTTTAAATAAGTCTCTGCCTTGATGAAAGTGCCACGAGATTTACTCATTTTTTCGCCATTGACGGTCAAAAAGCCATTCACAAACAGGCTGGTTGGCGTGCGATAATTTGCCCCTTTGAGCATGGCAGGCCAAAATAGGGCGTGGAAATAGACGATGTCTTTGCCGATGAAATGATACACTTCAGCGGTTGAGTCGGCACGCCAATAGTCGTTGAAATCCAGCTCTGGGCGTTTGGCTTTGATGTAATTTTCAAAACTTGCCATGTAGCCAATCGGTGCATCTACCCAAACATAAAAGTATTTGTCGTCAGTTTCTGGGATTTTAAAGCCAAAATACGGTGCGTCTCGGCTGATGTCCCAGTCAGCAAGCCCCGCATCAAACCATTCGTCTAATTTATTGGCGATGGAAACGGGCAATCTGCCTTCGTCTCGTGTCCATTGTTGCAAAAATTCGGTGAAATTTGGCAAATTGAAAAAATAATGGTCGGACGATTTTTCCACAGGGGTTGCACCGCTTAGGGTGGAGCGTGGGTTTAGTAGCTCGGTGGCATTGTAGGTGGTGCCACATTTTTCGCAAGCGTCGCCATATTGGTCGTCCGCTTGGCATTTTGGGCAAGTGCCTTTAATGAAGCGGTCGGACAGGAACATTTGTTTTTCTGGGTCAAACAGCTGGCTGACGGGGCGAATGCTGATGTTGCCTGCGTGTTTGTTGGCAAGATAAATCTCGCTAGAAAGACGGCGGTTGGTGTCCGAATGGGTACTGTCGTAGTGGTCAAAGGACACGCCAAAGCCAGCAAAATCTCGTTCATGTTCTACTTGTACGCCTTTGATTTGCTCTTCTGGGCTGACGCCGTTTGCTTCGGCACGGAGCATGATGGCGGTGCCGTGTGCGTCATCGGCACAGACATAGATGACATCATGTCCCATAGAGCGCATGGCGCGCACCCAAATGTCGGCTTGAATGTAGCCCAATAAATGCCCCATGTGGATTGAGCCGTTGGCGTAGGGCAGGGCGTTGGTAACGAGAATTTTTCTTGGTTGGTTATCGGCTGTCATGATGTACCTTATAAATCACTGTCTTTTGGGTAAAAATTAAGGTGGGTTAAATCGCTTAATTTTACCGTAAATCCGCCATAAAATCACGAAAAAAATACAATAAAAATCAAGCCAATCTTAGCACTGGCTTGATTTTTAGGTTGTGCTGGCAGGCGTATTGATTGGTATCAATCAACGAATTTTAGCCCTGAGCGTTTTGGTGTGGATTCTGGCTGTGGTGTGGTCTTGGAGCTGTTGTCGTATTGTGCGTATTCATTTGGGTCAAAAAAGAATCCTTCGCTTGGGTCCTCTTTGGCATAAATGCCCAAAACCGCCGCCATCGGAATCCAGACATCTTGCGACACACCGCCAAAGCGTGCGGCAAATGAAATGGCGTCGTTGTCAATGTGCAAATCTTTAGTGGCTTGGTAGGAGGCGGCAAGCACCAAGCGACCATCAGTAGCGAAATCCAGCGGTGCAACAACATCGGTATGTGTAGCGTCAATCATGAGATAAGCGGTCAATTCGTTATCCTCAAGCCATTCGTGCATGGCTCGGATCAGATAAGGGCGTTTTGGTGTAAAAGTCATGATGTCTCCGTAAAATTGATTTAAATGGATGAGTCAGTTTTGTCCAAAAAATTAGGTCGACTTTTTAGGCTGTTTTTAAAACTTGGGCGTGAAAAGAGCCGATCTTGGTATGTCAAAAGGGGTTTGCACAGCTTAGTGGGTAACTCTATGCCCATGCTTGGTAGCCGCCAAAGTAGTGGGGCTAAGATGACATCACACCAGCCAAAACTTTCGGACAAAAAATATTCATGCTTGGCAAAAATGGGCGATAGGGTAATCAGAGAATCTGATAGGGATTTTTTGGCGGCAAGGGCGGTTTTTGGGTTGAAACTGTCTGGGTGAGTCAATAGTGTTCTACCCAGCGTCAGCCAGTCGGTCTGCAATCGCCATGCCAATTGTCTGACCATCGCACGCTCTTTGGGGGTGTCTGGCAGTAGTTTGCCTGCACCGTGTCGCTCTTCTAGGTATTCAAAGATGGTGTTAAGCTCGTACAGCGTGATGTCTCGCCCCACTAAGATGGGTAGTGTGCCATAGGGGTTTAATTCAGCAAGCTCGTCTGGGCGTTCATCTTCAACCAAGGCCAGCTCGTAGGACAGCTGTTTTTCTTCCAATAGCAAGCGTATCACATGGCTGTCGTAGCCATCATCACCATACAGGATAAATTGTGTCGGTAGAAGGTGAGAAAAGTCCGCCATGCGATAGAGTAAAATAATGGAATGGCACTTAGTTTAGCAAATTTTCTGATTCATGTGTGCATTTTTGTGTAATTTTATGAATCGTTTGAACAATTATTTAAAAATACCGACTGGTTGGTATGTTTTAAAGGCGGATTATATACCAGCCAAATTGTAAAATTGCCACAGAAATGATGTGATGTCGTAGTGGAGCAAAGATAAAAACCAGCAATTCAATGATTTGCACAAAAAAATGGTGGGCGACCCACCCTGAATGACTTATGTTTTTGAGGTGGATAAAGTTAAAGCTGGGTGATTATGATAATCTCCCAGCTTTTTTTAAGTATCAGCACCAGCGCCGAGGTGTACGGCACCAAGTGCGGTCAGTCATGATTAAAACTTCATCTCAAAGCCCAGTTTGACGCCTTGATTGTCGTAGTTTTTACGCCATTGACCTTGGTAGCCCAAAGACAGTGTACTGTTGGCGGTAGGCTGATACGACAGACCCAGCCCAGCATGAGTGATGGTTTTGCCAATGTCATGCCCCAGCACACCAAAACGCTGATCATCAAAACCTGCAAATGAGGCGCTGATGTCACTGCGGCGGTCGCCGTTATCGACACCAACTGATGTCACGCCTGTGATGGCAAGGCGTGGGGTGATATTGGCAGAGCCGCGCACCCCGACAGTGCTGATCAGGCTTTGATAAGTGGCTTTGTCAACAGTTAAGTCGTAAGCGCCTGCACCTGCCTCTGTATAGCCATCCGATTTGACTTGGGTGAAGTCAACTTTGGCAAAAGGCGCAATGTGACGCTCTGCGGTACCGATCTGATGGCTCACACCAAAACTTGCTGCGATGACATTGGCATCATAATCTGATTTGGCGATTTGATTATTCATCAGGCGACGCTCACCATCAATGTTGGCAACACCTGCGCCGATGTGTGCATGAGCTTTGGTTTTGCCTGTCTCGCCCGCCGCCATATTGCCATAGACATAAGCCATCTTGGTGTCAATGTCGGCATGGTGATTGACAAAGCCTTGGCTGTCCACATCATTTTGGCTGTATGCCAAAGCCAGACCGACATTGCCCCGATCAACCTGAGTGTCTGCGCCGACGATGACACCCATTTCACGACTGTCAAAGCCCGTCAGACCGCTGGCGTGCTGGTCAAGATTGCTTTCATTGCCGATGGCTTTTGCCCAAACGGTCTTTTTCGGGTCAAAATCTCTGGTGGATAGGATGCTGCCAAATGTGCTACCGCTGTCCGCCACAATACGATTGACCGAACCAGATAATAGTGGCTGCAAGTTGATGGCCAGATTGGCAAGATCAGCTTGACCATAATTGATGGTGTCAGCAATGAGACTGTCCGCCAAATCGTTGGCATTGCCTGAGACTCTGTCTGCCACTGCACGATCTAAAATTTGTGCTAAATTTTGCATAGAATGTTGGTTTTGGCTATTGACAGCGTTTTCAAAAGCGCCGACAATGCCTGGCTCAGGCGTTGGCTCAGGCGTTGGCTCAGGCGTTGGCTCAGGCGTTGGCTCAGGCGTTGGCTCAGGCGTTGGCTCAGGCGTTGGCTCAGGCGTTGGCTCAGGCGTTGGCTCAGGCGTTGGCTCAGGCGTTGGCTCAGGCGTTGGCTCAGGCGTTGGCTCAGGCGTTGGCTCAGGCGTTGGCTCAGGCGTTGGCTCAGGCGTAGGTGTAACCGTTTCTTGAACCATTCTTAGATGAACTTTATTGGCATCAGAATAATCCGCTTCGAAGTTTACCAGCGGGCTGTTATCACTAACCTGGGTAAATTGACCAACCAATGTGCCTGCGGTAACAACATCATTCCACTGGCCACTGTTTAAGTTTTTAACAGCTTCAGAGGCTTTCACTTCAAGCAAGCCTTTGCTAATGTTGGCGGTGCCTGTTACGGCCAGTTTACCATAATCAGACAGGCTATTTAGCCCCACTTGCACCACCTCGCCATCTTTCATGCTATAGTCGCCCACTAGGCGTAGGGTGCCTTGATCGATCTGAGTTTTGCCATGCCACGCTTTGGCTGATGATGCCATGCTAAGCAAGCCGGTGCCTTTTTTGGTTAAGCTGCCCGTACCTGTGATGCGAGCATTATGCGAATCATCAAGTAGATAATTGCGATCTTGGGTATCGATGGTCAAGCCGCCTTGCTTAATTTCAATCGTATCTGTAGATCTGAAATTTTGAAATAAAAGCGGATCTTGACCTGTAAGTTTGATAGTAGCATTATCAAAATAAGCCGAACTGCTCGTTGATTGAGGGAAGCGGGTAATTTCACCCACATTTAGCAATGTGTTATTTAATGCCTGCAACACGCCTTTGCCAACACCGCCAATCACCAGTGCGTCTGTTGTTAAAACTGTGTCATTACCCAGCATTAAATGACCTTCAGCATGGGTGTTTTCCAGGCCTTGACCACCGATATGCACAAGTCGGGTGGCATTGATCGTGCTTTCGTTAGCTGCCATTACAATACCTTCCCCTGCAGCACCGATGATTAGCTGGTCTGAATTAAGTTTGCCATCATCGATTACAAGAAGACCTTTGCCTCCCTCGGCATGAGCAAGATAGACATTAGAAATATTTAGCGTACTTCCTGTTGAGTGCAGCGACCCATCGCCATAGCCACCAACAGACATTTCAGCTGCCGTTATGGTGGATCTAGTGCTATCGATGCTGCCTCTGGCTGTTGGATCATCACCGATGACGATACGCTCGTTTGTAGCAACTCGAGCTCGATTGAGCGTAAGCTTGCCAAGACCTGCACCACCAATTGCCAAACTTTTATCAGCGGTCAATGAGGCATTATCAACAACGATCTCTCCGACAGCATTTCGAGCTTTACTGGCGGTTAAAATATTTTCATTGCTGTGTACTTGAGCGCCGTTTTTCACAGTCAGCACAGCTTTGCCTTCATAGCCGATCTGAATTTCACCATCAGCGTGTAATTTTGAGCCGCTACCATCCACAGTGATGGTACTGTCTTTGCTATCTGAAGCGTGCCCAGCTGCAAGATCTCTGGTCTCAACTTGAGAAGCATTAAGAATATTAAGATGACCTGTGCCAACTCCACCCACAATCAGATTACCCGAATTAGACTGTGTGCCGCGCTCCTGCACCAAAAGCTTGCCACCGTTATCAACATTAACGGTACCAACACCAGTGGCACTGTAACCTAAGGCCACAAAATTCGTGTTCGCAGTGCCACCATTGAGATTAACGGTAGCGTTTCCACGATTGGCAACGACCATTTCGTTGGTATTGATAGTGCTGTTACCGGCGGCATTGAGTTCGCCAGCGCTGTCTTGGACAGAGCCTAGAATAATTCGAGACTGCGCATCCAAAGTACTGTCTTGCAATACTGACACAATGCCTTTGCCTTCATCACCAATAAACATTTCAGAAGTGGCAAGTTTTGATCCATTGTCGATATTAATTTGACCGGTAGAGGTGGCTGCTTTTGCAACAGTGATGTTTGATCCAACTGTCGCATTTGAACCGTCATTAATATTCAACGTTCCATTGCCTTCACTACCAATGTGCAGAATGTTGGCGACATTCAAAGTTGACCGGTTGTTTAAATCAATTTGACCAACCCCGCTTTGAAAAATACCAACAGAAACACTGTCTTTAGAATCAATCAAACCTTGATTGACATCTACTGCCGCTTGACCGTTATGACCCACGCCAATCATATATGCACCACTGGTATTTCCAGCCTGAATCATGTTTAAGGCTGCATTTGGCTGAATGCTAACGACCATATTGTCAGCGGCATTTGGTGCAAAATAAATGGATTGGTCGAAACTGACAGGCTGTGTTACATTCTGATCGGTGCTATATCCGACAGCTGCAAAGCTTGCTCCACTTAAAGCCAAACTTATCGCAGCGACTACCGCCTTGACCGACTTGGTTTTGCCTTTTGCTTTGGCAAACTCCGACACACATTGATACACGCCTGTGGCATGATTAAAGATGACTCGGTAGCTTTTGTTCATAACAAAATCCTTAATATTTGTAAAATAATGAAACCATATGTTAATATCGATATTAACATAAAATCAAAAAAAAAAAAAAAACGATTTTTTTTCTAAAAACCTAAATAAAACCCATCTTTGAAAATTGTATTTTTAAATGACTCTGATAATTTTAAAAGCTTGTCCTGTCTAAGCTTATGTATTTTTGAAGTCTAACGAAGTGATCATATTCTTAAATAAAAATAAAAAAGCCAGTGTATTCACACTGGCTTTATAATCGCTTGGGATTATTTGATATCTTTCCAGAATTCTTTGTTCAGCAGATATACTGGAATCAAAAGAATCAGTAGGAATAAGATGACAAATGCGCCGTAGATTTTACGGTCATGGCGGACAGGCTCTGCCATCCATGCCATGAAGTTGACTAGGTCGCCAACGCGATCTTTATATTCTTCTTCGCCAAGCTCTTGTTGTAGGTTGTGCAGCACATGTGGCATGGCAGCATTTGCCAGTACCAAGTTGTTCGCACCCCAAGGACGGCTTGGGTCTTCGTAGAATGACAGCAGGTAGGTATATACCCAGTCATCACCACGCAGACGAGTCACCAATGACAAATCTGGTGGCGCTGCACCGAACCATGCGCCTTGTAGCTCAGGATCGATGCCAGCGGTCACATGGTCGCCGATTTGATCAGCGCTGACCATCAGATATTTTTCCATCAACTCTGGTGGAATGTCAAGATCCTTGGCGATGCGTGAGTGACGCACATACTGGGCTGAGTGACAGCCCACGCAGTAGTTCATGAACACCGCAGCGCCACGCTGTAGCGAGCCTTTATTGGTCAGGTCAATCGGCGCTGTACTACATTCTAGGGTGACTTTTGTGCCGTCAGCTTCGGTGTACTCACCACAACCATGACCACCAGCAGCAAGGGCTGATGGGCTTGCCACGATACCAGCACCCGCCAAAAGCAGACCTGCACCTAGGGTTTTTAGGTTAAATGCTTTCATTAGTGGCCTCCGGTTACGCGTTCTGGTGGTTGTTTGCATTTCTCAATTGATGTGTAGAACGGCATCAAGATAAAGTACAAGAAGTATAAAATGGTACAAATACGACCAACGATGGTGCCTGTCGGTGTAGAAGATACACCACCTAGATAGCCTAGGATCAAGAAGCTGACCACGAAGATGGCAAGCGCAATCTTAGACAAGATGCCTTTGTAGCGAATCGAGCGTACAGGCGAGCGATCAAGCCATGGCAGTACAAACAAGATGGCGATCGCACCAAACATCACGATAACACCCGGTAGGGCAGAGCCGAACATCGATGGTGTCGCACGCAGCATGGCGTAGTAAGGCATGTAGTACCAAACAGGGGCAATGTGTGCAGGTGTTTTTAGAGCGTTTGCTGCTTCAAAGTTTGGTTTTTCTAGGAAGTAGCCACCACCTTCTGGGGCGAAGAACACCACAGCAAAGAAGAAAATAAAGAATACCACGATACCTACCATGTCATGCACGGTGTAGTAAGGATGGAATGGTACGCCATCAAGCGGTACGCCATTTTTGTCTTTGAGTTTCTTGATGTCGATGCCGTCTGGGTTGTTTGAGCCGACATGGTGCAAAGCAACCAAGTGCATGAACACAAGACCAACCAAGATCAACGGAATCGCCACAACATGCAGCGCAAAGAAACGGTTTAGGGTGATGCCTGAGATGATGTAGTCACCTTTTACCCACTCGCCCAAAGCGTCACCGATGAACGGAATCGCAGCAGGCAGGTTCAAAATAACCTGAGCACCCCAGAATGACATGTTACCCCAAGGTAGTAGATAGCCGAAGAAACCTTCCGCCATGAGGCATAGGTAAATCGCCATACCAATGATCCATACCAACTCACGAGGCTTTTGGTATGAGCCATAAAGCAGACCACGGAACATGTGCAGATAAACCACCACGAAGAAGGCAGAGGCACCTGTTGAGTGCATATAACGGATCAGCCAGCCGCCTTTGACATCACGCATGATGTATTCTAGCGAGGCGAATGCGCCCTCAGCACTTGGGTTGAACATCATGGTAAGCCAAATGCCTGTAACCAGCTGGTTTACCAACACCACCATAGACAATACACCAAAGAAATACCAAAAGTTGAAGTTCTTTGGTGCGTAGTATTTGGACATATGGTATTCATAAGTCTCGGTCGCAGGGTAGCGTGCATCCACCCAGCTCATCAATTTCTTAGCGATACTCATGATCATGCCTCCCCGACAGTCAAGATTGTGCCATCAATGCCGTATTCTGGAATCGGAAGATTCAGCGGTGCTGGCATGCCGCTATAAACACGGCCTGATAAGTCGTACATTGAGCCGTGGCAAGGGCAGAAGAAGCCGCCAAACCAATCAGCGCCGCCCAAATCGGCTGCACCGACCTCAGGACGGAAAATCGGCGCACAGCCCAAATGCGTACAAACACCCTCAACGACCAAGATGCTTGGTTCGATCGAGCGTGTTTCGTTTTTGCAGTATTCAGGCTGTACTGACCCATCGGAATTTGGGTCGGCAAGTTTTGGGGTGACTTTACTTAAATTTGCCACCATTTCGTCGGTACGCTTGACGATGAAGATGGGTTTGCCACGATATTTTACGGTGATCATTTGACCGTTTTCGATGCCGCTGATGTCAGTGACAACGGCAGCACCCGCAGCTTCCGCCTTCGCACTTGGATACCAAGAGCGCACAAATGGGGTGGCGATCGCACCGACACCGACTGCGCCGATGGCAGCGGTGGTTGCGATTAGGACTCTACGGCGTTTAACATTCACGCCTTCGGCATGGCTCATTAAAACTTCCTCCAGAATAAAGAATGGGAAAATTCCCATACTGGGTGTGTGAATGTGTAACAAAATGGTTTTGTTTGACACTCACATTTGCTGTGCCTATTTACTAGTATTAAAACATGTCTATTTTAAGCTATTTTTGTCATAAAATAAATTGTTCTGTTGCTATCTTGTGAAAAAAAGTCGCAAAATTTTTAATGAATTGACAAAAATGACGATTTTTTTGTAAAAATGGTGCAATATCCAACTGTCTGAGTGGGAATTGATGATGTTATTATTAAATTAAATTTTAAAAACATATTTATAAAAACTAATAAATAAATTTAATAAAATTGCTAAAATGCCCACCAAAAAATCAAGTCTTGTCAGTACGAAAATTTATAAAATACTGCGCTTGATAAACCAAAAAAGATGACAAAAAGACCATCGGTTTTTCCAAGCGCATCTGACTTTTAAAGGCAGTAAAAAAGACAATAAAAAAACTCCCGAAAAACGAGAGTTTTTTTGAAATTCGCAACAGCGTAAAAATTAACGCTTTGAGAATTGTGGGCGACGACGCGCTTTGCGCAGACCCAATTTTTTACGCTCAACTTCACGAGCATCACGAGTCACGAAGCCAGCTGCTTTTAGGGCAGGTTTTAGGCTTTCGTCAGATTCGATCAACGCACGAGTGATACCGTGACGAATCGCACCTGCTTGACCGCTTGCACCGCCACCAACAACAGTGATGTATAGATCAACGCTGTTGGTTAGTTCAAGTAGTTCAAGTGGCTGACGAACAACCATGCGAGAAGTCTCACGACCAAAGTATTCGTCTAGTGATTTGCCGTTGATAACGATGTTGCCAGTGCCTTTAGACAGGAAAACACGGGCAGTAGAAGTCTTACGGCGACCTGTACCATAATTGCGTTCCATGTTTATCTCCTTAGATGTCTAAAACTTGTGGCTGCTGTGCTGCGTGTGGGTGTTCAGTACCCGCATACAGTTTTAGCTTTTTGATCATTGCATAGCCCAAAGGACCTTTTGGTAGCATACCTTTAACGGCCTTGAACAATACATCTTCTGGCTTGTGCGCTAGAAGCTTGGTGAAGTTAGTCTCTTTGATACCGCCTGGATAGCCAGTGTGACGATAGTACTTCTTGTCTTCTGCTTTTTTGCCAGTAACAGCAATTTTGTCAGCATTGATAACAACGATGTAATCGCCAGTATCAACGTGTGGAGTGTACGATGGCTTGTGCTTGCCACGAAGACGAGAAGCGATTTCAGAAGCTAGGCGACCTAGCGTTTTGCCTTCAGCGTCCACGACATACCAGTCATGTACAACTTCAGCGGGTTTGGCACTGATAGTAGTAGTCATATAAAACCTATTTAGTTGAGTTTGAGAGTATGCAAATAATATCAAGCCCAAAGGCTTAAAATCACTTGCTTTTGAGTTGGGGAAACGAAGGGCTCTCAAAAAACAGCGGTCATTATAGCGTATTTTTTGATGAAGTGCAATCACTAAAAATGCTTAAATTGTCTGATTTTTATCTGTGCTTAAAGTGGCTGGTGTGGTGGCTTAAAAATCCCTGCAAACACTTGCCCAACTTTGGCAGATTTTATTATATCTAAGCTGAACGACTCAATCAATCTATCCAGCGCTTGATCGCTTTCTATATAAATCAGCGTGTCGGCATGAGTCAGGCGATGTTTGATGATGAGTGTCAAGATCTCATGCCATAGATTGAGCGCATAAGGTGGATCGATAAAAATCACATCAAATGATGCGTCTAGGGTGGGTAGGGCGCTTTGGGCGGTGGCGTGAATGATGTGAATGTCAGATTTACTTAGTTTTAAAACATCGGCGTTGCGTTTTAATTCTGATGCTTGGGCTTGATTGGCTTCAATCATGACGGCAAAAGACGCACCACGAGACAGGCTTTCAAAACCCAGCACCCCTGAGCCTGCGCAGACATCGAGCACTTTTGCGTCTTGCAAATCACCCATCAACCAGTTAAAAATCGTCTCACGCAGGCGGTCTGGCGTGGGGCGCAGCCCATCGGCATCAATAAAGCTGATGTTACGGCGTTTGAATTGTCCGCCGATGATACGCACTTGATTGGTGGTATTTTGGCGGGCAGATTTGCTGGATTTTTCTGACCTTTTGGGCGTGCTTGGTAGTGCTTTGGTTTTTTTCATGGCTGTATTGTCGTATCATTCATGGCTTAATCATGGCTCATTCATGACTTATTGAGCAGGCTTGGCGGTTTGACTGGCTGCTGATGACTGCTCGGCTTCTTGTTTTTTTAGTTGTTCTTCTTGGGCTTTGGCGGCAAGATAAGCGTCGATTTTTGCCTGCATTTTGGCTTGCTTTTCGGCACGGATGGCGATCATCTCGCTTTCACTTGGTGGCAAGACTGGGTCTTTGTGACGCCCAAGCATCCAGTAGTCAAACAGCACGCGCCCGATGGGTGCTGCCACCGAGCCACCGCCGCCACCGTTTTCTACCAAGATGGCAAGGGCGATTTCTGGCTTTTCTACGGGTGCAAAGCCCATAAACCAAGCATGGTCCCAGTGGCGTTCGCTCAAGGCAGCTTTGTTGTAAGATTTGCCTTGGGCGATCGATTTTACCTGAGCGGTGCCTGTTTTGCCCGCACTGCGATATGAAGGTGAACGAGCCGCCTTGCCTGTACCGATGATCAGCGTGTCTTCCATCGCTTTGTGCATACGCAGCCAGTCTTCTTCTGTGCCATTAAAATTGATGCGCCCAGTGGGTTTGTCTGGAATAAAGACAGGCTTTGCGCCTTCTGAGCGTTTTAAAAAGTGCGGCGTGGTGATCAAGCCTTTGTTGGCAGTGGTGGCAGTGGCAGCAGCGATTTGCAAAGGACTTGCCAAAAACGCCCCTTGACCGATGGAGACAGAAATCGTCTCACCGGGCAGCCAGTCTTTATTATAGGTGTCCTTTTTCCATTTTGGCGAGGGCATGAGTCCTGCCTTTTCATTGGGTAGGTCGATGCCTGTTTTTTTGCCAAAGCCAAATGCTGTCATCCACTCATGCAGCCGATCGATGCCCATCGTGTGCGCATTTTTGTAATAATAAGTATCCACCGACATGATGATGGATTTTGCCATATTGACTGTACCGTGTCCGCCTCGTTTCCAGTCACGAAAGCGATGGCTGTCACCCGGCAGACTAAAATAACCAGGGTCAAAAATGGTGTCTTGCCAATCCATGATGCCATAATGCAAAATCCCCATCGCTTCAAAGGGCTTGATGGTGGAGGCGGGTGGATAGAGCCCTTGCAAAGCTCGATTATAAAGTGGCTGATCGATGTCGTCTCGAAGGGCGCCATAAGCTTTTGATGAGATGCCTGAGATGAATGGGTTTGGGTCGAAGCTTGGGTTTGAGACGAATGCTAAGACCTCGCCATTTCTAGGGTCTAGGGCGACGATGGCGCCTCGTCTGCCGCCCAGCTGGTCGGCGGCGACTTTTTGCAAACCATAATCAAGGCTTAGGTAGATGTCATTGCCAGCGACGGGCGGCTTGGTGTCTAAGCGGCGCAGCACATCGCCATGCGCATTGGTCTCGACCGACTGATGCCCCGGCTCGCCAAGCAAAATGTCCTCGTACTGCTTTTCGATGCCAAGCTTGCCAATCAAATCCGTGCCAGCATATAGGCGTTCGCTCACAGGGTCGGCTTTGATGGCTTTGGATTCTTTATCATTGATGCGTCCGACATAGCCGATGACATGGGCAAATAGGTCGTCATAAGGATAGGTGCGAGTCAGCTTGGTCTGAATACTGACACCTTGAAAAAAGGGTTTGCGTTCGCTAAACTGTGCAATTTGTGCCTCGGTTGGGTTGATTTTGACAGTGACAGGGTTGTTTTTTGATTTGTCAATGCGTGCCAAAATGTCCGTCACTTCCTCGTCACTTAACGCAAAGATGGGCTTTAACAGTGCTAGGGTGTGTGCTGCATTTTCCACTTCATCAGGGGAGATGATGACGGTGAATACAGGTTTATTGTCCGCAAGTAAGATGCCGTTTCGGTCGTAAATGTGTCCACGAGAGGGTGGGTTTGAAATCAGTTTGATGCGGTTGTTGTCGGCGGCGGTGACAAATTGGCTGTGCTGAGCGACTTGCAAATAGCCATATCGAGCCAAAAGGACGCCTGTGCCCAAAAGAATGATGAGCCCCAAGATGCCAATGCGGCGGCTAAATACACGGCTGTTTTGATCGTCGCTGTTGATGGAGTCTCTCATGATGGGCGTTGGCTGACTGGCTAAATGTAATGAGTGAATGAAACTGGGCGGAATATTATAGCATGATTTGGCATTACTTGGCATTGCGTTGATGAAATTTTTGGATTTTTTGTCATGAATTTATCCTGAGTATCAATTTATCCTAAGATTATCCTAAGATTGGCAAAAGGTGGGTGTGGTTGGTGGGGTAACAGTTAAACTGCCACAAAATCTTTGAGTATGCACAAGCTGTGATATTGTGGTATAATGCCATCCGTCATGTCTCATCATTTCTTTGATATGTTTAACTCTATTTGGCAAGCCCTTGCTGCGCATCCTGAATTCATCGCCATGCTGACGATTCCGCCTGTGACGGCATTTGTCACTTGGGCGCATGTATGGATGGCGCTTGAAATGCTGTTTCGCCCGATTCGGTTTTGGGGCATTCGCATTGATGGCTTGCCTTTTGGGCTTAAAGGCTTGGGTTGGCAAGGCATTGTTCCTGCCAAAGCGGGCAAGATATCAGGCATCATTGTCGATCAGACTTTGTCTAAGCTTGGTAATTTGGATGAGTTTTTTCGGGCGATGGAGCCTGAGGAGATGGCAGAATTCATCACCGCCACGGTCGATAAAAACCTAGAACAGCTCATCGATGAGATCATGTATGAACGCCATCAGGGGCTGTGGAATACCATGCCTTACGCCATTCGTCGCCGCATCTATGCCCATGCGCACAAAGAGCTGTCGGTCATCATGAAGGCGCTGGTGATGGATTTGACTTATAATGTCGAAAGTCTTGTGGACATGCGCCAGATGATCGTGCGCAAGATGGAGAGCGACCGCAAGCTCATGGTGGACATGTTTTTGCGAGTGGGCAAAAAAGAAATCAACTTCATCTGGAAGATCAGTGCGCTCATCGGCTTTGGCTTTGGTATCATTCAGATGGGGATTTTTTATTTTGTGCCCGAGCATTGGACGGTACCGTTTTTTGCTGCCATCTGGGGCGCCTTGACCAACTGGATTGCCATCTGGATGGTGTTCAACCCCGTCGAGCCACGCCACATTCCTTTCATTCGTGTGTTTCGCCGTGATGCCAATGGCATTCATTTTATGGTGCCACACCTTCACCGCTATACTTGGCAAGGCGGCTTTATGAAACGCCAAGATGAGGTGTCGAGCGTGTTTGCTGAGATCGTGGTTAATGAGCTTGTCACACTTGAAAACATCATGCACGAGATGATGTATGGTGTCAAAGCTGGCGAGACCAGAACGCTCGTCAAAAAGCATCTTTATGATCTTTTGGAAGCGCCCGTCGTGGCGACCAGCCTAAAAGTCGGCATGACCAGCCGCGAGCTTGATGAATTTAAAGATACGATCATCGACAAATCCATCGACGCAACGATGGTACCGATCCGAGACCCTAAGCTCAACACTTCTCGAGCCAGCAAGATATTTGGGCTGTTTGAAAGTCGCATTCGTGCTTTGTCACCACAAGAATTTCAAAACCTACTGCGACCTGCCTTTAAAGAAGATGAAATGACTTTGGTCGTGCTTGGGGCGATCACAGGGCTTTTGGCAGGTTGGCTGCATTTATTGGCGGTGTTTTTTTAAGACATTGCAAAATTTATCGTGATGTTTATCGTAGTGACTGGGGCGAACAAGTTTTCGCCCAAAATATTGCGTTTTATTTTTATTTTTGATTTTTATGCCAAGGCGGTTTGCTGATTTGGTGTAGAAGGTATGTTGTTATGTTAGTTACAGAATTGGGTTATTTTGCGTTACTGCTTGCGCTGGTGATTGCACTGTTGCAGGCGATTTTGCCTGCCATTGGCGTCATCAAGCAGCAAGTACATTGGCAGCGTTTGGCACCCAGCTTGTCGGTGGCGCAGTTTGTGGCGATGGCAGCATCGTTTGCGGCATTGATGACAGGCTTTATTTATAATGATTTTAGTCTGGTGTATGTCGCCAGTCATTCTAACAGCCTTCTGCCTTGGTATTATAAGCTGTCGGCGACTTGGGGTGGTCATGAAGGCTCACTGCTTTTGTGGGTGACGATTCTGGCGGCGTGGTGTATGCTGGTGGCGGTGTTTAGCCGTGCTTTGCCACTTGACATGAGAGCTCGTGTGCTGTCTGTGCTTGGCATGGTGCAGGTGATGATGCTGCTCATGCTGATTTTTACATCAAGCCCATTTGAACGCACTTTGCCAAACATTCCTGTTGATGGCGTGGATCTAAACCCATTGCTCCAAGACCCTGGTTTGATTTTCCATCCACCGATGCTGTACATGGGCTATGTGGGCTTGGCGGTGCCTTTTGCTTTTTGTATGGCGGCGCTGTGGGCAGGGCGACTGGATGCGGTATGGACTCGTTGGTCTCGCCCTTGGACGGTGGCAGCTTGGGGCTTTTTGACTTTGGGTATCGCCATCGGTTCTTGGTGGGCGTATTATGAGCTTGGCTGGGGTGGCTGGTGGTTTTGGGACCCTGTTGAAAACGCGTCTCTCATGCCTTGGCTTGCGGTGACAGCGCTGATGCACTCATTGGCGGTGACTGAAAAGCGGGGCGTGTTTAAGGCGTGGACGATGATGCTTGCAATTTTTGCGTTCGCCTTGTCGTTACTTGGCACATTTTTGGTACGCTCTGGGGCGATCACTTCGGTGCATTCATTCGCCGCTGACCCGACTCGTGGCTTGGCGATTTTGGCGATTTTGGGCGTGGTGATCGGCGCAGGCTTGTTGATGTTTGCGCTGCGTGGCTGGCGTCTGACGGTCGAGAGTCGATATGAGCTAAAATCTCGTGAAACGGTACTGGTCATCAACAACATCATTCTTTTGGTGGCGACTTTGGTGGTGCTACTAGGTACGCTATATCCGATGCTTGCTGATGCCTTTAAATGGGGGCAGGTGTCGGTGGGTGCGCCTTATTTTAATGCACTTTTTGTGCCGCTGACTTGGCTGCTGCTTGCCTTTATGGGTATCGGCGCTTGCCTTCGTTATAAATACGACAGCCGCCCACTGCTGACGACAATCCTTACTTGTGCTGTCAGTGCGCTTGTGCTGGGTGCGGTGGTCGCCTATATGATGAGTATGCTAGAAGAGTATGCGCATTTTGACAAAGGGGCTTACATCACGGCGGCATTGTCTGTGTGGGTGCTTGCCTTTATGGTGCTCGATATTAAAGATAAAACGCGCCATGCCAAAGGCTTTGCTGACGGACTTAAAAAACTCACGCCAAGCTACTACGGCATGCAGCTTGCGCACATTGGCGTGCTGGTGACGGCGCTGGGTGTGGCAGGCGTGTCGGCGATGAGTCTTGAAAAAGATGTGGCGATGACGGTGGGCGACAGCGTGCATGTACAAGGCTATGATTTTTATTTGCAGGACTTTGAGACCGTCAAAGGTGCAAACTACGACGCCACTCGTGCCACTGTACAAGTCAAAAAAGGCGATAAAGTCCTAACCACGCTGTATCCAGAAAAGCGCAATTATGTCGTCTCGATGATGCCGATGACCGAAGTGGGCATTCGCCCAAGCCTGCTCAATGAGCTTTATATCGCTTTGGGTGAACCCATCATCGATGAAGCCAAAGCTGAAGATACTTGGGCGGTACGAGTTTATGTTAAGCCGATGGTACGCTGGCTGTGGCTTGGGGCGATATTGATGGCGCTGGGTGGTCTGATTGCCATGCTGGATAAGCGCTACCGCCTTAAAAAACTAAAATCTAATCACTAGGAGACTTGGCATGACAAAAACAAACAAACGCGCGTGGATTTTTATTTTGCCTTTGTTGGTATTTTTACTTGCGATGATGCTGTTTTATTTCCGTTTGGGTAAGGAGACAGACATTCAGGTCAGTACGACCGTGAATAAGCCTTTGCCGGCGTTTAGCTTGCCACTGCTGTCTGATACGACCCGTACGATGACGAATGCTGACCTGCCAAAGACGCCGTTTTTGTTGAATGTCTGGGGCTCGTGGTGCCAGACTTGCTATGTTGAACATCCATTTTTGATGCAGTTACATGCACAAGGCGTGCCGATGGTGGGCATCAATTATAAAGACGAGTTGTCTGATGCGCTTGGTTATTTGAATCAATATCAAGACCCGTTTTTGTATTCTGTGCAAGATTTGGATGGTCAATATGCGCTTGATTTGGGATTGACGGGTGCGCCAGAGACTTTCGTTGTCGATGCCAAAGGTGTGGTGTATAAGCACATTTTGGGTGAGGTTGGCGAGGAAAACTGGGTGAGCGACATTCAGCCTTGTCTTACTGCCATCGGCGATGAGTCGCTGGATGAAGATGCAAAAATGCGTGCGTGCAGCTAGGGGTGGAGTATGAAAAAAGTAGTCATGACGGCGCTCTTTTTGGGAGTGATGACTTCTGCGTGGGCAAATATTGAAGTCTATGAATTTAAAACAGCCGAAGATGAAACTCGATATCGTGCGCTCATTGAAGAGCTTCGTTGTCCAAAATGCCAAAATCAAAATCTGGCAGGCTCAGACGCCCCCATTGCTTTGGATTTAAAGCAAAAAACCTACGAGATGATCAATGATGGCAGAAGTGACACCGAGATTCGGGATTATATGTTTGAGCGTTACGGCGATTTCATCAGTTATAAGCCGCCAGTGCGTCCATCGACTTGGATTTTGTGGTTTTTTCCGCCGCTGTTATTGGTGCTGCTCATTGGCGGCTGGCTACTGAAAGTCAAAAGACCCCGTGCAGTGCCTGAGGCGACAGACACAAAGCTGAGTGAAAAAGAAGAGGTAAGACTGTCTGAGATTTTAAAGGCACATGATAAGGAGAGTAAGCGATGACGCCGACTTTATGGCTATTTTTCACTCTGTGTGCTGCTATGGCAGTATTGGTGTCGCTCGTGGTGATTTATCCGTGGATGAAAGGGCGAGCGGTGAATGATAATCGGCTGATGGCGGTGAATGTGGAGGCGTTTCACAATCGCATCGCTGAGCTAGATGCTGATAAGGCGGCAGGCGTGATCGATGAGGCGTATTATGCTGCACAGTCCACCGAACTAAAACGCCAGCTCATCGCCGCTCAGACGCACGCCAAGAGCCATGCGCCAGTAGGAGCTAAGTCTCGTCTGATCGTGCTCATCTGGATTCCGCTTTTGGCAGCGCTGGCTTATCTGACCACATCTGATCGTACGCCTGTCTTTACTCTGTGGGCGGCGCAAGATGAAGTTGGGCAGGTGGCAGATGACTTATTGACTGGTAAGATTGATACGCCACCAGAATGGGCAACCAAAGACAGCTCAGCGCTCATCTCTGCCATGCAGACCAATGTCCATGCCAATGCCTATGACGCAAACCGCTGGATGCGTCTGTCTGAGCTGTTTGGGGCGCTGGATGCCAAGCCGCAAGCATTGGAGGCTTTGTCAAGGGCGCATCGCTTGGAGCCTGATAATATTGAGATTGCCATGACTTATGCGCAGACAAGTTTTTTTGTCAATAATGGCGCACTGGATGCGACGGCTCGTGAAGTGGTGCTTGGTATTTTACAGGCAGTGCCAGACCATGAAGGCGCACAGATGATGATGGCGATGGGCGAAACTCGTGCGGGCAATTTCACCAATGCCAAAGCTTGGGTGCATAAGCTGCGTTCAAGTGTCGCTGCCAAATCTGGCGACCGTAGCGAGGCTTTGACGAGTCTTGATGCCTTGCTTGCTAACATCGAATCTCAGGAGGCTAAGGCTGCCCAAGGCGTTCAGGTGCAGGTAACGGTCAGCGATTCATTGCTCATGCAGCTGACCGAAAGCGATGTGCTTTTTGTGTCCATCTCATCTGCCAACGGCGGCGCACCTTATGCGGTCAAGCGTCTGCCTGTCAATCAGATCAAGGGCGGACAGATTGTGGTCACGCTCAGCGACAATGACGCCATGATGCCGACACGCACTTTGAGTGGCGGTCGTGAAAGTGACAGCTTGGTGGTGAATGCCCGCATTAGCCACTCTGGTGGGGCGGTGTCAGAGTCGGGCGACTTTGCTGCCAATCCTGCGCCACTTGCCAAGACCAGCAATAGCGTGTCTTTGACAATCTCGCAAATCGTGCCTTGATGCATTTACTTTGCAATAAAAAACAGCGTGTCGAGTGCTGTTTTTTATTGGGTCAAATTTGCCTTAGCTGTTTTTAAGACAAGTTTTGGTGAACTTACCAAAAAATTACTTGAACAATTGGCTTGGGTGGTTTATAGTGTAACATTGTTTTTGGTTGTATTTTTTTTTGGAGAATATCATGCTACGCATTATTTTATTAGGACCGCCGGGTGCAGGCAAGGGTACGCAAGCCCAGCTTATTTCTAAGGAATTTAATATCCCACAAATCTCAACAGGCGATATGTTGCGTGCCGCTATCAAAGAAGGCACTGAGCTTGGCAAAATCGCCAAAAGTGTCATGGATGCTGGTCAATTGGTGTCTGATGAGCTGATCATCAATCTGGTCAAAGAGCGTATCGCACAGCCTGACTGTGTCAATGGCTGTATTTTTGATGGTTTCCCACGCACCATCGCACAGGCACAAGCCTTGGCGGAGGCAGGCGTTGCCATTGATCATGTCATCGAAATCAGCGTGCCAGATGACGAAATCGTCAGCCGTATGTCAGGCAGACGCGCGCATTTGCCATCAGGTCGCACCTATCATGTCATCTACAACCCGCCAAAAGTTGAGGGCAAGGACGACATCACTGGCGAGGATCTGGTGCAGCGTGATGACGATAAAGAAGAGGTGGTGCGTGATCGTCTTGGCGTGTATCATGCACAGACGGCGGCGTTGATTGATCATTATCAATCAGTGGCAAAATCTGGCGAAAATGCCCCAGCCTATCATGATTTTGATGGCACAAAAGACATCAATACCGTGCGTGATGAGATTTTTGCCGTTTTAAAAGGCTGATAAATATTGATACCAAAAAGACCTTAATTATTTAAGGTCTTTTTTGTTTGTGTTATGGATTTTTGATGATTTAATCATAAAAAATGGCTAGGCGTGCGTTTCATAATGCGTCATGATTTTGTGATGAATGGAATCATGCAGATACGCCAATGCTTGTGGCGTGCGGTCTTTTAAAAGATTGAGTGTGTGTGTGGTCGCCAGTGCGTGAGCGTTCGGCAGGCGTGTGTAGCTGTCATTGGTAGTGATGATGAATTCGTCATCGTCAAAATCCACGCTGATAAGCTGTTTGGCAGGATTTTTGTGTAGAACATGCACATTGCCTGTCAGGACAAAGCCATCTGCTTCACTGGCTAGGGCTTGGGGCAGGTTGTCGGTATAGACCGCCTGTGTGTCTTTGGCGGTGTTGGTAAAAGACAGATGCAAGGCTAGGGGGAAATCATCGCAGACGATGACGGTCGTGCCACTGATTTTGATGTGTGTGGCAGCTTTGATGGTGCCGTCTGGCAAATCCAACCATTGACAGGCAGTCTTGGCAGTCACTTGCTCGTTCATGAGTTTGAGCATGGGTAAATCCAGCGGTCTGTCGGCCTTGATGTCGTCAGGCATGCTGTCATAATGTGCCAAAAACATCATTGGTAAGTCTTTTTCAATCACAAATTTGTCAATCTTGACATTGTGCGTACGAAAAACAAAATCTGGGTCGGTCAGCAGTTCTTGCAAGATAAAGGTGTGTTCGGTCATAAGTAGAGCTGGCTTTGTGAAATTTGGTTTTACTATACCATAAATTGGCAAATGTTTTGGCAAAATTTAGCAAAACAATTTTGAAAAATCTGTGCTAAAATGCCTGCTGTGGTTTGATTTAAAACTGTCTCAAAAGCTGTGGAGTGTAGCATGACTTACGATAATAGTAATATTTTTGCCAAGATTTTGCGTGGCGAGATTCCTTGCCATAAGGTTTATGAGGACGAGATGACGCTTGCCTTTATGGATGTGATGCCGCAGGCGACAGGTCATGTACTGGTGATTGGCAAGTGTCAGGCGGTGGAGCTGACAGATTTGCCCCTAGAGTATGCCACCGCCATCATCGCCACCGCCCAAAAAGTCATCAAGGCTCAAAGAGCTGTATTGGGTGTGGAGGGTGTGGTGCAAATGCAGCTTAATCACGCCAAAGCAGGGCAAAGCGTGTTTCATTACCACATGCACCTAATCCCAACGCATGTGCATGAATTGGGCAAACACGAGGGCGGATTTGCCGATCAAGAGGAATTGGCGGTGTTGGCGACACAGCTGCGTGATGCCATTGCATAAAAGTGATTTAAGTTGGATATATTTTAAAACCAACAAAAAACGCACCAGTGTAACATGGTGCGTTTTTGGTATTTGGGGTCAATCAACCCACAAACGCTCGTTCCACCACATAATCGGCAGGTACGCCCATGCGTGGCGAGACGGTCAGACCAAACTCGTCCAAGATGGCACAAGTGTCGGCATTCATTGCCATACTACCACAAATCATCACACGGTCGTCATCTTTATTCATCGGTGGCAGGCCGATGTCTTCAAACAGCTTGCCAGATTTTAATAAATCAGTCACTCGTCCTGTGTTTTTAAAGTCATCACGAGTTACGGTTGGGTAGTAGATGAGTTTTTCACGCACCCATTCGCCAAAGATTTCATCGTTTGGCAATTCGTTTTCAAAAAACTCACGATATGCCAAATCTTCGGTATGACGCACGCCATGCACCAAGATGACTTTCTCAAAGCGTTCATACACTTCAGGCTCACGAGTCAGCGACAAAAATGGTGCAAGCCCTGTGCCTGTGGCGAGCAGATATAGATGCTTGCCAGGTAGTAGGTCGTCTAGTACCAATGTGCCTGTTGGTTTTTTGGAAACCAAAAGCTCATCGCCGACTTTGATGTGTTGCAGGCGGCTGGTCAATGGACCATCTTGCACTTTGATGGAATAAAATTCCAGCTCTTCTGCCCAAGCTGGGCTTGCGATGGAATAGGCGCGCACCAAAGGCTTGCCATCGACCATCAGACCAATCATGGCAAACTCGCCACTGCGAAAACGCAATGAATCGCTACGAGTGGTTTTGATGGTAAATAGGCTGTCTGTCCAGTGGTGGACATAGGTGACGGTTTCTGTGATGAACTTTGACATAAGATGCCCCAAATGTTTTTATAAATGATATCAATGAATGGTGTTTGCCAATTGATGATAAATTTTATCACAAAATAAACGCCATAGAAAATCTGTGCTATGATAGCGATTTTTCAGACAAATCGTTATTAACTTTTTGGCATAAGTACTGTTAATTTTAGCATAAATCCATCAAAAACGCCATGAATACACATACGCTACCCATCATCGCTTATCATCGCTCGCCTTTGTCGCAAAAATTTGGCATTCCACGCCAGCCCAATTTGGTGGCGGTAAAAAGCACCATTGAATTTGTGTCGCCTTATGATCATCCTGATGCGTTTGTGGGTATTGAAAATTACAGTCATTTATGGATTTTGTGGCAGTTTCATCATAATAAAGAGCAGGCGGGCTTTCGTCCGCAGGTGCGACCGCCCCGTTTGGGTGGTAATGATAAAATGGGCGTGTTCGCCACTCGCAGTATGTATCGTCCGTCAGCGTTGGGGTTGTCGGTGGTGCGGCTTGATAAGGTGGAGCTTGTTGATGAAAAAGTTCGGCTGCATTTAATTGGGGCGGACATGGCAGACGGTACGCCCATTGTTGATGTCAAGCCGTATTTGCCGTTCGTTGATGGCGTGGCAGATGCCAAAGGTTTTGATAAGCCTTGCGTGCGAGCGGTGCAGGCGTGTGAAAAAGCCGAGCAAAAATTTGCCCAATTGGTACAAAATCAGCGACTTGGTGACGATGACTGGCAAATCATCTGCGAGCTTGTCGCCCAAGACCCACGCCCAGCTTATCGCCAAAATGAGATGAATATCTGCTGTGCCATGCGTTATAAGTCGGTGGATGTGGATTTTTATATGAATGAGAGTGAGGTGCTTGTGCTTGCTGATTTTAGGGAGATTTTTTAAAATGCGTGAAGATTTGCCATAAATTCATTCTCAAATTCTACAAAATTTGCTATAATTTCGTGTTATTTTCGTTTTTATATTTTAAAAGGTAAATCATCATGGAAATCGCCCCATATCAAGATAAAATCAAAGACCTGACCGAGCGTGGTCAAGACTTACGGAGGTATCTTTGACTTCGAAGGCAAAAAAGAACGCTTGGAAGAAGTCAATTTGGAGCTTGAAAATCCAGAAATCTGGAACGACCCTGAGCTTGCCACCAAAATTTCCAAAGAAAAATCCGTTTTGGACGGCATTATTGGAGTGATTGAAAGCCTTGATGCCACCTTAGAAGATGCGAGCGCCATGCTTGAACTTGCGGTGGAAGAAGATGATGAGAGCTTGCTTGCTGATGTTGAAAGTGAGCTTGACAGCGCCACCACCAAAGTCGAAGACCTAGAATTTAAACGCATGTTTAGTGGCGAAATGGACGCCAACAACTGCTATCTGGACATTCAGGCAGGCTCAGGCGGTACAGAGGCTCAAGACTGGTCAGAAATGCTCCTTCGTATGTACTTACGCTGGTGTGAGTCGCACGGCTTTAAGGCGGAAGTTTTGGAAGTGTCGGAAGGCGGCGTGGCTGGTATTAAGTCAGCGACGATTGCGGTCAAGGGCGACTATGCTTTTGGCTGGCTACGCACCGAAATTGGCGTACATCGTTTGGTGCGCAAATCGCCATTTGACAGTAACAACGGTCGTCATACTTCGTTTTCGGCGGTGTTTGTCTCGCCTGAGATTGATGATAATGTTGAAATTGACATCAATCCTGCTGACCTGCGTATTGACACTTATCGTTCAAGCGGTGCAGGTGGTCAGCATGTCAATACCACCGACTCTGCCGTGCGTATCACGCACCAGCCGACTGGTGTGGTCGTGGCGTGCCAAAACGAACGCTCTCAGCACGCCAACAAAGACACAGCCATGAAAATGCTCCGTGCCAAGCTGTACGAGCTTGAAATGCAAAAACGCATGGAAAAACAGCAAGCGCTAGAAGACAGTAAATCCGACATCGGCTGGGGGTCGCAAATCCGCTCTTATGTGCTTGATGACTCACGCATCAAAGACTTGCGCACTGGCGTTGAGACTTCCAACACGCAAGCGGTGCTAAATGGCGACTTGGATAAGTTCATCGTGGCAAGTTTGAAGGCAGGTCTGTGATTGGGTGTTGATTGATTTTGCCAATGCAAATTTTATGCGATTTATTGTAATTGGCTATTTATTTTATCCCAAACAGATGTTAAAATTTGGCTAACTTTACCAAGAAGGTAGAGGATTTATTTGGTTTTTTTTATAATTTCATAAAGGAATTTGTTATGTCAATCGATCGTATCCGCAGCGCAGCCCTGCGTGAAAAAGTCATGACTGCCGAGCAAGCAGCAGAGTTTGTCAAAGATGGCATGAACCTTGCCATCACTGGCTTTACAGGGGCAGGTTATCCAAAAGCACTGCCAACCGCCATCGCAAACAAAGCCAAAGCCGCTCACGCCAAAGGCGAAACTTTCAGCATCGGCATGGTGACGGGTGCATCGACCGCCCCTGAGTGCGACGGCGTGCTGGCAGAGGCGAATGCGGTACATTTCCGCTCACCATTTCAATCGGACCCAACACTGCGTAACAACATCAACGCAGGTCTGACCAACTATCAAGACATGCACCTATCTCATGTCGAGCAGCAAATGCGCCAAGGTTTCTATGGCAAATTTGACATCGCCATCATTGAGGCCGCTGGCATCACCGAAGATGGCAAAATCATCTGTGCGATGGGTATCGGTCATGGTGTTGAGGCGGTGAAAAACGCTGATAAAGTCATCATCGAGATCAACGCTGCGCTGAGCGAAGGTCTAGAAGGTATGCACGATGTGTATGCTGAGGTTGGTCTGCCACCGCACCGTAAGCCGATTCCAATTACAGGTCCATTTGACCGCATTGGTTCGCCTTATTTAGAATGTGATGCTGACAAGGTATTGGCGATCGTATTGACCAATGCTGGCGACCGTAATTCTAAATTTGCCGAGCCTGACGATGTGTCTAAGCGCATCGCAGCTCAGGTCATCGATTTTCTTGACCATGAAGTCAAAGCAGGTCGTCTGCCGAAGAGCCTTCTGCCGCTTCAATCAGGCGTGGGTAATGTCGCAAACGCTGTGATGGCAGGTCTGCTAGATGCACCGTTTGATGATCTGACTGGCTACACCGAAGTACTACAAGACGGTATGCTGGATCTAATCCTTGCCAAGAAAATGAAAACCGCATCAGCGACGGCATTGTCATTCAGCCCAGATGCACTGGCTCGCTTCAATGAAAACATTGAGTTCCTAAAAGACAAGATCATTCTGCGTCCAATGGAAATCAGCAACAACCCAGAAGTCATTCGCCGTCTGGGTGTAATCGGCATGAACTCGATGATCGAGGCGGACATCTATGGCAATGTGAACTCAACGCATGTCATGGGTACCAAGATGATGAATGGTATCGGTGGCTCTGGCGACTTCACTCGTAACGGCTTTTTCTCGTTCTATGTCAGCCCATCGACCGCAAAAGGCGGTGCGATCTCTGCCATCGTGCCAATGGTCAGCCACCACGACCACACTGAGCATGATGTGATGTTCATCGTTACAGAGCAAGGCATGGCGGACCTGCGCGGCAAAGCGCCTCGCCAGCGTGCCAAACTCATCATCGAAAACTGCTCGCACCCTGATTATCGTGACATGCTGCGTGACTACTACGACCGTGCCGAAAAAGCAGGCGGACTACAAACGCCGCACATCTTGCTTGAAGCATTGTCTTGGCACCAACGCTTTGTAGAAACAGGCGATATGCGTATTAAATAATTCTTAAATGAATATTTACAGAAAATACGGTAGTTGAAAGACTGCCGTATTTTTTTTGATTGATTTATGGCATAATCATCGCGGTTTTTTGTGGTGAATTGACTTTAAAAACAACCAAAACCGCTCGCCAAAAGTCTATCAAAGGATAAGGTGGTTTTTCGTTCATGGTTCGACAAGCTCGCCACGAACGAAAAGACAAGTGATGCTTAACTACAATACCAGCACTTCATCGCTAAAATTATCGCTCACTCGCTCACCATTGCACAGCACCGAATACACCATACAATTGTGATTTTGTTTTTGAATGACAAACCTTTTGGCAAAGTTATCATTTAACTGACAATCGCCGTCCGACAACATCAAAATGTCCGCCTTTTTATAATTATCATAAGTGCCAATAATTTCAATCGCTCTTTGTAGCGGCGTTTCAAAATCCGTCCCACCGCCAAATCCGCTATTTAAAAACCGCACAAGCCCCGCCAAATCATCTCGCCTTTCTAGTTTAAATTCGGAAATTTCGCCCGTATCGCCAAACAACACCACATGCAAATGACGATTTTCCGCCTTTAAAATCGTACCAATGGCAAACAACAACGCTTTGGCTTTTAAAATCGGCTCGCCACCCATACTGCCCGATGTGTCCAAAAGTGCGACAATCGGTCCTGTAATGGCTTGATTTTTGGTGTATTCTTCATCAGTCGTCTCGTGCGTTACCCCTGCCAGCTGATAAGTGATAAGATTTTTTTCTAAAAGTTTGGCATAAAACAGCATTTGCAAATCGTCATCGTCCAAATTCACAAGCTCGCTTGGCAACAGTCGCATTAAATCATCGCTCGGGTGCGTGCCATGCACTTCGCTTTTGCTGGCTCTTGGGATTTTGGTTTGGCGTTTGTGAGTTTCGCTGATGTAGTTTCTGCCCATTTTTTTAATTAACGCCTGAATGTGCGGATTGTTTTTCATCTCGTCAATCAGGCGTTTAAAATCGCCCGCCCGCTCCATTTTGACAAGCTCATCATAACTAAACCCACCGCCCACTGTCTTTAAAAAATCAGCGTATTCATCGTATTTGTCCGCCACCGCCTGCACAGTATCGCCAAAAGTGGTCAGCTTTTTTTGAATGTCCGTTGGCAAATTTTCATCGGCTAGTTGGGCTTGATACTCTTGATAATCAGCAAGCGTTTGGCGAAGTTCTTCTCGGTATTCGGGCGTTAAGGGGCGTTGTTTGAGTTGTTTATTAATCTCGTCCCAGTCAGGTTCTGGCTCGTTTTGGGCGGTATTGTCCCAATCCCATAACAGCCATTTGTTTGCCCCCAGTTTTCGTTCGGCGGTTTTTTTAAGCCAAACGAGATTGGGTTCGAGATCCAAAGATAGAGACGGAGGGGTAAATCCACTTCTTGACCGATTGCTTTGCGATACGCAGTTGGCACTAAACCAATGACAATTTTTAATCACCAGTCCATAAAAACTTTTTTCGCCCACTCGTGCATACGCCACATTGCCGACATTGTCATCGCCCACCGCTTGCTTACCACGACAAGAGACATAGATTTTTTTACCCATCTTGCTTTTTTCGGTAAAGTTGGCAGGGTCGGACAGTCGCACAGTGGAGTCGCAAGTCAGTAGGCTATCCACCACAATGTTGCTGATTTGATTGTCGCCAACATAAATGCCAGAATGCTCCACTGCAAAATATAAATCTGCATACAGCACACTTCCTGCCACAGGTGTAACGGTTGGGCGAAAAAGGCTGTCAATAAAATATTTGATTGGTTTAAATTCCAAATCTGAACCGCCTACCGATTTTATTAAATCAAACATAATACTCTACCACAACCAAATGTTGTCTTTTAATTGTTGTTCCAATGGTGTTAAGGTAGTGGTTGCGATATTGGAATTATTGTGTTTTGACATAGTAAAGGTAAATTTAGCTTTGTCTTTTTGTAAGAGAATACCTTTTTTATCGCCCCATTCCCAAATGTCATCAAAATCATATTGTAATGCATTGGCATAATAAGATTTGCCTAATAAATTTGGAGAAACATTCATTCCATGAATGCTTGTTGGATCGCTTGTATGACTGGAATGTGGGTTAGTATTGATGTTGTTTTCTAAACAAGAACTATCTGCTAAGTCTTTGGTAATTAGTATGCTAATTTCTTCAGTATTTTTGCCAACAGTAGTAATTTGGGTGATGCAATCCGAAATCACGGATTGTTTGTTGGTTTGATTCACAATACCGAAGCTATACATTTCATTTTGCAAATCATTACACTTTATATCACCTGCAAGAATGAGTTTTTCAATTTTCGAGTTTTCAGAAAATTCAATTAAACCCATATTTTTAATATCAATTTGAGTCCAATCAAAATCAATATTGAATTTACAATTTCTAATAACAGAATCTTTGACATTATCTGCCAACAATAATCCTGTTACTTCCATTTGTTCAATGGTGCTATTTTCAATATCACTAAACAAACGAGTAGACGATTTTTTAAATTTAATATGATAGCCATTACCATGATAATGCCCCTTAAAAATAGGGATAGGCGACCATATATCAGCACTGCTCATGTCAATATCTGCGGTTTGTAAAAAATAATAGCCCTTTTGAGCCACATCTGCTCGAATTAAAATGGAAAGATGTCCTGCACTTTCTATTAAAAATGGGTCATTAATTGTTCCAGCACCTTTGATGTTTTTAATAATTGTGCCGACTGGACTAGCACTTATTGCCAGACCACCTGATTTTTTCACTTCCTGAACGATTAGATCTCGCACTTTGGCAATTTTATCGTCCGAATAATTATTCCATAAACAATCTTTTAATAACAGCACATCGGAATAATCCACTTCCGTTCTTTGATTGGTGTGGGCAGAGATTTTTAATAAATTGACGACTTTATAAAATTTGCGATCGGATAAAAATTCTTCGTCATCTTCTTTAAATAGAGCATTGTGTGCTTGCCAGATGTTTTTTAATGCCGTTTGGATTTCGCTCGGTACGGTAACGGATTTGGCTTGGGTGCGAATGTCGTGCAATTCTTGTGGCGTTAATTTTTGCTCATCGGTCGGTGGTGTATAATCGCTCAAGTCAAAAAACTTAAACAACTCATCATCGCCCACATAATCCACCAATCGGCGAATCAAAAAACGGTCGTATAGGGCAGACAGTTCGCTTTGACCGTTTGGCAATTCGTTGGATGCAGAAATGAGCGATTGTAATGGCACTTCTGTCACGGTTGTGCCATTGTGAAATTTGCGTTCGTTTAGGATTGTCAAAAGAGCATTGAGAATAGATGAGCTTGCCTTAAAAATTTCGTCCAAAAAGGCAACTTGGGCGGTCGGCAAAAAACCGTCCGTTTTTCGTACAAAGCGGTCTTGTTTGAGTTCGCTGATGGATAACGCACCAAACAGCTCTTCAGGCGTAGAAAATTTGGTCAAAAGATACTCAAAATAAGTATTTTTACCCCCTGATAATGCGTCCGCCATTCGTCTTGCCACCATACTTTTGCCTGTACCGGGTGGACCGACCAGTACGATATGTTCGCCTGCGACCAATGCCAGTAGGGCGGATTTGATGACTTCTTCACGACCGATCATTCCTTGTGATAGGGCGTGTTGTAGATGAGTGAGTTTGGCTTTCATTGGATTGTCCTAAAAAATATGAATGATTGTCGGGATTGTAAAATGAGTATGGGGAATTGTCAATGGGGCGGGTGTATGATGTAATATACAAAAAAATACCCTGCAAAATACCCCTAAGAGATAATTTTGTCTTTATCCAAAGTGTATGAATTATGTTATAATAAAGCATGTTATTTTTAAGGATAAATCCCATGACTGAACGTTTTTCAACTGCGATTGACGAATTAAAAGCCAAATTTGGCAAGGCTTTGAGTACCAATTTGACCATGCGTACTCAGCACGCCCATACGATGAGCTGGCTTGCACCAGAGCCACCTGATGCCGTGCTGATGGCAACGGACAAACAGCAAATCAGCGAGGCGGTAAAAATCTGCAACGCCCACAAGATGCCTGTCATTGCTTTTGGTGTTGGGTCATCGCTGGAAGGTCAGCTCAATGCGCCGCAGGGTGGTTTGTGCATTGATATGTCGCAGATGAATGAAGTGGTGCGTATCGATGCGGAGGATTTGACCGCAACAGTGCAGGCAGGCGTGACTCGTGAGCAGCTTAATGAGGCGCTTCGCCATACAGGATTATTTTTCCCGATTGACCCAGGGGCGAACGCCAGTTTTGGTGGTATGACCGCCACTCGTGCGTCAGGTACGAATGCGGTAAAATACGGCACGATGAAGGATGTGGTGCTGAGTTTGGAGGTGGTGTTGCCAAATGGCGAAATCATCAAGACAGGCTCTCGTGCTAAGAAGTCATCGGCAGGCTATGATTTGACTCGCCTGATGATTGGCTCGGAAGGTACGCTTGGGATTATCACCGAAATCACTGTCAAGCTGTTTGGGCAGCCTGAGTGTGTCAGCAGCGGCGTGTGTCATTTCGATGATATTGATGCGGCGTGTCAGGCGGTGATGCTGACGGTGCAGTATGGCTTGCCGGTGGCTCGTTTGGAGCTGTTGGATGCGGTGCAAGTCAAAGCGTGTAATGCCTATTCAAAGCTTTCTTTGCCAGAAAAGCCGACTTTATTTGTGGAGTTTCACGGCACGGAAAATGGTGTGGCGGAGCAGGCGGAGATTTTCCAGAGTATCATCAGTGAATTTGGTGGGGTTGATTTTAAATACAGCAGTGATGAGGGCGAGCGTAAAAAGCTGTGGACGGCTCGCCATAACGCCTACCATGCCTCTAGGGCGTTAAAGCCTGACTATGAAAGCTTGTCCACGGACGCTTGTGTGCCGATTTCTCGTCTGGCGGAGTGCGTAAGCCAGACGGTGGCAGACATTGAGGCGGAAGGAATGATAGGTCCTGTGGTCGGTCATGTGGGCGATGGTAATTTTCATGTGCTGCTATTGCTGGATAAAAATAATCCAGAGGACATCACCAAGACCAAAGGGATTTTGGCTCGTTTGGCCAAGCGCGCGATTGCGATGGAAGGCACTTGCACAGGCGAGCATGGGGTGGGGCAGGGTAAGCGTGCCTACATGAACGATGAGCATGGCGAACAGGCGATCGGAGTCATGAAAGCCATCAAGCACGCCATCGACCCAAACAACATCATGAATCCTGATAAAATCTGGTATTGATGCACTAAGGGCGACTGCTAAGCCTATGATAGCCGACGCTTTCGCCCACATCGCCTACAAAGCCCATCTGCCGCCACAATTCATACAGACAAATGGACACAGAATTGGCAAGATTTAGACTGCGAGACTGTGGCAACATGGGCAATCTTAGCCAATTATCCTGACCAATATCATCACGCACCTCACTAGGCAAACCGTCTGTTTCAGAGCCAAAGACCATAGCAATACCACTGCCATTGCTATGATCAAATTCATGCTCATAAAAGGAATGGCTAAACTTGGTCGTCAATGCCACCACTTGCGCCACCCCCAAATCCGCCAATGCCTGACGACACGCCTGCCAATCTTCATGCACCTGCATCTGTGCATATTCATGATAATCTAGCCCTGCACGCTTTAACTTGGTGTCGTCAAGCTCAAAGGCAAGCGGTTTAATCAAATGGAGCTTCGCCCCTGTATTGGCACAAAGACGAATGACATTGCCCGTATTATTGGGGATTTTTGGAGAAAAAAGAATGATGTGAATGGTTGGCATAATTTGTACTTGGTTGATTGAGTTAAAGTCGTCAATAAAAGTTAAAGATTTGATTTCATGACATAAAAAAAGCGATGAATCCATCAGTTACATTTTGTCACTTAAATTTACATTTTGCTACACAAAAGACTGATGAATTTGAGTAAGATGAAAAGCGTAAGTCATGGGGCTATTCATCTGATTTCACCTGATTTTCACTTTTTATTGACTAATTTGACTAAGGAAATCGTCATGAAAAAACTACTTATCGCTGTCACTGCCGCTGCTTTTGTTTTGACTGGCTGCAATACCGTTAAAGGATTTGGTAAAGATGTCTCTAAAGCGGGCGATGCTGTGACTGACGGCGCTCAAAAAGTTGAGAAAAAAATCAAGCAGTAATCACAAATCTACATCTGGCAAGTTGAACCATACCAATCGACTTGCCACCCATGCCGAAATTGAACATTTCGGCATTTTTATTTGCCAGCTTATCGGTCCTATAAGATCACCCATCTGTCTTGTCAATCTTTAAGAGGCCTTACAAAAACTGACGCACCAGATGATTGACATAACGAAAACCCATTTCGGTGGGGCTAAGTAGCGTGGCATCATGTACCATAAAGCCTTCGTGCTGTAATGGCAACAGTTCATTATCAATACTGCTGACCAACAGCCCCGTCCGCTCTTCAAACATCTGCGTGGTCGCCCCATGTCGCAATCTTAGGGCATTCATCATAAATTCAAAAGGCAGACTTTCTTCATCAATCGGCTCAAAACTCACCATCTTAGGTGCGGATGATGGCGAAAAATTCAGATAATCTTTGGGTAGGCGAGATTTGTAAAAACGATAAATGCCATCGGCAAAGTCGGCATGATGACGCAAAGTAACCTTGCCATGAGCCCCAGCCCCAATCGCCAAATAATCGCCAAATTGCCAATAGTTGAGATTGTGCCGACATGGTGCGTCCTGACTGCCAGCCCACGCCGACACCTCATAATTATCAAAACCATGGCTTTTAAGCAACGCTCGCCCATCATCTTCAATGGCGTCCAGCGTCTCATCATTAGGCAAATCTGGCGGCGTGCGATAAAAAGCGGTATTAGGCTCAATGGTCAGCTGATACCAAGAAATGTGCGTCGCCCCAGCGTCAATCGCCATTTGCAAATCTTTGACGGCAAGTTGGGCAGTCTGATTGGGTAAGCCATGCATCAAATCCACATTCACACGCAAAAAGCCTGCTTTTTTCGCCTGTGTGATGGCATTGACCGCCTGCATGGGATCATGAATGCGCCCCAACACTTTTAAGGCTTGCTTATCAAAGGTCTGCACGCCAATGGATAAGCGATTGATGCCTATTTGTAAATATTCGGCAAATGGCGCATGCTCCACCGTACCTGGATTGGCTTCAAGGGTAATTTCACAGTCATCGCTAAATTCATAAATATCTCGCAACGCCGCAAACAGACGGCGAAACTCCGCCACAGGCAACAGCGATGGTGTACCCCCACCGATGAACACCGAGCCAATGACTCGCCCCTGCACAAAAGACTGCTGACTTTTGGCATCAGCGATGAGTGCATCAACATACTGGGCAAAGGGTGCAGTGAGCATCCCATCATCTGCTCCCTGATTGGCATTTGGCAAGGCGTGCGAATTAAAATCGCAATAAGGGCATTTTTTGACGCACCAAGGCACATGAATGTACAGCGACAATGGCACTTTGGCAGGATCTAATTCCAATAAAGGATTCATCAGTCGCTCGCCGAATTTTCATTAAAATCCGACTGGTCGGTTTGGTTTGATGATTGTTCTGCAATACTTTCAGACTTGGCAAAGTCAAATTGGCTAAGTTTGAATTTCATGTCGATGTGCTTTTCAAGGGCTGGCAGATTAAAGGCATCATTTTCGCTGACAAAACTGATGGATACGCCAGTATGACCTGCTCGCCCAGTGCGCCCAATGCGATGCACATAGTCATCAGGAATCTCTGGCAGGGTGAAATTCACCACATGCGTCACATCATCAACATGAATGCCACGCCCCGCCACATCTGTCGCCACCAAAATATTCACCTCGCCATCTTTAAAACGCTGTAAATACCGCTCACGCTTTTGTTGGGCGACATCGCCTGAGAGCATGGTAACTTCAAACTGACGGCGTAGATTGTCATACAGACGCTTGACTTGGTCTTTGCGATTGGCAAAAACGATGGTTTTTTTGACTTCATCGCCTGACAAAATCTCTCTGAGTGCCGCCATCTTTTCACGCTCTGTCAAAAGATAAAACCGCTGCTCGATGGCTTTATTGGTCTTGCTCTCTGGGGCGATTTCCACAAAGGTCGGATTGTGCAGCCAGCGATACGCCAGATTCATCACATCGGTGTTGAAAGTCGCTGAAAACAGCAGGCTTTGACGGTGCGTATTGGCGGGCATATGGCGCACGATACGCTTAATATCAGGGATAAAGCCCATGTCCAACATGCGGTCTGCTTCATCAAGCACGAACACTTCCACACGATCCAAAAACAGCACGCCCTTATTTACCCAGTCAATGATGCGCCCTGGTGTACCGATCAAAATGTCCAGCGGTCGGCGTTCTAGTTGCTTGGCTTGTTTGTCAAAGTCAGCGCCACCAGTGATGCAAAGATTGTACAGATTGCCAAAGCGAGTCAGCTCACGACAGTCAGCAAAAATCTGCTGAGCCAGCTCACGAGTCGGTGCTAAAATCAGCGCACGAGGCTCACCCAAAAATCGCTGTTCGTCATCGGCAAAAGGACGCTTCAATAGAGACTCAATGATGGTAATCAAAAAAGTCGCTGTCTTGCCCGTGCCTGTCTGCGCCTGACCGATGGCGTCTTGATTTGCCAAAGTATGTGGCAAAATCTGCGCCTGAATGGGGGTCAGTTTTTCAAAGTTCAGCGCACGCACCGCCTTGGCGGTCTGCTCGGATAAAGGCAAGTCGCTGAAATGTTCAAAAGTGCTGCTTTTTTGGGTTGGCTGAGTGTTTGAGTCCAAAACGCATCCTTAAAATAGTGGGGTAAATGTCGTGATTGACGGTAAAATTATCGGATAAATGCCGCTTTATCAGCATCATCTAAGATGCCATCAAGGCAAACGGTGTACGCTTCATAAGCTGCCGATTCGGCGAAAGCTATTTTTTGCTCATCGGTGGGCTTGATGTCAAATTTATAAATCTCGGTCAGTCCTTGCTGCCAGAAATCTCTGATGAGTGCTGTGATCTCATCGTCGCCAAAGTCTCTCACCAAAGCGTCTGAGAATCTTTTGACTTCTTGTCGTGCGTCATTTTGGCTGACATTGGTTTGGTGCATGTGGGCGATGCTATATACGCCATTGGTGGCGATGTTACAAATGCCCAATGCGGCTCTTTGTTTTTCGGTGAGCTTTGGCGCAGTGTCGGCGGCGGATGCGCCCATGCAGATAGTCATGGCAAATAAGCCTGTGGATAATTTTTGAATGATGTTCATGGCGTTCTCAAAAGTTTTGTGGTTACTTGTGGCTATTATAGCAATTTCTGACAATGATTTGCAAAATTATGCCATTTAAATTGTGTCATTAATATATCTTTAAATCACACCTTAATTGCTCCAAGCGTTGCTTAAAACTGCTTAATACTGCTGCTTGATTGCAATTTTGATGGGTGAGTTAGGGGCTTGGCGTTGGGATTTAAAATGCGTAATGATAGTTTAAATGAAATGTTTATTTAAATAAATTTAAATAAAATGCTCAATGAAATGATGTGTTAAAGGTGGAATTTGATGGCGAGCATGGGCGCCAAAAAGCTTGATAAAAGACGATGTTTTGCCATCAAAAAAGCCCGCCAAAAGCGGACCTTTTTCAATGATTAAAGCTTGGTTACTTCTTCTGCTTGCAATCCTTTGTCGCCTTCGGTCACAACAAACTCAACCGCCTGACCTTCTTTAAGAGAGCGGTAGCCTTCGCCCATAATCGCACGAAAATGCACAAACACATCTTCGCCTGTCGCACGCTGAATAAAGCCAAAACCCTTAGAGTCATTGAACCACTTGACAGTACCTTGTTCACGAACTGACATATTTCTTTCCTTTAAAAACGCTTAATCGATGTTCATCGCAAGCCAAATAGTAAGATTAAAAACAATCTTTATTCCAAATGCAGTGGGTGTGTTTTGTAAAGCATTTGCATGAAATCGTTACAAAAAAGCACAACCATGAATCACTACTGAAATTATCATACCAACGATAAATTAAGAATACAAGTGTTTTTTATAAAGATTCTGCAAAAATCCATAAAAATCTCTACAAAAAATGCGATTTGACGGCTGTTTTATTTAAATTTGTCACAAAAAATCTGCTAAAATGGCCGTAGGTTTTATGATTTTGATAATTTGGCTAAGGTTTTATAAAAAGGTTGTTATGAAAAAATCGATGCACATTTTGCTGATAAATGGACCAAATCTGCACCTTTTGGGCAAACGAGAACCGCACATTTATGGTGCAACCACGCTCACAGACATCGAAGGGCGTCTAGCAAAGTTGGCAGCTTGCCACAACATCAAATTGACCGCCTTTCAGTCCAATCATGAAGGTGAAATCGTCGATAAAATCGGCGAATTGGGCTTATTGGCGGACGAACACTCCCGCTTTGATGGTGTCATCATCAATCCTGCTGCCTTTACGCACACATCGGTCGCCATCAGAGATGCTCTGGCGGCGGCGGATAAGCCATTCATTGAAGTGCATTTGTCCAATGTCCATGCCCGTGAGCCGTTCCGCACGCATTCGTATTTTTCGGACAAGGCGGTGGGCGTGATTTGTGGGCTTGGCGATCTGGGCTATGACATGGCGCTAGACTGGTTCATCAAGCATTTTAATCGCTGATTACGCTCAATTTAAGCTTAAATTGAGTCAGTTTATCGCAAAAGTTTGGCTTAAAGATTTGCGCTCATCAAGCAGGCTTAGTGGCTTGGCTGTGATTGATAATGCGTAGGGTCGGCGATGCCTGCATCCAAAAATCCCTGTCGGCGCAAGGCACAGCTGTCGCACACACCGCAGGCACGCCCGTCATGATCGGCTTGATAGCAAGACACCGTCTTTGCGTAGTCCACGCCCAAAGATAGCCCAAGTTCTAGCGTTTGGGCTTTTGATAGGTTTTGTAATGGGGCGACGACCGACAGGCGGTTGCCAGCACGCCCAGCGATGGTGGCAAGATTGGCAAGCGACTCAAAGGCTTCGATGAAGTCGGGTCGGCAGTCAGGATAACCTGAAAAATCCACCGAGCTTACGCCGATGACGATGTGATTTGCGTTCATGACTTCGGCGGCAGCAAGCGCATAAGACAAAAAAATGGTGTTGCGAGCAGGCACATAGGTGACTGGTACGGCGTCAGATTTGGCATCGTAGTCTGGCACATCAATGCTGTGGTCGGTGAGTGCCGAGCCGCCCAGCTGAGCGATGTCAATGTCAATGATGCGATGGTCCACCCCAAGATTTTCGGTGATTTTTTTGGCGGCGATGAGTTCGCTAGAATGACGCTGACCATAGCGAAAGCTGAGTGCGGTGATGTCTTTAAAATTTGCCTTTGCCCAGTACAGGCAAGTGGTGGAGTCAAGTCCACCTGAAAATAGGACGATGGCTTTTTTGTTGTGAAAATCTTGATTCATAGGAGTGAAAAGGTGGTAAAAATTGACGAAAATTTTACCACAAAAATGCAGATTTTGCTGAGAATTTGGCGGCGCTTATGGTAGAATAGCTGGCTTTGGACTCATTTGACGAATTATGATTATGGACACAGAACTGATAAAAATCATCTTGGCGTTCGTGGTGCTGATCAATCCATTTAGCGCACTTGGACTGTTTTTGAACATCACCAAGGGATACAGCACGCACGACCGCAAAAAAGTGGCACAAATCGCCTGTCTTACAGTGCTGATCACCATCAGCTTTTTTACGCTGCTGGGCGAGGCTTTGCTTAAAGTGCTGGGGATTTCTGTCGGTTCGTTCCAAGTGGCGGGCGGCATTTTGGTGTTTTTAATCGCCATTAACATGATGAATGGCGGCGGCAACCCTGTCAAGCCAAATGAAGATGAAGTGGAGGTTAATTCATCTTTGGTGGCGTCAGCGGTGGTGCCACTTGCCATTCCGATGATGATCGGACCGGGCGGCATCTCGACGGTCATCATTTATTCCAGTCAGGTCAAGGGCGTGTTTCAGGTGGGCATGATTTTGATGGCGGGACTTTGCATCAGTTTGTTCTGTTATGCCTCGCTCATGGCGGCAGGGCGCATCAGTCGCTTTTTGGGGGATACGGGGCTAAATATCCTAAGCCGTATCATGGGCATGCTGCTTGCGGCGGTGGCGATTGAGATTTTGGTGAATGGGCTTAGAACGATTTTCCCGACGCTTTTGGGCTGATACACTTAACTAAAAAAGCGAACCCATGTTCGCTTTTTTTTGCTTAAAAAGACGCATTATTTTCCATCAAGCAGCATCGCATCGCCATAGCTAAAAAAGCGGTACTTTTGGGCGATGGCGTGGGCGTATGCTTGCTTGATGTTTTCCACGCCAGCAAAGGCGGAGACGAGCATGAGTAGGGTGGATTTTGGCAAGTGAAAATTGGTAATCAGCCGATCCACCACGCCAAATTCATAAGGCGGATAAATAAAAATCTGCGTATCGCCACGAAATTCGGTCAATTTGCCATCAAAGCGGTGCAAATGAGCGGTCTCTAGCGTGCGGGTTACTGTCGTGCCAACGGCGATGACTTTGTTGCCACACGCTTTGGTTTGGTTGATTTTGTCGGCGGTTGCCTGTGGTAGATGGGCGTATTCTGCGTGCATGATGTGGTCGGACAAATCGTCTGCCTTGACAGGGGCAAAAGTCCCTGCGCCCACATGAAGGGTAACAAACGCCATCTGTACGCCTTTGTCTTTTAGGGCTTGTAGGGTCGTCTCGTCAAAATGCAAACTGGCGGTAGGAGCGGCGACACTTGCTTGTTTGGCGGGGTCGTGAAACACCGTCTGATAGCGAGTGTCGTCATTGCCGTCCGCATCTCGCTCAAAATAAGGCGGAATCGGCATTTCACCAAATCGCTCCAAATCTGCCAAAATCGGCGCATCAAACTGCAAAACGAACAAATTTTCTGCTCGCCCCATCATGATGGCACGCATGTTGCCGTCCGCCAATTGCACCGTTTGCCCCAATTTTAAGGCACGGCTTGAACGAACATGGCAATGGGCGATGTGTTTGTCGTGGTCAATGATTCGCTCAACCAGCACTTCCACCGCACCGCCTGTGTCTTTGACCCCAAACAGGCGTGCCTTCATGACTTTTGTGTCGTTTAGCACGAGCAAATCGCCTGCATTTAGTAGGTTTGGCAAATCAGCAAATGCCAAATCCATGCGTGTGTCGCCAGCCACATGAAGCAGGCGAGAGCTTGACCGCACCGCCAAAGGATAGCGAGCGATGAGTTCCTCTGGCAGATGATAATCAAAATCGGCGGTTAGGAGTGGTTTTTTTGGTGTTTGGTCGTTCATGGAGATGTGAGTATAAATTGGCAAATCGTGATAAATAAACGCACCATTTTAGCAAAAATCCCCCACATTCGCCATGAAATTTTATGAAAAATTTGCCAAAGGGCGGATGTTTGCTTGCGTGGCATGGAAGCTGTCGGCAAGTGTAAAAATACCCACATTCAATGCTTTAAAAATTGGCAAAATGGGCGTATCATAAAGGCATCAATCCATAAAGACAAAAACCATGCTCATCAATATTGAAAATATCGCCAAACGACCGACTTCGCCACACCCTTTGCTCAATCTGGGATTTCGTATATTTTTTGTGGGGGCGGGAGTTTTTGCCATTATCAGCATGGGGCTGTGGTTTGCTGTGTTGCAGGGATTTACACCTTTTAAGGGGATGGTCAGTCCCTTTTATTGGCATGGTCATGAGATGATTTTTGGCTATGCGTTGGCGGTGGTGGCAGGCTTTTTATTGACGGCGGTCAAGACCTGGACAAATCAGACGATGCCATACGGCTGGCGTTTGGGAGTGATATTTGCAGCGTGGGCGGTTGCTCGTGTGGTATGGCTTGGGGTTCATGCCGTGCCAAGCGTTGCCATGTTGATGGTGGCTTTGGTGTTTGATGTGCTTTTTTGGGGCATGGTGGCGTGGGCGGTCATTAAAGCGGTGTGGCTGGCTCGTCAAAAACGACAGATTGGTATTGTTGCCAAACTTGTTCTGCTCATGTTTGCCAATCTGGTGTTTTATGCAGGCATATTCTTGAATCACATTGATGTGCAGGCGCAGTCCTTATATGTGGCTTTGTACCTTGTTATTGGGGTGGTATTGACCATCGCAAGGCGTGTGTTGCCGTTTTTTATTGCCAAAGGCGTGAGTGTCGATGATGATGGTAAGCCCAATGGCGTAAATATTGAACAAAAAAACTCTGACTTATTGGACAGGGTGAGTTTATTAGGCTTTGTGGGTTTTGTGGTCTTTGATGTGTTTACTGGCTTTTTTAAGATTGCCAGTGCATTTGCCTTGATGTGCTTGCTTGCCAATGTCTTACGCCTAAAAAATTGGCATCATCAGGGCATTTGGCAAAAGCCACTGCTATGGTCGCTATTTATCGCTTTTGGGGGTATGGTGGCAAGCTTAGGGCTGTTTGTGATTGCGCCTTTTGTTGATGGTGTGTTTAATGCTCATGCTTTGGGCTTGCATGGCTTGGCGTTGTTTGGCGTGGGGCTTATGACGATTTCTATGATGGCACGAGTGTCGCTTGGGCATACAGGGCGGAGTATTCATACACCGCCCAAGACCGTGAGCGTGATTTTTATGCTCATGATGGTCTCTGCCGTCAGCCGAGCGGTGCTGCCGATGTTTGGTGGTGAGTATATGAGATGGATTGCGCTTTCACAAGTCGCATGGATATTGGCGTTCATGCTGTTTTGTGTGTCTTTTGTGGGGGTATTATCGAAACCCAGAGTTGATGGCTTATTTGGCTAGCTCTGGGGATCAACACACCGCCCACCAAGTGCAAAATGTGTTAAAATAGCCATCAATTGACCAAAATACAAAACCGAGATTACCATGTTTAATCCCTTTAAAAAGAAAAACGCCATCAACATGAATGATGTCAAGCAAGTGATGAGCGAGTTTGTGCTGTATCATCAGCCTTTGACGAAGTTTATTGATGAGCAAAGCACGCATGACGATGTGCTAAACATTTCGCTAAAAATCCACAAAGATGCCAACCAAGCCGAGCTTGAAGCGATGTATCATAAATTGCGTGCCAGATTGTCCGAATTGGGCGTGATGGAAGTGAATTTGAATGTGGTTTTGACCGATAAAGTCGCACCTGCCCCCAGCGCCAACACTTCTGCTAAGGTGCAAACATTCACGCCAAGCGACAAAATCCCTGCATCTACAGACGAGCCTAAGCCTGCCAAATCTGCCCCCAAGCAAGCCGACATTGCGCCACACCCACGCATTCGCCACATCGTCGTGGTTGCCAGTGGTAAAGGCGGTGTGGGCAAATCCACGACCACCGTCAATATCGCCCTTGCCCTACAAAGACTTGGCAAAAAAGTAGGGATTTTGGACGCTGACATTTATGGACCGTCCGTGCCTGATATGCTGGGCGTGGCAGGCGTGCGACCTGTGGTTGAAAACGACCAATTTGTGCCGATTGACGCTCATGGTTTGGCGCTATTGTCCATCGGCAATTTGATTGAAAGCGACAACACGCCTGTGGCATGGCGTGGCGTGAAAGCGACTGGGGCTTTGATGCAATTATACAGCCAAACCAACTGGCCAAATCTGGATTATTTGGTGATTGATATGCCCCCTGGGACAGGCGACATTCAGCTTACCCTTGCCCAAAGAATTCCCATCACAGGGGCGGTGATTGTTACCACGCCGCAGCACATTGCCTTGCTTGATGCCAAAAAAGGCGTGGAGATGTTTGTCAAAACGGACATTGCGATTTTGGGCATTGTGGAAAATATGTCGCTACATACTTGCAGTGCTTGCGGTCATACGGAGGCGATTTTTGGGGCTGATGGCGGTCAGAGTATGGCACAGCTGTACGGCGTGCCACTATTGGGACAACTGCCGATTGATGCCAGTATTCGTGAAAAGATGGATAAAGGCGAGCCAAAACAGCTGGGCGAACAGATTACGCACATTTATGATGCCATCGCCAAAGGCATTGATGATGACATTGCCAAATACACCAAAACTCGCCAAGATGGGCGGATTTTTTAAAAAGGCTTTCTGTCACTTGGGCGGTTCGTGCGTTGCTTAAAATGGCGTTATCCTTTATAATGGCGAGCATTTTTAAGCACATTTTAAAATCAGATTAACATTAGGAAAACTCATGTCCATCAAATCAGACCGCTGGATTCGCAAAATGGCGACCGAACACGAGATGATCTCACCTTTTGAGCCAAAACAAGTCCGCCACAACGAGCAGGGCGATAAAATCGTAAGCTACGGCACTTCAAGCTACGGCTACGATGTTCGCTGCGCCAATGAATTTAAGGTTTTTACCAATGTGCATTCTGCCATCGTCGATCCAAAAAACTTCGACCCAAAAAGTTTTGTGGATATTGTTGGTGATGAGTGCATCATTCCGCCAAACTCATTTGCACTGGCTCGCACAGTGGAATATTTTAAAATCCCACGAGATGTTTTGACTGTCTGCCTTGGCAAATCTACCTACGCTCGCTGTGGCATCATCGTCAATGTCACACCGCTTGAGCCTGAATGGGAAGGTCATGTGACTTTAGAATTTAGTAACACGACCAACTTGCCAGCACGCATTTATGCAGGCGAGGGCGTGGCTCAGATGTTGTTTTTCCAATCGGACGCTGACGATGTGTGCGAAACTTCTTATAAAGATCGTGGCGGTAAATATCAAGGGCAAACGGGCGTTACTTTGCCAAAGACCTAAGCGCCAAAAACCTAATTGCCGAAAAACCAACCGTCAAAAACCTAAGCGCCAAATAAAAATCAGCGGTGAGAATTTGGTTACATAAATCTCATCGCATTATCCAAAAGATTGTTCTACAATGGACAATCTTTTTTTATCGAATGATTTATTTTAAAAGTAATGCTATTTAAAGCATTGATATTTAAAACATTAAGGAGTGGATATGTCAGACATTCGCATTGAAAAACGCCATAATTTTGATCTACAAACAGCACGCACGCAGGCGAAAAAATGGCTACAAGAAGCCAAAGATGAATTTGGCTTGGATGCTGTCTATCAAGAAGGTGCAGACACCGACACGGTCTCAATCAATAAAGCAGGCGTCGATGGGCGTGCTTTTTTGGATGCAGATAAGGTCATTTTTGAGGCGGATTTGGCGTTTTTGGCAAAGCCACTTAAAGGCATGATTAGCTCAGGCATTCAAGAAGGTCTTGATCGTTATTTTGCGTGATTTGTGTTTGATGAGATGATGGGTTTTGTAATGAAACACGGTAGGGCTGGGCGAGCTGCCATCTTGGGCGTGCTATTGATGGCGATGATGGGTGCGCCGCTTTGTGTACAAGCGCAAGCCGCAAGCGAGGGTGTGGCGATGACGAATTTAGATGACGCGCTACCGCAAAGCGTGCGTGATAAGATGGCTCAGGCAGGCTTGGTTGCTGATGCGGTGAGTCTTTGGGTTGAGCCATTGTCGGCTCGGCAGGGTCAAAATGGCGCAGCGTCAGGACAAATGCTGCGCCAAAACCCCCTCATTCGACATCACGCCGACACACCTCGCACGCCTGCCTCCACCCAAAAGCTCATCACCACTTACATTGCGCTACATACGCTGGGTGAGCATCACCGCTGGGCGACTTATGTTCAGCCCAAAGGCGTGATCATCAATGGTACGCTACATGGCGACCTTGTCATACAAGGCAATGGCGACCCTGCGATGACGCACGAGCACCTGCGTGCCATGCTCACACAAGTGCAGGCACGGGGCATTCGCCACATTCAGGGTGATATCATCATCGATAATCTGGCATTTCGTGATGTCAAATTTGACACGCACGCCTTTGATGGTCAGGGAATGCGTGCTTATAATGCCGCACCAAATGCTTTTTTGGTGAATTTTGGCACGGTGGAGGTGGATGTGCTGCCTTCGGGTCGTGAGGTGGTAAGCCAAGATGGTGATGGCAGACAGCAAAAGGTATTTATGGCAGGTGATCGCCAAGGTGCTGCTGTGCAAGTGCTACCAACATTGGCAGACTTTGACGCACCAAATCAAATCGCCGCCAATCAGTCAAGCTGCCTGACAGAATCTCAGCTTAATCTGTCTGACAGCCGTCTTTTGGTCACTGGCGGCACCAATGCCGACTGCGGTCGTCGTTCGTATTGGCTGACCTTTTTTGATGCAGATCGGCTGGCGATGAAGGCGGTGCAGGGTGAATGGCAAAAGCTGGATGCGGCGTTTTCTGGTGAAGTTGTCATGGCGAAGGCTCGTGAGTCGATGGGGCTGCCTTGGCTGGTGTCGCTGTCCAAGCCTTTGGGTGAGCAGATTCATCTCATCAATCAGTATTCAAATAATGTCATGACTGAGCAGGTGGCGCTGTCGTTGCCTTTGGCGTCAGGCGAGGTGTCGGTGAGTGATTATCCTTCGGCGTTTTCGTTCATCGATCGCTGGTGGAAAAAGCATCTAAAAAGCCAGCCGCCTGTGATGAGCCGCGCCTCTGGGCTTTGCCGAGATTGTGCCATCACACCAGAGGCGATGGCGGAGCTTTTGGTGTTTGCCTATCAGCAGCCAGACTTTGAGATTTTTAAAGCCTCGTTGCCTGTTGCGGGCATTTCAGGCACGATGGCAAATCTTGCAAAAAGAGATGCCAGTCATCCTGCCATCGGACGGGCGCATGTAAAGACTGGCACGCTCAACGATGTCAGCAGTCTGGCGGGCTATGTGATGGGGCGTGATGGCAAGTGGTATGTGTTCGTGGCGATGGTCAATGCGCCCAATGCAGGTCACGATGCCAAGGTGTCAGCCGTACTTGATGAGATGCTCTCTCATGTGGCGATGCTTTGAGTGCGATTTTACTCGCTTTGTCTGGTCAGTCTTGACGCATTAACAAACCTTGGTATATCAACTTGACGCATCAACAAGCCAAATGCGTCAAGCTGGCAAATTTACCCATGCACCAACAATAAAACCCACCAATACAATCCATGATTAAAACAACAAAAAACCCTTAAAGCGACTGACTTTAAGGGTTTTTGAGTATGGCAAATGCCAAAAAATATGAGATGGTGCCCGGGGCCGGACTCGAACCGGCACGCTCGTAAGAGCGAGGGATTTTAAATCCCTTGTGTCTACCAATTTCACCACCCGGGCGGATGAATCTGTAGATTTAAAAAATGGAGGCTGGAGTCGGAATCGAACCGGCGTACACGGAGTTGCAGTCCGCTGCATGACCACTCTGCCATCCAGCCTTATTGAATAGGTCGCTATGATAGCAAATTTTTTGAAAAAAGCAAGCGATTTTTCATAAAAAATGCAGCAAATGGCATAAATTTTCTCAAAAATGGCAAAAATCCCACCCAAAGCGGCAAAAAGCAGGCGAGTTGCACACAGTTTTGTCAAAAATACAAGCTGATTTTTTGGTAAATTTAAAAATAAAAACTAAACTTCATGGGTTTTTTGAAGTATAATAGTAAGCTTTATGTATGCGCAAAATGTTTGGGTTTTACGCTGATTTGCCATACAAATTTGCCATGCAAAGCTGCAATGGCAAGTGCTTCATCAGAAAGACCGATGGGGCATTTCGTGTGGTTTTAGGGTTTTACTTTCTTAGTCGCTTGCTTGGTCGCTTGCTTTGTATTTTTGATGAGCAACCCTCTAAAAAATTAAAGCAGTAAAACTATGATTATGATGACAAACGAATGATTAAATGAGTAAGGTGTTTATGAAACGAAATTTCCGTGCAGCGGCAATCGCTGCGGTATTTTCTGGCATGGCGCTTTTGACGGCTTGCAATCAATCAGGTCAAGCCGACCAAGCCGCCGCTTCACAGCAAATGCCACCTGCCGTCGTGGATGTGCAGACAGTGAATCTGGGCGCTATTCCCATCAGTAAGACTTTCTCAGGGCGTGTGACCGCCGTTGAGACTTCAGAGGTGCGTCCGCAGGTGACGGGCATCATTGATGAGGTATTGTTCCGTGAAGGCAGCTTTGTGCGTGCCGGTCAGCCTTTGTATCGCATCAATACAGATAATTACGCCAGTGCCATCAATGCAGGCAGAGCATCGATTGCTAATGCTGAGGCATCTGCTCAAAATGCCCGTGCCGCATATGCTCAGTCGCAAGCAGCCTTAGTGGCTCAGCAAGCGACCTTGGCGCAGGCGAGAGCGGATTTGGCAAGACTACAAGGCTTGGTGGAGGCGGATGCCGTATCTAAGCAAGTCTATGACCAAGCGGTGACGGCGGTGCGTACCGCTGAGGCGAATGTCGAGGCTGCCAAAGCGACCGTAGAGCAGGCTCGTGCAGGCATTGGCAGTGCTGATGCTGCCATCAATAGTGCCAAAGCAAGCCTGAGCGCCAGTGAGCTGGATTATAGCCGTACCATCGTCAAAGCACCGATCAGCGGTAGAATCGGCATCTCAGCGGTGACAAATGGTGCGTTGGTGGCTGCCAATCAAGGCAATGCACTGGCGACCATCACTCGTACAGACTATGTGTATGTGGACATCAGTCAGTCATCGTCAGAGATGTTAAGACTTCGCCAGCAGATCGCTGAGGGTAAGGCAAGTGAGGGCAGTAGCGATGTGCAGATCGTCTTAGAAGATGGTCAGCCTTATCCGATTATTGGTCGTCTTGCCTTATCTGATGCCAGTGTCGATGAAGCGACGGGCGCTGTTAAAATCCGTGCTGTATTTCCAAACCCAGACGGCATCTTGATTCCAGGTATGTATGTGAATGCCAATTTGGCGCAGTCGATTGTCAATAACGCCACCTTATTGCCACAAAGTGCCGTCATGCGTACGCCAAAAGGTGAAACGCAGGTGTATGTGGTGAATGCCGAGAAGAAAATCGAGGCTCGCATGGTGAAAACGGCTGGCACTTTTAATGGTCAATGGGTCATCACAGAGGGTCTGATGCAAGGTGATAATGTGGTCATCGTCGGTGGTGCCAAAGTCAAGCCAGATCAGGTGGTGGAGACTCGTCCATATGCGCCTGCCGACCAAGCCGCTCAAAATGCCACCCAAGGCACAGCCGCTCAGCCTGCCCAGCAAGGTCAAAATACCGTGATGGCACCGCCAAGCAGTAGCGATGCCCAAAATGATGAGTCAGCGTCCAAAGCTGCTGATGCGACCACAGCACAGTAGGAGCGGGCATGTCTAAGTATTTTATCGAACGACCCATTTTTGCGTGGGTCATCTCCATTTTGATCATGTTGGTGGGTGTGCTTGCGGTATTAAAACTGCCCATCTCACAGTATCCTGAGATTGCACCACCTACGGTGACGGTCAGCGCTGTCTATCCGGGTGCGGATGCTCAGACGGTGGAAAACTCTGTCACGCAGGTGATTGAGCAGCAGATGACAGGTCTTGACGGCATGATGTATATGTCATCAAGCTCGTCAGCACAAGGCTCGGCATCGGTTCAGCTTACTTTTGAAAGCGGCACAGACCCTGACATCGCCCAAGTGCAGGTACAAAATAAGCTACAAGCGGCAACGGCAGCATTGCCAGAGGCGGTGCAGCAGCAAGGCTTGACGGTCAGTAAGTCTTCATCATCTTTCTTGATGGTCGTGGCATACATCTCCGAAGATGGCAGCATGGACAAGACGGACATCGCTGATTATCTAAATTCAAACATCGTCGAGCAGATCAGCCGTGTCAATGGCGTGGGTAATGTCAATGTCTTTGGTTCTGAATATGCCATGCGTATCTGGCTTGACCCAGAAAAGCTGCGTGCTTATTCGCTCATGCCATCAGACATCGCCGCTGCCATCTCAGCTCAAAATGCCCAAGTCTCGGCAGGTCAGCTGGCGGCAGCACCATCAGATGAGGCAGGTCAGGTGATCAATGCCACCGTGACTGTCCAAAGCTATCTACAAACTGCCGAAGAGTTTGGTAATGTGCTCATCAAAACCGATGCTGGCGGGGCGCAAGTTCGCCTAAAAGATGTCGCTCGTGTCGAGATCGGCTCTGAAAACTACGGCTTTAATTCGCTATATAATGGCAAAGAGGCAGCAGGTATTGGCATCATGCTGGCATCAGGTGCCAACGCTTTGCAGGTGCGTGAAGCGGTACAAGAAAGACTCGATCAGCTTGCCAGAAGTTATCCAAAAGGTCTGACAACGGTCGTGCCTTATGACACCACGCCATTTGTGCGTCTGTCTATCACGCAGGTGGTGCATACGCTCATCGAGGCGATCGTCTTGGTGTTTTTGGTGATGTTCTTGTTCTTGCAAAACTGGCGAGCCACCATCATTCCAACCCTTGCTGTGCCAGTGGTGATTTTGGGTACATTTGCTGTGCTGTATGTCGCAGGATTTAGTATCAATATCTTAACCATGTTTGCCTTGGTACTTGCCATTGGTCTGCTTGTCGATGATGCGATCGTCGTCGTGGAGAATGTCGAGCGTATCTTGGAGGAAAATCCTGCCATCTCTGTCAAAGATGCCACCATTCAGTCGATGAACGAGATCAGTAAAGTGCTGATCGGTATTGCGCTTATTTTGTCGGCGGTATTTGTGCCGATGGCGTTCATGGGTGGTTCAACAGGGGTGATTTATCGTCAGTTTGCGGTGACTTTGATCACAGCGATGACTTTGTCGGCGGTCGTTGCGCTGATTTTCACGCCTGCGCTTTGTGTGACGATTTTAAAGCGTCAAGCGCATAAAGACATCGACACCCAAAAAGGCTTTTTTGGCTGGTTTAACCGCATGTTCCGTACGGCGAGTAATAAATACGAAAGCTTTGTTGGTAGAACTTTTAACGCCAGATGGCTATTTGGTATCGCTTATGCGGTGATCATCGCCATCTTGGGTTTGCTGTTCATGCGTTTGCCGACTTCTTTTGTGCCAGAAGAAGACCAAGGCATGCTCTTTACGATGGTGCAGACACCTGTCGGCTCTACCATTAAAGACACCCAAGCGGTGCTTGATGATGTGGGTGCATATTTTAACAGCCAAGAAAAAGACAACATCGAATCTGTGTTTACCATCACAGGATTTAGCTTTATGGGCAGCGGTCAGAACATGGGCATGGCGTTCATTCGTCTTAAAGACTGGGATGAGCGTACGGCACCAGGTTCGGATGCGTCAAGCATGGCAGGCAAGGCGATGGGTTATTTCATGACTCAGTATAATAAAGCCAATGTCTACACGCTTGCGCCACCTGCGATTCAAGGCTTGGGTAATGCCAGCGGCTTTGATTTTCAATTACAAGACACAGGTGGTGTGGGTCATGCGGCGCTGTTAGAGGCTCGCAACATGGTGCTTGGCATGGCAGCGCAGAAGCCAGAAGTGCTGGCAGGCGTGCGTCCAAATGGTCAAGAAGATGCGCCACAGCTCAAAGTGAATGTCAACCATGCCCAAGCATCAGCCTACGGCATTGGTATCAGCGACATCAACCGCACGATTTCTACGGCGTGGGGTTCGGCGAAGATCGGTGACTTTGTCGATCGTGGTCGTATTAAGGCGGTGTATATGCAAGGTGAGCCAAGCGCTCGCACCACGCCTGAGGACATCGGCAAATGGTATGTGCGTAACAACACTGGCAATATGATCGGCTTTGATGCGTTCTCATCTAGCGAGTGGACTTATGGTTCGCCGACTTTGAGCCGTTATAACAGCTTACCAAGCATGAGCATTCAAGGTGCGCCAGCAGCAGGCAGATCGAATGGCGAGGCAGTCGCTGCGATGGAGGAGATCGCCAGTCAGCTGCCTGATGGTATTGGCTTTGAGTGGACTGGCTTGACTCTGCAAGAGCAGCAGTCAGGCTCACAAGCGCCGATGCTGTACGCCATTTCGATCATCGTCGTATTCTTGTGCTTGGCGGCGCTTTATGAAAGCTGGTCGATTCCATTTTCAGTGATGCTCATCGTGCCACTTGGTGTATTGGGTGCGATCATCTTTACTTGGCTGCGTGGCTTTGATAATGATGTGTACTTGCAAGTGGGTCTTTTGACGGTGATTGGTCTGTCGGCGAAAAACGCCATTTTGATCGTCGAGGTCGCCAAAGAGCTACAAGAAGCAGGGCATACCTTAAAACAGGCGGTCATGCAGGCAGCTCGTCAGCGTCTGCGTCCGATCATCATGACATCGCTGGCTTTTGGTCTTGGGGTTGTGCCGCTTGCCATCGCCACAGGTGCAGGCTCTGGCAGTCAAAACGCCGTTGGTACAAGCGTGCTGGGTGGGGTGATTGCAGCAACTTTCTTGGGTGTGTTCTTTATTCCGATGTTCTACATCTGGGTGCGTTCACTGTTCCCACTCAAAGCCGCCAAACAAGACGCACACTAAGCGCCTGATACCAAGCGTATTACAGGCGCCTAAGGAGATTATCATGAAAACTACAAATCATCGTCTATTTGCGCTCTTGGCATTGCCATTGGCGATCTCAGCGTGCAGTACGATTCCAAAACCTGCCACCACCATGGTCGCTCAGCCAAACTTGGCAGTCGATCAGGCGTATCAAGTGCTTGATGCAGACACCATCAGTGCCGCTGAGGCACCTAGTATGGCGTCAATGCGTTGGCAGGATTTTTATGCTGATGCTAAGCTAAAATCGCTGATTGAAATCGGTCTTAACAACAATAAAGACCTTCAAAAGGCGGTGCTTGCCATTCAAAGCGCTCGTGCGCAGTATCAAATCACTTCTGCTGATGCTGTGCCAAAGCTCGGTGCGTCTGGTGGTGCAAGCCGCTCGGCAAACCAAATGGATCGCAATGCCAGCACTGGCTATAATGTCGGTCTTGGTATGTCAAGCTATGAGCTGGATCTTTGGGGTAAGGTTGCCAATGCCAAAGACGCAGCCTTGCACAACTATCTGGCGACCAACGCCGCCAAAGACACTGTGCAGATCTCGCTCATCTCTGGCATTGCTCAAAGCTATGTCAATTTAAGCTATGCACTGGCGCAGCGACAGCTTGCCATTGAGACCATTAAGACTCGTGAGCATTCGCTTGACATCACCAATAAGCGCTTTGCTGCTGGCATTGATGCTCGTTCGCCAAGCCTGCAAGCCGAAGCGTCTTTGGAGGCGGCAAAGCTTGCCATTTATCAGGCGGATACTGGTATTTTGCAGGCGCGCAACGCCTTGCAGCTGCTGCTTGGCGCACCGATTCCTGATGAGCTGATGCCTGACATGGCGGTGGATAATATCACCACGCAGACACTGTTTAGTACAGGTCTGCCCAGCGAGCTTTTGTATTATCGTCCTGACATCGTGCAGGCGGAGCACGCCTTGAAAGCGGCAGGGGCGAACATCAATGTCGCGCGTGCGGCATATTTCCCATCGATCAGCCTTTCGGGTAATCTGGGGTTTAGCTCATCAAGCCTAAGCAATTTGCTACAATCAAGCGCCTTTGCATGGTCAGCAGGACCTGCCATCAACTTACCGATTTTTGATGCAGGCATGCGCCGTGCCAATTATGAGGCTGCTCAGGTCGCCCAGCAAAGCGCCTTGGTGTCTTACGAAAAAGCCATCCAAACCGCCTTTAAAGAAGTGGGTGATGTCTTGGCATCTCGTGCCACGCTTGGCAGACAGCTAGAATCTCAGTACAAACTTCAACAAAACTATCAGCAGACTTATCAGATTGCTCATGCTCGCTTTCGTTCGGGTCTGGATAATTATCTGAGTGTGCTTGATGCTGAGCGTTCTTTGTTTGGCAATCAGCAAAGCATTCTAAACCTAGAATTGCAAAAGATTCTAAGTCAAATTGAGCTCTACCAAGTGCTTGGTGGTGGCGCAACTTTGACCGCCGAGCAAATCGCCGACATCGATAAGCAGCGTGCAGCCATGCGTACAGCGGCGCTTGCTAGCAGTGAGCAAGTGCAGCCAGCTGAGCCGTCAGCACCTGCATTGGAAGTGGTGCAGCCAGCACCTGCCAATGTCAATGTCATCGAGCCTGCCAACCAAAACGGCATCTTGGTGCAGTGATTGCCCATGACACAAAACGCTCATCTTTGGATGGGCGTTTTTTATGAGGGGGTTTGATTGGGCATTAAGAGGGGGGTAATAATTGTGATTTTTTACGCATTAAGATCGTGAATTTGCCAAGCTTAATCAGAGTTTTTAATGATAAAAAAAGCAGGTATAAGCCCGCTTTGATGCGCTAAGTTTTGGTTTAATGGGCATCGTCTAACTGCTCGATAAGATTCTTTTTGATGGGATTGGCAAGTCGAAAAATCAGATAAGTAAAGATGCTCACCACCACAGCGATTTCAAGTCGTCCCATCGCTACAGCAAGACCGATGCAGCCTGCCGACCAGATCGCTGCTGCGGTCGATGTGCCTTCGATCGTGCCTTTTTCTTTTAAGATGGCGCCACCGCCAATAAAGCCGATACCACCGATGATGCCTGCCATCAGCTCGCCCATACCGCCATCATCACCGATGGTTTCAAGGGCGATGAGCATAAATCCACAGCTGGCAAGACTCACCATCGGAAAGGTGCGAAGTCCGATGTTCTCTCGGCTACTTTCTCGATGATAGCCGATGGGCATCACCAAGGCAAACGCCACCACCATCTGCACGATGTGCGTCAGCACGATTTCTAAATCAAAGTCAAATAGGGTGGATAGTACATGATTCATATCAAACATAATTATCTTTTCACGGATGTCGATGTGGATGCGCATTATAGCAGAAAATCTGATGAGCGACAGCAAAACATTTTGGTGATTGCCAGAATCATCTGCACCTGTATCATGGCATCTTGCCACCACAATAAGGGCAAAAACACTGGCGATTCAATGCTTCTTCACGCTTAGCCAGTGCTTCTTCTTTGAGGAGTAGGCGCTTTTCTCTAAGTGCTTGGGTGAGCGTTTCTTGGAGGTTTTTGCGGTCGATGCCTAAGGTGTCGGCAATGGCGGTGATTTTGTTGTTGTCATGCAGCCCCTCCAAAGGCAGTGCCATCAGCTCATCGTATAGCTGATACAAGCTGGCTTGTTTTTGGGCTTCTAATTCACGAGTCAGACCAGTTGCCAAAATACCAGCGGGCAAGGCGGCTAAGCCCACACCTAAGATGGTGATGATTGCCCCTAAAAATTTACCAAAAGGCGTGATTGGTGTGATGTCGCCATAGCCTACTGTGGTGAGTGTAACCACAGCCCACCACATCGCATGAGGAATGGAGTTAAAGGTATCGGGCTGACTTTCATATTCCGCCAGATAAATGCCACTTGATGCCATCACGATCAATAATGACAAGATGAATACCACCGCCCCAAACGACGCCCGCTCTTTTTCCAAGACGGTTAATAAGATTCGTAAAGACTTAAAGTACCGAGTCAGCTTAAATAAGCGAAGCAGTCGAAATACCCTTAAAAATCTCAAATCCACATCACTGACGCCAAGCAAAAATACTGGCAAGATGGCAAGCAAATCAATCAGCGCACCAAAACTTGTTGCCCATTTTAGGCGAGCTTGCCATGGTTGCTTGTCGTTGCGCTCACCCACCGCCCACAGTCGCAGGACATATTCAGTCAAAAAAATCGCCAATGAGAAAATCTCAAATGCCCAAAAATAATCTTGATGGTGGCGATAGATGCTGTCCATCGACTCCAAAATCACCGCAAGTGCGTTCAGTAAAATCAGCACAACCAAGGTTATATCAAGAATGGTTGCCCATGTTGAGGAGGGTGTGTGGTCATTATGATGTTCAAGTAGGGCGTAAGCTTTTTGGCGTAGGGTGGGTGAGCTTGACATGACTGAGAAAATGAATGAGGTTGGGTGGATTATTTTAACATGAAATGACTAAAAAAAAGCATGGCGGGGTTCTTAGAGGCGGTGTCTTTTATTTGACTTGATTGGTGTATTTTGCTTAATGCTGATATATTTTTCAAGATTAAGAGGCTGTCTTGATGTGTTGTTGTGCTGTGTACCATGAAAAATAAGGTTAAAATGTCTGTTTTGCTCGTTGTGTCTTGAAAAATTAGGCAAATTTAGCGATAATTAGACATTTATTTTGCCTAAAAAGCCGTCAATATGACTCACCAGCCTCCGCACGCCACCACAAGACCCGCCAAGCCCAAGCGCCAAGGTCGCTCCCAAGAGGACATCATGGCGAATGCCTTTTTAAAGGCGGCATTCAAACCTGTCAAAAAATCCATGATGATGGCATGGCTTTTGGATGTGCTTGGGACATTGGTGCTTGTGGTGCAGGCGGGTGTGTTGGTGCGAATTTTTGGTGGTTGGTTGGAAGGCTTTGTCAGTGGCGAACCTTTGCCCAGTGAGGTGGTGGGCAGTGGGCTGATGCTAAGCCTTGCTTTGCTTTTGGCGTGTTTGCTTGGGCGAATCGCCATCGGCTATGGGCGAGATGTGCTTTTGACAAATGCAGGCTTGACGGTCGCCAAGTCGGTGCGAGCCAGACTGTATGACAAGCTTGGGGTGCTTGGGCAGGCTCGGCGTTACTTTGGTGCCGATGGCGCACTGGCAAGCAAGATCATCGATGAGCCTGATCATCTTATCGGCTATGCTCGCTTTCATGTCCAAAAAATGACTGCTGTGACCACGCCCATCATCTTGGCGGGTTGCGTGGCATTTTATAGCGTGACGGCGGCTTTGATATTGCTGCTGACCGCACCGCTTGTGCCGATTTTTATGGCGTTTATTGGCATTGCCACCGCTCGCAAAAGCCGTGAGCAGATGGACGCATTGGCACAGCTTGGTGGTCGGTTTTTGGATTGGATTCGTGGGGTCAATACTTTATCTCGTCTGGGTGCGGTGGACATCGCTGTCACGGACATGAGCATCAGCTCGGAAAACTACCGAAAACGCACGATGGCGGTGCTAAAAATTGCTTTTTTAAACAGTGCGGTGCTAGAATTTTTATCTGCTTTATCCATTGCACTGGTGGCGGTGTATCTGGGCTTTGGGCTGATGGGTGTGCTGCCTTGGGCAAAGGGTGAGGTGATGACGACTTATGGGGCAGCGCTGTTTATTTTACTGCTGGTGCCTGAGTTTTATGCGCCACTTCGCCGACTTGGTGCCGAATACCATGTCAAAGGGCAGGCGGTGGCGTGTGCTAAGGCAGTCGCTCCCATGCTGAATTTTAAAAATAAACGCACAGGCGATGTGGTGTTTGAGCCAGATTCTGCGCTCAGTTTTCATTTATCAAACATCACCGCTTTTGGTGATGATGGTCGAGTACGGCTGTCGCCCACCAGTTTGACCTTTGAGGCAGGCAAGATGAACGGCTTGATGGGGGCAAGTGGTGCGGGCAAATCCACCATTTTGCAGATTCTTTTGGGCTTTGGCGACTTTGAAGGTGATGTCATCATTGAGTCAGGGGGTAGGTCGGCACGCTATGATGAGATCGATGTGGCAAAGTTGCGTACGCATTTTGGCTATCTGTCGCAGAGCGCGCCGCTTTTGCCATTGTCCATCGCTGATAATTTACGCCTTGCCAAAAAAGACGCCAGCGATGATGAGCTGATACAGGTCTTAAAGGAAGTGGCGCTGTGGGAGCTTATCGCTCAGCTGCCAGATGGCTTGGATACTGTGCTGTCTGAGCGTGGCGGTGGACTGTCTGGTGGGCAGGGGCAGCGACTTGCCATCGCTCAGCTTTTGTTGCAAGACGCCAAAGTGTGGCTGCTTGATGAGCCGACTGAGCATCTAGACGCCCAGACGGCAGAGCGAATCAAAGCGCTGCTGGCGCAGGTGAGTGTGGGCAAGACCGTGATTTGGGTGACGCATGACAAAGCGGGCGTGGACTTTGATGTGGTGCATGATTTGACTAACCAAAATACAAAGGCGGTGCAACAATGAGCGACAAACCCATGAAAACTGACCGCCAAATCTCCCTACAAACGCATCATGACGCCAAGTTTCGGCTAAGAGATCTTTTGCTAAGTCAAAAGCTCTTATGGCTCGTTGCATGGCTTTTGGGCATTGCGACCGTGCTGTCGGTGCTGGGTCTTGTCATGCTCTCAGGGTGGTTTATTACGATGGCGGGCGTGGCAGGGGCGATTGCTGTTGGCTCGCATGCCTTTAATTATTTGGTGCCATCTGCCATCATTCGTGGCTTTGCAATCGTGCGCACGGCGGCTCGCTATGGTGATTTGGTGGTGTCGCATCATGCTGTGTTTGGTTTGCTCAAAGAGTTGCGAGTGAAGTTTTTCTCGCATTGGGCAAGGCTGCCACTCATGCTACGCACTCAGCAGGGCGACAGCAGCCAGACCATGCAGCGACTGGTGAAAGACATCGATACACTGGATGAATTTCCCTTGCGTGTGGTGTCGCCTTTGGTCGTGGCGGTCATGGCGGTGGCGCTGCTTTCGCTCATGGTGTTTTTGATCATACCGACAGCGGTCATGGCGGTGGTCTGCATGATGCTATCGCTTGCCATTGCCTTTTTGACCTTAAAAAATGGTGTGGCATTGGCTCGCCGTGAAAGTCAGCTTGTCGTACTGCGCAAAAGTCAGCTTGTCAATACTTTGCCTGCGCTCACGGCGCTTTTGACTTGGGGTCGCTGGCAGGACAGCGTCGATAAGCTTTTGGGCTATGATGATGATCATCATGCTTTAACCATGCAGGTGCTTGGCAAAAAAAGACGCGCTCAAGCGCTCATTCAGGCAAGCATCGCACTGGCGGTCGTGGCGCTTTTGCTGGCGGCGGCTCTTGTCTTTGAGCAGGGTGTGACGGTGTTTGATTTGACAAACTTAAACACGCATCACGCCCTAAATCCTGCCATCGTGCTTGCCTTGACGCTGGGGGTGTTTGGCGTGACAGAAGTGGTCTTGGCGCTTGTGGCTGAGCCTTTGTCCTATGGTCGCAGCATCAATGCCAAAGAGCGGGTAAATGGTCTTTTGGGTGTGCAGATGGCTCATGATAAAGCCGCTGTGCAAGGTCGTCCTATCATTACTTTAAACAATGTGTCGGTAAAAATGCCAGGTGCCATCATGGGTGCAAATGGCATTCATGCCATGCTCACCCCAGAGCGACCCGTGCTCATCGTCGGTGCGTCAGGGGCGGGCAAATCAACTTTGCTTGCCACATTGGCAGGGGAAGTGCCACGCATGGGCGGACAAATCTTGGTGGATGGCGTGGATATTGATGGTGTGGACTTTGCTCAGTCTTTGGGATTTTTGGGGCAAAATGTCGATATTTTTGACCAGACTTTGGCGGATAATCTGAGACTGGGCAAGCCTTCTGCCAGTGATGATGAGCTGTGGGCGGTGCTTGAAAAAGTCAATCTTGCCGACTGGGCAAGGCAGCAGCCTAAGGGTCTGGATACACCACTGGGCGAGTACGGCATGGGCATATCAGGTGGTCAGGGCAGGCGTGTGGCACTTGCTCGCTTGCTCTTATCGCCCAAAAAGGTGCTGCTACTGGACGAGCCGTTTGCAGGGCTAGACATCACCACTCGCCAAATCGTCTGGAATGCTTTGACTGACATGCAGCGAGCAGGCGATATCGGTGTGCTTGCCATATCAACCCATCAGATTTGGGATGAGATGGATGAAGTGGATGTGCTTAAAGTGGGCTGATTTTCATGTGTTTTTGCAAATATGATAAAATCAAACCCTACCAAACTTTAAGTTTGCAAGGTTTAAAATAGAATTTTAAAATAGATGAGTTTTAAAAATTTTGCGCTGAAAATTGTGCTGATGAAAGCAGACTTGTCATCTGGTATTTTAAAAGGGTGTTGGCATAAACAAAGGGGCGTTTAACGCCCCTTTGTTTGATTGATGTCATTTGTTTGTTTTCGTCTTGGCGGGATTGTCTTTGTCAGTGATGACAGGCGCATTGGGATCGCCAAAGCTTAAAATCTCCGAAAAATTCGGCTCAGCCTTTAAGATCAGCTGTTCTTTTTCTAAAATGCCGTGATTGATCTGTACTTTTTTGATGTTATTCATGATCATATCGACCTTGCCCAGCCAACGCCCAATCTCCAGATAGATGACATTGCCTTTGTGTTCGGTGAATGGCACGCCTTTGATTTTGATATTACTTAAAATCATGGGCAGGGGGTCTTTACGAAAAATGGTATGATAAGCACGCAAGGCAAATTTTGCCAAAGGCGCTTGCCACCAAGCTTTGGTGTGTAGCTCGATCACTTCGGTGTCGCTGATTTGGCGCAGCACCAGACGCTGAGTGTGGCGGTCAAGCTGCAAATGCACAAGCTCAAAGTTACTGGCGACACTGGCAAAGATGCCTTGAATATTGACGGTGGTGGCAAGTCTGAGCCATCCGTCATGAATGTCTAGATGCAAATCATGCAAAAGACCGACATTTTTCACCACATAGGTATTTAGAGCGTCGTTGATGATTTTTTGGCTGACAGGCAGACTCACTTCATCCACGATGCGACTGGTGGCGCTGGCATAGCTGTGCTTTAAGCCGCCCAGTGTCTGCTGCCAATTAAAAAACAAATCTTCTAACAGGCGGTCGCCATCGAGTCCGCTGATCTGTGCAAAATGATCCAAAATCCCTTGTGGCTTGTCTGTGTCTGTGTGCGTGTTGAAATGGTCTGTCATGAGAAACTGCGTCCAAAATTTCGCTCATTGTAGCAAATGTGGGCGTTTTTAGGCAAATAAATTCACCAAAAACCAACAAATACCCAGCGTCAAAGTCGGTTTATAACCCTAAAAAATCCACAACAAAATCACTGCTTGGCTTGTCGGACAGCTCGTCTGGCGTACCGATTTGCTCAATGATGCCGTGATTCATGATGATGATTTTGTCAGACACCGCCACCGCTTCTTCTTGGTCGTGCGTTACCATGATGGAAGTGATGCCGATGTCTTTTTGAATTTGGCGTAAAGACGAACGCAGCTCTTTACGCACTTTTGCGTCCAACGCCCCAAACGGCTCATCAAGCAGTAGCAGTTTTGGGTTTGTGGCGATCGCTCGAGCCAGTGCGATACGCTGTCGTTGTCCACCAGACAATTCGTGCGGATAGCGATCTTTGGTGTGGGGCAGTTGCACCAAGTCAAGCAGTTCTTTGACTCGTGCGTCAATTTGACTTTGGCTGGGTCTGTCTTTGAGCAGTGTCAAGCCAAAAGCGATGTTATCGGCGACCGTTTTGTGGCGAAATAGGGCGTAGTTTTGGAACACAAAACCAATGCCACGATTTTGCACAGGCGTGTCGGTAACATCAACGCCGTCAAAATGAATGCGTCCAGAATCTGCGGTCTCAAGCCCTGCGATGATGCGAAGTAGGGTGGTTTTGCCACAGCCAGATGGACCAAGCAAAGTCGCAAGCTCGCCAGAATTGACGGCAAAGCTGACATCATTTAGGGCGGTGAAATTGCCAAATTGCTTATGAATGTTTTGAATGTCAATGCTCATGATGATTCCAGTTTGTCAATTTTAAAAAGTTGATGGCATCGTATTTGCCAAAATGCGTGTTAAATTGGTGTGTTTTTAGCGTTTTTTCTGTTTGTTGCTCATCACATTTTGCACCGCCAAAGTTACCAAAGCAAGCAAAGCAAGTAGGCTTGACATGGCAAAAGCGGTGGTGAAAGCGTATTCGTTGTAGGCGATTTCAATCATCAGTGGCATGGTGTTGGTCTCGCCACGAATGTGTCCTGACACCACCGACACCGCTCCAAACTCGCCCATCGCACGAGCGTTGGTTAGGATAATGCCGTACAGCAGCGCCCATTTGATGTTTGGCAAAGTAACATGCCAAAACATCTGCCAACCGCTCGCCCCCAAAGTCAATGCCGCTTCTTCTTCGCTGTCGCCAATGGACTGCATGAGCGGAATGATTTCACGAGCGATGAATGGGAAAGTCACAAACAGCGTGGCAAGGACAATGCCTGTCGTGGCAAAGATGATTTTAATACCTAGGCTTTCAAAAAAACCACCGATGAGCGTGTTCGCCCCAAAAATCAGCACAAACATGAGACCCGCCACCACAGGCGACACAGCAAAGGGCAAGTCCAGCAAGGTGGTGATGATGAATTTTCCACGGAATTTGTGGCGTGTGATGAGATAGGCAAGGGCAATGCCAATGATGGTATTGATTGGCAAGACGATGGCAGTCGTGATGAGGGTGAGCTTGATGGCGTGCAGAGCATCAGGGTCGGTCAGTGCCGACACATACGCCGCCCAGCCTTCTCTTAGGGCTTCATAAAACACCGTGATGAGCGGAACAACGAGCATCACAACCATAAACGCCACCGCCAAAGCGATGAGCGTCCATTTGACCCAAAGCGGGTCTTTGGTCGCAGGGTGATTTTGATAGTCATAAGTCGATTGGGTTGCCATGATTGTTCCAAGTGATTGATTTTTATGATGATTTAAATGATTATCGAATATAATCGTAGGGTGCGCTGACGCACTTATAACTTCAGTGCCAAAATCTCGCCATCAAGCCCATCAAAGTCTTTGTATTCTTGATGAACAAAACCATTGTTGGTCAGTATTTTACGAGAAGGTAGGTTTTTTGGGTCAATAATGGCAAACAGCCGTGTTAATTGCTTTTGTTGCCCAGCAAATGCTATCAATTCTTTGGCAATTTTCCCTGCAATGCCCTTTCCCCAATATTCAGGCAGTAGCATATAGCCAAGTTCAGCTTCGGTGCTGTCCGATGCTTGAATTTCCAATTTTGCCAAACCAATAAACTCGCCATTTTCCTTACCCAGAATTTTAAAAATGCCAAAATCAGGGTGTATCTCATTCTTTTTTAATTTTTTTTCAAACTCTGTTTGAGCTTCTTGTAATGGAATGGCTCTTTCGGTAATCATCGCCATGACCTTTTCATCACCGACCAATCGGTAATAATCCGAAAAATCATTCTGGTTAAGTTTGGCAACTGTTAGGTTCATTATTTTCCTCGTTAAAAGTCTAACTACTTGATTTTTATAAATTTTGGTGCGTGGTACGCACCCTACCAAAAAAGATAAAAATTGCTGTTAATTAGTCTTTGCCCCAAGCCGTGCCGAGAGTTTCCATTGGGCAAAGTTGATGGCAAACAGCACCACAAGCGACACAAGGAGCATGAATAATGCCACGCAAGATGCCCCTGCCACATCAAATTGCTCCAATTTTGAGACGATGATGAGCGGTAGGATTTCTGACTGCATGGGAATGTTGCCTGCGATAAAAATCACCGAACCGTATTCGCCAGTGGCACGGGCAAACATCATGCCTGCACCGATGAGCATGGCAGGGGCAATCTCTGGCAAAATCACTTTCATAAAAGTCGTCAAACGACCTGCCCCCATCACGGCACTGGCTTCTTCAAATTCCACCGAAAGCTCGGCAAGCACAGGCTGTACGGCTCGTACGATGAACGGAAAGCTCACCACCACAAGAGCAAGCCAAATGCCAATCGGCGTAAAGGCGATTTTGATGGGTTCGCCAGTCAAAGCCACGCCCAATTTGGCAAACACTTCGCCAAACAAGCCGTTTGGGGCGTAAAGCGTGGCAAGGGCAATGCCTGTGACGGCGGTGGGTAGGGCAAAAGGCAAATCCACCAAAGCATTGATGAGCGATTTTCCCCAAAAATCATAACGAACCAGCACCCAAGCGATGAGCGTACCAAATACCAGATTGGTCAAAGTGGCAAGGGCAGCCATGGACAGTGATAATTTGATGGCGGCGAACACTTGCGGTTCTTTGATGGTGGTGATGATGTCATCCAAGCCCATTTGTAGAGTCGTCAAAATCATCATCACAAAGGGTAAAATCACCAGCAGTGACAAGGCAAATACGCTTACGCCCAAACTTAGGCGAAAAAAGGGCATGACTCGTCTTTGTTTGTTTTTGGGTAGGGTTTTGGTTTGGTTGGTCATGGTCGTGTATTTATAATCGTGTATTCATAAAGATTGTAGCGTATTCTAAAAGATTGACAAAAATATGCTATTGATAAAATAGAATATGCTTTTTCTTTTTTAGAATTTATAGGTTTGTCAATTTTATTTGCGATAAAATAACAAACCCACCCATGAAGGTGGATTTGCTGATATTTAGGCTGACATGGCAGGATTATTTGGCAGCCCCTTCGCCCGTCGCACCGACCGCCAATTTGTCATAAACACCGCCTTCTTTGAAGTAGGTTTCCATGATGGATTTCCAGTCGCCGAACACATCATTTGGGAAGAAGGTTTGCATGGCTGGGAATTTGTCTTGGTATTTGGCTAGGATGTCAGGGTTGCTTGGACGCAAGAAATATTTTACTGCCAATTCTTGACCTTCATCGCTGTACAGATAATTTAGGTATTCTTTGGCGATGTCAGCCGTGCCTTTTTTGGCAGCAACGGCATCCACGACCGCCACAGGGTTTTCGGCATTGACGGTGTAGCTTGGATAAACAATCTCGGTGCCTTTGAATTTTTCTTTGATGACATTGGCTTCGTTTTCAAAGGTAATCAGCACATCGCCCATTTGACGCTGAGCAAAAGTCGTGGTCGCCGCACGACCGCCGTTTTCAAAGACTTTGACATTGGCGATGAGATTTTTGATGAAGTCGTGCGTTTTGGCTTCGTCTTTATTAAAGCTGTGCAAGCCATAGCCATACGCCCCCAAGAATGCGTAGCGACCGTTGCCAGTGGTTTTTGGGTTGGCGATGATGATTTCATTGCCTTTGACTGCCAAGTCATTCCAGTCTTTGATGCCTTTTGGGTTGCCTTCACGCACCACGAACACGATGGTGCTGGTGAATGGAATGGCGTTGTTTGGGAAATTTTGTCGCCATTTGCCATCTACAAGCTGACTGTCGGCAAGCAATTCCACATCCGAGCCTTGGTTCATGGTAACGACATCGGCTTCCAGACCGTTTTTGACCGATAGGGCTTGCTTACTTGAACCGCCGTGTGACTGTTTGACATTGATGGTAACATCAGGATTGACGCTTTGATAATGCTTGATGAATAAAGGGTTGTAGTCTTTATAAAAATCTCGTGCCACATCATAAGAGACATTGAGCAGTTCTACCGAGCCACTGGCTTTGTTACCTGCTGCGGCATCTTGCTGGGTGTTTTGGGCTTTGTCGCCACCACAGGCGGTCAGGGCAAGGGCAGAGACAGTAAGTGCTAGAATTTTTGTTTTCATGATAATTACCTAAAATAATGAAAGGTTGGGCGTATTGTAAAATAAAATGTGCTAAATGCTTAGGGTTAAAATGGGAAATACTTATTCTTTTTTGGAATTTACAATGAGTAGTTTAGCCTTCCATAAAAAAGGACGAGATTTAACCGTCCTTTTTTTGACTGCAATCTTTGATGATATTTTTGCAACTTAGTCAGCCTGTAGATGGATGGGGCGATAGCGAAACCCAAAAAATTCAATGATTTACACCACAAATGCTGGGTTACGCTGTCGCTAACCTGAGCCTACGGGCTGCACCCCTAATTTTATATTTCATAATATCTTAAACATTCTCTAAAAAAAACTTGCTCTATATTGTCATTTAAAGAGAAATTATACCAATTATCAATCAGCCAATCTCTAATTTTATTTTCATCAACAACATCATCTGAAAAAATAAAATAAGGATTAACACCAGATTTGGATCCAGTAATTGCAATTAATCCAAACTTACCCAGCTCATTAGGTATTTCACAAAACATCATAACCACGTTTTCTTCAAAAGGATATTCGCTTTTAAATTTTAATAAAGCGCCTCGTGTAATATCATTATTATTGATGTCTATTAATCTCTTCCATTTCATATTACTTTACCTTTAAATCATGTTTACCTGAACGATCATGAGAATTGGGTACGGATTTTAGGTTATGCAAAAGACTTCACCTAAATGTTTACCTGTTTTCCCATCTATTTTTTCCCATCTGCCATGTTGAGTATCTAAGGAATATAAGTAACCACCGCCATCAGAATAAACCTCTCTGTTATTCATCCTGCTAATACGGTCATTCCGAGTTAACTTTAATTTAGCAGCTACAGACATGGCTTCACTTTTAATAATAGACACTCTTTCACCTGCCGGCAATCTAGATAGAGCCCGTAGGTTGGGTTGAGGAACGAAAACCAACAAATTCAATGAGTTGCACCATAAATGCTGGGTTACGCTGTCGTTAACCTGAGCCTACGGGATAAGCACTTCTTACCCTTGCCAAAAAAATAGTTTATCAAAAAGCGGCTGGCTTGACAAAGGTAATGTTAGGATTGTTCAAAAAGTAACTCGGCAATGATTAAAAACCGCCTACTATTTTGCATAAGCGGTTTTTAATCAATAAGGCGAAGGGTTGATTACAGGCTTTGATAGTATTTTTTGAGTACCGCCAATACTTCGGGACGGCTGAATGTCTCTGGGACATCCTCGCCTGCGGATAATGCCTTTCTAAGTGCTGTGCCTGAGATTTTGACATGCTGGCTTTCATCGTGGGGGCAGGTTTTGGTGCTTGCCATGCCACCACAGGCATGACAATAAAAAGTCCAGTCAATTTTTAGGGGCTTGGTAACTAAGGCATTATTGGGTAGGGTGTCAAAGATTTTTTGAGCATCGAACGCTCCATAATAGTCGCCCACGCCTGCATGATCTCGCCCCACCACCAAATGACTGCACCCATAATTTTGGCGAAATAGGGCGTGTAGCAGGGCTTCTTTTGGACCTGCATAGCGCATATCTAAGGGGTAGCCTGCCTGAATGACGGTGTCTTGTTTGAAATACTTGTCAATCAAGACGCCAATGGCTTCTTGACGCACATTGGCAGGAATGTCGCCTGCTTTTAATTTGCCAAGCAAAGAATGTACCAACACGCCATCACCGATTTCTAAGGCGATTTTGGCAAGGTATTCGTGTGAGCGGTGCATGGGGTTGCGGGTTTGGAAGGCGGAGATGGTTTTCCAGCCTTTTTGTTTAAAAATTTCACGAGTTTGAGCAGGGGTTTGGTAAATTTCTGGATACTCGGTGGGAAATTCGCCTTGACTAAATACCGCCACTTTGCCACCCAAATACACTTCGCCACTATTTAATACTTGTGCCACGCCCACATGGTTGGGGTCGGTCGTGCCAAAGGTGGATTGGCATTCGGCGTGTTTGTCAGGGGCGTAGATGTCGCTGATGGTAAGCGTTCCCATGATTTCGCCACCATCGTCATCGCTTGATACAAGGGCGACCGTATCGCCAACTTTTAGGGTGTCAGCGACTGCCTTGTCGGTGGAGAGCGTGATGGGAATGGGGAAAAATACGCCTTTATATTCGCCATCAACGCCGCCTTGTTTGAGCGTCATGTTTGCCACCACGCCTTCATAATCAGCCTGCCCCATAAAGCCGTCAAGTGGCGTAAAACCGCCAATGCCCAGCATGATAAGGTCGCCTCGCTCTCGGCTAGATAGCGTGATTTTGGGTAAATTTTCGGCAGTTTGTAGGGCGTTGGCAAGCTCATCGCCTGTCAATACAAGGGGTTTAAGGGTGGGACTGCCGTGCGGTGGCACAAGCTCTTCATAGATGTCTTGGTCGCTAAATGCAAGCTTGTTTTGGGCGGATAAGGTGTGAATGTTGCTCATAAAAAATCCTATTGGCTAAAAAGATGCTGATAGCCTAACGGTTTTTTTGGTAAATTTGCTATGCAATAGCTGCCTAAATTTATCGCCATATGGAATTTTTAAAATGGGTCGTGTGGCATTAAGATGGAGTGAGTTTGCCGATGCACCTTGTTGGCAAATCATGATATGAAACAAAAGGAGAAATCTTATGTCAAAAACCATCGTCACCGAAACCAACCTTGATAAGCACAATGCCGATTTATCAGGCAAATCACCCCAAGAAATCGTCTCATGGGCGCTGTCTATTGCCAAAAATCCCATCATCACCACCAATTTTCGCCCTTATGAGGCGGTGATTTTACACCTTGTCGCTCAAATTCGCCCAGACATCACCGTGTTGTTTGTCGATAGCGGCTACAATACGGAGGCGACCTACAAGCACGCCCAAAAGCTGATCAAGGATTTAAACTTAAATGTCATCACTTATATCCCTAGGCAGACTCGTGGTTATCGTGATGTGCTGTTTGGGGGTATTCCTGAGGTGGACAGCCCGTTGCATGAGGAATTTACCGAGCAGGTCAAATTGGAGCCATTTCGCCGTGCTTTGAGTGAGCTCAATCCTGATGTGTGGTTTACCGCCATTCGTAGCGAACAGACTGAATTTAGAAATAATTTAGATGTGCTAAGTCTTTCCAAAGATGGCGTATTGAAGGTCGCTCCGCTTTATCATCTAAAAAGCGAGGCGCTCAATGAGTATCTGGTCAATAATGGCTTGCCAAGCATTGCTACTTATGGCGAGCTGGATTATTTTGACCCCACCAAAGCCCTTGCCAACCGTGAATGCGGATTGCACACCCAGATTTGATATTTGGTAAAAAAACAAATCCACCAGATTGGTGGATTTTTGGTTGTTTTTATGTTTTTGCAGCTTTACGGTCCGTCAGTATGGATTACTGACATTTAAAATTCATCGTGTACTCGTAGTCGTCATCACGGCTAAGATCCACCGAGCCTGTGCCCAACACCTTGCCGACCACACCGATGCCTTGCTCGATCATGCGCCCTGCACGCTCGTCGATGACGCCATTATAAACCATCTCATCTTTGATGACGACTGGCGTGGCAAGTCCGCAGCGTTTTTGGGCGGTGGTGAGGGCGTTTTGCTTGGCGGCGACTTTGGTTTTGCCAAGACCTGTGGTCTCAAAAGTAGCGTCAGCACGAGCGATGACGGGTGATGTTGGCGTACTGGCACAGGCGGTCAAGATGAGTGCGCCTGCTGTCAGGGCGATGAGTTTTTTCATGATAATGTCCTTTATTTAAGTTTGAAAATTTTTATTTTAAATGCTGATTTGGCACTCAGTACCAATACACTCAGTACCAATAAATGCGCCAAAGATACCCAAGTATTATTTTTACCCAAGCACTCCCAAGCATTATTGTAAGCATCATTATATTGTAAGCATCATTATATCCAAATATCCAATAAAAACTGTCGTAGATTTGTGAACGCAGTTGCACATCTGTCATGCCTTACCTTATCAAGTTGGGCGTGCTTTATCCTTGGCTTGTCTTTGTTTGTTGGCACTACTTAAAAACCACTGGATAAAATTGCTCAAAAACTTCACCCAAAAATCCTGACAGCCCACAAAATGTGTTATAATACAAAAATTTCATTGTAAAATTATAAACTCATGAATCAAGAAACCGTCCTAATAGACGCACCCGCAGGCGTGCTGGAAGTAGAAATGATTTTGCAAGACGGCGAGCGCTCGGCACGAGATGATTTTGCCATCATTTGCCACCCCAATCCCACCCAAGGCGGCACGATGAATAATAAAGTAGTCAGCACGCTGTTTCGCTTTTGCCGAGATGCAGGCATGGATGTTTTTCGCTTTAATTTTCGTGGCGTGGGGCGATCGACAGGCAGTGTCGGCACAGGTCTGGGCGAGCTCGACGATGCTTTGACGGTGCTAAAATTTGCCCTGACGAAGACGAAGGCTCGGCGCTTGTGGCTTGGCGGTTTTTCATTTGGTGGCTACATCGCTGCCAAAGTCGCCCATCATTTACCAAGCGATGACAGCTTGGCACAGGTGCATCTGCGAAATCTTGCGCTCATTGCGCCATCGGTACAGCGGGCGGGCGCTGATGAGCTGACTTGGCAGACCGATCATGCATTCATGATCTATGGCGATCAAGATGAGCTGGTGCCGCCTGAGGCGATGGAACGCTTTGCCGAGCAAAATCATCTGCCTGCGACAGTGATTGAGACAGGGCATTTTTTTCATGGCAAGCTGGTCGAGCTAAGGCAGGCTTTGGAGCATCACACGCTGCTGTGATGGGCTGATGGAAAGCTGTTTGATAATTTAAGGTATAGATTTACACAAATCAACACATAAACTGACACATGAATTGAAAAAGGACAAACAATGAGCTTATCCCCTTTACAGCGCTATCAAGCGGCGCTGGCGACAGGAAATTTTAGTGAAGATCCTGTGCAGCTACAAGCGATGACTTATCTGGACAATCTGCACCATGAGATCATCAAAGCCAATGGCAGCGCCAAGCAGGGCTTTTTTGCCAGTCTGTTCAAGTCCAAGCCTGAGCCGCCAAAAGGGCTGTACATGTGGGGCGGCGTTGGGCGTGGCAAGACTTGGATGATGGACATGTTTTATGAAAGTCTGCCCATCGAGCGAAAAATGCGTATGCACTTTCATCATTTCATGCAGCGTGTGCAGTCTGAGTTGGTGAAATTACAAGGGCAGGTCAATCCACTACAAAAAGTCGCCGACATCATTCATGCCGAGGCGATCGTCATTTGTTTTGATGAATTTTTTGTGTCAAATGTGTCGGATGCGATGATTTTGGGCGATCTTTTCACCATGCTGTTTGATCGTGGCATCACTTTGGTGGCGACTTCTAACATTGAGCCATCAGGTCTGTATAAAAACGGTATTCATCGTGATCGCTTTTTGCCTGCCATCGCTCAGGTCGAAAAATACACCACCGTCATGAACATCGACATCGGCGTGGATTATCGTTTGCGACTATTGAAGCAAGCCAAACTGTACAGCTACCCGCTGTCGGATGAGACGGCAGGCTGGCTGTCGGAGCGCTTTGATACGCTGGCGGCAGGGCAGACGGTGACGACGGCGCCGATCACGGTGGGTGGACGGCAGATTGAGATCATCAAGCGCACCGAGACGATGCTTTTGGCAGATTTTCGAGCGCTGTGTATGCAGCCTCGTTCGGCGGCAGACTTTATTGAGATTGCCAATGATTTTGACACCGTGATGGTGGATAATGTGCCTGCTTTGACCGACACGCTGATGGATCCGGTGCGCCGATTTATTTATTTGGTCGATGAGTTTTATGACCGCCGTGTCAAGCTGCTTGTGCGTGCTGAGCAGTCGATTTTGGAGCTGTATCAGGGCGAAAAGCTTGCCTTTGAGATCGAGCGGACTCGCTCTCGCCTGCTTGAAATGCAATCAGAAGACTATCTGGCAGAGCAGCACCGTGTGGAATGAATTAGCATATAACTCATTGAAAATTAAGGATAAATTATGAAAAATCCCGTGCTTGATATCATTCATCAGCGCCGCAGTATCGGCAAATTGGTCTTACCCATGCCAAATCAAGACGAGCTGGATGCGGTGCTAAACGCCGCCATGGTCGCCCCTGATCATAAGCAGCTCAAACCTTGGCGTTTTACCGTGCTGACCGATGAGGCGCTGACGGCGTTTGGTCAGGTGCTACTAGCAGCAGCAGAGGCAAAAAGTGACGGCGTGCTTGATGAACCGACTCGCCAAAAACTGCTGAACATGCCGCAGCGTGCGCCGATGATTATTACGGTCGCCACCGACATCAAGGAACACGAAAAAGTGCCGCCATTTGAGCAGCTGCTCAGTGCTGGTGCTGCCATTCAAAATATGCTTCTTGCCTTTGAATCGTTGGGCTATCACACGGTGTGGCGAACAGGTCCTTTGTGCAATGCGCCAGAGGTCAAGACTTACTTTGAAGTGGCGGATAAAGACACGGTGTGCGGCTTTGTCTATGTGGGTTCAAGCGACATCAAGATGCCGTGCCGTGATGAGCAGGATTTGGGTGATTTTGTGACTTACCGCCACCGTTGATTCTGCCTTGAATAACGCTTGGCTAAACCACCAATGAACCCCAATTAACCAAAAAGCCATCGAATTAAAAAAGCTATGTATAAGGCTCATTTATGAAATTACCTAAGCCGATCAACAACCCAAAAGTCAAAAAAATCGTCGATGTTGCCAGCAGCGGCATTGATGATGCGGTCAATGCCATCAAAGATGCTGGTGAGAACAAATCCATCATCGCCAGCATTGCCGAGCTGACAGGGCTTAAAAAGAAAAAGATCGACCCTGCGACTTTGGGGCTGGACGCTGAAAGCGCCGCCAGTGACACTCCCTTAAAACTGGTGTTTTTGGGTGGCGGTAGTTTTGGTACGGCGATGGCGAACATGGCAGCAAAAAACGGCTGTGATGCGACATTGTGGGTGCGTGATAGGGCGACTGTCAAGGCGATGAAAAAAACTCGCATCAATAAAAAGTACCTGCCCAACCACAAGCTTGATGACACTTTAAAATTCAGCCATGACCTAAAATCTGCCGTCCAAGGCAAGGACATCATCTTTGTGGCGGTGCCAAGCTCGGCGTTTCGTGAGCTGCTTGTCCAGATCAGACCGCTGATTACCCATCAGGCGGTAGTGTCATTGACCAAAGGCATGGAAAAAGATACTTTTGCCTTGATGAGCGACATCATTACCCAAGAGTTGCCACAGGTGAATTTTGGGGTGATGAGCGGACCAAATCTGGCGGTGGAAATCATGGATAATATGCCGTCTGCCACCGTCATCGCATCGCCATCTGAGCCGCTGCGTATAGCCGTCCAAGAAGCGCTGCACAGTGCGTTTTTTCGGGTGTTTTCATCAGATGATGTCAAAGGTGTGGAGCTGGGCGGCGCCTTAAAAAACATCTATGCCATCGCCATGGGCATGGCAGCAGCTTACGATGTGGGCGATAACACCAAAGCCATGCTACTGACTCGCGCTTTGGCGGAGATGAGCCGATTTGGTGTGGCAGCAGGGGCAAATCCTTTGACTTTCTTGGGTTTGTCTGGCGTGGGCGATCTATATGCCACCTGTAATTCGGTGCTAAGCCGTAATTATCGCATTGGCAATATGCTTGGCAAAGGTATGAGTCTGGATAATGCCATCAAAAAACTCGGACAGACTGCCGAAGGGGTCAATACCATCTTGCAGGTGCATGAACGAGCCAAAGCACTGGGTGTGTATATGCCAATCACGCACGCACTTCATGCGGTGCTGTACGAAAATAAAGCACCGCTTGGCGTGGCATTAAACCTGATGGAAACTGGGTTTCGTAGTGATGTGGAATTCGTCTTGCCTAATGATGAGAGCCACGCACGCCTAAGCCAAGAGTTTGATGAAGTATTGCAGGCGAGCAAAACCGCCAAGCCAAAATCTGACGATACTTTGGATAAGGAATGAGCGTGATGAAATTAATTTTTATCAGACATGGTCAAGCAGCCCCATATTGCGAAGATGATGCAGGGCGTGATTTGACCGAATTTGGGCGAAAGCAGGCTGCTCAGACGGCTCACTTTTTATGTCAGCACACCCAAGATTTTCCCATTGATGCGATCATCGCAAGCCCTTATCATCGTGCCGACCAAACCGCCAAAATCCTACAAGACACTTTGGTGGCTGTCGGGCAACATCCAGCATTCATCACCATCAGCAGCATCACGCCTGATGACGATCCTGTGGTGGGTCTTGATGACATTGATTGTGCCATTCGTCACAAATTCGGTGCGGATACGGACGATTTGACCGTTGCGATCGTCTGCCACATGCCGATTGTCGCTCGTATGACGGCGATTTTAGAGGGTTTGTCGCCAGCATCGTTTGAGTTGGCAGAATGCCGAGTGTTGCAGACGAGCGTCATCAGCGAAGGCTTGGCAACGCAGACCGCACACTTTATCCCAACACAGCCTTAAAGTGGATTTTTATCCCAAATTTGCCAAATCTTGCTAAGATTTACCAAAAAGCCTTGCATATTTTAAATATTTAAGTATAATAAGGGCTTGGCTTCATCGGTAGCTTCGCAACTGTGTACTATGAACCCCGCCAGGACCGGAAGGTAGCAACGGTAGTAGATACAAAGTGTGCCGAAGATGTGCTGATGAAGTCATTTTTTTGCCTTTTAAAATCATAAGTCATTGATTTTATTATTGTTTTTTATTTTTCTATGATTTTTTGGCGTTTTGGCGTAAAATAGAGCAGATTTTTTTAAAGTTTCATCATTTAGTGATTAAAAAGGTAAAGTATGACGACCATCGACCCAAAACTTGCACAAAAACAAGCCGCCGCCAAAGCCGCCCTAAGCCACATTGAAGATGGCATGATTTTGGGCGTGGGTACGGGCAGTACGGTAAATTGCTTGATTGAGCTGTTGCCACAGGTCAATCTTAAGGGGGCGGTTTCGTCATCAAAAGTTACCGAAGATCAGTTGCGTGCGCTTGGCATTGAGATTTATGATTTGAACAGTGTGGGCGAGCTTGATTTGTACATTGATGGGGCGGATGAGATTGATGGCTTGGGCAACATGATCAAAGGCGGTGGCGGGGCATTGACTCGTGAAAAGATTGTCGCTGCTGCGTCCAAGTCGTTTGTTTGTATGGTAGATGAATCAAAAATCGTTAAAAAATTAGGCAAATTTCCTGTGGCGGTTGAAGTATTGCCACAGGCTCGCTCGTATGTGGCTCGTGAGCTGGTCAAATTGGGTGGCGAGCCTGTGTATCGTGAAGGTTTTGTGACCGATTATGGCAACATCATTTTGGATACTTACGACCTAGACATCAGCGATGCTAAGGCATTAGAAGAGCAGCTGAACAACATCGTGGGTGTGGTGTGTAATGGTATTTTTGCTCATCAGTCAGCAACCATCATGCTAAAAGCCAGTGATGCTGGCGTGGAAACAGTGAAATTTTAAATCATTGTGCCATTAAAATTGTGCCATTAAAAAGGCGTGCCAATCGGTGCGCCTTTTTTGGTTTGTCAAATTTAATTAACATAATCCATATGGTAGATGCTAAATGTTAAACACCTTTGGAAAAATCTTGTTATAACAACCGAATCGATAAAGTCGTGTAGGGTGGGTTAAACCCACCGTTTTAATTGCAAGCCATTGAATTTGTTTAATTTTTTAATGATATCAACCTATGGCATCTACGACATCACATTATTTTGTGTTAACCTTTTTGATGATAAATCATCGATCAAGCCAATCATCGATCCAAATCTCGCTCTGAGCGTGGCATATAATACACAAAGAAACTCAAAAATATCACCAATACGCCAACCGCTGCCAAATACAAGGCGGGCGCAAACGAGAAATAAAAACTGGCATAGCCGAGTAAAAATGGCAAAATACCACCGATGAGCGCACTGGCGATGTTGTAGCAGATGCCGATGCCTGTCATGCGCACCTTGGCGGGAAATAGCCGTGTCATCACCGATGGTAGGGCGCCGATCAGACCATTGGACAGCCCAAGTAAAGCAAAGCAAAGTAAAATCAGCTCGCCGCCATTTTGTAGGTGGTGGAAAAATATCGCCACTTGTAAAATCAAAAACGCCCCACCAAAAGTCATCACACGACCTGCGCCAAATCTGTCTGTCAAATAGCCAAACATCACCGAGCCTAGCACCAAAAAGATAAGACCGATGATGCTACCAAAAAACAGATATTCGCTTGAAATCAGATAGTTTTCTGCCAAAATCGGCGTCATCAGCACAGGCAGATACATCGACAAGCTTGCGATGATGAGTGAAATCATAAAAGCGATGACAAGCGCAAACTTATGATGCTTGATGATGGACTGCAAGATGTCGATGAGGCTGGCAGGGCGAAACGACATTTCTTTGGAGGGGGTGTATGCAGGCGTTGGGCTGTGCTGCTCTTCTAGGCTGACGCTGTCCACATACGAGTCCAGATGGCTGCTGGATTTGGCAATGTTTTCAAAAATGGCGGTCTCGGAGAGATTTTTTAGCAGTAAAGATGAGACGAGGCTTAAAATGCCGCTGACGAAAAACAAGATTCGCCAGCCGTAGCTGAGCATCTGTGATGAGGTCAGTGTCTCTTGCAGAAAGCTGATGGCGCTGATGACCGCCAAAAAAGACAGCACGCTACTTGCGCAAATGATGCCGCAGCCCAGACCGATGTTCTTGATGGGTAGATGCTCAACGACATAAGTCCAAGCGGATGGCAGTGCGCCGCCGATGGCAATGCCTTGACCAAATCGAGCAATGACCAAAAGCAGCGGCGCGATGATGCCAATGTGCTGATAAGTGGGCAAAAATGCCACCACAAAAGTAAATATCATCGTGCCAAGCATACTAAGCATGAAAGCAGGCTTTCTGCCGTAAGTGTCGCCATATTTACCAAACAACAGCCCGCCCAGCGGTCTTGCCAGATAGCCAGTCGCCAGCAAAAAGAAAGTCTGCAAAAACTGCACCCAGACATCCGCACGATCGCCAAAGAATACCAATGAAAAAAGATCGGCAAGATAGACGAATAAAATAAAGTCAAAAAACGCCATCGCTGAGCATAGTGCTGTGATGGCAAGAATATAAAAGTGCTTGGTGCCAAGCTGTTCGGTCGTGTTTAGTTGCATGAGTCACTCAGGGCTTAGGTTTAAAGCGACATGTTGGTCTTTGTTGGACTTTGATGACGGTGAGCCTAAATGCGGTTTGGTAAGATGGATTTGGTTTGCGATTATACCAAAAATTAGTAAGATTGGCTTAAATATTTATCTATTTGTTGAATTATTGTCAAAAATAATTTAAAAGTGCTTTGTTTGGCGATATTTGCTCATGGCGACATCAGCACAAGCCATCACAGCAGCCAGTCTATGGGCATGAGACTCATCACCGCAACCCCTGCACGATGCCTGATTTTCATGTTTGGCTCGCTTTTGTGAATGGTGTATTTGCCATGTTCTAGCGTGTGCCATTCTAGGGTGTTTTGTTTGGTGAGTACGACTTTGTAGGCTTGGTTTAAAATTCTTTGGCTGTGTAGAGCGCCGTGCAGCTGCTGAGCAAGCCTGCCGTCATGGATGATGACGCCAAGCTCGGTGTTGAGATTGGCGGAGCGTGGATCGATGTTGTATGAGCCGATGAATACCTGAGCGTCATCCACAGCGAAAGCTTTGGCGTGCAGGCTGGTGGTGCTGGTCTGCTTGCTGCGCCAAAGTTTGTTGTCATCAATGCTGATGGCGGTGGATTTTAGCTCATACAAATTCACCCCAGCATCCAGCAGGTCATGTCGCCAATGCCCATAGCCTGCGTGTACCGCACCGACATCGGTGGCGTCATAAGAGTTGGTCAAAATACTGACCGCAACACCGCTTTTGGCAAGTCGCCTAAGCGTGCGCACGCCTTCTTTGGTGGGTACGAAATAGGACGAAATGATGCTAAGCTTTTGCATGGGGCGTCCTAGCCGTGCCTGCAATAGGCTGACCAAGTGCGCATCGAGTGCAGCGTCGTTGCTAAGCTTTTTGGCATCATCCGCCAAAAATTCAATCATCGCCCAGCGAAAAGGCACACGCTTATTGATCAGATCTTCGCCGATGGTCGAGCTTGCAAGCGCTTGTCGATAGGTGCGTAGCGCTCGCACTTGCTCATTGCTTGACACGGTGCTGGGTGGCTCGTCAAGCAGCTCGCTTAAAGTCTTAGGTGTGGGCTTGGCGAGTGTCTCGATGTCGTAGCTGGTGGGGGATGACCAGTATTGTTCAAAGCTTGTCGTCACATCATCGACCACAGCACCGATGAGCAGCACATCCATGTCGGAAAAATTGTTGTGCTTGGCGTTATTTAGATACTCATTGCCGATGTTGCGCCCACCGATGATGCTTAGGCGATTGTCAAAGGTCATGCTTTTGTTGTGCATTCGGCGGTTGATTCTGGTAGGCTCAGTCAAAAAGCTTGCTGAGCGAAATTTCCGATGAGAGAAGGGGTTTGACAGCCGTACAGCGACATTTGGGTGCTTGGCAAAGGCGAGTAAAAGCTCGTCAAGCTTAGGCGAGCCATTAAAATCATCAAGCAGCAGCCGCACCATCACCCCACGCTCAGCCGCCTCCCACAAGTCGTGAATCATCATACGACCCGCCTCGTCATTGTGCCAAATGTAGTACTGTATGTCGATGGTCGTCGTCGCCATGTCCGTCAGGACGCTGCGTGCGGCAAAGGCATTCGCCCCTGTTGCGATCGGATAGTAGCCTGACGCATGACGATGGTGGGCGATTTGCTCATCGATGGCTTGATCTAGGGCGTCTGGCGCTATGTCTATGGGCTTTTGTCGATTTACCTTGACCTGCTCGGTGATGAGCTGACTTTTTGGTAGATGAGCGATGTCAGGCAGACTTTGACAAGCCGTCAGTGCGCTCAGCATGAGTAAGGCAGAAGGTAAGCGAAAACAAGGCATGAGCTTAAATATTTTTTAAATTTTTCTTAATTTTAAAGGTTTTGAATTTAAGGTTGTTGATGCTAAATTGATGATTTTTGCACATGGTCATCTGGCAGCATGGAAATTCACATGACCCATGCCGCCAGTTTGTGACATCAAGCACAAAGCAGCTCATCAATGAGATCGCCCAGTTTATCAAGCAAAAGATCTGTATCAGCGTCGCTAAGATTGAGCGCGGGCAAAAGACGAATGACATTACCACCTGTGACATTGATGATGAGCTGATATTTATCCCTTGCCAAATCCACCAAACGGCTGCAGTCTGTACCCTCTGGCATGACAACGCCAATCATCATGCCAAGCCCACGCATGCTCACGCCACGCTCGCCAAAACGCTCAAGCATGGTACGCTTGATGGTTTCGCCTTGCTTTTTGGCGTTGTCCAGCACTTCTTGGGTTAATGCGTCATACACCGCACAGACAATGCGGCTGCCAAATGGCGTACCACCATAAGTCGAGCCATGCGAGCCATAGCCAAACAGACCTTCGGCACGCCCTGCGACCATACACGCCCCCACAGGAAAGCCATTGCCCAAGCCTTTGGCGGTGGTCAGCACATCAGGGCGGACATCGCTGTGCTGATAAGCAAAATATTTGCCCGTGCGTCCGTTGCCTGTTTGCACTTCATCAAGCATGAATAGCCAGTCGTTGTCATCGCAAATGTTTGCTAAGGCTTTTAAATAGTCTGCTGGTGGCGTATGCAAACCGCCTTCACCTTGAATTGGCTCAACGAATACCGCACAGATGTCTGCGTCACCGCTGAGTGCTTGCACGGCGGCGGCATCGCCAAACGGCACTCGGATAAAATCGTCATCCAAGGTAAAAAAACCTTCTCGTGCTTTTGGGTTGGCGGTGGCGGTTACGGTAAGTAGAGTGCGTCCATGAAAAGCGTTGTCCATCACGATGACTTTTGGACGACGCTTGCCTTGTTTATGTGCATAAAATCTTGCCAATTTTAAGGCGCACTCGTTCGCTTCTGCGCCAGAGTTGCCAAAAAATACCTGCGACATGCCTGCTTTTTGGCACAAAATTTCGCCAGCTTTTTCTTGCCAATCAACCCCAAAAAGATTGCTTGTGTGAATGAGCGTCTCGGCTTGGTCTTTCATGGCGGCGGTCACAGCAGGGTGACAATGCCCAAGTCCACACACCGCAATGCCTGTCAGTGCATCCAGATAAGCTGTGCCTTTGTCGTCATATAAATAAGCGCCTTCGCCACGCACAAAGCTGATGGGCTGACGGGCATAAGTTGGCATCAAATAGCTCATGAGCGATTCCTATTTTCAAATACGAATAATTTTAATCTTTACTTAAAGCGTCTGTCGCCGTCATCTCATCGCTAAATGGCGACTGATCACTGGCGATTTTGTAGTTTTCCGATGCCCATTCGCCAAGATCGATGAGTTGGCAGCGTTTGGAACAAAAGGGTTTTGTTGGGCTGTCATGCCATGCACTGGGTTTTTTGCAGGTGGGGCAAGGGTAGGTTAGAACTTTGGTCATTGAGTACTTTTGCTTAATAATTTGTCGCTTTATTGTATCATAAAGTGCTGTTTTGTTATGGTTTGTGATGAAATTTATTTGAATTTTTGAAAAATAAAGCATGACATGGACGAAAAAGCAAGCTATAATCATGGGCGAACATGGATGGCTCTGTATTTAAAGTTTAAATACTGTTTAGATATATTTCAAAAAATGAACAAATTGCGGCAAAAGGTGCTAAGTCTTGCCGTGTTGATTGTGATATCTTTTAGAATATTTGGTCATTTAGGTTTGCTTATTTTTCGAAATGCACACAATACAGATGCGCCATGCTCATCACCATGAGCGGTGTTCAAATGTGTTCTTTTGGCATCAAGGAGATGAAAAGAACAGGGATTTGGGCGCCTTAGTCATCACAATGTTAAGGAGTATGTATTGTGAGTGATGCAATCGAAGATTCTGTTGCGGGCAATGGTACGCTTAGTGATTTGGGCGGTAAAAGCTATGCCGAGCTACACAAGCCAAGCTCAAGCTTTGCCACACGCAGCGAATACCTAAACCACGAATTACAAATCATGCAGCCAAAACGCTGGCGTGTGAACCTACCTTTTCGTGATTATCGTTTTGAATTCGAAGACACCATTCCTGCGCTGGCTGCCACCATTGGCAAGATTGTCATGGTCGGGGCGATGGCGGCGGCATTCGCAGCGCCATTGGGACTGTCCGATGCTTTCGTCCTTGAAAATGTGCGCTATGAGATGCTGATTGCGGCATTTTTTGTGCTGATTTTGTCTGGCTTTCTTTTACCAACTTCCAATCTGCCTGGTACGCACGGTCCGCTGGTGCCGCTGATTCCCATCGTGGTGGCGGCAGGTGGGCATCCGCTTGCCTTTGGTGTTTTGATGGGGGTTTTTGGCATCATCTTAGCTCTGTGCAAGGGCGGTAGTCTGATGGCACGCCTGACCAGTAATGGTGTGGCAGGGGGCTTGCTTTTATATCTGGGCTTTGTTGGGACGATCGGTCAGGTGAAAGCGATGATCGCTTGGGCGGAAGGGATTGGCTTGCCGCACATTGCCTTCATCATCATTGTGGCGACCATCGTCATGTATGCGCTGCTTGAACATTGGCAAAAGCGTTGGCTGGCGGTGCCGATCGGCTGTACTTTGGCAGGCGTGCTTGCCTTCATGCTGGGTGCGCCGTTTGAGTTTAAGACAGGTCCTGGCTTGCCACCGCTCAACCCAATGTACTGGTGGGGCGAAGACACGGGCTGGACTTTGGGCTTGCCTGATCTAAAAGCCTACATCGTGGCATTCCCTTTTGCGGTGCTGGCGGTGGCGATGTGGTCGCCTGACTTTTTGGGTCATCAAGTTTTCCAAAAAATCAGCTATCCGCCACGCTCTGAGCGCACCTATATGAACATTGATGACACGATGGTCGGCTGCTCGGTGCGTCAAGTGGTAGGCTCAGCGCTGGGCGGGGCGAACTTCACTTCATCATGGGGTACTTATGTCGTGCCAGCAGCCATCGCCAAGCGTCCGATTCCTGCGGGGGCGATTTTGACGGCTGTTTTTTGTATCGTCGTGGCGCTGTGGGGCTATCCGATGGATCTGGCGGTGTGGCAGCCTGTGCTTTCAACGGCGCTGATCGTGGCGGTATTTGTGCCGCTGCTTGAAGCGGGCATGGAGATGACTCGTAAGGGTAAAACCACCCAGTCTGCCGCCATCGTCGTGTTTGCGTCGGCGCTTGTCAATCCTGTCTTTGGCTGGTCACTGACCATGCTTTTGGATAACTTAGGTCTGATCGGCGATAAAGAGCGCAGCCGCTCTTTGGGGTTGTCGGGTCGTGTGATGATTCCGCTTGTCGGCTTCGTCATCTTGTGTCTGGCGATGGGTGCGGTGGGTATGTTCCCTGGTATTCCAGCGTTTTTACCACAATTTCGTGTTTGATTGACAGCCTTGATCGCAGGGCTTTGCAAAAACCGCTCATAATTTGGGCGGTTTTTTTAGTACGGCTTAACAGCATGAACAATAAGTTTTGAAAAATCATAAAAAATGTGCATAAATGCTTGAAATTTTTATGAATATTGATATAATTTCACCCTAATTTTTCATCAGATTTCACCAAAAGGGGCTAACATGGCAGCACACGGCGAACAGACCACATTTAATATGCGCGTTGATAAGAACTTGGTTGAGCAGTTTAAGCAAGCGGCGCGCGACAATAATCGCACAGCAAGCCAGCTATTGCGTGATTGTATGATTGAATATGTCAAAAAGAATCGTCAAGGCGATATGTTTAAGCGTTAATTTTAAAGTCTAGACATCAATAAAAAAGCACCTTTTTTTGGGTGCTTTTTGTTTGGCGTTATTGCCACGCTTCTTTGATCCAGTCGCTTGGCAAGACATGGCGATACCATTTGCCACCACCACCTGCGATGGCATCTGGCGGGTTGATTTCGCCATGAAAAATGATGATTTTGGCGTCTTTGGGTTTGACGGGTGGCTTAAAATATGCCATAGGAATCTTTTGTAGGCAGTGATATTTGTAGCTGACACACCAAGATGGATCCCAGTACTCCAAATGATGATGCTCTCGCAGATAGTTGGATAAAAATGCCTGCTCATGACGAACTTCTGAGCGGATTTTTTCAAAATTATTCTCAAAATAAGACAGCAGGTTTGGATGGGTATTTTGTCCCACCTTAAAGCGATAAACAGAGCTGTTACCCACCATTCGCCACGGTTTTTTCCAATCACGAATGATCATCACGCTGTCGTCATGCTGTGCCTGATGGGTGAAAAAGCAGTCAATGTTATCCACGATGACAATGTCGATGTCTAAAAACAGCGCCGTGCCTTTTAAGCCGTACAAATCTGGCTTGAAAGTCGTCAGTTTTTTCCAGCCACGCTCAGGAATGTTGCTTGGCAAATTCAGCTCTGGAATCGGATAGCACTGCACTTCTGGGCGAATCCCTGCGGGGTCATCGGTCAGACAGACGAAAGTAAAAGGCAGGGTGAGATTGCGCTCGACCATGTTGTATAAACGATTGACATACTCAGCGCCGTATTTTGTGCCCCACTTCATGCAGATGATGTAGTTGGTATCGGTTGTACTCATGCCATGTCCTTATTCTGTGTGGCGTGATAAGAAAGCACTTGTGTGTGCAGCTCGCTCTCATCGAGCAGGTAGGGATTGTCGCCAAATGGCGTGAACTTAAAACGGCGATAACCCCACATATAATGAGTAAAATGCGCCTCAATCATGCCTTGCATGGCGTGATTTAGTGCGGTCGTCGCCACTTGGATGTCTTTGTCGTACAAAGCGGCATCATTCAAGTCATGGCAAAACACCTCAAAGCCATCGCCATCATCACAGCGTATGCAGCTAAGCCCTACCAGAGCGCAGCCTGTTTTTTGGGCAAGCTTGGATGCAAGTGTGCTGGTCAATGTCGGTATGCCAAAAAAAGGCACAACCACACCCCCTGAGAGATCAGGGACATGATCAGGCAAAATGATGCTAAACCCGCCTTGTTTGAGTGTTTTAAAGATGGCCTTCACGCCAGTGCTGTCGGTAGGGACGAGTGTGGCGTTCAGTCTTTGACGACCTTCTAAGATGAATTCATTCATGATCTTAGATTTGACAGGCTTGTACATGATGACAGGCTCGCCAAATTGATTGAGCCATGCGTTCATCATCTCCCAAGTGCCGATGTGTGGCACGATGGCAAGCATGCCATTGGGATTGCTCAAGCCTTGTTGTAAAATCTTTAAACCATGCACGCTTTTGATTTGCCTTATGGACCAGCTTGGCGGCATTGCCCAGCATTTTAGGCTATCGACGCTGCTGATGAGCTGATTGGCTAATGCCTGCTCTGCTAGGTGCGCTCGCTGATCATCAGACAAAGTGGGACGCACGATCGCAAGATTTTTGCGTATGCTGCGATAGATGCTGGCATGATTCATGCGTGCAAATGATGCGCCAATCCGTGCCACCATGCGAAGTAGCGGCAGTGGCACGAATTTTATCATCTTAATCATGAAAAAGAGCCTGATTATTGCGCTTTTTCTTTCTCACGGATGCGCAAGCCCAATTCACGCAGCTGCTTGTTGTCCACAGCAGCAGGGGCTTGGGTCAGCGGACATTCTGCTGTCTTGGTTTTTGGGAAAGCAATCACATCACGGATTGATGATGAACCAGTCATTAGCATGATCAGGCGGTCAAGACCGAATGCCAAGCCACCGTGCGGCGGCGCACCGTATTTTAGTGCGTTTAGTAGGAAGCTGAATTTCTCTTCGGCTTCTTCTTCGCCGATGCCAAGCGCTTCAAAAATGGCTTTTTGCATTTCTAGCGTGTAGATACGCAATGAACCGCCACCGATTTCTGTGCCGTTTAGTACCATGTCATAGGCGACAGACAAGGCCTCACCTGGATTGGATTTGACTTCTTCGACACTTGACTTTGGTAGGGTGAATGGGTGATGCACAGAAGTCCATTTACCATCGTCTGTTTCTTCAAACATTGGGAAATCAACCACCCACAGCGGCGCCCATTCTGATGTCAATAGATTTAGATCATGACCAAGCTTGACACGCAGTGCGCCCATCGCATCATTGACGACTTTGGCTTTGTCCGCACCAAAGAAAATGATGTCGCCAGACTGAGCGCCAGTACGCTTGATAAGCTCCGCCAACACTTCATCAGTCATGTTTTTGATGATGGGTGATTGTAAGCCTGATTCTTTATCAACGCCGTTGTTGATGTTGCTTGCGTCATTAACCTTGATGTAGGCAAGACCTTTGGCGCCGTAGATACCAACGAATTTGGTGTAGTCGTCGATTTGCTTGCGGCTGATTTCTGCACCATTTGGCACACGCAGGGCGACCACACGACCTTTCGGGTCTTGGGCTGGTGCTGAGAATACTTTAAATTCCACATTCTGCATGATGTCAGCGACATCCACAAGCTTTAATGGAATGCGCAAATCTGGTTTGTCAGACGCATAATCACGCATGGCTTCGCTATATGGCATACGGATAAATTTGTCAAACTTCACGCCCAAAAGCTCATCAAACAGCTTAACAGTCATGCCTTCCATCAAGTCCATGATGTCGTTGTCATCTAGGAATGATGTTTCGATGTCGATTTGGGTGAATTCTGGCTGACGGTCGGCACGCAAGTCTTCATCACGGAAACACTTAGCGATTTGGTAGTAACGGTCGATACCACCCACCATCAGTAGCTGTTTGAATAGCTGTGGCGACTGCGGCAGGGCATAAAACTCGCCATTAGACACACGGCTTGGTACCAGATAGTCCCTTGCGCCTTCTGGGGTGGCACGGGTTAGGATTGGGGTCTCTACATCCAAAAAGCCGTTGTCGTCTAGGTAGTTACGAATTAGATTGGTAACTTTTGAGCGAAAACGCAGACGCTCTTGCATCTCTGGACGACGAATGTCCAAGAAACGGTATTTTAGGCGCAGCTCTTCTGAGACGGTCACATTGTCATCGTTTAGCGGAAATGGCGGAGTTTCTGCTTTGGCAAGCAGTTCGATTTCCTTGCCCAACAGCTCAACTTGACCGCTGGTCATGTTGTTGTTTTCTGTCCCTGCGTAGCGACGACGCACACGACCTGTGATTTTTAGTAGGTATTCAGAGCGGGCAGAATCTGCCGTTGCAAAGGCTTCTGGGGTGTCTGGATCGATGACGACTTGTAGCAGACCTTCACGGTCACGCATGTCTAGGAAAATCACGCCGCCATGGTCTCGTCTGCGGTGCACCCAGCCTGCGATGGTAACGGTTTGGTCGATAAGCTCTTCGGTCACAAGACCACAATAATGACTACGCATCATAAGTTCATTGCCTTAAAATAAAATAATACCGCTTTTTGAAGTTTCTTGGTGAATCCCAAAAAGGCGATTTTTTAAAATGATTAAAATAACTTTGAGATTGTAGCAAAATTGCGCTTAAATGTTAATTAAAATTTCATAAAATTTTGTGAAAATTACAAAAAATCTTTTTGTGGGTCTTAAAATGGATCTTAAATTCGGCAAAGCGGTGGTTTTTGTGATGATTGTTTGAAAGGAGAGCTGTTTTGATGGTTTTTGCCAGATTATTCGCTGGGTTTAACATTGGTTTTTTAATTAAGATTATGGATTAAGATTATGGAGAATTTTGCAGGTAAATTTGTGATGAAGTGGCAGGCTTATTTGATTCGCATTTTTTAAAATGTAAATTCTTGTAAAATAAGTGTAAATAAATGAATTTATGATGGCAATTGGCTTGGATAATGTGTTAGGATTGTAGGTTAAATTTTAACCGCCGTATTTGCCGTTTTGGCACCATTTGGGGAGACATACCAAGCTAATGGATACCTTGAACATCATTTATCTTGTTGCATCAATGTTGATTTTTATCAGCATCATGACCAGTACCCTGTCGGCAAGGCTTGGCGTGCCGCTGTTGCTGTTTTTCTTGGGCGTGGGAATGCTGGCAGGTGAAGAGGGTGTGCTGGGGATTCATTTTGAAGAATACTCGATGGCAAACTTCATCGGACAGGCGGCGCTGGCGTGCATTTTGCTCGATGGTGGTCTTAGGACTTCTTTTAAGTCGTTTCGTGTGGGCTTAAAGCCTGCGATTGTCTTGGCGACTTGGGGGGTGTTTGCCACCGTGCTGGCGCTTGGTGTGTTTGTGACTTGGCTTTTGGATGTCGATTGGCGTTTGGGGCTGTTGATGGCGGCGATCGTCGGCTCTACCGATGCGGCGGCGGTATTTAGCTTGCTTAGAAATGGCGGCGTAAAACTCAACGACCGTGTACAGGCGACCTTGGAGCTTGAATCAGGCGCAAATGACCCGATGGCGATCTTGCTGGTGACGGTGATGATCGCCATGAACCTTGACCCTGCCAGCCAAAGCGCTTGGGATATTTTAATCATGCTGGTGCAGCAGATTGGTGTTGGTCTTTTGGCAGGGGCGATCGCAGGCTGGGCGCTGTCAAAGCTTTTACCAAAAGTGCATCTGGCAGAGGGTATGTATGCCATTTTGATCATGTCGGCGGGAATGGCGGTATTTGGTGCGACCAACCTTTTTGGCGGCAGTGGTTTCTTGGCGGTGTATTTGGCAGGCGTTGCCATTGGCAATACCAAAGTGCGTGCCACTGAGCATGTGCTGCGTGTGATGGACAGCTTTGCTTGGCTGTCTCAGGCGGTGCTGTTTGTGGTGCTTGGCTTACTTGTCTCGCCATCAAAAATGCTAGAAGAGTGGCATTATTCCTTAATCATTTTCCTATTTTTGTTGTTCATCGCGCGTCCGCTTGCTGTTTCGACCAGCCTTTTGCCGTTTGGTTTTCGTCCAAGAGAGATTGGCTTTATTTCGTGGGTGGGTTTGCGTGGCGCTGTGCCGATTACGCTTGCGCTCATTCCTGTGATGAGTGGCGTGGCTGGGGCGGATTTGGCGTTTAATATCGTCTTTGGCGTGGTGATTTTGTCATTATTGGCGCAAGGGGCGACCATTCCTTTCATGTCACGAGCCTTTCATGTGTGGGTGCCGACCGATGCTGAGCCTAAGGCTGAGCATGAGATTTGGGTGGGTGATCAGGCGAACATCACGCTGTACGAATTTGAGGTCAAGGCGGGGGCGTTTGCCATCGGTCGTCATCCGCAAAGCATTTCTACAAAGGTCAATTCAAGAGACATTGCTGTCTTTGCGGTGGTGCGAGATGGCTATCTGGTGAGCGTTGACGAAGACACCATGCTTAAAGTCGGCGACATCGTATGGTATGCGCTGTCTGGCGACTGGGCGGCAAGCATTGCTAAGGTATTTAATAACTCAGCCACTCAGTACCAAAAGACCAGTGAGTTTTATGGTGATTGGCTGTTGTCACCGCATGCCCGCATCCGTGATTTGCCTTTTTATAATCTGGCGACTCGCTCACAGAACCAAAACCGCTTTGGCAAGACCATTGCGCCTGTCACCAGCGCGCTAGACAGTATCTTTACGCCGCCCTTAGGTACATCAGGGGGTCTAAAAGGCATCGATGATGAACTGATTGGCACACTGAGTGCTGCCAGCCATCAGACGGTCGAGGAGTTCATGCTTGATCATTTTAAGGCCGAGCCTGTCAAGGGTGATGAGGTGCGCCTGAATGATTCGTGGTCACTCATCGTGCGTGATGTCGATGGGCGTGGCCGACTGCGTGGCATCGGTCTTAAAAATCACAGTGAAAGCTAATTGAGGGCTGGCTAAGGGAGTTAAAATGTTGATGCCTTAGTAGGATGGGACATTGATACAGATGAGCTTGAATTGACACTATTCAAAGCGCTACTGGGATTTGACAATTTTTAAGCTTACTGCTCATTTTATCGCCAATTAACAATCAATCAACAACATCAAACCAATACATTTGTGGAATAAAATCATGCTATTTCATTCATCCAAAAAACCCGTAGAATTACAAATCATTCACCTAAATAAAGTCAAACAAAAGCGCCAAAAGCAGTTTGAGGAAGTCAAAGATACCAAGGGTAAATCTGCCAAAAAATCATGCTTATCTAAGCTACCATTTGGCAAATCTGCGGATAAAGACGCCAAGCCTGCAAGTGATAAGCAAGTCTATGTGCTTGATTTTGATGGCGACATCAAAGCCAGTGCAGTGGCGCATCTGCGTGAGGAGGTGAGCGCCATCATCGCAGCGTCTCGCCCAAAAGATGAGGTGGTGCTGCGTTTGGAGTCTGGCGGTGGTCAGGTTAATGGCTATGGTCTGGCGGCAGCTCAGCTAGAGCGCATCAAATCGGCAGGGCTGACCTTGACTGTGTGCGTGGACAAAATCGCTGCCAGTGGCGGCTACATGATGGCGTGTGTGGCGGATAAAATCATCGCTTCAAATTTTGCCGTCATCGGCTCGGTGGGTGTGGTGAGCCAGCTGCCCAATTTTCACGAGCTGATGAAAAAGCACGACATCGGCTATGAGATGTTCACCGCAGGCGAATACAAACGCACAGTGACGGTATTTGGCGAAAACACCGATGAGGATCGTGCCAAATATCAAGCGGACATCGATCGTATTCATGAGCTGTTTAAGCAGCATGTTAAAAAACACCGCCCATCGCTTGACATCGATCAGGTGGCGACGGGTGAATTTTGGTTTGGTGAGGACGCCAAAGCACTGAATTTGGTGGATGACATCGGTACTTCGGACGCCTATTTATTGACACTGATGGAGAATTATAATGTCTTTGCGCTGCATTCACGCAGCAAGCCAACTTTGGCAGAAAAGCTGGGTCTGAGCGAGCAAATGGCGACTTCTGTGGAAATGGCGGTCGAGTCGGCGGGTGCATCGATTGGCAGATTTATCCATAAGCTTGGTCGCCCCTGAGTGCAGCACGATGATTGATTTAGTGAGTGAGTGTGCACATTAAATCATTAGAATTTTAGCAAAAAATGCGTTAAAATAGCGAAAATATTTATTTCGCTATTTTTTTATTTTACAGCTTAATATTGCTCTTTTTTTTGGCTTGTGCGCTGGTTTGCCGACCTGCGTGCTTGGGCTTTGATTGGTTTGTTAAAATAACAAAATGGCGTTTGGTGCTTGTTTGATATAACTTTTTTTGGAAAGATTTGCATGAAAAAGCTTGAAGAAGTGTTTGCAAAAGTGGATAAATTTGGGCGAGTGGTCGCCAACCAATTTAACAAAATCAAGGATTTGAACGACATTCGTGGCGTCGGTCAGGGAAAGACCGTGCTGATCACAGGCGCAAGCAGTGGGCTTGGGGCGATGATGGCACGCAAGTTTGCTTTTTTGGGCTATGATTTGGCGATTTGTGCCAGACGCTTGGAGCGCTTGGAGGCGCTAAAAGCCGAGCTTGAGGCTGAATTTGGCATCAAGGTGTATGTGCAGACTTTGGATGTGACCGTCTATGAAGATGTGTTTACAGTATTTGATGCGTTTAATGAAATGATTCAAAAAGATGGTGGCAAGATTGACAAGATCATCGTCAATGCTGGCGTCGGTGACAGTCGTGTCATTGGTCATGGGCGCTTTGCCATCAATCGTGCGACCGCCGAGACCAATTTCATCTCAGCTTTGGCGCAGTGTGAGTCTGCCATGCAGATTTTTCGCCGTCAGAACAGCGGTCATCTGGTGGTAATTTCTAGCATGTCTGCGGTGCGAGGTCTGCCACGCCATCTCACCACTTATGCCGCTGCTAAGGCAGGGCTTGCGGCGCTTGCTGAGGGTATTCGTGCTGACACCATCAGCGAAAAGCTCCCCATCACCGTATCGACCATTTATCCAGGCTATGTACGCACAGACCTAAATATCGGCGCAAAATATCTGCCTTTTGAGGTGGGGGAAGAGGAAGGAGCGGAGGTCATCATCAAGGCGATCGAGGCGAAAGTCGATGAGGCTTATGTGCCAGCTTGGCCTTGGCTGCCAATCGGTCTTGGCATGAAGTATCTGCCTTTAAGATTGATTACTAAGTTTTTGTAAATTATCTTAAAAAACTACATCAAATGAACTTACCAACCAAAAAAGATGAGCATTGCTTGTCTTTTTTTTGTTTGGTGTACTGAGCCAAGGATATGGCAAGGATACGGCAAAAATGCGGCAGTCGAAGGGATTGTTGACCGCCAGCAAAGCCTTGGTTTGATGGTTTTATGCTCAAAGCTTGGCAGTGGTGAAAGCTTTGGGCAAGCGATGCGGACGAATGGTACCATCGACATTCATCACACACGCCAATGTGATCACACCTGTGGCTGCGATTTTGCCTTCATGAAAATCCTTGTCGCTGCGATAGATGTGCTGCGTCAAGATGAGACTTGCAGGCTTTTGAGTCATCTCATGCACACTCACCACCAGTACATCATCGACAAATAGGGCGGATTTGTAGGACAAATTTGCCTGACTTACCACAAAATGTACCCTGCCTGATGAGCCGTCTGTGCCACCTGCCACACCATCAGTGTCAAAAAAATAACCATCAAAGCCCAGTGAGCTTAGCCAATCTCTGCGACAGTTTTCAAAAAAGGTCAAGTGGTTGGCGTGATAGACGATGCCGCCTGCGTCTGTGTGATTGATATAGACTTTGTAATGTTTTTTGAAAATTGGTGCGTTCATGGTTATCTTTGTTTTTTGAAATGATGAACTATTGTACACCGAAAAACTTAAAAAGTCTTATAAAAATAATCAAAATTTAAGCAAAAAATTTGCTAAAATAACCCACCAATCAACGACGAATGACGAGTAATGTATGACAACTTTTGTAAGCTTTAATATCAATGGGCTGCGTGCCAGACCGCATCAGCTGATGGCGGTGCGTGATGTGCTTGGTGCTGACATCATCGGACTGCAAGAGACCAAAGTGCACGATGAGGCTTTTCCATTGGCGGATGTGGAGGGATTGGGTTATCATGTGTCATTTTTTGGACAAAAGTCGCATTATGGCGTGGCGATTTTATCAAAAGTTGCGCCGATTTTTGTGCAAAAGGGCTTTCCATTTGCCGACCCAGAGGCACAGCGCCGCCTGATTCATGCCAGATTTGACATCAATGGGCGTACGATTGATGTGATCAATGGGTATTTTCCACAAGGTGAAAACCGCTCACATGAGGTCAAGTTTCCCATGAAAAGGGCGTTTTATGCTGATTTGAACCGCTACATCGATGAGCTAAAAGCCGAGGGTCGAGAGCTGATCGTCATGGGCGATATGAACATTTCGCCCAAAGACAGCGATGTCGGCATTGGCGAGGTGAACGCAAAGCGCTGGCTAAAAAACGGCACTTGCTCATTTTTGCCAGAGGAGCGAGAGTGGTATGAGGCGCTGATGAGCCGTGAGCTGCACGACACTTACCGCAAATTCAAACCAGAAAATTCCGACGAATTTAGCTGGTTTGATTATCGTTCTCGTGGCTTTGAGGATGAGCCAAAACGAGGTCTGCGCATCGATCACATCCTTTGTACTGGCAGTCTGATTGATGACTGTGTGGCAGCGGGCATCAGCTATGACATTCGTGGGCTTGAAAAACCGTCCGACCATGCACCGATTTGGGCGAAGTTTGCCATCTGATCGGTAGATTTGGGTTGTTGAATGCTGCACTTTTAAAAGCCACTGAACCATGAGACTTATGATTTTTGGCTTATTTTGACAGTGCTTGTTGGAGTAAAGGCTGATAACTTGAATTATTTTCATCATTTTTCAAAAATATATCACTTTTATTCAATAGAAAATTGTGGTTTAATACACACATTCCAAAACAACAGGCGCACGAGGTGTCACATGACCACAAATTTTAACTGTCGAGTTCATACCGAAACTTTTGATGAAAACTACGAGCCAGCGAGCAGCACTCGTTTGACGACCAACTTTGCCAATCTGGCTCGTGGCGAAAATCGCAAACAAAACCTACAAAAAGCCATTGCGATGATTAACAACCGTTTTAACGATTTGGCAAACTGGGACAACCCAACCAACGACCGTTATTCGGTGCAACTTGAAATCGTTTCTATCGACATCGATGTAGAGGGCAAGGGTGAGTATTTTTCAGTACTTGAATGGCTAAAAACTTATGTCACCGACCACAAAACAGGCAAAACCACTGGCGGCATCATCGGCAACAGTTTTTCATCATTTGTGCGTGATTATGATTTTAGCGTGCTACTGCTTGACCATAACAAAGACAAGCCGAGCTTTACTGTGCCAGAGGGCTATGGCGAGTTGCACGGCAAATTGTACAGATATGTGCTAAACTCGCCAGAATACAAGGCTCGTAATGAAAAAGCCCCAGTGCTTTGCCTGAGCGTGGCGACCACTCGCACTTATCATCGCACGACCAATGTGCATCCGATTTTGGGCGTGGAATATGTGCAAAATGACTATTCATTGACCGATGAGTATTTTGCAAAAATGGGCTTAAAAGTGCGTTACTTCATGCCAAAAGGCTCGGTTGCTCCGTATGCATTCTACTATGATGAAACGGCTGATTTGCTGAACGATTACACCAATCTTGAGCTGATTAGCACGATTGCGACGATGGAAGCCTTCCAAAAAATCTATCGTCCAGAGATTTATAATGCCAACTCGTTTGCAGGCGAGACTTATAAAGGCAGCTTAAATTATGACGATTATTCGCTGACTTTGGTAGAATACGACCGTGTGGAGCGTACCGAGCTTGCGATTAAGCAGGGCAAACTTGCCGAAGAAAAATTCATCAAGCCTTACAAAGAGATTTTGGACGCTTGGCTTGCCGAAAAATAATTCATAACATCAAGTCAGCCGATGATGAGTCGGCTGATTTGGGTTTTTAAAAGATTGATATTTTGGTGGTTTAATCAGGTGTGTTAATAAGATTTTCCGTTCGCCCTGAGCTTGTCGAAGGGTGGAAAAATCTTAGGTTTGCCAAGCTCACCACGAATGATTTTCTTTTTGTCGCACTTTTTAAACCAGAGCAGATATTTTTAAACATTTTTAGGATAACATCATGAGCAAAATTTTACTCCCAACTTCTACCGCAGGCAGTTTGCCAAAACCGTCTTGGCTTGCCGAACCTGAAAAGCTATGGTCGCCTTGGAAATTTGAGGGCGAAGAATTATTGCAAGCCAAGCAAGACGCACTTTTGGTGTCGCTGGCTGAGCAAACGCGTGCAGGCATTGACATTGTGAGCGACGGCGAGCAAACTCGTCAGCACTTTGTAACGACATTCATCGAGCATTTGGACGGCGTGGATTTTAACAAGCGAGAAACCGTGCGTATCCGCAACCGCTATGATGCGAGCGTGCCAAGCGTGGTGGGTGAAGTGTCTCGTCCAAATTCGGTGTTTGTGGAAGATGCCAAATTCTTGCGTCAGCATACTGATAAGCTGATTAAATGGGCTTTGCCTGGCCCGATGACGATGATTGACACGCTGTATGACGGTCATTATAAGAGTCGTGAAAAATTGGCGTGGAAATTTGCCGAAATCCTAAACCAAGAAGCCAAAGAATTAGAAGCGGCTGGCGTGGATATTATCCAGTTTGACGAGCCTGCGTTTAATGTGTTTTTTGATGAATTGAGCGATTGGGGCGTGGCGGCGCTTGAGCGTGCGGTAGAGGGCTTAAAATGCCAAACTGCGGTGCATATCTGCTATGGTTACGGCATCAAGGCCAACACCGACTGGAAACAAACGCTAGGGAGCGAATGGCGTCAATACGAAGAAAGTTTCCCATTCTTACAAAAATCAAGCATTGACATCGTGTCGCTAGAATGCCAAAACTCAAAAGTGCCAATGGATTTGATTGAGCTGATTCGTGGCAAAAAAGTCATGGTTGGGGCGATTGATGTGGCGACCAACGAAATCGAAACGCCAGAGCAAGTGGCGGATACTTTGCGTAAAGCCTTGCAATTTGTCGATGCGGACAATCTATACCCAAGCACCAACTGCGGTATGGCACCGCTTTCTCGCACCGTGGCTCGTGGTAAATTAAACGCCTTGACTCAAGGTGCCGAAATTATCCGCAATGAGCTTGCAGGTAAATAATCATTCATAGTATTTGGTTTTAAAAGCCACCAAGACCGTTCACTCTGAGCTTGTCGAAGGGTGAAAGGTTTTGATTGATAAATAAAATAAATTTTAAGAAAATAACAATGGTAGATGTAGCAGATTTTAAAGACGCCATGGCAAAGCTGACCACGGCGGTGCATGTGGTGACGACCGATGGTGCAGCAGGCAGACATGGCTTTACGGCATCAGCGGTGGCAAGCGTGACCGACTCACCGCCGACTTTGCTCGTGTGCATGAATACAAGCATTGGTTTTTATGATAATTTTGTCAAAAATGGGGTGCTGATGGTCAATACCTTGGCCGCTGAGCAGTCACACCTTTCCAACACCTTTGCATCACGACTCAACTCTGATGAGCGCTTTGAGCATGGCACTTGGGAGACCTTGACAACAGGTGCGCCGCTACTGTCCGATGCTTTGATTGGTTTTGATTGTAAGATTCAAGAGATTAAAGAGGTTGGTACGCATGGCGTGATGATTTGTGAAATCATCGACATCAAGCACAGCGACAGCCACGAGGCTTTAACTTATTTTAATCGAAGTTATCACAAGACTTGTGAGCAGACGGCGATCGTGTGAGTGCCTTGCCATCAATGCCCTAAGTTAAGCTTGGGGTGTTTTTTTAGGATCGGCTGTCTGCGTGCCATCGCCAAGATTTCGTGGTAAAATGAGCTTTGCTTTTTTATTTTTTAGACATTGATTGAGTCTGGAGGCATCATGCTGACTTTACATCACCTAAATCACTCTCGCTCGTTTCGTATTTTGTGGCTGCTTGAGGAGCTGTCAGCGCTGTATGGCACGCCTTATGAGCTTGTCACTCACACGCGTAACGCCAATTTTCTTGCGCCCAAAGAGATGATGGGCATTCACCCGATGGGTAAGGCGCCCATTTTGGTGGATGATGTTCGAGGGTGTACGCTTGCCGAGTCGGGATTTATCATTGAATATCTGCTCAAATATTATGACACACAAGGCAAGCTGTCGCCCGATGCGTCGCACTGGGAGGATTATGCTTTTTGGCTGCATTTTGCTGAAAGCTCAATGATGCCGCCTTTGGTGATGCGGCTGGTGATGACAAAAGTCGCCACCAAATCGCCATTTTTAGTGCGCCCTGTGGCAAAGGCGATTGCCAATAAGGTGGAATCTTTGATGATTTCAGGCAACATTCGTCAAAGCTTTGGTTTGCTCGATGCGCATTTGGCACAAAGACAGTGGCTGGCAGGTCAGTTTACAGGCGCAGACATTCAGACTTATTTTGCCGCAAAGGCATTACAAAGCCGTGGCGGGCTTGGCGACTGGCAGCACATCAGACGCTGGATGGCAGACTGCGAGGCAAGAGCTGAGCATCAAGCAGCGGTTGCTAAGGGCGGTGCGCTGTTTGCCTGATGGCTTGGTACAAATGGCAGCTGCTATCTTTTATCCAAAGCGGTGGCAAGTTTGCTCTTTTGGGCTTTGTCCCAGTGCTGCAAGGCAAGCAGGCGGCGCTTATGAATCTCTGAAAGAATGATGTTTTTGCTTTGCTCGTGTTGTTTTTTGAAAATTTCAAGCAGTTTTTGACAAAGCAGCTCATCAAAAAACAAGCCGATATTTTCAAATCGTTCGGCGGTCATCTGCCCAAAAAACCCCCGCCATGATTCGGCCAGTACATCTTGCAGGGCATCATTGGGTAGGCTTGCCATGATAAAATGCGCCTGCCCATTGATCACTTGTGGGTCGTCGCTTTTGGTCAGCGGCGAGATGGCGTCACCAAGTTTGCCAAGCTTTGTGATGGTGCTGACAAGCTCGGTTAGGGCATCGTCGCCAATGCTGTGCCATGTGGGTAATTCTGGCAAGTGTAGCTCATGCTTTTCAAGGCGTTCGATGAAATCGACATGCACATCGACCACGCCAGATTTGGTCAAGATTCTAGACAACGGGTCGTCATCAAGCAGGTGCGGTGCGTATAGCAGGCACAGATACAGCAAAATGTTGCGATTGACGCTGGCTTCGTAGTTTGCCTTATCGATGACATAGCGAGTTTTTTGGTCTTTGGCGCCAAGCTTTTGATAGATGTCGTTGTTTAGCCACCATTTAAAGCTCGACCCTTTGGGAAATTTGGCGGTCAGCTCTTTAAGCTTTGCCATTGCCGCCGCTTTATTTTCAGGAAATCTTAAATCATAGCGCAGGCTTAATACATTAAAAATGTAATCTGAGGTGCTAAGAGCCTCTTCCATCTGCAGGCGCATGGCATCCGCACCGTGTGCTTGGAGGTAGGTATCTGGGTCATGATTGTCTGGCAGGGTGAGAAATTTGAGCTGCTTGCCGTCGGCTAAGATGGGGGCAGCGACTTCCAAGGCACGCCAAGCGGCACGCTGTCCTGCGCCATCGCCATCAAAACACATGGTCAGGCTGTCGTTGTATTTTAACAAACTGGCGATTTGTCCTTCGTTGGCGGCAGTACCCATCGGTGCGACCGCCCCATAAATGCCCGCCTGATACAAGGCGATGACATCCATGTAGCCTTCCACCATCATGTAGCTGCTGGCTTTGGCTTGGCGGGCTTCGTACAATCCGTATAAGATGAACTGCTTTTGAAAGACGGGCGATTCTGACGAGTTGATGTATTTTGGCATTTCATCGCCCAAGGCTCGTCCAGCAAAGCCCACCACACGCCCTTGCTTGTCTTTGATGGGGAAAATGACTCGGTCTCTAAGCAGATTAAAATCTCGCCCCTTTTGTGAAGTGCGAGTCAGACCAAGGATTTTTAAGCCTTCGATGTCCTGTGGAAAGGCTTCTTCTAGGTGTTGCCAGCCGCTTGGTGCGTAGCCCAATTCAAAAGTAGTGATGGTCTCTTGGGTCAAGCCACGAGAGGCAAAATACGCCATCGCCGCAGGATTTTGGTGCAGCTTGTGCTGATAAAATCGGCAGATGTTACCAAGTAAGCTGTACAAATCGCCTTGTGCATCTGACTCATCATGCGTGGGTGCGTTAGGACTGGTGTCATTATCAAAGGCGGCTGTGTGATTACCGCTTAGATAGTCATGGTAAACCGCATCATCACGATAGACATCGTCAATATCGGACAGTGTTTGCCCGCCAAAGGATTGATCGTTGTTAGAATACTGATGAACTGTGGTTGATTGGTCGGTGCTGGGCTGACGATTTGCTTTGGCAGTGGTTTTGGGCTTGGTGGTTTTTTTGTATTTGATGGACTGTTCAAAGGCATCGTCTTTGGGCAGGTCAATGCCTGTTTGTTCAGACAAAACGGTCAGCGCCTCGACAAAACTTAGGCGCTCAAATTCTTTTAAAAAGGTGATGGGATTGCCCTTAGCGCCACAGCCAAAGCAATAGTATAAATTGGTCTGTGGATTGACATAAAAGGACGGTGTTTTTTCGCCATGAAATGGGCAGCAGCCTTTAAATTCACGCCCAGCAGGCTTTAAAACGGTGTGGCGGCGAATCATGCCCACCAAATCGGCTTGGCTATTTAGCTGCTCTATGACAGATTCAGGAACTCGCATGACGCACCTTTCGTTGCTGGGTTTTTAATCCAAAAAGACAATCAATCCCATAAATGTTTTTATGGGATTGGCTGTATGGCGAATGAAGGGCTGTCTGTCAGCGTGGCACTTCATTGGTGCGACCTGCATCAGCCTCCTGCTTAGGCAGACCTAGTCCGATTTGCGGTAAGCGTCGCTCGGTGGTAGGGGTGCTTTCGATGTCTTGGCTTTCGCTGATCTGAGGTAGGGTCAGACCTGCCGCCTGACGCACGACTTGGGTGCGTGTTGCACCTGTGTAGCTGCTGTCAGTCGCCTCAAAGCTGTCTTTGCTGCGTCCTAGTTTGCCAAGCGTGATCATGGACAGTGTGCGTTTGCCCCATGATGACGCCCCTTGGTTTGGCAAGCGTACCTCGCCTGCGCCAGTTAGGTATTGTGGGTGGTTGATTTGCAGCAGGGTTTTGTATTGATTGGCGGTGTCGCTCATGCCAAGTTTGTCATAGCTGTATGCCAAAATCGCCATTGCCTCAGGCACAGCCTCAGACTGTGGGTAGTATTGAAACACCCATTTGGCTCGGTTGGCAGCCGCCAAATACGCATCACGCTTGATGTACCAGCGGGCAGCGGTCAGCTCATGCTCAGCAAAATCATTATAAAGGGTAATCATGCGCTGAGCGGCATCCGGGGCGTATTGGCTGTTTGGAAAATTGCTGACCAGAGAGTGAAAATCGTTGAAAGCCAGTCGTAGCCATGAAGTGTCACGCTGTGACTGATCCATTCTAAACAGGCGTGAAGACTTTGGCGAGCCGCCCATGTGCGTCACGCCTTGCACATACAAAGCGTAATCGATGCTACGGCTGGTGGGGTATGAGCGCATGAACTCTGCCGTGCTCTGCGTGACCGCCTCAAAGTCGCCGGCTTGGTACTGAGCGTAGATCAAGTCAAGCAGTGCTTGCTCAGCATAGCGACCTGTCGGATAGAAAGTGCGGATGTTCGTCAAAGCGGTGATCGCTTCACGATTGCGACCCTTATCAAGGGCGTTTTGGGCGTCTTGATAGTAGCTGACATCGGACTTCTCGGCGGTGGCGATGACTTCTTCTTTTTTGCCAAATGCGCCTTTTAAAGTGGTGCAGCCTGTCATGACCATGCTGCTGGCGACTAGGGCGGTGATGAGTTTTAGTTGTAATGATTTCATGAAAGCTCCGCAATCTTTAAAATGGGTTGATGTAGGTGAATTAGGGCTAGTTTACCACAATTTGTCATGAAAAAAACAATAATTGTCGGTTTTTGCAGGAATTTTGTGGATTTTTTATGCTAAATTTGTCAGAAAAAAACACACAAATGTGATAAAGTGTTAGGTAATTTTTGTCACTTAAAATTGTAATTTAAAAATGATGATAGATACAAACTTGCCTGATGAAATTGATGGCGAATTGGACGATGGCTTTGGTGTAGCGGACCACAGCACAGATGGGCAGACGGTTGCTTTGAGCCATGTGGTGACGGCGGACGAGTCTGGTCTGCGTTTGGATAAACTTGCGACAACGGTGTTTGCTGAGTTTTCTCGGGTGCAGGTGCAGAGCTTTATTGAAAATGGCGAGCTTTTGGTCAATCAAGCCCCACAAAAGCCCAAATACCGTGTCAAAGCAGATGATGTGCTGACATTGCAAGCGGTGCTAGAAGACCACTCGGCGGATTTGCCAGAGAACATCGCACTGGATGTGGTGTATGAAGATGATGATGTGATTGTCATCAATAAGCCTGCAGGGTTGGTTGTGCATCCAGGGGCGGGCAATCGCACTGGCACGCTGGTCAATGCCTTATTATATCATTATCCAGACAATGCCCATCTGCCACGAGCAGGGCTGGTGCATCGTATTGATAAGGACACGACTGGGCTTTTGGTGGTGGCACGCAGTAAGTCGGCACAGCTTGATTTGACTGAGCAATTAAAAGACAAAAGCGTCTATCGCCATTACCAGTGCGTCTGCCAAGGCGTGCCAAGCGACATTTTGCGTCATGCAACCATTGATTTGCCCATTGCTCGCCATCAAACCCAGCGTACCAAGATGGCGGTGCGTGATTCTGGCAAGCCTGCGGTAACACACATTTTAAAGGCGCAGGGTTTGGGCGAGAGATACAGCCTATTAGATGTGCGTTTGGAGACAGGGCGGACGCATCAGATTCGTGTGCATTTGTCGCATTTGGGCTTTGCTTTGGTGGGCGATGCGGTCTATGGTAAGCCCATTAAGTCGGGTCTGTCAGAAGCGTGTCGCCAAGCGGTGCAGGGTTTTAGCCGTCAGGCATTGCATGCTTATAGATTGGGCTTTATTCACCCAAAATCAGGCGAAAAAATGGAGTTTTGTGCCGATTTGCCTGATGACATGAAAGATTTGATTGATGTGTTAAAGCAGGATTGATGGCATGAATGACAGCGTAAATACCCACAGCATGACGCAGGCGGACGGTAACAATGGTCTAAACAATAATGGTCTAAACAATCTGCTTATCCTGCATCATACGCCACGCATTTTGGTGGTGCAGACTGTGGCAGGCGTGTTTGATAAATTTGCTGATGATGACATTTATGGCGATTTTAATTTAGGGCTACATGTGGGCGATGACGCATCAGCGGTGCTTGCCAACCGTGCCAAGCTCTTAGATACTTTGCAAAATTTTGGGCAGGTAGATGGGATTTTTTGGTTAAACCAAACGCACAGCGATGTGGTTTGGGACTTGGACAATGCGTCTGGACATTCTTTGAGCGCGCCGAATGCAGACGCAATTTTGACAAAGACGGCAGGGCAAGCGCTTGCCATCATGACGGCAGACTGTGTGCCAGTGGCGATTTTTCCAGATACAGATTTGAATACCGATTTGGATGCTAATTTGGATAATGATTTGAATAACGATGAACAAGCCGATGTGCCAATCGCCTGTATCCATGCAGGCTGGCAGGGGCTGACCAATGGCATCATTGCTCATACGCTACAAAAAATGCGACAAACACACCCTAATGTGAGTTTTTCTGCCGTGATCGGTGCGCACATTCAACAGCCATCTTATGAAATTACTCGTACGCTGGGGCAAGACATCGTGCGTCAAGTTTGCCAAAAACAGCTGACGACACTTGATGAAAATGCCTTAACTTCTGCCATCATTACCGATGGCAAGACGGCAGATAAATGTCTGATTGATTTGCACCAATTAACCAGACTTGAGCTACAAAAACTTGGCGTAAATGTGGTCAATGAGCAAGTGCCATGCACCTATCGGGACGCTCGGTTTTATTCTTATCGGGCTCAGACGCACGCCAAAAAACCTGCCACAGGACGCATGGCGACCGTGGTGGTGAGACTTACCTGACCGCCTAAAACCAACTTTCTAGCAAAAAAAACTCTGTCGTGTTCGGTATCTTTTTGGCGTCGGATTTGTTTTTGATGGGTTGGTTGGTGGGGCTAAGAATGATGGGGTCGTGCGAGGGAGTGCTGTGATTGCTTGCTAAGGCGGCTTTTTGGGCGGCGTTTGGTGTCAAGGTAACAGGAATGGGGCTGCGAGCCACTTGAATGTGCTGACAGCCCACCATGCAGCCTGCCAGTAGAAATGGGCAGGCTTTTTTTGCCAGATTCATTGCTAAATTGATTGTCAAATTAACCATCGGATTTGCCGTATCGTCTTGCGTCATTTGTCATCTCGTCTGCTTGAAAGCTTGGATTGTCATTGAGCGGACCATGCAGGGTCTTTGACGATGCCTGTGGTGGGCAAGATGGTGGTCTGTCCACTGGCTAGGTTTTTGATGACAAGCTGGCTGCTTTTGCCATGGCTGGCATAGACCACGCTTTGACCGCTGGGCGAAAAGCTTGCCGTGCCTTCGGTGCCGATGCTGGCGATGGTTTTTGGGTTTGAGCCGTTTACATGTGAGACGATGAGATTTGAGCCTTGCGTGTAGGCAAGCTGGCTGCCGTCTCGGCTGACCCTTGGGCTGCTGCCAGTTGTGATGCGTGTAGGGCTTGAGCCTAGCGCCATGCGATAGATGCTCTGGGTGCGTGTGCCATTGTCGGCGGTGAAGATGATTTGATTGCCAGACAGATAAGAAGGTGAGTTCTCAGCGCCTGCAAGAGTGGTGATGGCGGTGAGTCTGTTGGCGTTTAGGTCGAGGCGATAGATGTTGGGGTTGTGGTTGTCATGGCTGCCTGAAAACAGCAAGGCGCTGCCGTCGGGTGAAAAGCTTGGCGAGAGATTATGCCCCTTAAATGGCGTGGCAAGACTTTTGACTTGGCTTTCTAGCTGATATAGATAGATGACAGGTAGGGCGTCATTTTCTAGCACCGTATAGGCAAGCTGGCTGCCATCTGGTGAGAAAGTGGGTGTCAAGATGGCGCCTTGAACGGTGTCGATGGTGCGAGTGGTTTTGCTTGCGACATCGATGATTTTTAGGTGAGAGGTTTTTTGGCGAAGATCGCCAGTTTCTTCGACATAAGCGATGCGCCCGACCAGATCAGAGGCTTTGCCTGTGATGGCTTGATAGATCTTGCTACTGATGTCGCTGGCGGCGGTATTAAGCTCGGCTTGGCTGGCACCTGAGATGTGCGTGTGATTTGCACCCAGCTGTCTGGCGGTGTTTAGGTCGATGATTTGAAAGTTGGTGGCGACTTTATTGCCCAAAATACTACGACTGTCGCCAAGCACCACATAGCGATAGCCTGTGTTGCGCCATGCGTGAATATTGGCGAGCACCGCATCGACACTGGTCGCCTTGGAGGGGAGCTTATCGTCGCTGGCTTTAAGATCGGTTTGCGCCAGCTGATCGAGCACCAGCGGGCTGATGGCGGTATTGCCTGTAAAGGGAATAAAAGCGATCTGATGGGGGTTGGTGATGCCTACTTTGCTAACTTCAAGCACCAAATCTTCAGCGTGACTGACACAGGCAAAGCTTGTCATGACGCCAAATGCGATGATCTTAAGTGGCGATGTGGTGATGCTCATGTGACTTTCCTTTATTCTGATGAGTTTGCAAATCCTAAGATGATTTGTTTGGTAAGTTGATTGGTGTATAAGCTGATTGACTAAAACACCTTTTAAAACGCCATTTTAGCCAAAGCGGTCTCATTGAGTGGTCTCATTGTAGCTTGCTGACAAACTGAATGGTCAGGCTTTTGCTGATACCTGCCAATTCACTAAATGGGGCGCTGTCATAAATCGCTGCTGTCGCACTTTGAGCAAGCTCTTGGTCGCCTTTGCCAATGCGAACATTGGTCACATTGCCCGCATCATCGAGTGTGATGGTGACGGTGAGTGTCTTGCCGCCAACATCGTCGTGATTTTGCCATGCGGCGATGACGCGTGAGGCAGCTGAGGTCTTGGCTTTTTTGATGTCGTCGCTTGATACGGATGGTTTGGCTGAATTTTCTTGTTCCGTTTGCTCGGTCAAGGTGCTGTCTTGACTTTGGGCTTGTTTTTCAATGTCTGGGTAAGATGGGCTGTCAAAATCATGATAAAAGCTTTCGTCGCTGCCAAAAGACGACTCCGACGAGCTTTGAAAAACAGGCGAGCTTGATGATGGTTGAGGGCGGCGTTCTTGAAATTTTGGGCGCACGACCGCATTATTAGTAGGATTTTCTTGGGTGCTTTGAGTGCTCATGCGTGCTTGATTCTGAGTACTCATGCGCTTGGCGTCCGCCGCCGAGAGAATTTGCGCTTCCAAGACATTCACTGGCATCTTAGGTGCTGGCTTTGCGGACATGGCGATGATGATGGCGAAAGCATGAATCAGCACGACCATCAAAATGATGACCAGTACCGCCAGAGGGCTTGGCGTGGTGTCGTTGAGTATTTGGGCGTTTGACTGGCTCATGGCGTGTGAATTTGACATGTTGGCTTGGGCTGGTTTATTCGATGGCAAGGCTTTATTTTGATTGCTTTTGATATGACAATCGAATCTTGATTATAAGCCCAATCAAAAAATAAAGCCTGCTTTAACGCCATATTTTAGCACAGATTTGCACGCCTTGCCAAAGTGCATTACAATAACACATCAATTTTTCAAAAATCAAATCCAAGCGCCGACCCAAGTTTATCCCATCCATCAGCATCTATAATAAATGAAGTAAAATTTGAATGAATACAAAAGAATCCATGATGAAAGAGTTAGCCATTTTAGCCAAAGATCGCCACTATTTAAACCGACTTCGCCAAGAAATCAAACACGCTCACGGCGATGAAAAAGTCAAAAAGCAAGCCAGATTTGATGAGATTGCCGAACGCTCCGCCCAAGCAGTCATCGCCAGACAAAACGCCATTCCTAGCGATCTTGGCGAAAAGCTCAATCCTGACTTGCCCGTCACCAAAGAAGCGGAAGTCTTAATACAAGCCATCAAAGATCATCAAGTCATCATCGTGGCAGGCGAGACAGGCTCAGGTAAGACCACGCAGCTACCCAAACTTGCCATGCTGGCAGGTCGTGGTACGACAGGGCAAATCGGACATACTCAGCCACGCCGACTGGCGGCACGCTCGGTGGCAAGTCGTATCGCTGATGAGCTGGGCGAGCGTTTGGGGCAGACGGTGAGCTTTAAGGTGCGATTTACCGAAGAAGGCGGTCAGCACAGCATTGTCAAGCTGATGACGGATGGTATTTTGCTTGCCGAGTTGGGTACGGATCGGTTTTTGACTCGCTATGATACCATCATCATTGATGAGGCACATGAACGCAGTCTGAATATTGATTTTATTTTGGGTTATTTAAAGAGTCTGCTACCAAAACGAGAAGATTTAAAAGTCATCATCACCTCGGCAACCTTAGATACCGAGCGATTTGCCAATTATTTTGCCAAAGATGGCGTGCCTGCCCCTGTATTTAGCGTGGAGGGGCGCAGCTATCCTGTGGAGGTGCGTTATCGTCCTTTGACCGATCAGATCATCAGCAGTCACGATGACGATGCGTTTGATGAGGCAGAGGATAATTTGCCACGAGCATTGACGGCGGCAGTGGCAGAGTGTTTTGATGATGCTGCCAAAAAAGGACATCCGCACCAAGCGGACATTTTGATTTTTGCCAGTACAGAAGCCCAAATCCGTGAATTACAAGACATCTTAACCACGCACGCACCTGCTCACACCGAAGTGTTACCGTTGTTTGCCAGACAAAGCTTTGCTGAGCAGCAGCGGATTTTTCAGCCATCGGGCAAGGGTCGGCGAATCATCATTGCTACCAATGTCGCCGAGACCGCTTTGACCGTGCCGAACATTCGCTATGTGATTGATTTGGGATTTGCTCGTATCAGTCGTTATAATTACCGCTCTCGCATTCAAAGACTGCCCATCGAGGCAATCAGCCAAGCTGCCGCCAATCAGCGTAAGGGTCGCTGTGGTCGTATTGGCGATGGCGTGTGCATTCGTCTGTATTCTGAAGAAGATTTTAATGCTCGTCCAGAATTTACCGAGCCTGAGATTTTGCGTACCAATCTGGCAAGCGTCATTTTGCAGATGACAAGGCTAAATCTTGGCGATGTGTCGGCATTTGACTTTATCACGCCGCCTGATTTTCGTCTGGTGAATGACGGCAAAAAACTGCTACTTGAACTTGGGGCGATCACAGACGCACCGACCAAGACTGCCATCAAAAAACGCAAATCAACGCCCACCGCCTTAACCAAAATCGGTCAGATGATGGCAAAAATGCCGATTGACCCACGACTGGCAAGAATGCTCATTGCAGGCGATCATTTTGATTGTTTGTCTGACATGCTCATCATTGTCTCGGCACTTGCGGTACAAGATGTGCGTGAGCGTCCAAGCAACAAGCAAATGCAGGCTGATCAAAAGCACGCATTATTCCGCCGTGAGCATTCGGACTTTTTGTTTTATTTGGAGCTGTATCAGGCGTTGTTTGGCACACATGAGTTGAATGACTATCAAGTGCTAAGCAGTAACGCACGGCGAAATTTTGCCAAAAAGCATTATCTGAGTGCCACTCGCATTCGTGAATGGCAAAAGACGCACGAGCAGTTATCAGGCATGATGGCAGAGCTTGGTTTTGAAATTAAAAAAACCGATGATAAGGCGGACAATCATCAAGATGACCGCAGTTTGGTAAAGGCTGATACCAAAAAAGGCGTGCGTCTGTCGCTGAATAAAACCAAAGCAACCAAAAACAAAAGCAGTCTTAGTCTGTCTGCTCTAAAAGCCATCAGCACAAACGGCGTGGTAGATCAGGCGGCGGTACAATATGCCAACATTCATCGAGCGTTATTGACGGCGTTGCTGTCTTTTTTGGCACATAAGACGGACGCACTGGGCGAGTATTTGATGGCAAGAAGTCAAAAGGCTCGCATTTTTCCTGCCAGTACTTTGCATAAAAAGGGCGTGGATTGGTTGATGGCGTTTGAAGTGGTGGAGACTTCGCAGGTTTATATGCGGTGCAATGCCAAGATTGAGCCAGAATGGATTGTGTCGGCAGCAGGCGATTTGTTGAAATACCATTACTTTGAACCGCATTGGTCGAAAAAAACAGGGCGTGTGCGTGCTTATATGCAAATCAGCTTGTTTGGGCTGGTGGTGGTTGCCAAAGAGTTGACAAACTATGAGCCTGTGGACATTGAGCACGCACGAGAGATTTTTATTCGTGATGCACTGGTGGAGGGCAATTATGGATTTTCTGCCAAGTTTTTGACGCATAATACCGCCAAAATCAAAGATGTGGAGCGTATCGAAGACAAACTTCGTCGTCGGGATTTGCTTGTTGATGAAGAGCGGTTGTATCAGTTTTATCATGAAAAAATCCCAAGTCATATCGCCAGTCGCAAGGCGTTTGAAGAGTTTTATCACGAAAAAGCGAGCGAAGATCCGAATTTCTTGTTTTTTAGTGATGACGATGTTTTAAATGAAGCGGTCAATGCCAATCATGAGTTTCCTGAAAGTTGGCAAATGGGCGGTCTAAAATTGCCGTTATCTTATGTGTTTGACCCAAGTTCTGATGACGATGGCGTTACTGTGCGTGTGCCAGTCAAGGCGTTGTCGCAGATTGATGCGGTGGCACTGCTTTGGGGGATTGCAGGTTGGCGATATGAGCTGGTTTTACAACTGCTTAAAACCTTGCCAAAAGAATTGCGCCGTCAGATTGTACCAATTCCTGATACGACCGATAAGATTTTTGCTAAGCTGAGCGTCAATAGCGGCGTGGGTTTGCTTGACCAGCTGACGGATAATTTATTAAGGCTTGGCGTGCGTGTCAGTCCCAATGATTTTGAGCCGTCTAAGGTAGATGATTATTTGCGCCCGCTGATTTGTGTGGTAGATGACAAAAATCATGTGATTGAAAAAAGCCGTGATTTGGCACGCCTAAAATCTCGCCATACCAGTGTGATTCGCCAAGAGGTGATGATAGAAGAGGGCTTGCACCATCAGTTTCCAGCACATTTTAACTTTGTCCGTAACAAGCACACATCAGGCGTGGTCATGCAAGAATTTTCCGCGTTAAAGGCGGATAAGGCAGGCGTGGCGGTGTCCATCGCCCAATTTACCGAGCTAAAATCCGCCCTACATACGCACAAAAACGGCATACTTGCTTTGATCAAATCTAAGCTGGGAGCTAAGCAAAAACAGCTCACAGGACAGATTGACAAAGCCTTTAAACTTGCCTTTGCACCGCTTGGCGATTTAGAAAAACTCAAAGCCATTGTTGTTGATGCCACTTTGCAGGCGTGTTTGTATGACCACGCACCACGCTTTATTGACAGCAGCAGTGAAGCGGCTCGCTTGCACATTGGCGGTCTGATTGATGATGAAACCGCTTGGCTGGTGGAGCATTTGCCTTTTGATGAGAGTGAATTTGCCCAGACTTGCCAGACGGTGTTGGCGGAGTTTTTGTTGGCAGGGCAGGCGGTATTAAAGACGCTCAAAGACATCTATACCAGCTGGCAGACGGCTCGTGGTAAGCTGCTCATGCTTGATGGTGAGATTTTTGGCGAGAGCATTGAAGATGTGGAAGATCAGCTTGATGATTTGAGCTTGTCGGACTTTATTTATCGCACAGATGTGGCGCATTGGCGAGAATACCCCCGTTATTTGCAAGCACTCAATGTTCGCCTTGATCGTCTGACGCATAATGTAGATGCCGATCTTGATGGCGTGTATGCGCTTGATGTGCATATGGAGCGACTTGCCAACCGTGTGCATGATCCAAAAATTGCCGAATATCGCTGGGCGGTGGAGGAATATCGCATCAATCTGTTTGCACAGCCAATGAAAACCAAATTTGCCATCTCGGACAAACGCCTTGAAAAACTGTGGGCAAGCCTAAATACTAAGTAGGATTTTTAATTCATTTTCTTTTAACCTTAACTTTTTGTCATTTTTATTGGAGGCTTTTATGACACAAGTAACTTTGGGTGGCAATGCCATCACCATCGCAGGCAATTTTCCAAAAGCAGGCGAGACGGTCGCTGATTTTCATCTGGTAGCAAGCGATTTGTCTGCGGTGAGCCTAGCGGATTTTGCTGGTAAGCGTAAAGTTTTGAACATTTTCCCAAGCATTGATACGGGCGTGTGTGCCACTTCGGTGCGTGTGTTCAACCAAAAAGCTGCCGAGCTTGATAATACCGTGGTGTTGTGTATTTCGGCAGATTTGCCATTTGCTCAGGCTCGTTTTTGTGGGGCAGAGGGCATTGAGGCGGTGAAGACACTTTCAACTTTCCGCAATTTTGATTTGCTTGAAACGCTGGGCGTTGCCATCACTTCTGGTGCATTGGCAAACTTGGCGGCTCGTGCGGTCATCGTGCTTGATGAAAATGATGTTGTATTACACAGTGAGCTGGTGAGTGAAATCAAAAACGAGCCAAATTATGAAGCTGCGTTGGCAGTGCTTGCCTAATGGATTATTAAAAAAATCCCCAAAAAAGCCGTGCGATGTGGCATGGCTTTTTTATTGGTGCGTCAAGGCGGTCAAGCCCAAAAAATATTAAGAGTTGGTCGGTTGATTTAAAAAAAATGGTAAATTTAGTGTAAAAATGTTCACTAATTTTTAGAAGTTGTGATAAAATTTTACAAATGCTTACACTTTTTGTGATAAACTAGGCAAAGTTAAAACCAATTTTAAAAGCAAAATTAAGGACTCAATATGGCAATTTATCTGACCGCTACAGGTCTGCATATCCCAAAAGACAAAATCAGCAATGACGAGCTGGTAACGGCGTTTAACACTTATGTTGATGACTACAACCGTGAAAATGCCGCAGCGATTGAGGCAGGCGAGAAGGTCGCTTTGCAGCATTCTACGGTAGAATTTATTGAAAAGGCATCGGGCATTAAATCTCGCTATGTCATTGATAAAAAAGGCATTTTAGACCCTAAGATTATGGCGCCGACAGTCCCTGCCAGAAAGCTGGGTGAGGAGCTATCCATCATGGCAGAGATGGGCGTAGATGCACTTAACCAAGCCCTTGCTAATGCAGGCTTAGAAGGCAAAGATTTGGACGGCATTATCTGTGCTTGTTCTAATTTTCAGCGTGTCTATCCTGCCATCGCCATTGAGATTCAGCACGCTGTGGGTATGGTAGGCGGTTTTGCCTTTGATACCAATGTGGCGTGCAGTGCGGCGACTTTTGGTATTGCCCAAGCGGTCGGCATGATTAAAGCAGGGCTTGGCAAACGCATTGCCGTGGTCAATGTCGAGATTACGTCCGCCCATCTAAACTGGCGAAATCGAGACAGTCATTTCATCTTTGGCGATGTGGCGGCAGCGACCATCATTGAAGAGCTGGACACACCCAAAGGCTACGAAATCATTGACAGCAAACTGTGGACGCAGTTTTCCACCAACATCAAAAACGAATTTGGCTTTATGGACAGAAGTGAGTTTTTGCACACCAAATCCGCCATGTACCCAGATTTGGACGAGCCTGTCACCGACAAGCTGTTTTTACAAGAAGGTCGAAAAGTATTCCGTGAAGTTTGCCCAAAAGTCTCTGAAATCATCAGCACGCATTTGGCAGAAAACCACATCAGCACCGACCAAGTCAAAAAACTGTGGCTACACCAAGCCAATATTAACATGATTGATTTGATTTTGCGTACCGTGATGGGTAAGGACGCCGACAAATCACTTGCTCCGATGGTGATTGACGAATTTGGTAACACCAGTTCGGCAAGTCCGATGATTGCCTTTCACCGCTGTCAAGACGGCGTGGCAAGTGGCGATTTGGCGGTGATTTGCTCGTTTGGGGCAGGTTATTCCATCGGTTCGGTGATTGTCAAAAAAGTGTGATAAATATTCACACCAATCCACCATCGTGGAAATCATCAAATAAGGGCGAGTAGTTTCGCTCTTATTTTTTGGTTCATCAAATTTATTTAACATAATCCATATGGTAGATACCGCCTTAAAAAATCTTTGGATAAAAATCCTTAGCATCAATCAGGCTGTGTTATAATAAAGGATTAACTGTAAGCCAGACAAATCAGTAAAGTAATATAACTTTTGTAGGTTGGATTGAACGACAGTAAAACCCAAAATTTTTGGCATAACACATTGATTTTTTTGGGTTTTTGCAAGAAGAGCCCAACCTACAATTTCACATAATTCTGTGGTAATTTTGCCATTTTTTAATTTAAGAACCGAACATGACCGCACTTGTGATGAACGACCAGACTTATCAAGCCCAATTATCCGAAAAAATCGCCCGAATTGGCGAGCAATTTGCACCATTTAATCCGCCTGCACTTGAAGTGTATCCATCGCCAGTCAGCCATTTTCGTATGCGTGCCGAGTTTCGCATTTGGCATACGGACGATGAGCTGTTTTATGCGATGTTTGAGCGTGATGAGGCGGGCAAAAAAACGGTGGTGCGTCTTGATGAATTTGCCATCGCCAGTCGCCAGATTAACGAGCTGATGCCGGTGCTGCTTGATGAATTAAAGGCAAATTCGCTGTTGTCAGAGCGGATTTTTGAAGTGCATTTTTTAAGCACGCTACACGGCGAAATGCTTGTCTCGCTCATTTATCACAAAAAATTAGACGAAGCATGGCAGGGCGTGGCACAGTCTTTGGCGGATAAATTGGGCGTAAAAATCATCGGTCGCAGTCGTGGGCAAAAAATTGTCTTGTCTGATGATTTTGTTACCGAAAAAATGACAGTCGATATCAAAGGTGTAGAAACCGACTTTTATTATCGGCAGATTGAAGGCGGATTTAGCCAGCCCAATGCTTTTGTTTGCACGCAGATGTTAAACTTTGCCTGCGATGTGGCGGACGGCATTGAAAATAAACAAGATTTGCTTGAATTGTACTGCGGTAATGGCAATTTTACCTTGCCACTGTCCAAATATTTTCAAAAAGTGCTGGCGACCGAGCTTGCCAAATCGTCCGTCCATGCCGCCAAATGGGCGATTGCCAAAAACAACATCGCCAACATTGACATTGCAAGGCTTTCTGCCGAAGAATTTAGCGAGGCTCATGCAGGCAAGCGTGAATTTAGACGGCTGGCGGAGGCTGGCATTGAGATGAACAATTATGCCTTTAATACGGTGTTTGTTGATCCGCCCAGAGCAGGCATTGATGGCGAAACTTTAAAGATTTTGCAAAATTTTGACAACATCATCTACATTTCGTGCAATCCAGACACGCTGTTTGACAATCTACAAACGCTCACGCAAACGCACGACATCAAACGCATGGCGCTGTTTGACCAGTTTCCCTACACACACCACATTGAAAGTGGCGTGTGGCTGACTCGCCGTGCTTGATGGTGGTCAGTGATGGCTCTGTTTTGTGTAAATTTAGGCGGAAGTTTGTAAAAGCATGTTAAAAATGGCTTAATAAAACAGCGCCACTTTTAAGGCATTATCAATGTCTTGGCGCAGCAGCCAGCGCTTATAATCCTCTGGCACTTCCTCAAAACGCTTGCCTTTGTGCTTGCCAAAGGGCATCTTAGTGGGCAGGCTTTCGATGAATAAAGTCTCAAAGTCGCTTGCGCCAATCCTTTGGTTTAGTGCAATCAGCACTTTATAGGTAAAAAGCACATCATAATAAGCGCCATGCGCATGATTTTCATAGACCGCCTTATCCTCAGGATAAAAATGCGTCAAAAGCGCGCCAAGGCTAAATCTTGGCAGCTCGCCAAAATATTTTCTTGCCAAATTGCAAGTACAAATCGGCTTGATCGATGACAAATCGACACCTGCGTTTTGAAGGACGCCCAAATCATAGCGAATGTTATGCCCAATCACATAAGTCACCTTTGGCATGTCAAAAGTGGTGTGTGGCGGCGCATCTTTGACATCCTCATCATAGATGCCTGTGACCCGACTTGCCCCAGACTCGATGGGTTTTAGGGGGTTGAAACGCTGATTAAAGCTAAGATTGGTTTGGTTTAGATGCTCATCAATCTCAATCCATGCAATCTCGGTGGCGTGTGGCATACTCATGCCTGTGGTCTCGGTGTCTAGAATGATTGCGTTCATGATTTTTTCCAAAGGTTTGTTCTGATGCGTGCTGATGTGATGGCGTGTTAATTTTGTGGTTAATTATAGCAAAACTTAATGCAAAACTTATCATTTTATGGCAAAATAACCAGTTTAATAACAAAGCCTGTCAATCATAATGAAAGAAAGTTTACGCCACCGCCTTGACCAAATGGCGGACAGATTTGAAGAAGTGACCCATTTGTTGTCCGATCCAGATGTGATTTCGGACAATAAAAAGTTCCGTGCCTTGTCCATGGAGCATAGCGAGTTGGACGAATTGGTGGGGCTGTGGCAGGCGTTTGTCCAAGCCGAAAGCGACCTTGAAACCGCCAATGAAATGCTGTCCGACCCTGATATGCGTGAGCTTGCCCAAGACGAAATTGAGTCGGCAAAAGCCAAAATTGATGAGCTTACCGAAACCCTAAATGTCGCCATGCTCCCAAAAGACCCTAATGACAAGGCAACGGCATTTTTGGAAATCCGAGCAGGCACAGGCGGCGATGAAGCAGCGATATTCTCGGGCGATTTGTTTCGTATGTACCAAAAATACGCACAAAGTCAAGGCTGGCAGGTGGAAGTGCTGTCGGCAAACGAAGGCGAACACGGCGGCTATAAAGAAATCATCAGCCGTGTGTCAGGCGTGGGCGTTTATGGACGGCTCAAATTTGAAAGCGGGGCTCATCGTGTTCAGCGAGTGCCAGCGACCGAGTCTCAGGGGCGTGTGCATACATCGGCGTGTACAGTTGCCGTGATGCCTGAGATTGAGATTGATGACACGGTGGAGATTAACCCTGCGGATTTACGGATTGACACCTATCGTTCAAGCGGGGCGGGCGGTCAGCATGTCAATACGACCGACAGTGCGGTGCGAATCACGCACATTCCCACAGGTGTGGTGGCAGAGTGTCAGCAAGAACGCTCTCAGCACGCCAACAAAGATAAAGCAATGAAAATGCTGGTTGCCAAAATCCAGCAAGCCAAAGTTCAAGCCCAAGTAGATGCCACGAGCGATATGAGACGAAATCTAGTCGGCTCTGGCGACCGCTCGGAACGCATTCGCACCTATAATTTCCCACAAGGGCGTATGACCGACCACCGTATCAATTTGACCCTTTATAAGCTAGATGCGATTATGGAAGGGGATTTGGGTGAGTTATTGGACAGTTTACTGCGAGAACATCAGGCGGATTTGATGGCGAGTGTTGGGGAATAAATGAAACAATGGGAAACAACTTTTAATAATAATCATCTAAGGCTGATGCGAGTGCATATTGGCTTTGTTGTTTTTTATTTTATACTCGTTTCTGCGTTTGGTTATTTTGGAAACCACCCTATTTTGGGAGCCTTATATAAAGAAAGAAGCTCTTGGCAAATATTTGTAGAAAGTTTGTTGGGTTTTATGCCTATTATGGCAGTTCATTTATTGCTTGCAATAGGTGCAAAAAGAAAATTGGAACTGTCCCGCAGAATTTCAGAAATCGTTTTTGCAATTATGTTGCTAGGATTTCCCATTGGTACAATATTATCTGCATTCTATTTTTTGCCAAAGACGGTTTGGAAAAATAAAGAGCGTAAATAAAATGAAAAAATTGTTTTGCGTGATAACTGTATTCACATTAACCGCTTGTACACCTAACACCATCAATAAGCAAAAAGTGGATAACACACCAAAACAGACCGTGGGGACAACTTTAACCGCCAACATGGTCAAACACCCAGCGGGCAAATACGCAACCCCTGCCGAGATTGCCGAATGCCAAAAACAAGGCGGACAAATTAGCAAACAAGGCTTGCTTGGATACGATTTTTGCGTGGTGGAATTTGCCGATAAAGGCAAAGTGTGTACGGACGGTAGCGACTGCCAAGCAGGGCGATGTACTGCTTCTGTGGACGATTATGCCAAAGAAAATACCAAAGCAACAGGTGTCTGCCCAAGCAATAATGTCCCATTTGGCTGTTATGGCACGGTCAATAAAGGCGAGTTTAGTGGGGTTTTGTGCGTACATTAATGTTATTCATCAATCTCATTCAAAGCCCAAATAACCAAATCACAAGGTGCATATACTCATCTTTTTGAAAAAACTTAGATTTTAAAGGTGTGCGCATACCTTGAACTTATTCAAATAAACATTTAATTTTAAAATTTAACAAAGGTTTTTATTATGTCAAAAGAGACCCAAACCCCTGAAACACAACTCAGCGAAAACGATTTAATCGCCCAACGCCACGCCAAATTAAAAGACTTGGAAAATAAAGCCAAAGAAAATGGCAAAACCGCTTATCCCAATACTTTTAAGCGTGAAGATTATGCAGGCGATTTACAAGCCCAATTTGAAGGCGTGGATAAAGAAACCATTGAAAATGGCGAAAAAGTGTATGCCAAAGTCGCAGGACGAGTGATGCTTAATCGTGGCTCGTTTATCGTCATTCAAGATATGACAGGTCGTATCCAACTTTATGTCGATAGAAAAGGGCTTGATGCCGATACTTTGGAGCTGATTAAATCGCTAGATTTGGGCGATATTGTAGCTGGCACAGGTTTTTTGGGTCGTTCTGGCAAAGGCGATTTATATGTTCATTTAGAGCAATTTGAATTATTGACTAAATCACTGCGCCCACTTCCTGATAAATTTCACGGTTTGACCGATACCGAAGTGAAATATCGCCAACGATATTTAGATTTGATGGTGAACGAAGAAACCCGTAAAACTTTTGAAATTCGCTCAAAAGTGGTGGCAGGCATTCGTGAATATCTCACCAATGAACGCTATATGGAAGTTGAAACGCCAATGATGCACATTATCCCAGGTGGTGCATCTGCTCGTCCGTTTGTTACGCATCATAATGCCTTGGATATGGAGCTGTTTTTGCGTATTGCCCCAGAGCTTTATTTAAAACGCTTGGTGGTTGGCGGTTTTGAGCGTGTATTTGAAATTAACCGTAACTTCCGTAACGAAGGCGTTTCTACTCGTCATAATCCTGAATTTACGATGATTGAATTTTATCAAGCCTATGCTGATTATAAAGATTTAATGGCATTGACTGAAAATATGCTTGAAAAATTGGCAATGGATATTTTAGGAACGACTGATGTCCCTTATGGCGAAGAAGTATTTAGTTTTAAAGCCCCATTTGCCAAAATCCCAATGAGCGAAGCGATTTTAAAATATAATCCTAATCTGACTTTGGATAATATCAATGACCGTGAATTCTTGGCGGATTTTGTTAAAAATACGTTAAAAGAAGAAGTCAAACCATCGTTCGGGTTGGGTAAATTACAAACCATTGTGTTTGAAGAAACGGTAGAAACACAGCTAAGACAGCCGACTTTTATTACTGAATACCCAGCAGAAACTTCGCCCCTTGCTCGCCGTAATGATGACAATCCACACATTACCGACCGTTTTGAATTCTTTATTGGCGGACGAGAACTTGCCAATGGCTTTTCAGAATTAAATGACCCAATCGACCAAGCCGAACGCTTTAAACAGCAGGTGGCAGAAAAAGACGCAGGCGATGATGAGGCAATGCATTATGATGCTGACTTTATTGAAGCCCTTGAATATGGCTTGCCGCCAACCGCAGGCGAAGGCATTGGTATTGACCGTTTGGTGATGCTATTTGCTAATGCACCAAGTATTCGTGATGTGATTTTATTCCCGCATATGCGTCATAAGTGATGAGCGTATAAACGCACCATTTGCCATAGCCCCGCTTGATGTTTTTGACATGAGCGGGGCTTGTCGCAAGCGGACGGCAAAACTGTACCGACCTAAGGCAACAGCTTTTTTGTGAAATGTATATTGACAACATTTTGAAAAATCACTATGCTAGTAGCTAAACGGTCAGCGACCGCCATCAACTACCATCAAGACTATCAAGGAGTGATATCATGGACTATCAAGACTATCAGAGCGCCCACGAGGCTTATGCCTATCCGCTACTCATCAAGCAGCTTTTGAACCGTGCCAAAGTCGCATCAAAAGACCAAAAGATCCACTATGCTGATCGCCTGACTTATACTTATGCTGACTTTTTCAAGCGCATCAATCGCCTTGCCAATGTCTTAAAGAGCCTTGATTTGCAGGCGGGCGATGTGGTGGCGGTGATGGATTGGGATTCGCATCGTTATTTGGAGAGTTATTTTGCGGTGCCGATGAGTCAGTACATTTTGCAGACGGTGAACATTCGCTTGTCGCCTGATAAGGTGCTGTACACGCTCAATCATGCCAAGCCTAAGGTGCTGCTGCTCAATGCAGAATTTGCGCCGATGATTCAAGATTATCACTTGGATGTGCCGTCCGTCGAAAAGGTCATTTGGCTGGACGATGGCGCTTTTGATGGTGCGCCAAATGCCATTCCTGACTACATGCACAGCTTATGCGCAGGCGAATACGAGGCACTGCTTGCTGCTGCCAGCGAAGATTTTGATTTTCCAGATTTTGATGAAAACACCATCGCCACCACCTTTTATACCAGTGGTACCACAGGCGATCCAAAGGGTGTATTTTTCAGCCATCGTCAGCTGGTGCTGCACACGCTTGGCATCACCACTGCCTTTGCGCTCAATGCCGAGAAGCAAGGCTTGGGATATGGCGATGTCTATATGCCAGTGACGCCGCTGTTTCATGTGCATGGCTGGGGTGTGCCATACATGTCAACGATGATCGGCATCGAGCAGATTTATCCGGGGCGCTATGTGCCTGAAAAGCTTGTGGACATGATTGAACAAAAGGGCGTGACCTTCACGCATGGCGTGCCGACCATCTTACAAATGCTTTTGGGTGAGATGGCGAAGCGTGGGCGTAAATTTGATGGCTTAAAGATGATCATCGGTGGCTCACGCCTGACCGAAGGGCTTGCCAGAACTGCCGTTGCCAACGGGGTGGAGGCGTTCACCGCTTATGGCATGTCGGAGACTTGCCCTGTCATCACGATGAGTACATTCAATCAAAAAGAGGTGCTGAGCGAAGATGAAGACATCATCCGCCGCACCAAGACGGGCGTGCCTGTGGCGCTGGTGGACATTCAGCTGTGGCAAGGCGGTGAGCGCATCGATGCCCAAGATGAGCAATCTACTGGCGAGATCGTGGTGCGTGCGCCGTGGCTCACCCAAAGCTACTTTAAAAACCACGACGCAGGCGACGAGCTGTGGCAGGGCGGCTATCTACACACCCAAGACATCGCCCACATAAATCGTGAGGGCAATCTGCAAGTCACCGACCGCCTAAAAGATGTCATCAAATCTGGTGGCGAGTGGGTGTCGTCGCTTGAAATCGAGACAATTTTGTCGCTGCATCCGAGCGTGGCAGACATCGCAGTGATCGGCGTGCCAGATGAGAAATGGGGTGAGCGTCCGATGGCACTCATCGTCAAAAAGCCAGACTGCCAAGAGACCAAAGCCGAGGACATTTTGGCGCTGGCTGAGCAGGCATTCGAGCGGGGTATGATTCCAAAATACGGCATACCAAGCCAAGTGAGATTTTTGGAGCAGCTGCCAAAAACCAGCGTCGGCAAGCTTGATAAGAAAGTCATGCGAGACATGTTTGCCAAAGGTTTGTTCGCCGAGTGATTTTGGTCATCTGCGCAGATAGTATGAGCAGCTACGAGTAGCTATGATTGACAGGGGTGAGGTTTTCGCCCCTGTTTTTGTGTGGTGGCGTGTGGTTGATGTGTTTTCCACTCTTAGTATATCATTGGGTTTTTAATAAGGATTGTTCATGTGTATCGTCGCCTTAGCGTGGCAAGTGTGTCATCAAGTGCCGCTGTTTTTGATTTCAAATCGTGATGAATTTTATGACAGACCAAGTGCAGGGCTTGATTATCAAGAGGATTTGAGATTTTATGCAGGTAGGGATTTGTCAGAAGGGGGAACTTGGCTTGGTGTGACAAAATCTGGACGCTGGGCGGTGCTGACCAATTATCGAGATGGTCGAGATCGGCGTAAGTTTGCCACTTCTCGTGGGCATCTCTTGACGGCGTTTTTGCAGTCTGATGACAGTCCCATGCAGTTTGCCAAAGCGCTACAAAAAACACAGCAAGACTATGCTGGCTTTAATCTCATCGTGGGCAATAGGCAGCAGGCGGTGTACATGAGCAACAAAGGTCATGCGCCAGAGGCTTTGCATGGCGGTGTGTATGTGCTGTCTAATGGTCTTATGGGTGATGACTGGGCGAAAGTGGCGCATTTACGAAAGCGTTTTACCCAAGAGCTGCTGCCGCTCATCGGGCATGACGGAACGAGGCTTGGCGGCGATGTTTTGGCGGTGGGCTTGGATGTCTTGGAAGATGCTCGCACCCAAGAGCGCCTGCCTAACACGGGCATCGATGAGGCATGGGAGAAGGCGTTGTCGGCGATATTTGTTAAGACAGATGGCTACGGCACTTGCGTCTCCAATGTGCTGGCGATGACTGACGAGACGCTGACTTGGCACGAAAAATCCCAAGCGGGCGATGATGTGGGAGATATAAAGACGGTGCATTTTGCCTTGAATGACTGACACTGCCGAGCGATGCCATGATGGTATTTGTAGCATTGATAGCCAAAAACTTGAATGCCAATCCAATCCAACCTAAATAGATAAGTCATGCTCATCCTGTGGCTTTCCTTGGTATGAAAATAAATTCAATTTTTATTCTGGTGAATTTTAAGTTACAATAGTCTTTTACCAAGTCTTTTAGCAAAAGCGCCAAATAATTATGTCACAATACCAAGTCTTAGCCCGAAAATACCGCCCCAAAGATTTTAGCCAGCTGCTCGGGCAGCAACATGTCTGGCAGGCGCTTGCCAATGCCATTGACACAGGGCGGCTGCACCATGCTTATCTGTTCACAGGTACTCGTGGTGTGGGCAAGACGACCATCGCTCGAATCCTTGCCAAATGCCTAAACTGCGAAACAGGCATCACCAGTACGCCTTGTGGGGTGTGTGATACCTGTGTGAGCGTGGATGCTGGCAGATTCATTGACTTGATTGAGATCGATGCGGCGAGTCGTACGAAGGTGGAAGACACCAGAGATTTGCTTGAAAATGTGCCTTATGCTCCCACGCAAGGGCGCTACAAGGTGTATCTGATTGACGAAGTGCATATGCTCTCGACCCATTCTTTTAATGCATTGTTAAAGACGCTAGAAGAGCCGCCCGAGCATGTCAAATTTATCCTAGCCACCACCGACCCGCAAAAACTGCCCATTACCATCGTCTCCCGCTGTTTGCAATTTGTGCTGCGTCCGATGTCACAGGTACAGCTGCATGAGCATTTGGCGGATATTTTGAATCAAGAAAATGTCAGTTTTTCCAAGCAGGCGCTTTGGCAGCTTGCCGAGTCTGCCAAAGGATCGGTGCGTGACGCCCTGTCTTTGACTGACCAAGCCATCGCCTTTGGTGGCGGTAAGATCAGCGATGAAAGCGTCAATGCGATGCTCGGTCTGGTCGATGGCTTGGATGTGCTTAGGCTGATTGATGACATTTATTTGGGTGATGCTCGCCGCATTGCCGAGCACATCACCCGCCTAAGACAGCAGATGGTGGATGCGGTGGCGATGCTTGATAAGCTGGTCGATGCCTTGCATGAGCTTGCCATGATGCAGTATTTGCCACTGTCGATGGATAAAAATGAAGAGCAAAAAGCAGCATTTGCCAAACTGTCACAAAAAATCCCTGCCGATGTCTTGCAGCTGTATTATGAGATTGCCATCAGGGCAAGAGAGAGCGTGCGTCTGGCAAGTACGCCAATGCAGGCGCTAGAAATGGGCGTTTTAAGATTGCTTGCCTTTCGTCCTTTGGCGGTCGGCGAGATGGCACGCCCCGTCATACAAACCGACTCCATAAACGAGCCGACGCCAGCCGATGCACCAACAGACGCAAGCAATGCTATGCCATTGGAGTCTGCTGATTTGCCATCAAATCAAACCGAAATCGACGAAACTCACGAAATTAACGAAATTAACGAAATTAACGAAATTAACGAAATTAACGAAATTAACGAAATTAACGAAATTAACGAAATTAACGAAATTAACGAAATTAACGAAATTAACGAAATTAACGAAATTGATGAAATTGATGAAATTGATGAAATTGATGAAATTGATGAAATTGATGAAATTGATGAAATTGATGAAATTGATGAAATTGATGAAATTGATGAAGTCAAAACCAATGCTCAACCAAATGTCGCCAGTGATGCAAGCAAGCCATCACCAAGCGATGAGATGGCTGAGCCGTCAGATGCTCAGCCAAACATTCAAGAAGACGCACCGACCACCGCAAGCGACGCACCCAGCCTAGCCATTCAAGAGGTGGAGCAGGTGCAAGCTGATGCAGTCTTAGCGCCGCCTACACAAGCCGATGCCATCAGTGATCAAAAGAGCGCCTTAAAAGCCGAGCTTTTGCCACCGCCTACCGACATGAGTGGCGAGTGGAATGCACAAAAATGGGACTTTTGGCTGTCTGAGGCTCGTCAAGATGGGCTGTTTGATAACGATGAGCTGGCGCTGCTCATGCATAGCCAAATGCTCGGAGATATCGACGGTGTCAGCACGCTGCATGTAGAAAGTCACAACGCCCAAGTCAGCAAAAGCTTTGCCAGCGCCAAAGTAAAAATCGGTGAACGCCTGCCAAAGATGACGCTTGGCGACGAGCCATCACTGCTGAGCGATGCTGATAGGCTTGCCACGCCCTATGTCTTGCAACAAGAGCGCCAAGCTGCCGTGCTTATCAGAGCGCAAAACCAACTCATCCAAAGCCCTGTCACGCAGGCGCTTTGGCAGCAAGGCTTTATCATCGATGATGGCAATCCCATTTTGTCGGGCAGTAAATTAACATTAAACTCCTAAAAACACAACACAAAAATAACATTTATTTATATTATGAAGAAAATTTACATTTGAAATAATGCCAAGAAACATTTGCTTAATGCCATGTCATGCTCTATAATAAACTTGGTTTTTGCAGAAAAATTATATAAATCATTCATTTTATCTGTATAATCCTGCATGCCAATTTGTTATAATGTATTAGTTGTAATGTATTTTGTTGGGTTGAATCAAAGCTTTTAGCACGCCGATGACAGATGGATGATTGATTGAGGTGTGTCAAATGGCCTGGCTTTGATTTTGGGTCAGTGCAACGGACAAGAGAGTGTGTTATGTTAGAAAAATTACGGGGTATGGCGGTATTTGCCAGTGTGGTGCGTCACGGGTCATTCAGCGGTGCTGCCAAGGAATTGGGCATCACAACGAGTGCAGTCAGTCAGCAGATTCGCTCGCTTGAAGAGGATTTGGGGGTGGCGCTACTGCACCGCTCAACCCGAAAGCTAAGCCTTAGTGAGGCGGGGGAGAGCCTGTATCATGCGGCTTTGCAGATGGTGAAGGCGGCAGAGCAAGGACGAGACAGTGTAAGCCAGCTCAAAGACGAGATTGCAGGCAGTCTGCGCATCGCCACTTCACCTGAGATCGCCAGTACTTATCTCATTCCTGCGCTGAGTGAGTGGCTGAGTGAACATGAAAATCTGTCGCTAAACATCATCTCTCGTGGTGATGCGCTCGACATCATCGAAGACCGCATTGACTTGGCGTTGGTCTTGGAGACAAACCCACAGGGCGTAAGCCTTACCAAAGTGGGTCAGGTGCTACTTGCATCGCCTGAGTATTTGCAGCGTTTTGACGCCATCAGCGTACCCAAAGACTTATCCAGCCATGCTTTCATCGCTCATGGCGAGCGTTCGAGTGAACATTTGGAATTTCAAAAAGGCAGCGATAAATTCAGCATCCGAGTGAATTCACGACTCATCACCAACAGCCAGTCGATTGCGCTGTCTTTGGCGGCATCTGGCTACGGCATCGTCAAGGCGAGTGAGCTTAATGCCAAAGCCTACATCGAATCTGGCACGCTTGTTCCTGTGCTTGCCGACCACGCCTTGCCAACTTTGACCCTGACCGCTGTCGCTGTCGCCAAAGATCAACTACCCACCAAAGCCAAAAAGTGCCTTGAAATCCTAACGGCGTACTTTGGCAAATAAGCCTTTATTTATTGAAAAAGACTGTGCGTTGGCATGGTCTTTTTTGTTAAAATCTGGCAAAATTTTTATAAAAAACAGTCGCAATTGGGACAGATTTTAGTATAATTAAGCCATCATTCATGGATCGTTGAGTTCATCATGCACCAGACCATCAAAACCAAAACTGCCTTGCTTAAACCGTGTGCCTTCTTGGTGGGCGCCATCATACTGTCCGCCTGTCAAAGCACGCCACACCCCAAAGAGATGAGTCTGGCTAAGACCAATGTGCTTAGCAGTCAGGCATCGGGTGTGCGAGAGCTATTTTCCGACTCTAAGACATCACCTGCTCGCCAAAATCAGGCGCAGCTTGTCGATGCGATCAGCCGTCATCTGGCGTCTGAGCGTTATTCGCTGGGCACGCATCATCATAAGGTCATGCCCATCACGACAGAAGGCACCATCGATGAGGGTGCAGACACCTTGCTAAATAGCGCCATCAAGACTTATGCTTATAAAAATCAGCCAGTGCAGACCGAAGTTTTTCGTACCAAAGAGGTGTATTTGGGCTTGGACGAAGAGAGTGCTTTGAGCCAGCTGCAAGCGGATGATCTTGGGCAGTCGGTGAGCGGTCTGCCTTATCTGCGTTATCATGATGAGATGGCAGGCAGTGGCTTTGATAGCGGGCTTACACGGGCGGAGGGCATGAGCGACGCTTATCAAGCCGCCCAAGAGGAGCAGCGAGGAGCAAATGCGCGGCTACACGGCGACATCACGGAAATATCGATCAATCTTGATCGTCTGGTTGCTGACAATCCTACCATCACCACCGCCGATGCACAAGTGCAAGCCGAGCTTTTAGCACTTGACCAACTCATTAAAAACCATAAAAAAGCAGGTAATGAGGCAAAACTGCATCATCTTGGAGGTTATGTATCCCAAGACTTTGAGCAGGTTGCGGTCTGTGCGGATGATTTTAATACCAGTATTCGTCAAGCTCTGTCCGCATCACGAGACAAGATGTCTTATGAAGGCGATGATTATTATTACTATGATTTGGTTTATGTCAATTATCGTGGCTGTCATCAGATTTATGACAAAGGCTTGTCCTTGGAGCCGTTTTATTATCTGGACATAGCCACTGAGCTTGAGCTCAAAAATACTCAGGCGCAAAGAGCGTGCCAGATGACGACACATGGTCGAAACCATGATTTGCTACAACAAGGTAAAAGTTATGCCAAAGATGCCGAACTGTTTGCCCAAAACTTCATTCATCAGGTGTCGTGTGTGGATGCTGTCATTGGTGATGTTTTTGATGAGTCGTATCAGCCTAAGCCTGTACAAACCTTAGCCTCGGCATACGCACAGCAAGAATCACAAGCGGCCTTGATTTCCACGTACCTTTATCCGCAGCAAGTGGCATCTGATACGCCGCTGTCAAAGGCTGCTGAATATTTTGATGCCTATAAGCGCATGAAGGCAGAAGGTGCGGATAATGTGTCTGCCGATCCATCGTCTGTCGGGGGCATGGTGGGTATGGTGCTTGGTCAGTTAAAACTTACCCCAGAGCAGCTTAAAGCCCAAAACATCTACCAAAACGACCACACGGTGGTGACGGTGTTGGGACATTATCAGCCAAGCGTGCGCCAAAGTAAAGAGCTGTATTCGCTAGACTCATACGCACCGACGCTGGATTATTCTATCCAAGTGCCTGTGATGATTGACTACACCAACGACCAATTCAAAGCAGATGTGTCGGCACTCTTGCCGCTCATGGCGATGCTCGCACCAAACGAGGCGATGCTGCCTAACGATCTACCAAATCAAGAGATGACTTTTGGTCTGCCCGATGAATGGCAAGGCAAGCTACCCACCGCCATGCTCTATGATGCGGCACGACGAGGCTTGATTGAAGGGCTTACTCGTCTCAATGACGAAAAAATCACCGCCATAGACATTCGTGAAGACCGTTTTGCCAAGCAGATCGGCGCTCATAAAGCATATAAGCTGGACTTAGGCTCGCATGAAGGTGGGCAGATCATCGCCACCATCGCCAAGCACCTGACTAAGGATTTAAAATCGCACATCGATGCCAACGCCAGTCTTTATCAAGGCGAGCAAGGTCAAGCGATGACACGACTCATCAATGACCTGACGCTCATTCAAAAAGGTCATCGCACTGGTGATGTGGGCAAGGTTTTGCAAGTCATTGAAGGGGTCTTGCCGATCGGCATTCATCATGCCATGCAGGTGTATCTTGACGCCAAGGGCGATGTTGTCGGCATTCAGTCCAAAGGCAGCTTGACCGACCACACGCAGCAGGCAATAACACAAAGCATTGGGCAGATTCGTTATTCTGATAAGCCTTTTTCTCATCCGCTTGCCACGAAGTTTGAGCAAAGTTTTAATACCAATGACAGCTTTGATGGCACGGCATGGCTTAGCAGTATTCGCCTAAACAGCAAGGCAAAGCAAGCACGAGCTGCCTACTATGATGATGCTTATGATGACTATGAGGATGAGCAGCAGGTGGACGAATATGACACCGCCGACCAAGAACGAGCCGACTTTTAAGGAATGATCATGAAACTTTGTAAGTTTAATCACGCACTGAATAATAAAGCCGCCGTACTTAGCGTGGCGGTGGCGCTCGTCTTGTCGGGCTGTACTACGACGGGGTCTTTGGGTGGGCATTTAAGCAGCTCTGATGCCAAGCAAAGCGCCAAAGACACACTAAAACAGACGGTCAAGTCGCAGCTGCGCACTTCCTTTGGCTATGAAACGACAATTTACCCATCTGGCCCATCTCATCATCTTAGCCAAAGCCAGCCAGATGAAAGCTGTGAAAGCGTGCATGACACCGCCTATGTGGCGATGCTCAGTGCAGAAAAGGCAGCCGAGCAAGCAGGCGTTCACGCCGCCACTGTCGCTAATGATAAGACAGGGATTGCCCTAACAATCAAAGAAGACTATCTGGCGTGTGTCGAGGCACGCACGGGCGTGAGTCGCTATCAGCCTTACGACTTCGAGGCGTTTTATGAAAATAACAAAAATCTAAGCCCTGAGGCGCTAAGTACAGCCCTGCAAAGTGATCTTGTGGCACATGTGGGCGCACAAATCGCCAACGAAACAGATGAGCAAAGCGACATGCCTACTGCATTAGATGTCAAAAAATCTCAGCTCATCAATGAGTATCTCATCAAGCCTAGCAAGACCACCATCACTGGCAGTTATCAGCCTTTGGCAGGGGTGCTGACAGCCTTGCCAAAGTTTACTTATGACAGCAAAAATCTAAAAGCAAGCATCAATCAGCCGATTTATGTGGATTTGAAGGCAGGCACGCTTTATCTGTGGGCGGACAATGCGGCATTCATCAATAGCCAAGCGGTCGATAAGGAGCTGGGCGACCAGTGGCAAAACAAGTGGCTTGCCATCACGCTTGAAGATGGCAGTTTGCCTAAGGGTTTTGCCAAAGATTTCATCAAAGCTTATGCCCATGCTAAGGCTGAGAGCCTTGAAGTGCTTGATGAGGGCAGTGTTCAGCTGGTGGGCGCTCAAAGTGTGCTGGATTTGCCACATTTTGCTGAGATGACAGATGAGGGGGTGCAGCGTACAATCGCCAATACCACCACCATCATCCAAAAATCCCCAGACTCAAAGATGCGTGCGTACAGTCGCTATGTTTTTTATGACACGCTGTATCAAGACATCACCGCCAAATACCCAGAGCTTATCGAAGAGATGCTGCCGCAGCAGTATCAGCTTGGTGGCGAGGGTGACATTGAGGTGATCTTGGCGCACGCAGCCACGCAAAATGACAATGAAGAAGATTCATCTCAATACAACAGCAAAGCGCTGATGCAGCGACTGTTGGCGCTCATCAAGTACCGCATTGATGACTACTATGCCAAGCTGTATGGGGGTGAGAGCGCATTCAACTCCGCCCATGAACCAGTGCAGCACTATGGCGTACACGCAGGGCGTATCAGCTGGCTGCATGAGCGTCACTATTTGTCTGGTGGTGCTTTTGCTCGTCTGACTTTAAAAAATACGCCTGCATTTGTCGATGTGTTTACGGTCATCAAGCCCTATGCCAAGCACGAGTTTGAACGCTTGCCAGCACAGCATCACACCCCAAATGCCACAAATAGCGTCAATCTGTACGAGTGGCGTGAGCGCATGGCAGATAGACTTGATACACCTTTGCAGCTTTTGTTGCAATTAGGTGGTGAGGAATGAACAAAAGAACCATCGCCAATAAACGCATGACCAAGCGCAAAAGGCGCCCGCATCCTGCCAAGCTGCGTGCCAATCGTCTGGCCAAGAAAGCCACACGCCAAAAATACACCATCGCCAAGCAGCGGCAGCTGTGGCGGTTCATCTGCATCAAGCGGCAGTGGCGGTCAAAGACGCTTTCTGGGTGTGTATGTCAAGGTTAGGCTACCTAGTTTTTGGCTTGTTCTTGCACACAAAAAAGACGCATCATTCGGTGCGTCTTTTTTTATGAAAATGACAATAAAACTTGCCATCAGCTTTGCGGTTTTAAAAGATGATTTTCCAGATAGTGAATGTTTTGCGCTTCGTTGGCAAAATTTTCATCTTGCAAAATCACATCTCGGTGCAAAGGAATGTTTGTCTTAATGCCTTCGATCACCAGCTCATCAAGCGCATGCAGCATCTTAGCAACAGCTTGGCGACGAGTCTGAGCGTGACAGATGAGCTTACCAATCATGGAGTCATAGTAGCTTGGAATGCTATACCCTTGATACAGGTGGCTGTCAAAGCGCACGCCTGAGCCACTTGGGGCAAACAGATTGTCAATGCGACCAGGGCACGGCATGAAGGTTTTAGGATCTTCGGCGTTGATGCGACATTCGATGGCATGACCATGGATGGTGATCTCGTCTTGATGATAGGACAGTCCATAGCCTGCGGCAATTTTTAGCTGCTCGACGATGACATCGATGCCTGTGATCATCTCAGTCACAGGGTGCTCGACCTGCACACGAGTGTTCATTTCAATAAAGAAAAACTGACCATCTTCGTACAAAAACTCAAAAGTACCCGCACCACGATATTTGATCTGCTCGCACGCACGCACACAAGCGTCCAAAATCGGCTGCCTGATGTCGTCAGGAATGCCAGGGGCAGGAGCTTCTTCTAGCACCTTTTGATGACGGCGTTGTAGTGAGCAATCACGATCAAACAGGTGTAGGGCGTTGCCATTGCCATCGCCAAGCACTTGCACTTCTACATGGCGTGGGTTTTTTAAGAAACGCTCCATATAGACCGTATCATCACCAAAAGCACTCTCAGCTTCGGCTTTGGCGGCTTGCACTTGGTTGATCAGCTCTTCAAAGCGTTCCACCACACGCATACCACGCCCACCGCCACCAGCTGCCGCCTTGACAATCAGCGGAAAGCCGATGTTTTTGGCTTGCTCTTCGGCATTGTGCAAAGTGATCGCACCCACAGAACCAGGCACGGTCGGCACGCCTGCTTTTTTCATGGCATTGATGGCGGAGACTTTATTACCCATCAAGCGAATGTGGTCAGCGTGAGGACCTACAAAAGTCAAGCCTGCTTCTTCAACTTTTTCGGCAAATTCAGCATTCTCGGACAAAAAACCATAACCGGGGTGAATGGCGTCCGCGCCTGTGATTTCTGCGGCAGAAAGCAGGGCGTTCATGTTCAGATAGCTTTGGGCAGAAGGGGCGTTGCCAATGCACACCGCTTCATCCACAAAGCGCAAATGCATCAAATCCTTATCTGCCGTAGAGTACACGCCCACCGTCTGTATGCCAAGCTGTTTGCACGCTCGCACGATGCGCAGGGCAATCTCGCCTCGGTTGGCAATCAGAAGTTTTTTAATCATGACAAACTTCCCAAATTAAGCCTTATAACGAATCACAGGCTGACCAAATTGCACCACATCGGCATTATTCACCAAAATCTCTTCAATGATACCGCTTTGCGTGGCTTCTAGTGGGTTCATGATTTTCATGGCTTCAATGATACCCAGCTGATCGCCAGCTTGTACTTTTTGACCCACTTTGACAAAAGGCGGATCATTTGGGCTAGGGGCTGAATAAAACACGCCCACCATCGGAGAGGTCTCAACCTTGCCACTCGGCGCTTTTGGCGCACTGGCAACAGGGGCTGCGGCAGGTGCGCTGGCAACAGGGGCTGCGGCGATGGTATGGACGGCGACATTGCGAGTCAGATTGACATAATTATCGTCATGACCATATTCAAGATTTACCAAATCTTTTTCTTCCATTAAATCAATCAGTTCACGAATTTTTTTGATGTCCATAGCCACCACCTTGTAAAATAAAATAAAGAAACGAATAACATCTGTTTATTGTAACAAATTTTTTCAAAAACGCCTAGTCAAAAGCTAAGTTAAGATGTCATTCTGCGAAACTTAAAAAAACACGAACCATCACGCATTTTTTGATGAATATAGTGTACATTCGTTTTATTTTATTGCAAGTGTTTTTTGTATTATTTTTTTACAATTTACCAAAAATTCATAAAAATTTGCCAAATTTGTCATCAAGCCAAAAACTTCATGCCATGGATGAGTGAATGCAAGTGACTTTTGGCTTGGTGTATGGAGGTCATCAAGCGTATTTTGCCGATCACCAAGTGGGAATGTCTTGCTGGTCAAGCCAAGCAGGGCGCACCCATTTTTGTGCATCGACAAATTCAAAATGGCGCATTCGTTCTAATAAATCGGCAGGGTCGTCAGAGACGCAGATGAGATCTAGGTTTGCCTGTGGCATAAAGCCTTCATCGGCGTATTTTTGCAGACTTGCCAAGAATGGGTCAAAAAATCCATGAGTATTTAAAATACCCACAGGCTTGTCATGCTGGCGTAGTTGCAACAAGGATAGCACTTCGTACAGTTCTTCTAGCGTGCCGATGCCACCTGCCATGGCGATGAAGCCGTCAGCAAGCTCGATCATTTTGTACTTGCGTGTCGCCATGTCGGCGGTCTCGATGAGTTCGTTAAGAGCGGTGTGCGCCACTTCTTTTTGTTTTAAAAAAGTGGGAATCACGCCCGTGACTTCACCACCATGTGCCAGCACGCTGTCGGCGATGGTGCCCATCAAGCCGACATTGCCACCACCATAGATGAGCCTGATGTGCTGTGTGGCGAGCGTCTGCCCCATGAGCTTGGCGGCATGATAATAATCAGGCGTATTGCCAAAATTTGAGCCGCAATATACGGCAATGTTATTGAGAGTTTTCATGATGAGAGCCTGTCTTTTGGGTTTGTGTTATTGTAAAAATCTTGGCAGGCGATGTCAATGTTTGCGCCGCCCAAGCCACCGCCACGGCTGTACCGTACCTAGCCCCATGCCAATGAGACCAAGTACCATCACCATGTTCAATGGCTCGCCAAGCAGCGGCACGGCAAGGATCGCTGAGATGAATGGTGCAAGTGATGACAGTCCACCTGCCATGAACGCCCCAAGGCGAGCCACCGCCATCGCATAAGTGACCGTCGCCACGATCATCACCAGCACGCTATGAAAAATACCCTGAATCGCCAGATGGTGCCAACTGGCATCGGGCGATGAAAAGCCAATAAACAGCGCATAAATCGGCAAATAGATCAACGCCGACCAGATGACGCTGCTGCACATGGTCTGCCATGGCGTAAATTGCCACTCTTTTAATAAAATACTAAACGCCGCCCAACAAAAGGCACAGCTGACAAAAATCACATCGCCCACATTAAAATGATACGCCCCCATCAAAATCATCGCAGCCATGGCGCATAGAGTCAGGCTGATGATGATTAGGGCGATTTTGGTGTCGGTATCGGGGCGTATTTTAAAAATCAGCCAAAGCAGCAAGGCTGTCGCCACAGGAATCATGCCATTTAAAAACACCGCCCCATGTACCACAGGTGCTAAGGTAAAGCCAGTGTACACCAAACAGCTATATCCCACGCCACCGATGATGGCAAGCACGACAGCTCGCCAATGCAGCAAAAACCGCCAGTCTTTATTAAGCCATAAAATCGGCAACAAAATTATGGCAGCGAAGGCAAAACGCATGGCAATCACATCCCACACCGACACCTGCCAGCGCACCGTCACACGAGACAGCAGGCTAAAACTCCCCCATACACACATGGTGAATAGCACGAGTAGGTAGCCTTGGGTTTTTGGGGAAAGATGCTCAAAAAATCGGTGGATTGTGGTCATGATGGCAAATGATGGCAATAAAAAATGGTCTATTATACTCAATTCATCTTAAAATTGTAAAAACGGTGGTTGGTCTTAATCCACCAAACTGATAAAGCAATACAGCTTTGTGGGGTGGGCTATGCCCACCGTTTATGGCATAATTTATTGAATTTGTTTGGTTTTTTTTGCATTGGCTCCAACCTAGGACCGTAAGTTCACAGAGGTTGATTTTTAATATGCTTGTAGGTGTAAATTGTTATTGCTTTATTTTTATTGGGCGAAAAATGTTTCGCCCCTACCGTCCAAAATCAAATTTTGTGGTCATTTTAAAGTTTAAAAGTTCGCTGGTATAAGATTATTTTAGCAAGGCATAATAAAAAGCCCCGAGTGTCATCTCGGAGCTTTTTGTGGTTACAACAATACATTGATTCTTAGTCTTTGCTGTTTTGAAGCTCGGGATCAGCAAATACCACCACTTCTTCTTCAAACTCAGGCTTGACCTGCACCACGAAGTCTTCTCTTGATATCCCCATGCGCAGTGGAATTGAGCTTGCGATGTACACCGATGAATAAGTACCTGCAATCGTACCGATGAACTGCGCCAAGGCAAACCAAAACAGACTGTCACCACCCATGAATAAGAGCGCAAGCACCACCACAAAGACCGTCCCTGCGGTCATGATGGTACGGCGCAGCGTCTCAGTGAGTGATAAATCAACCACTTGGTAGGGCGTAAGTCCACGCACACGGCGGAAGTTTTCACGGATGCGGTCATAAACGACGATGGTGTCGTTCACCGAATAACCAATCAAGGCAAGCACAGCGGCAAGTACAGTCAGGTCAAACGGCCAACCAAAGATGGCAAACAAACCACACACCACGATCACATCGTGTAAGAGTGCCAGCACCGCACCCAAGGCAAGCTTAAACTGAAAGCGGATCGACACATAGATCATCATTAAGCCAAGTGCCAGCCCCAGTGCCAAGAGTGCGTCCAGATACACCTCATTGCCCACCTGACTGCCGATGATGCTGATGTTATCCACCGCAGCGGCATTAGATGGTAAATTCAGCGCCTCCGACAGCTCTTGACTTAGACCTTCTGGATCTTTGCTGTCTTGGGGTGGTAGGCGTACCAAAAGCTCGCTACGAGTGCCAAGATACTGCACCACCGCATCATCAAAGCCTTTGTCTGACAAAGCGGAGACCACCTGCGCTTGCTCGACAGGCTGCTCATAGCGCACATCTGCCGACACACCGCCAGTGAAATCAAGACCTAGGTTTAGACCTTTAAATGCGATGGCGGCAATACTTGCGATGACCAAAAGGACGGAAAACACCATCATCGGTATTTCAAATTTCATGAATGGCAAAATGCGACGGTTGCCGATCAATTTTGCGCCGCCTGCCTTTTCGGCGACCTCATCTGTGGTGATGATGTCTTGACCTGCAAGCGCCTCTTCGTTGGCTCGGGCGTTGCTGCCTTTGCCGTCACGGCGTGGACCACGGCGACGACGCTCTTCTTTGGCGCTTAATGGCTGCTCGATTGGATTATTTTCATTAGTCATGATGCACTCCTAACCGATGCTGATTTTTGTTAAGTTTTTGCGATTACCATACCATAGCTGCATGAGCGCACGAGTCACGGTGATGGCGGTAAACATGGAAGTGACGATACCGATGGCAAGCGTCACCGCAAAGCCTTTAATCGGACCTGTACCGATGGCAAACAGAATGAACGCCACAAGCAAGGTGGTGATTTGCCCATCAAAAATCGCACTAAACGCTCTGTCAAAGCCTGCCACAATCGCAGCCTTAGGTCGTACGCCTGCATCGAGCTCTTCACGAATGCGCTCAAAGATCAGCACATTGGCATCCACCGCCATACCCATGGTCAGTACGATACCTGCAATGCCCGGTAGGGTCAATGCTGAACCCAAGATGGACATGATGGCAGCAAGCATGACGATGTTTAGGGCAAGGGCAATGTTGGCGATCACACCGCAAGCACGATAGAACACCACCATCCATAAAAACACCAGCAGATAGCCGATTTGTGATGCCATCAGACCTTTGTCAATGTTGTCTTGACCCAGTGAAGGACCGATGGTGCGCTCTTCGACAAAGTACATCGGCGCTGCCAATGCCCCTGAGCGAAGTAGCAGAGCAAGCTCATCAGCTTCTGCCGCTGAATCCAGACCTGTGATGACAAAAGATGAGCCTAGTACGGCGTTAATCGTGGCACGGTTGATCACACGAGTCTCAGCATAAGGCGTACGCACTTCTTTGGTCTCGCCTGTGACAGGGTCTTGTTCGTAGCTGATGCGCTGTTTGTTTTCGATGAACAATACCGCCATTTGTTTGCCGACAGCGGTGCGAGTGGCGTTTTGCATCAGGCGACCGCCAGCGGCATCTAGATTGATGGATACTTGTGGACGACCGTTTTCATCTAGGCCTGCTTGTGCGCCTTGTACTTTTTCACCTGTGACGATGGCTTGACGGTTTAGCAAAATGGGCGGACCATTCAAATCGCCAAACGGATAGGCTTCTGTGCCAGCGGGGGCAATGCCACCAGTAAAGCTGTCGGCGTCATCGCTCACCATACGGAATTCTAGGTTTGCGGTACGACCAAGTACACGCTTGGCTTCGGCGGTGTCTTGTACACCCGGCAGCTCAACGACAATGCGGTTAGCACCTTGTGACTGCACCAAAGCTTCTGCCACGCCAAGCTCATTGATACGGTTTCGTAGGGTGGTTAAGTTTTGTCCGACGGCGTATTGATTGATTTCATCAAGACGAGTCTCGGTGTAGGTCATCTCTAAGGCAGCGCCTTCAACATCCGCTAGGGGGCGCAACACAAAGTCATTTGCCATATTGCTTTGCAATAGGTTTTGTGCGCGATCGCGAGCGTCATTGCCATCAAAGATGAGCATCATGCCATTTTCGGTGGTGCGTAGGCTTTTGACGGCGATTTTTTCGCTGCGCAAAATGCGGCGCACATCTTGGCTTGCGGTGGCAAGTCGCTGTTCAAGCGCTTTTGCCATGTCCACTTCAAGCACGAAACGCACACCGCCACGCAGGTCAAGACCCAGTTTCATCGGTTTGGCGCCGATGTTTCTTAGCCACTCAGGCGTCGTCTGCGCCAAATTGAGCGCTACGACATAGTTGTCGCCAAGCTCACGACGCAGCACTTCTTGGGCTTTTAATTGGTCTTCGGCGGTGGACAGACGCACCAACGCGCTGTTATCGGCAAAGCTGCCGTCATGGTGCGCAAGCCCAGCTTGATCAAGCAGGGCTTGTGATTGCGTTAAGACATCTTCGGTGAGTTGTACGCCAGCAGATGCGCCCGTGATCTGTACCGCAGGCTCATCTGGATAAAGATTTGGTAGGGCGTATAAGCCAGAAATGACCAACACCACAGCGATGAGTATGTATTTCCAAGCAGGGTATTGCATAGAGTATTCTTATGGTTAAGGCACAAATGGCACCAAAACGACCGACAGTCTTTTTTCATGCCATAAGCTTTGTGCAAGATAAACAATGAAAAAAGCAAAACCTGCCAAGACAAGTTTTGCAAAAGTGATTATAGATTGTCAATCGTGCCAGTAGGAAGGACGCTGATGACGCTTGCACGCTGGATTTTGATTGAGTTGGTGGGATTTAGAGCGACGGTAGCGTAGTCGCCATCGATTTTGGTGATTTTACCCATCAAACCGCCCGCGAACAAGACTTCATTGCCCACAGCTAGGCTATCTACCATCGCACGGTGCTGCTTTCTTTGCTTTGACTGCGGACGAATGACCAAAAAATAAAAAATCGCAAAAATCGCAATCATCGGCAAAAATTGCAAAAAGACATTCGGTTCAGCACCAGCAGCAGGGGCGGCGTGTGCATTTGTGATGAATAATTCCAACATAAAAGACTCCTTTAAGCGAAAAGAAACTAAAATTGACGATGCCAAAGGCAAAAATAACGCATATCATACCACAAAATTACGCAATCTCGCCATGTAATTTCACTTTTCATGGCGTGGATTTTGCTCAAATGGTGAATCAAACATTCATCAAGTTACCAAATACAACATTTTGACGCTTGCAGTCTGGGCGGTTTTGCCTTAATATAACAAATCCTTCGTTTATTGAAAGATTTATATGTCCCGTCACCGAACACGCTTGATTCAGTTTTTAGTTTTTTTTGGGCTCATCTCTTTGTCTTCTGCCGCACTGGCTAATGACACCGCCCCGACCGCAACCAACATTGCACTGCTTGTTTTTTTTATTTCGCTGTCTTTGGTTTTTTCGTTCATCTGTTCGGTGTCGGAGGCGACGCTTTTGACCATGACGCCATCGTATGTCGATACGCTCAAAGAGGACAACCCAAAAGCCGCCACTTTGCTAGAAAATGTCAAAATCAACAACATCGAAAAGTCCATCTCATCCATCTTAACCTTAAACACCATCGCTCACACGCTAGGCTCGCTGGGTGCGGGCGCTCAGGCGACCATCGTCTTTGGTAGTGCTTGGTTTGGGGTGTTTAGTGCAGTGATGACTTTGGTGATTTTGATTGGTACAGAGATCATTCCAAAGACGCTGGGCACAACCTACTGGCGCCGCTTTGCCATGCCAGTGGCGTATTATGTGCGCTTTATCAATATCACACTCATGCCGATCGTTTGGGTGGCGGAGAAAATCTCTCGTCTTTTAACTCGTGGCAACACCGAATCGACTTTCAGCCGCCATGAGTTCATCGCCCTTGCCAATCAAGGTGAAAGCTTGGGACAGATGAGCGAGCTTGAAACACGCATCATCAAAAACTCTCTGGCGCTTAGCATGATCAATGTCGAGGACATCGTCACGCCCCGTTCGGTGATGATGGCATTTGATGAAAAGATGACGGTGGGCGATGTGTTTGCCAATTTGCCAAAGCTGCCGTTTTCTCGCTTTCCGATTTTTAATGAAGACTTGGATAATGCCACAGGCTTTGTGCTCAAATCCGACCTGCTCATCGCCAAGGCAAACCAAGACATTCACACGCCTTTGAGCAAATTTCGCCGTGACATTCCCTTTGTGTTTGCTAAGATGAAGTTGTTTGATTTGCTTGACATGATGCTAAAACAGCGCATTCATATTGCCTTGGCGGTGGGTGAGTTTGGCGAGGTGAAGGGTTTGGTGAGTCTTGAAGATGTCTTGGAGACTTTACTTGGTCTTGAAATCGTCGATGAATTTGACCGTGTTGATGACATGCAGACTTTGGCAAGACAGCTGATGGACAGACGCATGGATCGCATCGGTGCCAAGCTTGAACAAGTGGAATCTTAATGGCGAACTCGCTGCGTCTGGTACAGGATTCTCCCAAAATTGCAACAATTTGTTACATTTAGCCATGATTGTTTAAAATCGTTTTGCTATGCTACATTTAGGATTTAGGCTAAATGCTAAGACGATTTGGTGTTTTAAATTTCAAATTCGTCTTAATTAACCAACACACACGATCCACGGATCAAGACAAAAAGGGTTTATCATGACTCAACATAACAAAAAACATCTCATCAAAAAAGGCATGATGGTCGGTGCTTTGACTGCTGCCATCGGTGCCGCAGGCAAACTGACTGGCAAGCCTTTGTCGCATTCTGTGGGGCTGGGTTTGGCTTTGGCGCTTGGCGCATCGCCTTTCATCAGTACGCCAGCTTATGCCATCGGCGAGTCGTCTGTACAAGCTTATGCCGCCGCCATGAATCAAGCCGCCAACAGCCAAAACATTGGGCAAATCTCTCGTCTCATCTCGGACGATGCCATCATCAAAATGACTCGCAATGGTAATTCTGCCGACCTGAGTAAAAACGCTTATTTGCAATATTTACAAAAAAGCTGGGCAAAATCAAAGAATTATCGCTACGACATTCGCATCAGTGATGTCGTGATTGTTGGTGGTCAGGCTCGTGCGCAGGTTGTGACGACTGAGACTTGGACGGAAGATGGCAAACCTGTGCGACTGGTGACCACTTCCAAAGTCACCCTGACTGAGTCTGGCGCAAGTACGGTGCTACTCAGATCGTCGGCGCAAGTCGTCATTAACTAAGCTACTAATGTCAGCTAAGCCAAAAGTAGTCAAAATCAACAATGACTGAGAAATTATCCTAAGTCTCACCAAAATTTTGCGCAATGTTTGCCGTCGGTTGTGTTTTGTAAAATAAGCATGACCGACGGCTTTTTTGTGGGTAAAAATTCACTTTGACGGTTGATAATCCATGAAAAATAAGGCATTATAAGCCATTGCCGATGCCAGTATCTTAGGCTGAGCATTTTGACAATTTTTAGCAATGATTTTTAATTTTTGAATAATGATTGCGTAGCTTTTTTGATTTATTTTTTATTTATAGGTATAAAGGGTTTCATCATGCCACATTTAGCGCCAAAAAGCGACCTTATCACGACAACAACTCATCCCGCCACCGAAAAAATTAGACTGATGAAACCACTTGCCTTGGCGGTGTCGGCGTGTGTGCTGGCGGCGTGTAGCAGTACACCAAGAACCACGCCGACTGGCACAGTCACGCCTACCGTACAGCGCACCACGCCTGCCACGCAGCAGTCAGGCTACGCTGGCGTCTTAGATGAGGCGATGCTCGATGAATTGGAAGGGCTTTTACAAGCCACCGACATGAGCATGGTGGAGGGAGATGCACTGAGTGTGCAGCGCTATGGCAACCTATGGGACAGAATCCGCCGTGGCTACCGCATGGGCGACACCTACAATGCACGCATCGAGGCGCAAAAGTCATGGTTTTATAGCCGCCAAAGCTATTTGGATCGCCTGACGGCTCGTGCGTCTCGTTATCTGCATCACACCGTGACAGAGGCCGAAAGACGAGGCATTCCGACTGAGCTTGCGTTACTGCCAATCATCGAAAGCTCCTATGATCCTTCTGCTACTTCAAATGCCGCTGCCGCAGGTCTTTGGCAGTTCATTCCAAGTACAGGTCGTATTTATGGACTAAATCAAAGCGCAACATATGACGGTCGCCGTGATGTCATTGAGTCCACCCGAGCAGCTTATGACTTTTTGACCAGTCTTTATAATCAGTTTGGCTCATGGGAGCTGGCACTTGCGGCGTATAATGCAGGTCCGGGTCGTGTGTCTCGTGCCATCAAGGCAAATGAGGCGGCAGGGCTACCGACCGATTATTGGTCATTAAAGCTGCCGACCGAGACGATGAACTATGTACCTAGATTCATTGCCGTTTCCCAGATTGTCGCTTCGCCATCAAGCTATGGTGTCAATTTGCCTGCCATCGCCAACCATTCGCATTTTAGAACCGTACCTGCCAATTATGGTGTGAGCCTACAAGAGATCGCCTCTGTGACAGGCGTGCCTTTTGATGAGCTGCGTCTGCTCAACCCTGCTTTGACAAATTTTGTCGTCGATACAGCAGGTCCAAACCGCATCGTCATTCCTGACAGCCTAACCGCCTCTGTGGATGAGCGAATCTCAGCACTGACAGGCTATGGCTACGGCGGCGATTTTATTGCCACTGCACCTGCGCAGACCACGCAATATGTCTTGCCAAAGTCTGGTGTGCAGACCAACGCCAGCTCACAAAGAGAGCTGATGCAGTCAAACACACTGCCGACGACCATCGCACAGGTCACCTCATACAACACCATCGTCCAAGAGCCTGCGATCACCCAAGAAGAGCGCAATTTCATTGCCGCTCAGATTCAGTCGAGCACCAACGAAGTGGTGCAAGCGGTCAACCCTAATGATGGCAACATTCAGCTAGATGCCTTACAAACCGCCCAGTCGGTTTTGGAATCTCGTGGTCAGACTAAGACGCTCAGCTACACAGGCCCATCGAATACCAGTGCTGCCCAGACTTCTGCGCCAGTACCTAGCCAGACTCAGCCCGCTCCAAGCGTGGACTACACCATGCCAACCCCGATGCCTGCCGTGCCTGAGCCTGCGCCAGTCGTCAGCACGCCTGCCCGTGCAGCACAGACCCCAGCGCCAAAGCCTGTATCAAAACCTGAAAGCTACACTGTCAAGGCAGGCGATACCTTAACGGGCATCGCCGCAGCGAATGGTCTGACGGTCAGTCAGTTGGCAAGCTACAACAACCTTGCAACCAATGCCTATGTACAGCGTGGACAAAAGCTGTGGCTCGTTCCGGGCAAAGTCAAGGCTCAGCCTGTTCAGCCTCAGCCTACTCAGACGGCAGCCGCCCCCACCAGAACCACCAGCGCACCTGCCATCAAGACCACCACGCACAGAGTGCAAGTAGGGGAGAGCTTGACCATGCTGGCTCGCAGACATGAGATCAGCATTCAAGAATTGGCAGCCTTAAATAATATTGAGCCGACCCAAGGGCTGTTCATCGGTCAAAGCCTAAAAGTCCCAGTCGCCAAAGCATCTGCCAGTGCATCGACAAATACCGCCAGCACCACCTCTGCACGCACGACCAATACTCAGCGTACAGACAGTGCTGCTGCGGCAAATACATCCAATTACACCGTCAAAGCGGGCGACACTCTAACAGGCATCGCAAACAGTCTGGGAGTGACGCCTGCTGCCATCGCTGCTTTGAACGACTTCTCGGCAAATGCAAATCTCATCGCAGGGCGAACCATCAAAGTACCAGCCACAAGCACAGCCGTCACTCGTAAGCTTAATAATCAGCCAGTCAAATACACCGTCAAGGCAGGCGACAGCTTGACTTCCGTGGCATCAAGACACGGCATCAGCATCGATGAGCTTGCAGCGGCAAACAATCTGACTCGCACCGCCAACCTACTGCTTGGCACGACCATCACCATTCCTGCTGCTGGCACCAAGACGGCAGCACCAGCCGCCAAAGCCGAGCCAGCCCAAGCGCCTGCACGCACAAATCAAGCGCCTACACGCACAAGCACTGCCAGCACTACGGCAGCGACCAACTCAACAGCGACTGAAAACTACACCGTGCAAAGTGGCGATAACCTAACGCAGCTTGCCAGAAAGCATGGCGTATCTTTGGCAGACCTTGCCAAGCTCAACGGGCTTGCTACCAATGCTCAGCTGCGCCAAGGTCAGACCATCAAGCTGCCTAAGCTGACCACCACCTATCGTGTCAAGTCTGGCGATGGTCTCATCTCTTTGGCTCGCCGCTATGGCATTAGCGTCGATGAACTGGCAAAGATGAATAATCTGGAAACCAATGCCAACCTTCGCATTGGGCAGACCCTGACAGTGCCAAACAAATAATCATGGCACAATAAAAACCACACGGCATTTCGTGTGGTTTTTTGCTGATATATCAGCCTGTGGATTGGGTTTTATAAAACTTAATAAATTCAATGGGTTGGGGGTGGATGGTTGGGTTGTTCTCAGTCCAATCTACATGCTGATGTTTTTGAAGATGGTGGTTATAAACGCAAGAAAGAAGAAGAGGAAAGAAAGAGATGGAAGCAGAAACAAAACTAGCATACAATAAACTCATATCTAGAAAAAATACAATATTTTTTGTATCTCCACCGATTAGCTTAGCTATCCACTTCTCTATTATTGGTTTTTTTTAATATCACAAATCCAATAATGATAGTTATGGTTGGTGTAATTATAGCTGGCTTGATAGATGCTTGGTTTAGAAAAATCAACATATGCCCATTTTGTAAAAACTCATTCTTTTTGAATAAAAAAGATGGTTCACGAGACATTAGCTTTAACATATTTACCCAAACCAAATGCATCAACTGTGGCAAACCAGATTAAGCCTTGTCTAGAAACCAACAAATCCAACACTTACGCCATCTAGGGTGGGTTGTTCGTCATCCACCCATACCCACACCACCTATAAATCCTCTGCATTAGGCTTGCCGCAGTGCTGACATTTTTTGGCGAAAATGACATTGGCAAGCTTCTGATCATGCAATCCACTAAAACTAAAAAAGCATCCCTTGCACCAAGGACAGATGTTTTTGCTTAGAAAATAAAACATTGCAAAATACAGACAGCCTGCCACCATAGCCGTCACGATCACAATATGCACTCCCATATTGATCAAAAATGCGGCAAATATGAGTAGCGCAAGCGGCATAAAAAAAAGACTTTTAATCTTAATGCCATCAAATCACGATACCGTGATGCATGAGCTTGTTTCATGGATTATTTTCCTGTAAGCCTACTATATTTGCCAAAATGAGCATGGGTCAGAGTGCATTTTCGGTCAATCAAGCAGGATTATCAATGTCCACAAATTTCACCTCGATGCCAAAATGCGCCGCCAAGACCTCACCCAAGGCACGCGCGCCATAGCGTTCGGTGGCGTGATGACCTGCGGCAAAGTAGTCCAGCCCAAGCTCACGGGCAGCGTGCGTGGTGCGCTCTGAGATTTCACCTGAGATGAACGCATCGCAGCCCATCTTGGCGGCTTGCTCGATCATGTCCTGAGCGCCACCAGTGCACAAGGCGATTTTGGTTAGGGTTTCTTTACCGCTGGCGATGTGTAGCGGTGCTCGCCCAAGTTTGTCGCTGATTTTTTGGGCAAGCTTAGCAGGGCTGATGGGCGAGCAGGTGGCGATGTTGCCCACAGGGTGTTTTTGATGGGGGTGCAGCGCACCTTCGATGTGCAGATCTAGGCCTTGGGCAAGTAGGGCGTTATTGCCGATGGTGGGGTGGGCGTCGAGTGGCAGATGATAAGCGATGAGCGAGATGCCATGCTGCATGAGCGTGCGCACACGACGACCTTTCATGCCGACCAACGGCGAAGGCTCGCCTTTCCAAAAGTAGCCATGATGCACGACGATGGCTTGGGCTTTTTCAGCGATGGCGGCATCGATCAGCGCTTGGCAAGCAGTGACGCCAGTGATGATTTTGGTGATGGGGGTGTCTGCATCGACTTGCAGCCCGTTTGGGCAATAGTCGTCAAATTCGCTGGCGGATAAATAGTCGTCACAAAATTGAGCCAGTTGGGCTGGGTGAATCGTAGTCATGGTGTGCCTTAATTTAAAAATAAAAAGGGGTTTAAAATCATACGCCAAATCCGCCCAGTGCAAAGCAGGCGGCGTTGTGATCGTATTAACTTGATCATATAAAGTGGCATTTTAACGACTTTTTGTCATTTGTGCAAACTGATATAGACTTGCGCAAAACTTGTAAGCGCTCGGTCAGATTTGATAAAAAAATACCATCAATCACTTTATCCTTGCAAAACTGCCCCAATATTGGTGCTGTATCATATAATCAGCCGAACTTTCATTCGTCTGAGAGTTGTTATTTTTAAGGATCGAACATGAATCAGCTTGCCAGATTTACCAGTCAAAAAGGCGCCAGCTTTTGGGTGATTTTGCCGTGGCTCATCGCAGCAGTGTTGGCGGCGGCTTTGTATTGGATGTTTTTTCAGCACACGCCTGCCAAAGAGGTGAGCGAGCCTGTCACTCAAAGCCAAGCGTGGACACCGCCCACCGCCGAACCGCCCACAACATCAGCGCCTGTCGTCAGCTCGTATAAAGAGGCGGTGGCGCGTGCCGCCAAATCTGTGGTCAATATCTACACCACGCAGACCATCAAGCATCCTTATATGGATGACCCTGCTTTAAGAGAGCTTTTTGAGCGTTATTATGGCGGGCAAAGTGCGCAGCAGGGCGCAAACCTTGGCTCAGGCGTGATCGTCTCAAAAGATGGCTATATTGTCACCAATGCTCATGTCGTCAGCCAGGCCGATGAGATCATCGTGGCACTCAGCGATGGCAGAAAGACCCGTGCCAAGGTGGTGGGCAGTGATGAGGACAGTGATTTGGCGGTGATTAAGGTGGAGCTGGACGACTTAGAGCCGCTTGCTTTTCGCAGTCAGCCCATCAGCGTGGGTGATGTGGCGCTCGCCATTGGCAACCCCTTTGGCGTGGGGCAGACTGTCACCCAAGGCATCATCTCTGCCACAGGGCGAGCAGGGCTTGGGGTGAGCAGCTTTGAGGACTTTATCCAAACTGACGCCGCCATCAACCCTGGCAACTCAGGCGGCGCGCTGGTCGATGCTGATGGTGCTTTGATTGGCATTAACACGGTCATTTATTCACGCTCGGGCGGCTCGATGGGCATTGGCTTTGCCATTCCGACCAGCATCATCGAGCAGGTCATGAATGCACTCATCACAAACGGCAAGGTCAGCCGTGGCTGGCTTGGAGTGGGCATCGCTCAGACGGCAAATAATCCCATCAGCCTAGAATCCAGCCAAGGCGTGCTGGTGTCTCAGGTCTGGGAAGGCACGCCTGCCGCCCAAGCAGGCATTCAGGCGGGTGATGTCATCGTAAGTCTTAATGGCGTACCCACCGACACCGCCAATACGCTGACAGGCATCATCGCCAAGCACGCCCCAAACACCACCTTGGAGGCGCAAATCCTGCGAGATGGCAAGCCTTTGACTCTGAGCGTGACACTGGGTGAAAGACCCAGCCGCAGCCGCTGATTTATACCCAAACAACTTTAAAACTACCACAAAATTCGTTCTGAGCGTAGATACCATCTCTCCCCACCCCTTGTCAAGCCATATTATCTATCCTAACTTGTGGGGTGTAGGGAGTTTGGTGTTTGATCACACCAAAGCAGATTTGCACCAATTTACGCATACAAGCACATAAAGCTTGCATTTTGCATTTGCCATTTTGTTGTAAGCGTTCGTATTGGTCTTTAATGTCTGGATTGTACTTGGTGGCAACGACTGCTGCCATATACAGCTTAGCTCTTAATTGAGCATTGCCTGTTTTGGCAAGTCTTGATCTGCCTTTAAACAATCCTGATTCTTGTTGTTTGGGAATCAACCCTAAAAAAGCAGAGACTTGTTTGGCATTGTTAAATTGTTTGGTATTAAACAAACTAAGCATTTGTCTTGACACCACCTGTCCCACTCCTTTGATGCTTTGTAAGAGTGTTTGCTCTTCTTTAAGTTTGGGGTGGTTGTTGATATGAGTGTCAATGTCATCGTTTAATTTGCTGATTGCCAATTTTAATGCCACAATCATCTCGTCAATGGATTGTTTAACAATGGGGGTTGTGTCTGCCACTTCTGCTTTTTCTTTGCGGTTTTCTTCTCGCTGTAAGTCTTCATTTAGAGCATCAAGACGAGAAAGCAAAGACTTTAAATGACGAGCTTCAATACTTGGGGCAATCCAAGCATCAGGGTGGGTGGCTCTGCCATATCTGGCAAGGACAATACTGTCTTTTTTATCTGTCTTTTGTCTTACGCCTAAACTGTCCGCATAGTGTTTGACAAAGGCAGGATTGATGATAGAGACTTTAAAGCCTAAATCGTGTAAATAATACGCCAAAGGTTCGTGATATACCCCTGTGGCTTCCATAATAAGATGAATGTCGTTAAAGCTGACACTTGCACCAAGATTGGTTTTAAGCCAATGAATGATGTGTTCAAAGTCATCAAAGTGATTATTAAAGACTTTGGTTTTGACTTTCATTGTACTTAACTCTTTAAGCCAAGCCACATCCAGCTTGTGCTTGCTAACATCAATACCAACATAATAAGTCATTGTCATCTAGCCTTGTTCATTCAGCGTCATGATTGAAAATCAATCAAGCGCTTGGATACCATTCAGATTGTACGATGATAAGAAAGCTACTTGGGTTTAATCTACGAGACAGCATCAAAGTACTCAGGTTGGGTAGAAACTACCAAGTAACTTAGGGTGATGGTATAATCTACCATGCCATCACCAAGATAGCTAGTCTTGGTGGTGAGATACAAGGTTGGGTTTGGGAGCGAAACCCAACGAAATCAATAAGTTGCATCAAAACGACAGGCTAGTCCCACCTTACATGACCGTACGATTTTGTAGCAATTTTGCCATTCGGTTGGAGTATTTTCAAAACCAAAAAATAAACCTGTCAGATGACAGGTTTATTTTTATTTTTAAGCTTTCATTTAAGACTGAATGCTTAACCGATGATCTTAAAAAACTGCAACAAAAACAGCACCGAAAAGCCACTTAGGAAAATGATGCCTGCGATGGCAAAGTATTTCATAAAGCTGGTTAATTGGCCTTCGGATTTGATGAGTGAGTAGTTCAAATAAGCAAAAATCGGTGCGGTCACAAAGGCACTGATCATGGCAAATTTAAGCAGTGCTGCCATTTGTCCTAGGAAAAATGCGATCAAGATATAAGCGCACACACCAGTAAAAGTCGTCCACAGCTTGACATAGTTTTCGGTAAACTCGGTGGTGCCAGATTTGATCAAAGATTGGCTTTCGGCGTTGGTGCGTCCGTAGCCGTCCATGCAGGTGATTACTGTGCCAAACATACACAAGAATGCCACGAAAGTCACAAGCAGCTTTGACCATGAGCCGATGGTCTGTGTGTACATTTCGATGAGCTGACCGACATAAGCACCGCCTTGCATGGCGATTTCTTGTCCTGAGCCATACTGTACGAACACGCCAAGCGCCAAAAAGAACAGCGCCAGCACGGCTGACACCAAGTAGCCCACATTAAAATCAATCATGCCTTGATAGCGGCTGGTGTGGTCGGTTTTGATTTTTTTGGCGGTCCAGACTGAGGTGATGGCCGAAAATTCAAGCGGTGCTGGCATCCACCCCATCAAAGCGATGATAAAGCCAAGTGCTGCCAGATTCCAAGGTGAGGCTTCGATGAAGTCAGGGGTGACTACCGAAGGCTTGCCAGCTGCGATGAATACAGCGATGATGGTGGCGATGGTAAGGGCTGCGATGATCCATTTGGTGATGTTGTCCAGTGCTTTATAGTGACCTGCGATCAACAAAACCCAAGATGAAATCATGACGATGGCAGACAGCGTCATGGTACTCATCTCCAATGGCAGCATGTGACCTAAGATCACGGCGCACAATAAAGACACCGCGCCTGTGCTGATGATGCCTGAGATGATGCACAGAATGAAAAACACCCACAGATAGACTCTTGATTTTTTGGCGTAGCCTGCAACTAGGCTGTTGCCAGTGCTGTACGCATACTCCGTGCCAAAGCGATAAAATGGGTATTTGAACAGGTTGGCAAGAATGATCATGATTGCCAGCTGCCAGCCGTACAGTGCGCCTGCTTGCGTCGATGAAATCAAGTGCGAACCACCGATCGCCGCCGATGCCATCAAAATACCGGGTCCAAATGCCTTCCAATCTAGCTTTTTGCTTGTGCCGATGTGTGATAAATCAGTCATAAATTCACCAAAGGATTCATAAAAATTCACATACTAAAACAAAAGCGTAAGAAATGCCATCACAATAATGATGAATTTTATTCATGCTATATATATCCAATGGTTATGAAATAGTTATGAAAGTATTTTGATTGTCATGGCTGTGTTGATTTATTGTGATGGGCGGTGGTGAAGGTTTGGGTGGTTTTTCATTCATTGTGCGTTTATTTTATGAGTGTTTTGTGGTAAATTATGCCAAAAGATGCCTGCGTGTGATCGATATGGCTGCTGGCATCTGTTTTGTAAAGACTGTCTAAAAAAATTTTAAAAATAATCTTAAAGCGATAGAGTTTTAAGATGTCATGATAAATTGACAAAAAAAAAGGTGCTTTATGCCAGTTGGAAATGTAACTTTGGTGCCATTGTTGCCGATTGATGGCGTAAAAATTGGCATTACTCAAGCCGCCGTCCGCTACGAAAATCGCCGTGATTTGACGGTATTTGAAATTGCCGAAGGGGCGAATACTGCGGTCGTCACCACCCAAAATGGCTTTGCTGCCGCCCCTGTACAGCTACTTCGTCAGCACATTGTGGCAGACAGCCCACGCCATCTACTGATCAATACTGGCAATGCCAATGCCGCCACAGGGCAGGACGGCTTGGATCGAGCCTATGCCACTTGTCAGGCACTTGCACAAAAAGTAGGCGTTAAGACTGAGCAGGTTTTGCCGTATTCTACTGGCGTGATTGGCGAGACATTGCCCAGCGAGCGTATCATTGCAGGGCTGGACGGTGCTTTGGCGGATTTGCAGGCGGATAACTGGCTAAATGCCGCTCACGCCATCATGACTACCGACACCACACCAAAAGGACACAGCGTCCAGACCACCGTTGATGGCACGACTTATACGATAACTGGCATTAGTAAAGGCGCAGGCATGATTCGCCCAAACATGGCGACCATGCTTGGCTTTGTGGCGACAGACGCTCACATTGAGCAAGGCTTATTACAAACCATCCTAAGCGATTTGACCAACCAAAGTTTCAACCGCATCACCATTGATGGCGATACTTCTACCAATGACTGCTGTACGCTGATCGCCACTGGCAAGGCGGGCGAGCTGATTGACAGCGACACGCATCCGCATTATCAAGCGGTGTATCAAGCCATCAAAGAAGTCATGTTGACCATCGCTCAGCTCATCGTGCGTGATGGCGAAGGGGCGAGCAAATTCATCACGGTGACGGTCAAAGGCGGGAAGTCTACCGAAGACTGTACCAAAGTTGCTTATGCGGTGGCGCATTCGCCATTGGTTAAGACGGCGTTTTTTGCATCTGATCCAAACTGGGGGCGCATCTTGGCAGCGGTGGGCTATGCTGGCGTTGCCATTGATCAGACGCAAGTGAATGTGTCTTTGGACGAAGTACTGATTTGTCAGCGTGGCGGTTTGGCGGACGGCTACACCGAAGAGATGGGGCAGGCGGTCATGAGTCGCCCTGAAATTACGGTGCTGATTGACTTGGGGCAGGGCGACTGTACGGACACTGTATATACTTGCGATTTGTCGCATGAATATGTCAGTATCAATGCCGATTATCGCAGCTGATTGCATCGTTATCCATTGTTGATTTATTTTTTTATTCATTGGGGTTTTTATGACTTTCATCACTGGTTTTCATCGCATTTTGGCGACTTTTGCCAAGAAAAACATCATGATTGTTGCGGTATTGTTAGGCAGCTTGGTGCTGACAGGTTGCGTGCATAAAATCGTCACCACGCCTGTCAAAGTTGCCTACAAGACCACCAAAGGCGTGGCAAAAGGCACGGCTGCCGTGGTGCGTGCTGTGGTGCCAGGCGACAGCAAAAAAGACAAAAAAGACAAAAAAGACGACTGATTTGCTTTTGGTTGTTGTATTTTTGTCACATTGCGTCAGAATGGGGCAATAAAGTTAAGACTTTTTGATAGATTTGCTTTATAATAGCGCCCCTGATTTTTTAGTTTATGGACTTGACTTAGAAGGTCAAGTCTTTTTTTGTGGCTAAGATTGCCTGATGCTTGAAGGCTAGGAGACCAAGGCCACTCATCATTTAGGTTTGTTTATGAAAAAAATCCTCATTACGGTAGCGATTTTGCTTGCGATCATTTTGGTCGCCATTCTCGCTTTTTTATATCGTCCTGTCGCGTCAAAAGCGGTGAATGCTGATGGCGAGACGGTTGATGTCGTGTTGATCGGCGGTGGTATCATGTCTGCCACGCTGGGTACTTATTTGACCGAACTTGAGCCAGATTGGCAAGTGCGTATGTATGAGCGCTTAGATCAAGTGGCTCAAGAAAGCTCAAATGGTCTGAACAATGCTGGCACGGGGCATTCAGGCTTTATGGAAATGAACTACACCGCCGAAGAAAAAGACGGCAGCATTTCTATTGAGCGTGCCGAGAAAATCGCAGCTCAGTTTGAAGTCTCTAAGCAATTTTGGTCGCACCAAGTCAAAGCAGGCGCTTTGGGCGAGCCAACCACTTTCATCAATCCAGTGCCGCACATTGCTTTCGTGTGGGGCGACAGCGTTGATTTTCTAAAACGCCGTCATCAAGCGATGATTCAGTCACCACTGTTTAGCGACATGGTTTATACCGAAGATAAAGCTGTGGTGGGCAGCTGGGCACCGCTTGTCATGCAAGGTCGTGATGAGGCTCAAAAGATTGCCGCCACTCGCATGGACATTGGTACAGATGTCAATTATGGGGCAATCACCACCCAGCTTGTCGATCACCTGAACAAAAACCAAAACTTCAAGCTGTCAGTCAGCTCAGAAGTTACTGGTATCAGCCGTAATGATGACAACACTTGGACGGTGAGTGTCAAAAACTTAAAAGACGGCACAACCACGCACACCAAAGCTCGTCATGTGTTCATCGGTGCTGGCGGTGCAGCAATCAAACTGCTACAAATGACTGGCTTGCCAGAGAGCAAATATTATGCAGGTTTCCCTGTGGGCGGTCTGTTCTTGATGACAGACAAGCCTGAGATTGTCAATGCACACACTGCCAAAGTCTATGGTCGTGCTGAGCTTGGTGCGCCGCCGATGTCTGTGCCGCATATTGACACTCGCTATATCGATGGCAAAAAATATGTGCTGTTTGGACCGTTTGCCACTTATTCTAATAAATTCTTGAAAAACGGCTCGCAAACCGACTTGATGGCAGCAGCCACCAAAGATAACGCCATTCCGATGGCAAAATCAGGTCTTGAAAATTTGGATCTGGTGAAATATCTGATCAGCCAAGTGTCGCTGTCTGACCAACAAAAACTAGCCGAGCTACAAAAATACTACCCAGATGCCAAATGGGAAGACTGGACAGAGGCGCAAGGCGGTCAGCGTGTGCAAATCATCAAGACTTTGCCAAATGAGCCGACCAAATTGCAGTTTGGTACAGAGATTTTTGTTTCAGAAGATGCGTCTGTCAGCGCACTGCTCGGTGCGTCTCCAGGTGCCTCTACCTCGCCTTATATGATGCTTGAACTACTGAGCAAGGCATTCCCGCAAGAAGTGGCAGGCAAGTGGAATGGCAAACTGGCGCAAATCATCCCATCTTATGGGCAAGATTTGGCAAAAGATCCGTTACTGCTAGACCAAGTGCGTACCGAGACCAGCCGTACTTTGGGTTTGGTTTATACCTCAAAGAACAACACGCTGCCTCCGCCAAAAGACGCAGTCACTGTGCCATCACCGACGAAGTTTACGCCATCACCGGATGCCAAAAAGCCGGTGATCGTGGTTGAGCCAAATACTCAAAAACCTGCCGCATAAGCGCACTTGACGCATATAAGCCATAAAAAAGAGCAATGTAATATTGCTCTTTTTTTGTTAAGGCGGTGTTTGTATTTAATGTAAAGTCGTATTTTAGGATGCTAGCACTGGCTAAATCCAACCACCACGCCCACACTGGCTGTGGGAATGCGATTGTCCGCATAGATGGCAAGTCCGCCACGAGCGGTTTCTTTGTATTTATCCATCATGTCTCGCCCAGTCTCTTTCATCGTCAAAATCGCCTTATCCAGCGACACATGGTGCGAGCCATCGCCACGCAAGGCAAGACGGGCAGCGTTGATCGCCTTGACCGACGCCATCGCATTTCGCTCAATGCAAGGCACTTGCACCAATCCTGCAATCGGATCACAGGTTAAGCCCAAATTATGCTCAAGCCCAATCTCGGCAGCATTTAGGCACTGCGCCACACTACCACCCATGACATGAGCCAGACCTGCCGCTGCCATCGCACACGCTGAGCCAACCTCGCCTTGACAGCCGACTTCCGCCCCAGAGATGGATGCATTTTGCTTGATGAGTGCACCCACCGCCCCAGCGACAAGCAAAAATTCTCGCACGCCTTGATAGCTAAATGACGGAATAAAACCACGATAATAATGCAAAACCGCAGGAATGATGCCTGCCGCACCGTTGGTCGGGGCGGTGACGACTTTACCACCAGCGGCATTTTCTTCATTGACCGCAAGGGCGTACAAATCCACCCAGTCCATCGCAAGCAGTCCGCCGTCTGATGATTTGCCGTATTCTTTGGAAAGCTGGTCATACAGGGCTTTGGCACGGCGTTTGACATTTAAGCCGCCGGGCAAAATACCGTCAGTCTTACACCCTTGGGTGACGCACGCCTGCATGACCTCCCAGACTTCGGTCAGATAGTCTTTGACTTCCTCTTCGCTGCGAATGGCAGTTTCATTGACTAGCATCAGCTCGGCGATGTTTAAAGACTTTGCCTCGCAGATGGCGGACAATTCAGACGCCAGCGTAAAAGGATAGGGGAAGTCATGAGTATTATCAGCCGTCGCTTCGGCATTGATTTCTTGGCTATCCATGACAAAGCCGCCACCCACTGAATAATAAGTCTGGCTGATCGTCTCGCCATCGTTAAGCACGGCGTTTAGCGTCATGCCATTTGGGTGAAAAGGCAAAGTCACCTCGTCATACCATACGATGTCTTGATCATAGTTAAATTCAATGTCTTGCACACCGCCCAACTTCATGCGACCTTCTTGTAGTGCAGGTGCTAGGTATTCGTCGGTTTTTGTGGTGTCGATGGTGCGTGGAGTGTGCCCAAGCAAGCCCAATATCGTCGCCGTATCGGTGGCATGACCCTTGCCAGTGGCGGACAGTGAGCCATACAAATCAATACGCACTCGCACCACTTGATGCACCTTGTCGCCAAGCAGTGCCAAAAAGCGGTTCGCTGCCACCATCGGACCTACCGTGTGTGAGCTTGATGGACCGATGCCAATTTTAAATAAATCAAAAACACTGATCATGAACATTCCTTTTGTTATTCATTATTGCGTATTATGCCACAAAATCGACCTTTTTTATCATCTTGGTGAAAATTTAAGGATATTTTAAAAATAAAACCGCACCAAGAATCATATCCGACTGGTTTACTCAGGAATGTTTGGTTTTCTTAATCATTAAGCAGATTGTTATTTATTTTCCTTATCAAATAAGAAAAATTCTCAAAAAGTGTTGCAAATAAGAATTATTGCTGTTATAGTAAGCGCTAAATTCGGCTGATTGATGAATAGCGAGTTTTTTGCCATGCAATCAGCGTGTACAGGAGATGAGTCATGTATGTATGTATCTGCCACGATGTCAAAGACACCCAGATCAAGACTGCTTTGCAGCAAGGCGTAGACGGCATGAAAGGTTTGCAAGATTGCCTGTCGGTAGGCACTTGCTGTGGCTGCTGCGTGCCGATGGTGCAGGATTTGATCGATGAACATCAAGCCAACTTTGTGGCGATTGATGTGATGGCAAGCTAAATGGCTGCTTGACGATCAGATGTGTTGCTTGATTGTTACTGATTACCAGCACACCTTGCGCACCTGACAATCATTCTTATTGATTGATGCTGTCAATCAATATTGATTAACAATTTAATCAAACAAAAATTTAAAAAATCATCTTGCAAATGATACATACTTGCTTTTGCAATCCATTGCTTTATATAAATTACCAATAAAATCAATTAGTTACATATAATTGATTAAGAATCACTTTCTTTTGTTAATCCCTTTGCGCTAATTCATAGCTTTTCTCAATTTAAGACCCATTCGCAGATTGCATTTCGTTATCAGTTCGTTAGCGATACAAAACTTGCCGTGACTTTTGTCGTTTTTGTGTTAATATATCTCCATCTGGATTGGTGAAGTTTGCCAATCGTCATTTTTACACAAAGTTGGAGCTGTCCATGAAATCATCTCAAAAAGTCATTGATTATCTAAATTTCCTACTGGCAGGTGAGCTTGGCGCGCGTGATCAGTATTTCATTCACTCACAAATGTACGCTGAGTGGGAGCTGGGCAAATTGCACGACCGCATCTATCATGAGATGGAAGACGAAACGCTGCACGCACGCCTAATCATCAACCGCATCATCATGCTGGGCGGTACGCCAAACATGCAAGTGGGCGAGATCAACATCGGCGCTGATGTGCCAGCCATGCTAAAAAGCGATCTTGACCTAGAATATGCGGTACAAGAACACCTTAAAGAAGGCATTGCTTTGTGCGAAGCAGAGCGTGACTATGTCACTCGTGATATGCTGGTTAGCCAGCTAGAAGATACCGAGCAAGACCACGCTCATTGGCTAGAAAAACAGCTTCGCCTGATTGACTTGATGGGTCTGCAAAACTACCTACAAAGTCAAACTGCCGAGCCAAATATGGTCGGCGCTGCTCACTGATCTGATGGTCAATCTGAATAATTAAGGGGATAAATGATGAAAGGCGATAAAGAAGTCATCCGTGCGTTAAACGCCGTACTTGGTCAGTCATTGATTGCCATCAACCAATATTTTTTGCACGCACGCATTGTCAAAAACTGGGGCGTCGAAGAGCTCAATGACGCATTTTATAAGCAGTCTATCCAAGAGATGAAATGGTCTGATGAGCTGATTGAGCGTATTTTGCTGCTTGAAGGCTTGCCAAATCTACAAGAGTTGGGCAAGCTGTTGATTGGTGAAACCGTAGAGGAGATTTTGTCTTGCGACCTAAAACTAGAGGAGCGCAAGCACGATGTCTTGCTCGATGCCATTGCTTTGTGCGAACAAAAGCGAGATTTTGTCTCTCGTGAAATTTTGACCAAGCTCAAAGACGGCAACGAAGAGTACATTGACTGGCTAGAAACTCAGCAAGAAAAAATCGAATCCATCGGCATTCAAAACTACATTCAATCGCAAGTGGGCGATGAATAATACGATGATTGCCAAACGCCGACAAGTGTTACTGCTTGTCGGTTTTTGTTTGAAAAAAATCTTTTAAATAAGGATAATTCTTATTTAAAAATCAAAAAATGTGCTATAATAGGCTGATTTGCAAAGAGTATTTTTTTAAAAAATAGTCATAATTTTGGTATTTTCTAAAAGCAATAAACATTTTGCAAAAAAGCCTTTATAATACTCGGTAGGTATTTAAAGTGCACAGCCGTGCCATTTGTCATCAAAGCGTGGCAGTTTGGCAGCACCTTTTATTTCGTCGCCAATTTTGGCAAAACTTCAACTAGGATAACTTTATGACAACTTACTATAAAGATCCCGATCACATCGAAACCCAAGAGTGGCTCGATGCTTTTGAATCGGTCATCAAAAACGCCGACAAAGATCGTGCGCAATTTTTATTAAAATCACTGTACAATATGGCTGTGCAAGAGGGGCTGCCATTCAACCGCCTAGATACCGCCTACATCAACACCATTCCTGTCGAAGATGAGCCCACTTATCCGGGCGATTTGTTCATGGAGCGCAAATTGCGTGCCTTGATTCGCTATAATGCGCTTGCCATGGTCATGCGTGCCAACCAAAACAGCGATGATTTGGGCGGGCATTTGGCGACTTTTGCATCGAGTGCGACCCTTTATGAGACGGGTTTTAACCATTTTTGGCGTGCACCGAGCGAAAACCACGGTGGCGACATGATTTATTATCAAGGTCATGGTGCGCCGGGCATGTACGCACGCTCGTTTCTTGAAGGTCGTCTGACCGAAGAGCAGCTGGTGAATTTCCGCCGTGAAGTCGATGGCAAGGGTCTGTCGAGCTATCCGCACCCATATTTGATGCCTGATTATTGGCAATTTCCAACCGTCTCAATGGGTCTTGGTCCATTGATGTCAATCTACCAAGCCCGTAACCAAAAATACCTGACCAACCGTGGTCTGATCAAAGACGAAGACCGTAAAGTGTGGGCGTTCTTGGGTGATGGCGAGACGGACGAGCCAGAAAGCTTGGGCGCCATCTCGATGGCAGGTCGTGAAAAGCTGGATAATCTTATCTGGGTCATCAACTGTAACTTACAACGCCTAGACGGTCCTGTGCGTGGTAATGGTAAAATCATACAAGAGCTAGAATCGGTATTCCGTGGTGCAGGCTGGCGTGTCATTAAAGTCATCTGGGGCGATCACTGGGACAGCCTACTTGCCAAAGACACCTCTGGCGCCTTAAAAAAACGCATGGAAGAAGTGGTGGATGGTGAATATCAGCTGTACACCGCTCGTGATGGTGCTTTTGTGCGTAAAGAGTTCTTTGGTAAATATCCAGAGCTTGAAGAGATGGCAAAAGACTTGACCGACGAAGAGATCATGCACCTAAACCGTGGCGGTCACGATCCTAAGAAAGTCTATGCTGCTTATGCCGAGGCGATGAAAACCAAGGGTCAGCCAACGGTTATCCTTGTTAAGACGGTTAAAGGCTATGGTCTGTCAAACCAAATCCAATCGGTGAACAAAGCGCACCAAATCAAGAAAATTGACGAAAGCGGCTTGAAATATTTCCGTGATCGTTTTGATTTGCCATTGACGGATGAGCAGCTCAAAGACTTGCCATTTTATCGCCCAAGCGAGGACAGCCCTGAGTACAAATATTTGATGGGTCGTCGTGAGTCATTGGGTGGTCACTTGCCATCTCGTCGTAGCGGTCACATTCCGCTGCCGATTCCTGAGCTGTCTATTTTTGATCAAGTGCTGCAAGGCTCAAAAGGCAAAGAGCAATCAACGACGATGGTCTTTGTGCGTCTGTTGTCAGCACTATTAAAAGACAAATCACTGAATAAATTTGTCGTGCCAATCGTACCAGACGAGGCGCGTACCTTTGGTCTAGAAGGCATGTTCCGTCAGCTGGGCATTTATTCATCAGCAGGTCAAAACTATGTCGCCGAAGATGCTGAGGCTCTCATGGGCTACCGTGAGGCAAAAGATGGTCACATGCTAGAAGAGGGCATCAACGAGGCAGGGGCGATGAGTGCGTGGATTGCGCTGGCAACCAGTTACTCTGTGAACGCCTTGCCGATGATTCCGATGTACATCTATTACTCAATGTTTGGCTTCCAGCGCATCGGTGACTTGGCGTGGGCGGCGGGCGACTGCCAAGCACAAGGTTTCTTGTTCGGTGCGACAGCAGGTCGTACGACACTAAACGGTGAAGGCTTGCAGCACCAAGACGGTCACAGCCACATCTTATTTGGCACCGTACCAAACTGTGTCACCTACGATCCATGCTATGGCTACGAGCTTGCAGTCGTCATGCACGACGGTCTGCGCCGCATGTATGGCGAGGGCGAACGAGTGTATTACTACATCACCTTGATGAATGAAAACTACGAGCACGCTGCCATGCCAGAGGGCGTAGAAGAAGGCATCAAGCGTGGTATGTACCTACTAGAAGACAACGGCGCAAGCCAAGTGCAGCTGCTTGGCTCTGGCGTGATTTTGCGTGAAGTTCAAAAAGCTGCGCGCATCTTAAAAGATGAGTTTGGCATCAGCGCCAATGTGTGGAGCGTGACAAGCTTTAACGAGCTGACTCGTGACGGCATGGCGTGCGATGACTACAACCGCCTACACCCAACCGCCGAGCAAAAGACGCCGTGGGTCACTCAGCAGTTGGCACCGCACAAAGGCATCGTCGTGGCTGCCACCGACTACATGCGTAACTACTCAGAGCAGATCCGTGGCTGGCTACCAGACGCACGCCCATATGTAACGCTAGGTACTGATGGCTTTGGTCGTTCGGACAGCCGTGCTAAGCTGCGCAGTTTCTTTAATGTCAATGCTGAGCACATCGTGGTCGCTACCTTGAAAAAACTTGCCGATGAGGGCGAGATCGATGTGCGCTTGGTGCAAGATGCCATCAACAGCTTTGAAATTGATGCCGATCAGCCACCAGCATGGCAGCCACAGCCACAGTATGACTTCTTCCCAGATGCGCCAGCACCGAAAGTCACTCAAGCACCAAAACCTGTGCCTGAGCTGATTGAAGAAAGTGATGATGCCATCGACCAAGAAGGTCGCAGCGAAGATAAGGCTGATGCGGCATTGCTCAATGACAGCCACATTCAAGAATCAAGCAAATAAATAACCCAAATAATAGGAGAATATGATGGAAATCAAAGCCCCCGATTTGGGTGTGGACAGCGCCGAAGTCGCCGAGATTATGGTCAAAGTTGGCGATGTCATCAGCGAAAATGACAACATCGTCTTGGTCGAGTCTGACAAAGCGTCGGTAGAAATACCGTCGCCAGTCTCTGGAAAAGTCACCGCCATCGCCATCAATGTGGGCGACAGTGTGAGTGAAGGCAGTGTTTTGATGAGCGTCGAGGCGGCAGATGCAGGCGCTTCTGATGATGCCAAGTCTGAGCCTGCCCAAGCGGTTCAAGAAGTCAAAGCCGAAGAAAATAAACCAGAAGAAAGCAAGTCAGAAGACCAAAGTGCTCAAACGCAAGCTGCGTCTGCCAACACAGGCAGCCAAACTTACAACCTGCCTGATCTGGGCGTGGACAGTGCTGAGGTCGCTGAGCTGATGGTCAATGTTGGCGACAGCGTCGAAGAAGGTCAGCCGCTACTTTTGGTAGAGTCTGACAAAGCGTCGGTGGAAGTGCCAGCGCCAGTTGGCGGTGTGGTAGAGGCGATTTTGCTAAAAGCAGGCGACAGCGTGTCGAATGGTCAGGCCTTCATCACCATCGCAGGTGCAGGTGCGGCACCATCGGCAGCGAGCGAGCCTGTCAAAACTGAGCAAAAAGCTGAGCAAAAGGGCGAAGCGAAAGTTGAAACCAAAGCAGAGCCACAAGCTGCCAAACCACAAGCTCAAAGCTTGGCACAAGGCAACAAATTGCCAGAAAACATCGTCAATGAAAAAGCACGCAATGTCCATGCGGGTCCTGCCGTGCGTAAGTTGGCTCGTGAATTGGGTGTGGACATCGGCGCCGTCACAGGCACAGCGGCGCACGGTCGTATCCTAAAAGAAGACTTATTTGGCTATGTCAAATCTGTCATGACAGGGGTGGCGGCTGCACCAAAAGCTGCACCAAGCACCAATGCAGGTTCGGCGATCAGCTTGCCACCATTGCCAGACATGAGCAATAAAGAAATCTGGGGCGAGATTGAGACGGTGGATTTGACACGCCTACAAAAAGTATCAATTCCACAACTGAACCTAAATACGCTATTGCCACAGGTAACGCAGTTTGACCTAGCGGACATTACCGATACCGAAGCGATGCGTAATGAATTGAAGGGCGAATTTAAGGCTCAAGGCATTGGCTTGACCATCTTGGCATTCATCGTCAAGGCGGTGGCGTATGCACTGACTCAGCACCCGAAATTCAACAGCCATGTTTCTGACGACAACACCCAAATGATCATCCGTAAATCGGTGCATATGGGCATTGCGGTTGCGACCGATGACGGTTTGATCGTGCCTGTGATTCGTGATGCTCAAGCCAAAGGCATTCGTCAGCTTGCCATTGAGATTGGCGAACTTGCCAAAAAAGCCCGTGATAAGAAACTGACTGCCAAAGAGCTACAAGGTGCGTCATTCACCATCTCATCGCAGGGCAATATGGGCGGTACTTACTTCACGCCGCTGGTCAATCACCCGCAAGTGGCGATTTTGGGTATCTCTGAATCGACCTATCAGCCACGCTGGAATGGTAAAGAGTTTGAGCCACGCTTGATGTTGCCGTTGTCGCTGTCATACGACCACCGCACCATCAACGGTGCCGATGCTGCCGTTTTTACCCGCTATATTGCCAAGCTGCTTGCTGATCCACGCAAGATTTTGTTGTAATCCAATAATCACAACAAAATCACACAAAAAAGACGGTGAAATAAGCCGTCTTTTTTATTGTCAAATCATTGTAAAATCCCAGCAACTTGGCTATACTGAACGCTAATAGTGCATTCATCCATGTCAATGAGGCTTAAAAATAGGGCGGTTTAATGCGGTTTAATACAGGTTGTTATCAAATTTCACTATTGGCTATTCTTTGTTTGGGTGGTATTGCTCATGCTGACATACCTTTTGCCAAAGATGATTTGGTTGGCAAATGGCGCTGTCACACAGACGACCCAGAGCTAAAATTTCGCAGCGAATCTGTCGTGGAAACCCGTGCTGATGGCACACAAAGCGAAAATTCCACCATGTATCTGGATGATGAAGATTTTGAGTTTTATCAAATTGATCAGGTTCATGCTTTGGCAAAATGGCGACTTGACGATGATGTCATGACTTCATATGACACCATCATTCGTCATTATAAAGTGGATGTGCCAAATTATGATGAGCAAAGCATGGGTGTGTCAAAAGATGCTTTTGTGCTGCTGCAAACGATTTATGGGCGTGCAGAAATTGAAGCGGTAATGACGGATGAGTTACCAGCTCATATTAAATTTATTGACAAAAATACTTACACTTGGGCGGATGTTGGCGAGGATTTCATGTCAGCAGATCGGCAATACTGCACAAGGCTTGACGGCTAAAAGGTGTTTTTAAATACGGAATCAATCATGAAAAAATTACTATTGCCTTTGATGCTATCCTTGTCTGTACTGCCAGCTGATGCGGCGAACTTTACCCGTGAGGATTTGGTGGGCGATTGGCTGTGTCAGGCAAAAGATGAGGGCTATCAACAGCCGGGCTTATTGCGTTACCATGCTGATGGTACGGCAGAAGAGTTTTCTGAAACCATCATGCAAGAAAATTCTTATGCATCGCTTGCCTTGCTTGCATCTCGTTATCGTTGGCAGTTAAAGGGCGATGAGTTGCACATGAGCCAGATGAGTATGGATTTCTACGAATTTTATGAATTTACGCCAAATGGCTTGGTAAAAATGGACGATGCCACCACCGCAGCAATACAAAGCACTGTACTTGCAAGCTTTCAAGAAAATAACTGGCACCATCTTGAATTTGATGGCAAGGACAAGCACCGCTATCGCTTTACAGATGGCTTTACGGGTGATTGTCGACGATTAAAATGATTTTTTGTAAGAATTGTATTTACTAAATATACATAATGTAATTATAAATTCTGTACCTACTATACCTAATTTTTTTAACCAACTCAACAAGTGATATTATGAGCAAATACACACCACCTAAAGTCTGGGGCATCAACGCCGTTAATATGGGCGGTAAATTTGGCAGCACCAACCGCCCAACCGCAGGCGCACGCCACGAACTTGGACTGCCCCAAGGCGACAAACCCTATCAGCTGTACAGCCTAAACACCCCAAATGGTGTCAAGGTCAACATCATCTTGGAGGAATTAAAAGCAGAAGGGCTGCTTGATTTTGATGCTTATAAAATTGACATCATGGCGGGCGATCAGTTTGGCTCAGACTTTGTGACGATCAATCCAAATTCTAAGATTCCTGCGCTGGTGGATCACACTGGTGATGCGCCTGTCAATGTCTTTGAAAGTGGGGCGATTTTGTTGCATCTTGCGCAAAAATATCACAAATTTTTGCCAACAGATACCGCCAAAAACGCCAAAACGCTGTCTTGGCTCATGTGGCAGATGGGGTCTGCGCCTTTTGTTGGCGGGGGATTTGGGCATTTTTATGCTTATGCGCCAGAGCCGATCGAGTATGCCATCAATCGCTATACGATGGAAACCAAGCGTCAGCTGGATGTGCTGAATCAACACTTGGCGCACCGCAGCTACATCGCCTGCGATGAATACACCGTAGCAGACATGGCGATTTATCCGTGGTATGGCTGGCTGGTGCTGGGCAAATTGTATGTCGGTGATGACTATGATGCGGCTAAGTTTTTGAGCGTTGATGACTACCCAGAGGTGCAGCGCTGGGCAAGACACATTGCCGAGCGTCCTGCGGTACAGCGTGCCGAGAGCCTTGTGCTAAGTCCGATTAAATAATAAAAAGTCCGCTGATGAGTTGTCAGCGGATTTTTTTATCAAAACTGATAACTTACCCCAAGTCGTGTCGTACTGGCAAGTTTATCATCGGTCATTGGGCTGTCTTTTTGGGCTGATGACAGCCATTCGATGCGCTGATTGGCAAATACAGAGATGCGGTCGTTCATGTCATAATTAACCATTACCGAGGCAAAAGGGCTGATGCCGTCGCCTGCTTTATATTCTGACACGCCTGTGCGCACGCTTTCGCCAGCCGATACGCCGTAGTAGTAGTTGTTGTAGTGCTTGTCTTGCCACGCCACGCCAAATGATGGATAAATGGTGAATTTATCTTTTTTAAAGCGGCTGATGTGCGACAAAGTGACGACTGTACCGTCATGACGAGACAGGGCGTCGGTGGCGATTTTTGCCTTAAATCCGCCAATGGGGCTGACATACATATAGCTGGCATGCGCCATGACAGAGGCTTTGCGCTCATCTAAGCCCTTGATGTCCAAATGCGCGTCATCAGGGTCAAACGATGTGCCATCATAAGCGATGCCAAGGCGGGCGTGATGCTGATTGTCTTTATAGGGATAATATCCTGCTTCACCGCCTTCAATGTACCAGCGATGATTGTCATAAAAACCGTGTGGCGCAACCGCCAAAGCACTGTCGGATTTGTAAGCGTCATTGGAATGACTGAGGTTTAAGCCTAGTTTGAGCTGGGCAGTTGTATCAACAGGTAGGCGTTCGGCATGGGCTTGTACAGACAGCGCGCCAACAGCCGCCATTAAAAAATAAGTCTTGTTCATAGTATTTTTGAATGTTGGTGTAAAGTATTTGCTATTATACCATAAAATTCACAAATGCCTTGTGGTGATTGTAGATTATGATGCACGATAATATCAGTTATCTGTGGGTTTCGTTGGCTCAACGACATTATTTAATTTCTACTATTGTAGGCGGCGTCAAATTAATTGGAGGCAATCACTAAAAAGCCCCAACTTCATTGTTAGGGCTTTTTATTTGTTTGGCTTTTTTGCTGATAGTTTATTCGCTATAAGCCAAGCTGATTTTTTCATCTGCTTTTTGTTTGCTGACAGGCTGTACACTCACCTTCGCCAGACCCTGTGATAAGGGCGCAAGCTGCGAGAAAGCTTTTTTGCTCAAATCAATACGACCTTTTTTACCGATGCGGTCATTGACTTTGCAAATGATGGATTGTCCTGTTTTGACATTCGTCACTTCAACATGAGTGCCTAGGGCGTAGTTATTTAAGGCGCAGGTCATGCCTTGATTGCTAAAAACTTCCCCGCTTGCTGTCTTACGACCGTTGAATTTATCCGCATAGTAAGAGGCAGTGGTGTTGGCGTGGGCGGCTTGTGCTGCAATGGCAGTCAATAATAAAGCACCGATATAATTTCGCATTAAGTACCTATTTGGTTAGAATGAGCGCTCAGTATAATCCATTCAATAGCAAAACGCCATAGTTTGGACGTCATTACATTGTAAAGTTACAAAAAACTAACGATGCAGATGAGTTTGGTTTATTATATTGTTATTTGTTATATTGCCTTGATAATTTTATGGCTGACTGCCGCCTGCATGAGTGGCTTGGCAGAGGTTGCCTAATTCTTTTGTTTTGTTTATAATAAAACTCATTTAATGTTTGGATTTGACAGTTTTAATTTAATTGTTCATTGAATTTTGAATCAAGTTTAATCTTTAATAAGAGGGTGAAAAAATGACAATCTTAGCCATGAAAGATCTGGATTTATCAGGAAAGCGTGTACTGATCCGTGAGGATTTGAATGTGCCGATCAAGGACGGCGTCATCACCAGCGATGTGCGATTGCAAGCGGCTTTGCCTACCATTAAAGATGCGCTCAGCCAAGGTGCGGCGGTCATCGTCTGCTCGCATTTGGGTCGTCCGACCGAAGGCGAGCCTGAGGAGAAATATTCATTGGCGCCGATTGCTGATTATTTGGCAAAAGCGTTGGGCTGTACGGTGCATTTTTCTAAAGATTACCTTGATAATGGCGTTGATGCCAAAGCAGGCGAGGTCGTACTGCTTGAAAATGTGCGCTTTAACCAAGGTGAGAAGAAAAATTCAGCCGAATTGTCCGAGCAATACGCCGATCTGTGCGATGTGTTTGTGATGGATGCTTTTGGCACGGCGCACCGAGCGCAAGCATCGACTGAGGGTGTGATTCGTGCCGCCGCTCAACAGGGCAAATCGGTGTGCGCTGGCAATCTGTTGGCGGATGAGCTTGATGCTTTGTCTCGTGCACTGGATAATCCTGAGGCGCCAGTACTTGCCATCGTGGGTGGCTCGAAGGTCTCAACCAAGCTTGATGTGCTATTAAGCCTTGCCAATCTTTGCGACAGCATCGTGGTGGGCGGCGGCATTGCCAATACTTTCTTGGCAGCGACAGGCGTGAATGTCGGTGCGTCACTTTATGAGCCTGATCTCATCGACACCGCCAAAACCATCATGCAAAAAACCAATATCTTGCTACCAAGCGAGGTCGTCGTCGCCAAAAAATCTCAAATCAACTTCGATGATTTCTTAGGCTCGCTTGAAAACGCCGATGCCATCGTCAAATCGGTCAATGACATCGCTGATGACGAGATGATCTTGGATGTCGCAGAAGACAGCGCCCATCAGATTGCTGACGCCATCAAGGCTGCCAAAACGATCCTTTGGAATGGTCCTGTGGGCGTGTTTGAGGTGGATAAATTTGGCACAGGCACCGAGATTTTGTCAAAGGCGGTCAAAGACAGCGCAGGATTTAGCATTGCAGGTGGCGGTGATACCTTGGCTGCCATCGACAAATATGGCGTGGCGGATGATGTCAGCTATCTATCGACAGGCGGCGGGGCGTTCTTGGAATTTGTTGAAGGCAAGGTATTGCCCGCCATCAAGGCGCTTGATGACGCAAATGCCTAACTCATTCAAACTATTTTGTTAAATTTTGTTGCATTTTTTAGATTAGGTCTTGTAAATTTTCATTGACAAAGCTAAACTAATAGCAATTAAGCACAAAATGGATGGGCGATGCGCTACATCCATTTTGTGCGATTAGCAAATGGTTATAGGTCGTATAAGACCGTATAAGATTAAAATTTGAGAGCTGTCATTATGAAAAAACTACTCATCGCCGCATCTACCATTGGCATTTTGGCTGTTTTGTCGGCGTGCAGCCAACAAACTAAAGATAAGGCTAGTGAAACTGTGGAAGCCGCTAAGACTGACATCGCAGCCAATACCAGTCAAGTCGCCAAAGAGGCAGAGTCAGCCGCTCAAAGTGCTGCTGAAACTACCAAAAATGCCGTGCAAGCAGCCGCCGATACGACTTCTGAGGTTGCCAAAGAAGTGGGTGCCAGAGCAGATGCCGCCACCAACCCAAACAGCGCCGAATCTCAAGTGCCTGAAGAGCAAAAGTACTGATTCTATGGTACACTCACCCAAAAGCCCGCAAGATTTTGTCGGGCTTTTTTGATGAATTTATCGGATTTATGCTGATAAATTCTTAAATTTTTGTTATAATCCTCCAAAGGTATTTATTTATAACTTTATAACGAGCATTTAGGAGCTTTTTTATGGCATTAGTATCACTTCGTCAGCTACTTGACCACGCAGGCGAGCATGCTTATGGTTTACCTGCATTTAATGTCAATAACCTAGAACAAATGCGTGCCATCATGATGGCAGCAGACAAGACCGATTCGCCTGTGATCGTACAAGCATCGGCAGGCGCAAGAAAGTACGCAGGCGCGCCCTTTTTGCGTCATTTGATTTTGTCAGCCATTGAAGAGTGGCCGCACATTCCTGTCGTCATGCACCAAGACCACGGCACCAGCCCAGCCGTTTGCCAGCGCTCAATCCAGCTTGGCTTTAGCTCGGTAATGATGGACGGCTCTTTAAAAGAAGACGGCAAAACGCCAGCCGACTACGACTACAATGTGTCAGTGACTCGTGAAGTCGTCAAAATGGCGCATGCTTGTGGCGTGTCTGTTGAAGGCGAAATCGGCTGTTTGGGCAGTCTTGAGACTGGCATGGCAGGCGAAGAAGATGGTGTGGGTGCAGAAGGCGTGCTAGATCACAGCCAGCTTTTGACTTCGGTGGAAGAAGCTCGCCAGTTTGTCGCTGATACCAATGTCGATGCACTCGCCATTGCGGTGGGTACTTCGCACGGTGCGTACAAATTCACTCGTCCGCCTACTGGCGACATTCTAGCAATCGACCGCATTAAAGAGATTCATGAAGCTTTGCCAAACACGCACCTTGTGATGCACGGCTCAAGCTCTGTGCCACAAGAATGGCTACAAATCATCAACGAAAACGGCGGTCAAATCGGCGAAACTTATGGTGTGCCAGTTGAGCAGCTGGTTGATGCCATCAAGCACGGCGTGCGCAAGATTAACATTGACACCGATTTGCGTTTGGCAAGCACGGGTGCGATCCGTAAATTCTTAAATGACCATCCAGCAGAATTTGACCCACGCAAATATCTGGCGGCATCGATGAAAGCGATGGAAGAGATCTGCGTGGCTCGTTATGAAGCTTTCGGTGCGGCAGGTAATGCCAGTAAGATTCGCCCAATTTCACTTGAAAAAATGGTAGAATATTACAAATAATTCATTGCTAATGACATAAGGGCGTAAGAGTTTACGCCCTTATTTTGTGGTTGTTATTGTTCTGTGGTGGCGTGGTAAGAATTGGGAGTGTGAAATGATTGGAATGGTTAAAGGCTTGGTGTGTCAGCTCAATGCACCGATGGCGTGTGTGATGACGGCAAGTGGTGTGGGCTATGAGATTGAATTGCCCATTCCTGCCTTTTGTCAGTTGTCATTAAATGGCGAAGTGTTGATTCATACGCACCTGCATGTGCGAGAAGATGCACAGCTTTTGTATGGCTTTGTCGACAAACAAGACCGTGATGTGTTTAGAAAACTCATCAAAATTAATGGCGTGGGCGCAAAAATGGCACTTGCCATGCTCTCTGCATTGTCCGCCAGCGAGCTTAAGCGTGCGGTAGAGCAAGAAGATGATTCTGCTTTGGTGCGCATTCCAGGCATTGGCAAAAAAACCGCCCAACGACTCATCATAGAGCTTAAAGGCAAGCTTGGCGAGTTCGGCAGCATGGTGGAGTTTGGCGGACAGGGCGAGTTTTTTGATACCAATGTCAGCCAAAGCAACCAAATGCACGCCATCGCCGAGGTGGAAAGTGCTTTGATTGGGCTGGGTTATAAGGAAAAAGAGGCGCAATCTGCCATCAAAAAAGCCCAAGTTGACTTAGAAGAGATCAATACCTCTGCATTATTAAAAGCCGCCTTAAAACAGCTGTCGGGCTTTTGATGACCTTGCGGTAATTTTTGGGCAAGGGGGCGCAGTCCTTGCCCGCTCATCGTCATTCTGCGATAGACAGCATGTCCATCAAGGCTTGCGTGCTGGCTGAGCGTGTGAGGTTTGGATTGACAACTACGCCCAGATGTCTTTGCAGCTCAAAATCTTCTGCCATGTCGATTTTCACCAAATCTTGATTGATCAATGTCTCAGGCAGCACCGACCAGCCCAGCCCAATGGAAACAAGCATTCTGATGGACTCCAAAGGGTTGGTGGTCATGGTGGCGTAGGGGCGCAGATTGTGGCGGTTAAATTCGGCAAGTGTAATTTGACTCGTGAAGGTATTCGCCGCAGGTAAGATGGCAGGGTGATGCGCCAGTTGGAGCAGGGTGACATTGTTTTTTTGAGCCAGTGAGCTTAATGTCCCTGTCACAAAGTACAAAGGATCGCTCCATAGCGTGTGATAATTTAGACGCAAATCATAAGTGGGCGGCAGGGTTAAAAACGCCAAGCTGACATCGCCATCAAGCACCGCTTTATGCGCCTCTTCTGAGTCCATGAATTGCACTTCAAGCTGCACCGCAGGATAAGTCTGGATAAAGCGCTTTAGCACTGGGGCGAGATGGTGCAAGCCGATGTGATGACTGGTGCCGATGACAAGCTTGCCGCTGGCGGTCTCTTTGGAGTGCTGCAAGCTTGCACGGCAAGATTCATAATCATCAAGCCATTTTTTGGCATAGGGCAGCAGCTCATGTGCCGCAGGGGTGGCGATGATGCCTCGACCGACCGTGTCAAATAGCGTCACGCCAAACTCACTTTCTAGGTTTTTGATGCGCTTACTTACCGCAGGCTGAGTGATGAACAGCTTTTCAGCCGCACCAGAAATGCTGCCAGTCTGCATGACCGTGGCGAAAGTCGTGAGATTGATGGTGTTCATAAGTCATTTCCATAAAATTGAATGTTGCTTATTTTAATAAAAAAAAGTTTGGAAATAAATAAATATTTTATTTTTTTATTTATTGTTACAAAATAATCCCATGAAAAAAGGTTTGGCTGCATTTTTATTTATTACCAATCGTTTTTCTAAGTGATAAAAATTATAAACTATTTTTATCAAAATTTTATGATATAATGATGAAAATTTTACCCAGACCATTTAAGTTAATTTTAAACAGCGGAGAATTATAATGGCAGGCACTCAAACAACTGGCAAAACCCTTTACGACAAACTTTGGGACGACCATTTGGTTAAACAGCGTGATGATGGTTCATCGCTTATTTATATTGACCGTCAATTATTGCATGAAGTCACCAGCCCGCAAGCCTTTGAAGGTCTGCAACTTGCCGGGCGTAACCCTTGGCGACTGTCGGCGAACATCGCCACACCTGACCACAATGTGCCGACTTCCACAAAGGAGCGTTCAGAGGGCATTTCGGGCATTGAAGACGACACTTCTCGCATTCAAGTCAAAACTTTGGACGACAACTGCAAAACCTTTAATGTCGTGCAATTTGGCATCAATGACGAGCGTCAAGGCATTGTCCACGTTGTTGGGCCTGAGCAGGGGCTGACTTTACCAGGTATGACGGTGGTGTGTGGCGACAGTCATACCGCCACGCATGGGGCTTTGGGCTGTTTGGCTCACGGCATTGGCACCAGTGAAGTAGAACACGTGCTTGCCACGCAATGCCTTGTGCAAAAGAAAATGAAAAATATGCTCGTGCGTGTGGACGGCAAACTTGGCAAAGGCGTTACGCCCAAAGATGTGATTTTGGCGATTATTGGCAAAATCGGCACGGCAGGTGGGACGGGCTATGCCATTGAATTTGGTGGACAAGTGTTCCGTGATATGTCCATTGAAGGGCGTATGACCGTCTGCAATATGGCGATTGAAGGCGGTGCAAGGGTGGGGCTTGTGGCGGTTGATGACAAGACCATTGACTATGTCAAAGGTCGTCCGTATGCTCCGACAGGCGAGAACTGGGATAAAGCCGTTGCCTATTGGAACACTTTGCATTCTGATGATGACGCTCATTTTGATGCGGTGGTGGTGCTAAATGGTGATGAAATTGAACCACAAATTTCGTGGGGAACTTCGCCTGAAATGGTCATTCCTGTGTCCGCCAATGTGCCAACACTTGATATGGCGCGCGACGATGTGCAAAAAAATGACTGGACGCGTGCCTATCAATATATGGGCTTGACGGCAGGTCAATCATTGTCTGACATTACCCTTGATCGAGTTTTTATTGGTTCTTGTACCAACTCTCGTATTGAAGATTTGCGTGAGGCGGCAGCCATCGCCAAGGGCAAAAAAGTCGCTCCAACCATCAAGCAAGCAATGGTAGTGGCAGGTTCTGGACAGGTTAAAAAACAAGCTGAACGAGAAGGTTTGGACAAGATTTTCTTGGACGCAGGTTTTGAATGGCGTGAACCAGGTTGCTCAATGTGCCTTGCGATGAATGCCGATAAACTGCAATCAGGCGAGCATTGTGCCAGTACATCAAACCGTAACTTTGAAGGTCGTCAAGGTAATGGCGGTCGCACGCACTTGGTTAGCCCTGCAATGGCAGCAGCGGCGGCGATTTATGGGCATTTTGTGGATGTCAGAACGGTGGCGTAATTGAAACCGAGCAACCTTTTAAAGATTGATACGCTCAATCAAGAATGGTATGATAAAGACGGCGTGTTATTGCACGCCTGTTTTCAACTGCTCGTTAATTTTATTCACGAAGAAACCAGCTTTATCAATAAAGATATTGAAGATTTTATTGATTGGGAAGAAGATGAAAATCGTAAACTTGCCAAACAAGAAATGTTGTTTTTATATGATTGGTGGCAAAAATACAATAGTGAAGAAGTTAAAAATTTACCAAATTGGGAAAATAATGAATTGGAAAATGAAATGCTAAAACGCCTAATTGATGTGCGTTGGACAATGTGGACTTGATTAGTATTGGTAAAATATTTTAAATTCACAAAATCTCAATTAAATAAAAGGAGTAAGCGATGCCTGTTACAGTTGCCCAAATTGTTACAATGGCACAGCAATTAGATGCTAGTCATCAAATGCAAATCATTGAGCAATTACAAAAATCAATTGCAAAAAAACCGTTAAATGATTTATCCAAATTAACCGCTCACCCAAATTATGTGAATGGTAATTCTGATGACTTGGTAAATTTAAATTGGGAAAAGGAATTAAATCTTGATTTCCCACGATAGTATTTATTTGGATACGCACGCAGTGGTTTGGCTTTATGCCAAAGAACTGCATAAATTTTCAAACCAGGTGTTGCAAATATTACAGCATAATTATTTGCTAATTTCGCCAATGGTTAAATTGGAATTGCAGTATCTTTACGATAAAAAGCGAGTAAATGCTCCGCCTGACCAAGTGATAAATTCATTAAAGCAAGTTTTGCATTTAAATATTTGCCAAAAGAATTGGCTAGATATTGTCAATGTTGCTTTAACTTGTGATTTTACCCGTGATGCGTTTGACCGTTTAATTGTCGCTCACGCAATGCTAGATAACAGCGTTTTAATCAGCAAAGATGAAAACTTGACTAAACATTATAAACATTGTGTTTGGTAAACTTTTCATTAAAACTTGTATGATTTTAAATGCTGAATTATTCCGAGCTTATCACAACCCTAATCGCCGACCCCATAGAAATTGATGAATTTAATTGTTAAAAGGAAAATTTTATGAATGATTTAGCCCAAAACCCCTATTTAGAAGTCCGCCAGCCCGCCCAACCACAAGGCGAAATGACTTTATCGTGCGATGAGATTGCCCCAAACAGTACACTGTCTAATGATTATGTCGCCAATATTTGGGGGTATGCAGGCAATAACATAAGCCCAAACCTTAAATGGCAAAACGCTCCAAAAGATACCAAAAGTTTTGTGCTAACAATGTACGACCCTGACGCCCCAACAGGCTGTGGTTTTTGGCATTGGAATGCGTTTAATATTCCAGCCGATTGGAATGAATTACCAAAAGGCAAATCCAATGAGTTTGGCAATGGCATTTTGGAATTAAAAAATGATGCTTCTCTTGACGGCTTTATTGGGGCATTTCCCCCGCAGGGCGATAAACCGCACCGTTATATTTTTACCCTATATGCTCTAAATGAAATGCTGGATTTACCAAATACCATTAGCCCTGCGGTACTCGGCTTTAATTTAAATGGCAAGGTATTGGCAACAGCAAGTTTGACGGCTTATTATCATTGGTAAGATTTTAATTAAAAGGCAAATATTATGAAACAATACACCACCGAAATCGGCATTGTTGCCCCCCTAGACCGTGCCAATGTGGATACGGATTTGATTATCCCTAAGCAGTTTTTAAAATCCATTAAACGCACAGGCTTTGGCGATAATTTATTTGACGAATTGCGTTATTTGGACGAGGGCTTTCTGGGGCAAGACATTTCAAAACGCCCAAAAAATACTGATTTTGTGTTAAATCAAGAACGCTATCAAGGGGCAACGATTTTGCTTGCTCGTACCAATTTTGGCTGTGGTTCTAGCCGTGAACACGCCCCTTGGGCATTAAATGAATACGGTTTTCGTACCGTGATTGCCCCAAGTTTTGCGGATATTTTCTTTAATAACTGTTTTAAAAACGGTATGCTTCCTGTCATTCTTTCTGAAAGCGAAGTTGATGAGTTATTTAAAGAATGTTTTGATAATGTCGGCTATCAATTAACCGTGGATTTAGAAAATCAAAAGGTGATTTCGCCAAGTGGCAAAGAATATACTTTTGAAGTGGACGCATTTCGTAAACATTGTTTATTAAATGGCTTGGACGATATTGGTTTGACTTTGCAAAATGCCGATGCTATTAAAGCCTTTGAGGAAAAAGCCCGTGCGGAGAGACCTTGGGTGTTTAGAGAGTTGACAGCTTAATATGACTTTTAATATTGCAAATTATTTATTTGAAGGTTTAACCAATTTAAATAATGGTTTTGATGTGCCAAGTATTATTTATGTTTCTGAAAGCGATTTTGAAATTGTTCTTAATCGTGCAGAACAGAAAAATATTAACATTTGGGGCATTGAACCATTTTTAGATGGCGAATTCTTTGGGGTGGAAATTTATGAAGATTATGGATTATCCGCCAATGACCCAAATTGGTATCGCCAAGCCTTTGAAAAATTTAAAAAAGAAAATTGTCATTTGCAATATGCAATTACTTTTGGTTAAATTGATTTAAATTAAGGAATATTTATGAAACACATTGCAATCCTAAATGGCGATGGTATTGGACCTGAAATTGTCGCCCAAGCGGTTAAAGTATTGGATAAACTTATCCAAAATGGCTTACAGGCAAGCTATGAATATGCCAAATTGGGCGGAGAAGCCTATGATGCTTATGGTGTGCCATATCCAGCCGAAACCCAAGAAATCGTCCGCAAAGCCGATGCGGTATTATTGGGGGCGGTAGGCAGTCCGCAATATGACAATTTAGAGCGTCCATTACGCCCAGAACGGGGGCTGTTGGCAATTCGTAAAGATTTAAATTTATTTGCCAATTTACGCCCTGCCATTTTGTATAAAGAGCTTGCCAATGCGTCCACTTTAAAAAGTGAGGTGGTAGCAGGACTGGATATTTTAATCGTGCGTGAATTAACGGGCGATATTTATTTTGGCGAGCCTCGTGGCATTATTACCAACGATAAAGGCGAGCGTGAAGGCTTTAATACCATGCGATATAGCGAGAGTGAAATTCGCCGTATTGCCAAAGTGTCATTTGAATCTGCTCAAAAACGAAATAAAAAATTGTGTTCGGTGGATAAAGCCAATGTATTAGAAACGACTGAACTTTGGAAAGAAATTTTTAATGAAGTGGCAAAAGACTATCCAGATGTCGAGCTTAGCCATATGTATGTGGATAATTGTGCTATGCAACTGGTTAAAGCCCCCAAGCAATTTGATGTGGTGGCGACAGGAAATATCTTTGGCGATATTTTGTCCGACCAAGCGTCAATGCTGACAGGTTCTATCGGCATGCTCCCGTCGGCAAGCCTTGATGAAAATGGTAAGGGTTTGTACGAGCCATCGCACGGCTCTGCGCCTGATATCGCAGGGCAAAATAAGGCGAACCCATTGGCAACCATTTTGTCGTTGGCAATGCTTTTGCGGTATAGCCTAAATGACGAAACCCGTGCCAAGCAAGTAGAAAATGCCGTACAAGCGGTGCTGGCGGACGGACTACGCACGGCGGACATTTATGAAGATGGCACGACACTTGTGAGTTGTAGTGAAATGGGTGATGCGGTGCTGGCAAAGCTGTGATTTGATGACATTAAAAGAGCAGGACTTGGCATGGCTAAGTCCTGTTTTTATGGCAAATTTTTATTTGTAAATTATTATCATTATGTTATAATAGGGGTTTAGTTTTAATAGCTAAAACCATTTGCATTCGGTAAAAATTGCTAAAAAATTTGTTCAGATACTATTGTGAATAGTTATCGTTTTGTTTATTATGGCAAAAATAGCGGGCAGTGACCATCATGAGCGATGTAAATTTCACTTCTAATAATCACATCAAGGCATTGGCAGTGGGCGTGGCAGTGGCGCTGCATGGCTTGGCGGGCTTTGGCGTGGCGAATATGCAGATGCCTGAATTAAAGCCATTAAAAATCACGCCGCCAATCACGGTAGAGATTATTGAACCTATCAAAGAAATCGAAATCGAACAAGTGGTAGATGAAGTTATTCAAACGCCACAACCCATTAAACCCATCATCGCACCAAAAACCGAGGTCAATCCTGACCCACGCCCAGCAGCTGCCAAACCAAAAGTTGAGCCAGCCAAAGAGCCACCCCAAAAAATCAAGCAAACAACACCAAAAATACCAGAACCAAACCAAACCAAACAACAGCAGAAAACCCCTGCCACAGCCGAGACAACACCACAAAAAAATCAACAAGAAGCCAATCAACAAGCTGAAATCTTAGCAAAACAGCAAGCTGAAGCACAGGCAAGATGGGAAGCTGAGCAAAGGGCAGAAGCTGAAAAGAAAAAACAAGAAAAAGCTGCCGCCGAAGCAAGATTAAAAGCGGAGGCAGATGCCAAAGCAAAAGCCGCTGCGCAAGCGGAAGCCGACGCTCGCGCAAAGGCGAAGGCTGAGGCTGCTGCCAAAGCCAGAGCTGAAGCGGAGGCTGCTGCTCTTGCAAAGGCAGAAGCAGAAGCTGCCGCAGCTGGCAAAGCAAAAAATACAAGCAATAACACAAAAGATCAGGGTGGTGGTCGTGGCACAGGCAACAAAATTGGCGACATCACCATCTCTGCTGCCAAAGCCAATGCTAGCTGGCGTAACAAACCCAACTTCAGCAAAGTCGATGTTGAAGATGCCAAGGTTCAAACCATCTCATTTACCGTTCATTTGGAAATCAATGAAAAGGGTAGAATTACCAGTGCAACTGGTGTCAATACTGGCTTGGGTAAAAATGTGGACAGTCAGATTACCAAAGCAATTAGGGCAGCGTCGTTTAACCCATTTAAAGATGAGCAGGGCAATCCTGTGCGTGGTAAGGTAACTTTGCCAATGAATTTTACCATTAATTAATTGCTTGATTGAAAAAGAATTTTACCTTATGTAAGAGGAAATATTATGGATTTTGCATTTTACTGGAGTCATACTGACGCAGTTAGTAAAACCTTGTTTTTTATTTTGTTCGCTTTATCCATCGTCTCTTGGGTGGTGGGTATCATGCGTGTGGCACAGTCATGCAAATTGGCTGGCAGCATTGGTGATGGTCTAAGACAGTCTGTCTCGGGTTCGTCAAGTGAGCTTAGCGGTCTGGATTTTAGCCAAAAGAAAATGGTCGTCGAGCAAAAGCTACTCCAAAACATCGCCCGCTACCGCTTTGAAATGGAAAAAGGCTTGCCAATCCTAGGCACGACTGCATCGATCGCACCATTCATCGGACTGTTTGGCACGGTGTGGGGCATTTTTCATGCACTGCATAGCGTGGCGAAAAGCGGACAAGCAGGTCTGGCACAGGTGGCAGGTCCTGTGGGCGAGGCGCTCATCATGACAGGTCTGGGCTTGGCGGTGGCGATTCCTGCGGTGGTGTTTTATAACATCGCTACTCGCATGAACAAGCGTGCGATCCATGTCGCCAATGACACAGCTCACCAAATCCTTGCCGAAACAGCACGATAAGGAGCGCTTTTATGGCTTTTGAATTGGGCAATAATGACGACAACGGCATGAATGAGATGAATCTCATTCCGCTCATCGACATCATGCTGGTGCTGATGATCATCTTTTTGGTGACGGCGACGGTACTTAATCCGACCGTGCCACTGGATTTGCCAAAGACCACCGCCAGCGTCAATGAACAGCCGCCTGAGGTGCTACAAGTGAGCATTGACAGTCAGGGCGAGATTTATTGGGACAGCGAAAAGATTGACCTTAATGAATTGCAGCGTCGATTTGCCGAGCAAGTGGCACAGGGCAAAGACCCGCAGGTGCATCTGCGTGCCGACCGTGAAGGCAAATACGACATGGTCGCCCAAGTGCTTGCCACCGCCAGTACGGCAGGGTTGTCAAAGATTGCGTTTGTGAACGAATAATAAAATAAGCCTTGTTAAGACAGGGCTTATTTTTTGTCGGCTTGTAAAAAGCGATTGACAGCTCATCAACTCATGCGTGATTTTAAATCACCAACGATGATGTTGCCACTCCGTCAAGACGACTGGACAAATTAGAAAAGTTAGCCTGCATTTAAAACGCACGATTTAAATCACCATGACGCCAAGCTCATCAAGCTTGCTTTGCCAAAGCAGTCTGTGATCATTTTGAGCGCCATCAGCGTGAGCAAGTCTTACCACCATGCCTGCATGAGCAAGATTTGCCACTTTGCGCATCACGCCACGGTCGGGTAAAATATGCACATCGACCATCAGGCAGATCATGGCGTCTGCGGCTTTGGCGGTGTGGATGAGCTTGTCAAGACTTGCTTTATCATCGACCACACCAAAGTCATGCACGACATTCAATGCGCCCAAGTCAAGCTGCACAGGGCGTTCTAATGCCGCTGAAACAAAGGATTTGCCAGTGATGTCAAAAGACGGCGCAGGCTTTGTGCTTGGCGTGTAGTCGTCTTGGTCGATGATGCTTTGGCTAAACTGACGAATCAAATTGGCATAATACGGCTGTTTTGGGTCAATGGAGAATGTCGTCTTAGATTTCAACGCGCAAACCACAAAAGCCAAAAGTCTGGGTAGCAGCCCATAAAGGGTCACAGACAGCATGATGAGCCATGCAAATCGTGCATTTTGGACGCTGATGGGCAGTTCACGGTTTGGCAAATCAAAGCCCAGTGCATGGGGCAGGGCGCCAAAAATTTGCATGAGATTTAAAAAATGTGCGTCTGTAAGCAGGGTGGATTCCCAAGCAAAATCATAACGGCGAAATAAAAACAACCCCAAAAGCGCAAGCAAAGTACCCAAAAGTGATGACAGCCAGGCGCCATGCATGATCTTGTTTAGATGCCAGCGTTTGATAGGGCGATGAATGTCTTGCTGTAAACTTAGCGCGTGCTGTAAGGCGGCATCATCCCCTGCACCGATGAGCCGATGCACGAGCGGCTTTTTGACGGCGATGCCTTCAAAAATACTGCCAAAAAACGACAAAGAATCTTGACGAAAAAGCCCAATCAGCCACCATAAAAGCGATACGGTATGCCACCCCAAAAGTGCCACCAGTACATAAAAGAAATTCACCATCTGCGTGCTAAGAAGCGCCAACACCCCAACCAAACCAAACAAAAAATAGCCTGCATAAATCAAGCGTATCGAGCCTTTGTGATAAGATTTGGCGGTGAGTAGGGCGTCTTTGATTTTGCCGTTGCTGTCGATTTTGTGCGCACGCAGCATAATCTTATCCATCGGCGATAAAGGCTCAGCTTTGACGGCATCGGTGATGAGCTTGGGCGCCTGAGGAAATATGAAGTGGCTTTCTTCAAGTCGTCTGATGAGATCGGCGTGTTCGTGGGCTGTTTGGCTCATGATGGTTCTTTCTTTGTGATGTCACTAAAAATCTTGGGTGATTTTAGGGTTTTTCTGTCATTTTAAGGGTTTTACTTTAGGGATTTTTGATGGCTTTCTAGCGCTTGTAATTGCGTGCTAAGCTGTAATAACTTAGCACGGACATTATCATCATCTCGGACAGACAGCTGTTTATTGAGTTTTTTGATTTGGGTGCGAAGCTTGGCGGCAGCGATGGCATTTTTGGCAGCCTGCTCATCGATGCTGATGACAGTCTCTTGGGTGATGACATTTGCCATCGCAGACTCGACCGTGCTGACGACAGGTTTTGCGCCTTGTTTGATGCTGCTTTCAACACGGTTGAGATGCTGATGATAGCGGCGCCGTAGGTGGTTTTGGGTTGTCTGGCGCTCGGCATCGCTCAGCACTCGTGGATGCGCCACCAGATCAATGCAGTCCACAGGGCAGGGCGCAAGGCACAGCTCGCAGCCTGTACATAGCTCGCTGATGATGCTGTGCATGTGCTTGGCGGTGCCGATGATGGCATCAACAGGGCAGGCAGGAATGCACTTGGTGCAGCCAATGCAATCGTCCTCACGGATGACGGCACGCGCCTCGATGGGGCGCAAAGTGGCGCTGTCGGTGCGCCATTTGCTGGGTGCGGCTGTATGATGGGGAGTGTTTAGAAGGCTTGTGATCTGGTCGGTAACCGCCTGCCCACCAGGGACGCACAGATTTGGTGGCTCGCCATTCATGACAATGCCGTGTGCGTATGGCAGACAGCCGTCATGATGTCCGCAAAGTCCGCACTGAGTTTGCGGCAAGACCTCGTCAATCTGAGCGATTTGAATGCGTGCAGGCTGTGGCAGCCCCTCCAACTGCAAGGGGCTAAATAATACAGGAAGGTGGTCAAGTCTGGCGGTGGTCATGGCTTGGGCTTTTTTAAATTTTAATATATTCAAAGGTTAATTGCTCACAGGCAGGCTGACGACCTGCTCAATGAGTGCATGGGCGATGGTGCTGGGCTTGGGTATGTGGGGGAGCTGATCGACATCAAAAAACTTAGCCTCCGCCAACTCATTTTCTTGCACGACAATCTCCCCGCTTTGATAATCGGCGATAAAACCAAGCATGAGATTGGTGGGATAAGGCCAAGGCTGAGAGCCTGCATAGCGTAAGTTGGTCACGCCAAGCCCCACTTCTTCTGCCACCTCACGATGCACAGCGCTCTCGAGCGACTCGCCTGCCTCAACAAAGCCTGCCACCAAGCCATACATACCACTGTCTTTATGACGCTGATGCAGGGCGAGCAGGATTTGCCTTTTTTGGGTGGTGGGGTGAATGCGAGTGATGGCGACGATGACGCAAGGCTGTACTCGTGGATAAGCACGATGACGGCAATGACCACACATCATGGCGTGCTCATGTCGGTGTGGTGTGGTGGCAGCGCCGCAGCGAGAACAAAAGCGATGATCTCGCCGCCACAGCACA